>NZ_JACHCX010000031.1:0-58694 GCF_014207295.1 Streptomyces sp. AK010
CCAGTTCTACCGGGGCTCCGCTCCTCATGTCCGGCGAAACCGCTGCCTACGGCCCCCTGGACAACCCCGCCCGAGCCATAACTTCACGGCCTTGCCACTAGTCCAGGGCCACTTCCCAGGAGACGGCGACCCGCTCCTGGCCGAGGCCGCCGTCCTCCGCGAACGGCTGGGGCGCGAGCCGGGGCCACAGCAGCACCGCGTCGGACAGCGGGTCCCCGGAGGCGACGCCGAGGGTGAACGGGCTGTCGGTGATCCGGGCCGCGGGGAGTTCTCCGGGTGGCGCCACCGGCGCGCCCTCGCGAGGCCGGTACGGGCCGGACCGCCCGGCCGATCCAGGCGCTGCACGGGCGGAGTCCACGACGGCCGGACGGTCCTCCGACACCCCGGCCGAACAAGACAAGCGCATAACCCCGCAAAGACGGAATATGGGGCAAAGGTGTGGGAAACCGGATGACGCCGCTGGACGACGCGCTTGTGGAGGTCGGTATGAACCAGGAGACATCACGCTCGTCCGGACTTCCGCAGCCGTTGCGGGCCGTTGCCTCGGGCCTGCGGCACCTGCCGGGTGCGGAGCAGGTGGGCAAGGTGGCCACGGACGCGCTGGACAGGATCGGCGCGGTCTCGCCGCGCGGCCGCCGGATGGCCGTCTACGCCGGCGCAGGGGTGCTCGGCGTGGCCGGAGTCGTGGAGTGGCCGGTGGCGGTGACCGGCGCGGCCGTGGCCTGGCTGACCCGGCCGCGCCCCGGACAGGGGCCCGACGGCGCGTCACCGAACGGCGGCACACACTCCGCCGGGGCCGGGGCCGGGGCCGGGGCCGGGGCCGGGGCCGGGGCCGGGGCCGACCGCCCCGCCCGGACGGGCCGCGACGACGAGGACACCTCCGCGCACGGCCCGGGCGGCAGACTCAACCCCTCCCACCACCGCCGCGAGCAGTCGGAACAGCACGTCCACGAACAGCCCGCCAAGGTCGGCGACACCGCCACCGCCTCCGCGCTGAAGCAGGTCGCCGAGGCCACCGCCCACCACGGCGAGGAGCAGCCCCACGGGCACGCACGCGACAGCCACCCCACTGGCTGAGTCAGGACGACAGCACATGCTCGCACTCTTCGACGTCACCCCGCTCGCCGGTGCCGTGGCCGGGGCGGCCGCAGGCGCCGCCCGCAGCGCCGCCCGGTCGGTGACGTCCGCCTACGACACCACGCGCCGCGTCCGCAACGTCGCGCGCAACGCCCTGACCGGCGGAGAGCACTGGAAGGCCGGGCAGCGCCTCCACCTCGCGCTGCGGCACCCCGACGGCGAGGTCGGGGCCCTCGCCCGCCAGGTCGCCGAGGAACTGGTCGAGCACCCGGACGTGCTCACGGCGTACTGGGACGGCGGACTGTCCCGCCTGGTGGTCACCATGGCCGAGGACGCCGTCACCGACCGCGTCACCGAGCGGGCCACCGAGCTCGCCACCCGTTTCGGCCTGGCCGAGGGAGCCGACCCCACCGCCCGCGACACCAGCCACCCCGGGGACCCCACCGAGGTGCGCGTCACCGCGGCGGCGATCCTGATGGACGCCGCGGGAACGGCCGGTGCCCTGGCCGGCCGGTCCCTGCGGCTGCCGCCCTCCTCGCGGATCATCACCGCCACCGTCACGCTGCTGCGCGAGAACCCCCGCTTCCGGGCCCTGCTCCGGCAGCGGTTCGGCGCGTCCGGCATGGAACTCGTCCTCGCCGCGGCCAACGCCGCCGCCCACGGCATCGGCCAGACCCCGCTCGCCCTCGTGCTCGACGGCATCCTGCGCGGCAACCAGCTCACCGAAGCCGTGGCCAGGGCCGCGGCCTTCGAGACGCTGCACGACGACGTCTGCCACCACCGGCGCACCAGCCTGCCCTGCCCCGTGAACACCCGGCCGCCACTCAAGGTGACCCCCGCCGCGGAGTACGCCTCCCACGCCAGCACCGGCAGCATCGCCGGCGCCGCCGCCACCCTCCTCGTCACGCACCACGCGAGGGACGCGGCCGAAGCGGTCCTCGCCGGATCCCCGAAGGCGGCCCGGTACGGCCCCGCCGCCTTCGGCGCGACCCTCGGCACCTACCTCGCCCACGCCGGGATCCTCCTGCGCAACGGGGAGCGCCTGCGGCAACTGGAGATCGCCGACGCCCTGGTCCTGCACGCCGACGCCCTGCGCAGCCTGCGGCCCGACGACACCGACGAGGGCCTGCCCGACGACCCGGTCCACCCCTTCGCCGAAGCCGTGCTGGACGCCGCTCGCAGGGCCGGACTGCACGTCGTGATCGCGGGCGGCTCCGACCTGAAGGACATCACCCGCCTCGCCGACGAGATCGCCCCGAGCGCCAAGCCGTTCGGAGAGGTCGTACGGGCCCTCCAGGACGAGGGGCACGTCGTCGTGACCGTCGCCCGCCTGAACGAGTCCGGCGACGGGCACGTCGCGGCCGGGCTGCCCGCCGGTGACGTGGCCATCGCCCTCGCCGACGGGCGTGCGGCCCTCTCCTGGGGCGTCGACGTGCTGGCACCGGGCGGCCTCGCCGACGTGTGGCGGCTGCTCACGGCGATTCCCGCGGCCCGGCGCGTCGGACGCCGCTCGCAGACCCTGGCCCGCGCCGGCGCGGCCCTCTCCGGTCTCCTCGTCGCCCGCGGCGGGCAGCCCCCGGGCCGTCACCTCCTGTGGCCCCTCACCCGGCACGCGCCCGTCAACATCGCCGCCGCGGGCGCCCTGCTCACCGGCTGGCTCGAAGCCGTCCAGGTGGCCCGGGCGACCCCGCCGCCACCCCGGCTGCACATCCCCTGGCACGCCCTGGAACCCCACGAGGCCCGCGACCGGCTCGGGCGCGCCGACCGCGACGGCGAGCCCCGCGGACTCGCCCTGCTCGCCGACCGCTCCAAGCAGCAGGCCGCCCGCCTGACCCGGCACCCGGCCGTCGCCCCCGCCCGCTGGACGTGGCAGGCGGCCGGTGCCGTGCGCCGCGAACTCGACGACCCGCTCACGCCCGTCCTCGCCACCGGAGCCGTCGCCTCCGCCCTGCTCGGTTCGGTCGTCGACGCGCTGCTCGTCGTCGGCGCCATGGACCTCAACGCGGTGACCGGCGGACTCCAGCGGCTGCGCGCCGAACAGGCCCTGGCCCGGCTCGCCGCCCGGCAGCAGCCCAAGGCCCGCAAGCAGAACGGCCCCGCCCGCACGGTCACCGTCGACGCCGCCCGGCTGCGCCCCGGGGACGAGATCAGCCTCGGCGCCGGCGACGTCGTCCCCGCCGACGCCCGGCTGCTGGACGTCGACGGCCTGGAGGTCGACGAGTCGGCGCTCACCGGCGAGTCCCTGCCGGTGACCAAATCCGTCGACGCCACCCCCGGCCTGCCGGTGGCCCAGCGCACCTGCATGGTCTTCGAGGGCACCACCGTCGTGGCCGGACGGGCCACCGCCCTCGTCGTGGACACCGGCGACCAGACCGAGGCGGGCCGGGCCGTCACCCTCGCCGCCCGCACCCCGCCCCCCGCCGGCGTCCAGGCCCGGCTCCAGGAACTCACCCGCAAGGCCCTGCCGGTCACCTTCACCGGCGGCGCGGCCGTGACCGGGCTGTCCCTGCTGCGCGGCAGCCCCGTCCGGCGCGCCGTCAGCGGTGGTGTCGCGGTCGCCGTCGCCGCCGTCCCCGAGGGGCTGCCGCTCGTCGCCACCGTCGCGCAGATGGCGGCGGCCCGCCGGCTGTCCCGCCGCGGCGTCCTGGTCCGCACCCCGCGCACCCTGGAGGCGCTGGGCCGGGTCGACACCGTCTGCTTCGACAAGACCGGCACCCTCACCGAGAACAAGCTGCGCCTGGTCCGCGCCGCCACCGCCGACGGCACCGTCCTCGCCACGGACGATGAGCAGGCCGACCCGATCGTGCGGCTGGCCGCGCGCGCCTGCCCGCAGGAGGAGACGGGGCAGGGCCGCAAAGTCGCGCACGCCACCGACGAGGCCGTCCTCGACGTCGCCCCGCCCGACCAGGGCTGGGCCCCCACCGGCGAACTGCCCTTCGAGACCCGCCGCGGCTACGCCGCCGCAGTCGGCCGGGACGGCGACCCGGACATGGGTGAACTCCTCGTCGTCAAGGGCGCCCCCGAGACGATCCTGCCCGCCTGCCGCGACCTTCCCGGCCACGCCTGGGACACCGCCCACGAGCTGGCCGGGCAGGGACTGCGCGTCCTCGCCGTCGCCCGCCGCGCCTGCCGGGCCGACGACGCCGGGGCCGAACTCGACCTGCCGCTCGCGGACCTGGAGTTCAGCGGCTTCGTCGCCCTCGCCGACGTGCCGCGCGACACCTCGCACGCCCTGCTCGCGGAACTGCGCCGCTCCGGCATCCTGCCCGTCATGCTCACCGGCGATCACCCGGAGACCGCCCGCGCCATCGCCCTGCAACTGGGCTGGCCGGAGGAGACCGAGGCGGTGACCGGCGACGAACTCGTCGCCATGGAACGCCGCGAACGCGTCCGGGTCCTGCGCGGAGCGGGTGTCATCGTCCGGGTCGCCCCCGAGCAGAAGCTGCACGTCGTCGAGGCCCTGCAACAGGCCGGGCGGGTCGTGGCGATGGCCGGCGACGGTGCCAACGACGCCGCCGCCATCCGCGCCGCCGACGTAGGGGTCGGCGTGGAGTCCCGCGGCTCCGCAGCCGCCCGCAACGCAGCCGACCTCGTGCTCACCACCGGCGACCTGTCGGTCCTGGTGGACGCGGTCGCCGAGGGCCGTGCCCTGTGGCGCAGCGTCGCCGACGCGGTGAGCATCCTCATCGGCGGCAACGCAGGCGAGGTCGGCTTCAGCGTCCTCGGCACCCTGCTCGCCGGCGCCTCACCCCTGTCGACCCGTCAGCTGCTGCTGGTCAACCTGCTCACCGACATGTTCCCGGCCATGGCCGTGGCCGTCACGCCGAGCAGCGACCCCTCGACCGCCGAGCACGCCGCGAACGGCCCGATGGGCCTCGACGTCCTGGGCGCGCCCCTGCTGCGTTCCATCCGCCGCCGCGGCATCACCACCTGCTTCGGCGCGGTCGCGGCGTACCTCATCGGGCGCCTCACCCCCGGCACCGAACGCCGGTCCACCACCATGGCCCTGTGCGGCGTGGTCGGCGCCCAGCTCGTCCAGACCCTGTCCGGACGGCGCCACAGCACCCTGGTGTGGGTCACGGCCCTCGGCTCCGCCGCGGTCCTCGCCGCCCTCGTCCAGACCCCCGGCGTCAGCCACTTCTTCGGCTGCACCCCGCTCGGCCCCGTCGCCTGGGCGGGCGTCGCCCTGGCCATCGCCCTGTCGGCCCTGGCCCCCCGCCTGGAGCGCCTCGGCGCCGTCCACACCCTCTACGACGCCGCGGCACGGCTCGCCCTGCGCCTGGGCGACCTGAGCGGGCAGGCCCGGCAGCTCCTCCGCAGCGGCATCGCCGCCCCCGTGGCATAGCGGGCGGGCACAGCGGGAGGCCGCCACCCCATGCCGGGGTGGCGGCCTCCTCACACCTGGTCAGACCTTGCCGCGCCAGGCGCCCGTCTCCGCTGCGCGGGCCTCCATGAACTCCTTGAACCGTGCCAGATCACCGGAGACCTGCCGCTTCACGAACCCGAGCTTGTCGCCGACGGTCTCGGCCACACCACTGGGGTCGAAGTCCATCTGCAGCATGACCTTGGTCGTGTCGTCCTTGATCCGATGGAACGTCACCACACCGGCCTGCCGCGCCTCGCCGCCCACGGTGGTCCAGGCGACGCGCTCGTCCGGGACCTGCTCGGTGATCTCCGCGTCGAACTCCCGCGCCTGGCCGCCGACCTTCGTCACCCAGTGCGTGAGGGTGTCGGTGCGCTGCTCGATGCGCTCGACACCGTCCATGAACTGGGGGAAGGACTCGAACTGCGTCCACTGGTTGTACGCGGTGTGCACCGGCACGCGGACCTCGATGGATTCCTCTACCTGCGACAAGGCGATGCCTCCCTCTCTCGAACGTGAGCGAAGGACGGGTACCTGATCTTGCGCCGCTCACTCATCGTCATCGCAACTTGTCTCACCAGGTGTCTTTTCCGCTGTCGCTGGTACCCGGCCCCGAACTGCGGAACGGGAGGTGATCGCCATGACGGACACGCACCGCACGGGCCCCGCCGCTCCCCGCTCGGGGAGCGGCGGGCGGCCGGGGACGAGCCGGTGGGCGAGCTGGTGCAACGGGCCACCGAGCAACTGACCGACCCGGTACGCGGCGAGATGCCGCTCGCCCAGGCCGAGACGACCGAGAAGGGCCAGCGCTTCGGCAAGGGCGGCGGCCTGTTCGGCGGAGCCGGCGTACTCGGCTCCGTCACCACACGCGGTGACGGAGCCCGGGCTTGCGTGACGGGTGTCCGGACGGCAAGGTCGGGTGCCGTGGCCACCTTGCTGATCGTCCATCACACGCCCTCGCCGAACTGCCAGGCGATGTTCGAAGCCGTCGTCTCCGGGGCGACGGACCCCGACATCGAGGGCGTCCGGGTGGTCCGCGTGCCCGCGCTGTCCGCCACCGCCTCCGACGTCCTCGCCGCCGACGGCTTCCTCCTCGGCACTCCCGCGAACCTCGGCTACATGTCCGGCGCCCTGAAGCACTTCTTCGACCAGGTCTACTACCCGTGCCTGGACGCCACGCGCGGACGCCCCTTCGGCTACTGGGTGCACGGCGGCAACGACGTCACCGGCGCGGTGCGCGGAATCGAGTCGGTCACCACGGGCCTCGGCTGGCGCCGCACCGCCGAGGCCGTCACCGTGACCGGCGAGCCGGACAAGGGCGACCTCGAACGGTGTTGGGACCTGGGCGCGACGGTCGCCGCCGGGCTCATGGGCTGACCCGGCCGACCGGGTCAGGTCTCTTCCAGCCGGCGCCGGTCCTGCTCGTCCCACGCCCGGGTGTCACGCGGCTGGGTGTACGGCTCGGCCTCGGGCGGATGCCCACCGGCGATGGCCCGCTGCCGCACCGTCTCCGCGTCGAACTCCAGACCCAGCAGGATCGCCAGATTGGTGATCCACAGCCAGATGAGGAAGACGATGACACCGGCCATGGTGCCGTAGGTCTTGTTGTACGAGGCGAAGTTGGCCACGTAGACCGCGAAGCCGGCGGAGGCGGCCATCCAGATCAGCAGGGCCAGGAAACTGCCCGGAGTGATCCAGCGGAACCCCTTCACCTTGGCGTTCGGCGCCGCCCAGTACAGGATCGCGATCATGCTCACGACCAACAGGACCAGGACGGGCCACTTGGCGATCGACCACACCGTCAACGCGGTGTCGCCGATCCCCAGGGCGTCCCCGGCCTGCTGCGCCAGCCCGCCCGAGAACACCACGATCAGCGCGCTGATGACGGCCATCACCAGCAGCACGACCGTGACGCCCACCCTCATCGGCAGCAGCTTCCACACCGGCCGGCCCTCCGGCATGTCGTACACGGCGTTGGCGGAGCGGATGAACGCCCCGACATAGCCGGACGCCGACCACACGGCCAGCACCAGACCGACGATCGCCATCAGCGAGCCGATGCCGGCGTTGCCCTGCAACTGGTCGACGGCCCGGGTGATGATGTCACCCGCCGAGCCGGGCACGAGCTCGCGGACGTTCTCGGTGACCTTGTCCGTGGTCGACCCGCCGGTGAGGCCCAGCATCGACACCAGCACCAGCAGCGCCGGGAACATCGCGAGCACGCCGTAGTACGTCAGCGCGGCCGCCCGGTCGGTCAGTTCGTCGTCCTTGAACTCCCGCAGGCTGCCCTTCAGTACCGCGCCCCACGACTTCCGGGGCATCTCGGCCAGCGAGTCCGGCGCCGCACGCTCCACCTCGGGGCCCGGTCCGGGCTCCTCGGAAGCGGGGGTGGGGGCGTCATGGCGTTCAGCCTGGGGAGACTCCCGGTGAACCGCCTCGGGAGACTCCCTGCGGTCCGCCTCGGGCCCGGTGTCCGGGCTCTGCGGAGGTGGGGCCTCGGCCTCGTCGTGCTCTTTACGTCCCGGAATATGCAGCTTCATCATGTGAGACGGGTAACCCCAGGCCGGGCCCTTAAGCCGCGCTCGTTCGAGCCGGAGTCCTCCGCTGCTCCGAAAGAGGTTGAGGGAGCGCTCCCACGCCCGGCACGATGCAGCCATGACCACATCGCCCGCCATCCGTCCGTACCGCCCCGAAGACCGTCCCGCCCTCGACGACGTCTGCATCCGCACCGCGCACCACGGCGAGGACAGCCGCCCCCACTACGCGGACCCGGGCATCTTCCCGGTGACCTTCGCCGCGCCGTACGTACATCTGGAGCCGGAGCCGGCCTTCGTGCTGGACGACGGGCACGGGCGGGCGGTCGGCTACATCCTCGGCGCGGCCGACACCCCGCGCTTCGCCGAGGCCTTCCGTGCGACATGGCTGCCCATGGTCGCCGACCGCTACCCGGAGCCTCCCCGGCCGCCGCGCACCCCGGACGAGGTGATGGCGGGGCTGCTGCACCACCCCGAACGGATGGTGCTGCCCGAACTGGCGGCCCATCCCGCGCATCTGCACATCGACCTGCTTCCCGGCTGGCAGGGCCGCGGTCACGGACGCCGCCTGATGCAAACGCTCCTGGGGGCCCTCCAGGACAGGGGCGTGCAGGCCGTCCACCTCTCCATGGCGACCGCCAACACCCGGGCCAGGGCCTTCTACGACCGGATGGGCTTCGAGGAGATCGACGTCCCCGAGCCGGGCGAGGCCACCCACCTCGGGCGCGCCACGAAGGAACCCGACCGGCTCTGACCGATACGGAAGTGGTGCGATTCGAACATTGCCGACTCGTGTCAGCGGGTGCAGCCTGAGTGGGTGGGAGCGCTCCCACATCGAAACATGATCGACAGCGCGACTGAAGCGCATGACACCCCCACACCTGAAAGAGAGAGATCATGAAGTGTCATGGTCATGGCAGAAATCCCCCCATCTCAGGTCCCGACCGGCACTCGCCCTGAGCGTCCTGGTCGCCGCACTGCTCAGCCTGATCCCCTGGAGCGGCACCGCCGTCGCCCACGGCTCGGTCGTCGACCCGGCTTCCCGCAACTACGGCTGCTGGCTGCGCTGGGGGAGTGACTTCCAGAACCCCGAGACGGCCCGGCTCGACCCCATGTGCTGGCAGGCGTGGCAGGACAACCCCAACGCCATGTGGAACTGGAACGGCCTGTACCGCAACGGCTCCGGCGGCAACTTCCCCGCAGCCGTTCCCGACGGCCAGCTGTGCAGCGGCGGCCGGACCGAGGGCGGCCGGTACAACTCCCTCGACGCGGTCGGCGCCTGGAAGACCACGGACATCACCGGCGACTTCACGGTGAAGCTCCAGGACCAGGCCAGCCACGGCGCCGACTACTTCCTGGTCTACGTCACCCGGCAGGGCTTCGACCCCACCACCCGGCCGCTGACCTGGAACGACCTCCAGCTCGTCAAGCGCACCGGCAGGTACGCGCCCAGCCAGAACTACGAGATCCCCGTGAGTACTTCGGGACTCAGCGGCCGGCACGTCGTCTACACGATCTGGCAGGCCTCGCACATGGACCAGACCTACTTCCTGTGCAGTGACGTGAACTTCCGCTGACCTGCGCCTCCCCGCCGGGCGGCACCGCCCGGCGGGGCCCGGGCCGGTGCGGGATTCATGAGAGTTCTCCGAAAGTTTTCGAGCCGAGTGAACACACCGGTGCTCCCGTACGTATGGGGCGAGGGGATTTTCATGCCCGGCACGCCACAAGCGCAGGAGAGCACCCTTGGGACGCAATACGCGAAGACGCCCTACCGGCCCACGACGCGCGACCTTCGCCGCATTCGCACTGATCCTGGGCGGAGGCGGCCTGATGGCCGCGAACGTCTACGCCTCCGCCACGGACGGAGGTTCGGGCGGCGACTCCGCCGAGACGCGGTCCGGCACGGGGGTTCGGACCGCGGGCGCGACGATCGACTGCCCGGACGTCGGCAGCAAGCTGACCTCGGTCCCCGAACAGGCGCGAGGGGAGGTCGACAAGGAACTCGCCCTCCTCGACGAGCAGATAGCCAAGGCCTATCAGCGGCTGAGCGAATCCGCCCAGCAGGTGCAGCAGGACCCCGGCTTCGCCGACAACGCGGTCGTGAACCCGTTGAAGGAGAAGCGGGCCGCGACCCTCGAGCGCATCGCGATCGCCATCGACCGCGTCGGGGACCGCCCCGAAGGACTCGAGGCCCTCGCCGCCTGCACCGTCGAGGACGGCAACGAGGCACCCGCGCAGGGCGAAGGCCAGGACGGCGGTGACGAACAGCCCGCCGAGGAGCAGGGCCAGGCCGGCCAGGGCCAGGGCGCCAACGGCGGGCAGGCGGGCAACGGCCCCGTCGCCGCCGACTTCGCGGACATCAAGAGCGTCCAGCCCAACGCGAACGACAAGGGCGCTGTGTCCGGCGGTTCCTTCGCCACGAGTTGCGGTGTGAACGAGAACGGCCTGTTCAACTCCGACAACATCATCGCCGCCCCGGGCGTGACCAACGGCGCCCACCACTTCCACGACTACGTCGGCAACCAGTCCAACAACGCCTTCGCCAGCGACCAGGACCTCGCGAAGGCCGAGACCAGCTGCGCCGACCAGGGCGACAAGTCGTCCTACTACTGGCCCGTCGTGCGCCTGCAGAACGGTGCCCAGGAGCAGGACGCCCAGAAGCCGGGCGGCGGCATCGAGGGCAACGCCGGCGAGATCGTCACGCCGAAGCAGGTCACGCTGACGTTCCTCGGCAACCCGCGCGAGAAGGTCACGGCCATGCCGCGGCTGCTGCGCATCATCACCGGCGACGCCAAGTCCTTCGTGAACGGCCCCGCCAACGCCAACGCCTCGTGGAGCTGCACCGGTTTCGAGGACCGGCAGCTGAAGGACAAGTACCCGCTGTGCCCGCAGGGCAGCGACGTCGTACGGACCTTCAGGTTCCAGAGCTGCTGGGACGGCCGCAACATCGACAGCGCCAACCACCGCACCCACGTGGCGTTCGCGGACGCCGCCGGCAACTGCCCGTCCGGCTTCCGCCCCATCCCGCAGCTCGTCCAGCGCATCGTCTACGACATCGACGCGCCGAGCCTACAGGACGGCGGCCGTACGACACCTCTCTTCGCGGTCGACTCCTTCCCGGAGCAGCTGCACAAGCCGGTCACGGACCACGGCGACTTCATCAACATCTTCGACGAGGATCTGATGGGTGAGATGGTCGACTGCATCAACGACGGCCGTAAGTGCGGAGCGGGAGCGGACGGCGGACAGGACCCGGCACCGGGCGAGGAGCCCCAGGAGGAGCCGACCAAGAAGCCGGAGGCCCCCCAGGAGGAGCCGACCAAGACCCCCGAGGCTCCTCAGGAGGAACCGACGAAGGCGCCGGCGGCCCCGCAGGAGGAGCCGACCAGGACCCCCGACGCCCCGCAGAACGGGAACGGCGGCGGCAAGCCCGGTGACCAGGGCGACGACGGTGACGACGGCAAGGGCGGGGCCGCGAAGCCCCCGGCGGACGAGCCGGACCCCGAGCCGGAGCCCGGCGACGCGTCCACGGCTCCCGGTGGCGCCCAGCCTGAGGTGAAGGCGACGGCCTCCGCCGACGGCGGCAACGCCGCCGAGCAGGGCGGCGGTTCGAAGGACGGCGACGACGAGGACGCCGACGGCCTCGGTGACTCCCAGGCCGTCGGCCAGGCGACCAGTGCCGCCCCGACCCCGTCGGTCCCGTCCCGGACGGAGCCGCAGGCGGTCGGCCAGGGCGGCCTGGCCGACACCGGCGCCCAGCTCTGGCCGGCCGCGGCGGGTGCCGTGCTGGTCATCGCGGGCTTCGTCGTCCTCCGCCGGGTGAGGCGCAGCCACATGTGAGGCGACTGGACATCACGCCCCGGCGTGAGGCGGTGACGGCGGCGGGATCCCACCGGATCCCGCCGCCGTTCCGCGTGTCCGGCCAGGGGCGCACACCGGCACCCTTCGACCGCCGCCGACCCACCCACCCTCTAGCGTGGCCCCATGAACCTCACCTGGAACGGCGCACGCGGCGGAGGGACGGCGTGACGCCGTGGGAGATGGCCGCCGTGTTCGCCGCCGGCGCGGGCGCCGGGGCCGTCAACGCCGTCGTCGGCTCGGGTACGCTGATCACCTTTCCGGTCCTGCTCGCCACCGGCATGCCCCCGGTCACGGCCACGGTGTCCAACGGCCTGGGCCTGGTCCCCGGTTCCATCACCGCGGCCGTCGGCTACCGCGAGGAACTGCGCGGCCAGCGGCGGCGCGTCCTGCTGCTCGGCATCGGCGCCGTGCTGGGAGGCCTCGCGGGCGCCGTGCTGCTGCTGACGCTGCCCGCGTCGGCGTTCGAACGGATCGTGCCGGTCCTGGTGGGCCTCGCCCTCGTCCTGGTCGCGTGCCAGCCCTGGATCGCGAAGAGGGTGCGCCGCCGTCGCGAGACGGGGAGCAGCCCCGTGCGCCGCGACGGCGGACCCCTGCTGTTCACCGGGCTGACGCTGGCCAGCGTCTACGGCGGCTACTTCTCCGCCGCGCAGGGCATCATCTACGTCTCCCTGATGGGCATGCTGCTCGACGAGACGCTGCAGCGGCTCAACGCAGTGAAGAACGTGCTCGCCGCCGTCGTCAACACCGTCGCCGCCGTGCTGTTCCTGTTCTTCGCCCACTTCGACTGGACGGCCGTCCTGCTCATCGCCGCCGGATCAGCGCTCGGCGGCCTCGTCGGAGCCAGAACGGGACGCCGTTTCAGCCCGGCCGTGCTGCGCACGCTGATCGTGTCGGTCGGCACCGTCGCCCTCGTCCACCTGGTGCTCCGCTGACCTCCGGCCCCGTCAGGAAGCGGGGCGCGCCTCGGCCTTCGACCCCTCGGCGTCGATGTGCGGCAGCACCCGGTCCAGCCACCGCGGCATCCACCAGGCGTGCCGCCCGAGCAGCGTCATCACGGCCGGCACCATGAGCAGCCGCACGACGGTCGCGTCGATGAGCACGCTGACGGCCAGCCCCAGCCCCAGCATCTTGACCACGATGTTGTTGCTGAGGAGGAACGCCGCGAACACGCTCACCATGATCAGGGCGGCACAGGTGATGACGCGGGCCGTGATCTCCAGGGCGTGCGCGACCGACCCCTTGGCGTCCCCGGTGCGGAGCCAGGCCTCGTGGACACGCGACAGCAGGAAGATCTCGTAGTCCATGCTGAGGCCGAAGACGATGGCGAACATCATCATCGGCACGTAGCTCTCGATGGGCACCTTGCCGTGGACCCCGAGAGCGGGACCGCCCCAGCCCCATTGGAAGACCGCGACGACCACGCCGTACGACGCGGCGATCGAGAGCACGTTCAGGACGGCCGCCTTGACGGCGACGAGCACCCCCCGGAACACGGCCAGGATGATCAGGAACGCCAGACCCACCACGACGGCGATGATCACGGGCAGCTGGGAGGCGACGATGTCACGGAAGTCGACCTGTGTCGCCGTCGTACCGGTGACGTACCCTTTGGCGTCCGTGCCCCGGACCACGTCCGGCAGCGTGTCGTCGACGAGACGGTTGGTCAGGTCCGTGGTCGTGGCGTTCTGCGGGGACACGGTCGAGTAGACCGTGCCGATCAGGAGGTCGCCGTCCTGCGTTGGCGTCAGAGGAGTGACGACGGCGGCCCCTTGGACCTTGTCGACCGACTGCTGGGCCTTCGAAGCCAAGTCGGAGCGCTGCGACTGAGGCACGTTCGTCTGGTCGATGACGACCGTGAGCGGGCCGTTCGAGCCGGGCCCGAAGGCATCGGCCATCAGGTCGAAGGCCCGTCGGTCGGTGAAGGAGGTCGGGTCGGCGCCGTCGCCGATGTGCCCGAGCTGGATGGAGAACAACGGGATCGCGAGGACCACGACCACGGCGACACCCGCCGACAGGAACGACAGCGGTCTGCGCTCCACCCGCTGCGCGTACCGGTGCCAGGTGCCCTGCGGCGTGTCCCCCGCCCCGGCTTCGGTCTCGGCGATGGGCGTGCGCACGTGGAAGCGGTCGATGTGCCGGCCGATGAGGCCGAGCAGGGCCGGCACCAGGGTGAGCGCGCCGACGACGGCCGAGACGACGGTGACGGCGGCGGCGACACCGAGCAGGGAGATGAAGGAGACCCCGGACGCGGACAGGCCCGCCAGCGCGATGATCACCGTGCAGCCCGAGACGAGAACGGCATGGCCGCTGGTGCTCGCTGCCTGACCCGCGGCCCGCACCGGGTCCATGCCGTCGATGAGGTTCTGCCGGTGCCGGGTGAGCATGAACAGGGCGTAGTCGATGCCGACACCGAGGCCGATCATCGTGGCCAGGGTCGGTGAGACCGTCGCGAAGGTGAAGGCCGCCGCCAGCAGCCCGAGGATGGCGAGCCCGCCGACGACGCTGATCAGCGCGCTCAGCAGCGGGACGACGGCGGCGATCACGCTCCCGAACCCGACCAGCAGCACGATGACCGCCACGCCGAAACCGATCAGCTCGCTCACCCGGTCGTCGGCGGACGGCCGGGCGAGCTCGCCGAGCGGCCCGCCGTACTCGACCTGCGCCCCGGCCGAACGCAACGGCTGCACCGCGGTGTCGACGCCGTTGAGGTAGTCGTCGCCGAGTGTCGAGGGCTGCACGTTGAAACGGACGGTGATGTAGGCAGTCTTCTTGTCGTCCGACAGCGGTCCCACGTTCTGCTGACCGCTCGGCGTGCCCGGGGCGGTCAGCGGGTTCTGGGCCGACAGCACGTGCGGGAGCTTCTCCAGGTCGGCGACCGTGGTCGACATCTGGGAGCTCAGCGCGGTCAGGGGCTGCTGGTCGTCGCGCATCACGATCTGGCTGCTGTAGCCGCCGGCCTGGGGATCGTGCGCCTTCAGCACGTCCAGCCCCTTCTGGGCCTGCGCCTGGGGCAGGCTGAAGTTGTCGGAGTACTCCCCTCCGAATTCACGGCTGACGACCTGCAGCGCCACCAGTGCCACCAGCCAGGCGATGATGACGACGACGAAGTGACGTGCGCACCACTCGCCCAGCCGCCGCAGCACACCTCCGCGCGCGTCCTTCCGGTCCCCTTCACCCCTGCGGCTGTGCGGCATGGACGTCGTCTCCTGTGTCGGCCGGGAGGTCAATGCCGTCCATTAGATGCGCGCGGGATCACTCCGGACCTCCAGGCACGCGGACGCCGCGGTACTCAGGGCGTCCGTTCCCCCGAAAGGCCCGTTCCCGTGAACGGCGCTCGCCTCCCGTGTGCCTCAGCACCCCCGACCCGAGCGCCACCCCGAGCCCGACCAGCGCGCTGCCCGCCGCCTGCGGGAGTCCGTAGGAGCCCGTGCCGACGAGCGGTGCGGTGCACGCCGCCGCGACCGGGATGAGGCCGGAGAACAGAGTGGCGCGTTCCGCGCCGATGCGCTGCATGCCCATGTACCAGCACACGAAGCCGACCACGGTGACCACCACCGCCTGCCACAGCAGGGCGGCCGTCTCGACGCCGTCGGGCCGCCGCAGCCACCCGCCCCCGTCGATCAGCAGCCCGATCGCCGCCGACTCCAGTGCGGCGACGGCGCACACCGCGGCCGACAGCAGCCTGGGCCCGAGCGGCCGCAGCACGGGGACCGCGAGCACGGCGAACCCGACCTCCCCGGCCAGGGCGCAGACCGAGAAGGCGATGCCCGCGCCGTCCGTACGCCCCCAGCCCTGGACCGTGAACGCGCCGACGGCCACGAGCAACGCCCCGTACAGCACCGTCCGTTGCGGCCCGCGCCCGTCCAGGAGGGGGACGAGCACGGCGACGACCACCGGCGCACAGCCCACGAACACGCCGGGCACCGCCGGTTCCGCCGTGCGCTCGGCGGCGAGGACGGCCAGGTTGAACCCGACCATGCCGACCGCCGCGAGCAGGGCGAGACGGCCCCACTGGCGGGGTGTCACGGCCCGCAGCCGGTCGACGGCGCCCTTCCCGGCCGCCGGGAGCAGTAACAGACAGGCCAGTCCGTAGCGCAGGAACTGGCCGCCGGCGTACGGGTAGTCGCCCAGGAGGCTGTTGGCGGTGAAGGACCCTCCGACGAGGACGCAGGCGAGCGCGGCGAGCAGGGCTCCGCGCGTGGTGGTGGCGTTCATGGGGGCGACGCTAGGCAACCGGGCGGCCCGGGAAGGAGTCCACTTCCGTGCCTGCTTGGTGGACCACTTCCCGGGCCGGGGCGTCAGCCGATGTGGTAGCTGTCGCCGTAGACCTTCCAGTCCAGCGGCGGGTCCGCGACAGCCTGGACGCCGCCCTGCGCGCGAGCGGCCTCGACCACTTCGACCGTGGTGCAGTTCCAGGTGTGGAGCGACGAACGGGGCGGCCGCGGTGAGTGGCTGGAGACGGTCGAGGACCTGAAGCGCGAGGGCAAGATCCGCCTCTTCGGCGTGTCGGTCAACGACCACGAGCCCGACAACGCCGTCCGGCTGGTGCGCAGCGGCACGGTCGGCACCGTCCAGGTCATCTACAACATCTTCGACCAGGCCCCGGCCGAGAACCTGCTCCCCGCCTGCGCGGAACACGGCGTCGGCGTCATCGTGCGCGTCGCCCTCGACGAGAGCGGGCCGACCGGACAGTTCACGGCCGGCTCGGCCTTCCCCGAGGGCGACTTCCGCAACCGCTACTTCCGCGACGACCGTCCCGCCCAGGTCGAGCGGCGTGTCGCGGCGATCAGCGCCGACCTCGGCATCGACACGGACGACATGACCAAGACGGCGTTGCGCCTCGTCCTGGGCCACCCCGCCGTCTCGAGCGTCATCCCCGGGAGCGCAACGTCCGCAACGTCGAGCGCGACACCGCCCTGAGCGCCGGCCGGCCGCTCACGGACGAGCAACTCGCCGCCCTCGCCGGGCACCGGTGGCAGCGCAGCTTCTACGGCTGAGCGACGCGGCGGGAACCAAGCGCCCCTCTCACACGTCAACTCTTTGCCCGCCAAGGGCCGAAGGGTCGGACCGACCAGCCGGAGAGGGGAATCGCCGTGGACGAGGCGACGTCGCAGCAGGGGAGCGAGGCGGAGGGTGCCGCCCGCCGGGCCCGCTTCGGGACACTGCCGGAGCCGGTGCGTGTGGAGGACATGGTCGAGGAGCGGGCGGCGAGCGTGCCCGACCCGGCGCGCACCGCCTACAACCAGGACGAATGGCTCGTGCGCTACTGCCTGTGAGGCGCCCCGCCGGAGGCCTTCCGCTGCGTGTCCAGGTCGCGCAGCCACCGCACGACGTCGTCGGCGTCCTGGGCGGGGGCGATGCCGAGCGGTGTCATGCCGTCGTAGCCGCACCAGTGGGGGTCGGCGCCCCGGTGGTGCAGGTACTGCGCGGTGGGCAGGTGCCCGCCGTGGCAGGCGCCCCAGAAGGCGCTGGTGATCTCGTCCGGTGACGGCGGCTCGTCCGCCTCGACGAAGGCCCGGACCGGACACGTACCGCCGCTGCTGCGCCACGCCCGGTACCCCGCCGCCGTCCTCGACGTCGAGCCCGGCCCGCTGCTGGGCATCGACACCGGCGACGACTACCCGGTCACGACGGTGCCCCTGCTCCCCGGCACCACCCTCGCCCTCTACACCGACGGCCTCGTCGAGATCCCCGGCAGCCACGCCACCCGCACCACGAGAGATCTCGCCGGGCACCTGGACACCGCCGACGGACACGACCTGGAACGGCTCATCGACCGGCTCGTCCGCCACACCACACCCACCGGACGGCACACCGACGACATCGCGGTGCTCCTCCTGCGCGCCTTCCGCCTGCGCGACGAACCCGCGTGAGGCCGAAGCGGACCCTCAGACCTGGTCGGAGTGGTCGGCCCGGACCCGCTGGGCCACGTCGCGCAGCTTGAGGTCGTGGTCCTGGGAGATGCGCCGCAGCACACCGAAGGCCTCGTCCTCGTCCATCCGATGGCGTTCCATCAGGATCCCCATGGCCTCACCGATGGCGTGCCGGGAGTCCAGGGCGTGTTCGAGCTGGTCGACGGTACGGGCGGTGGCCAGGGCGACGGCGGCGTGCGAGGCGAGCAGCCACCCCGCGGCCTCGATGTCCTTGCCGAACGCCCCGGGTCGGCGCGAATAGAGGTTCAGCGCGCCGAAATCCTCCTCGTGGGTGTAGAGCAGAACGCCGGTCATGCTGCCGATCCCGAGGTCGCGGGCCGCCCGGCTGTACCGCGGCCAGGACGGCTGCGGCCGGGTCATGTCGGCGATCCGGAACAGCCGCTCCCCGTCCACGCGGCGGGCGGCGTCGAAGCACGGACCCTCGCCGAGCTCGCCCTGCAGCCGGTCCGACTCGGCGACCATGTCACCGCACACGGAAAGGGTCACGGCCCGGCCTTTCGAGACCGTCAGGATCCCGGCGGCGTCGCAGCCCTCGATCACCTTCACCGCCGATGACGAGATCGCGTCCAGCGTCGCCTGGAGCGAATCCTGCGCGACCAGGTCCCGGGCGAGCTGCGCCATCCGCTCGGCGTACCGCCGCCACTCCACCGTCACCACCGCCTCGTTCGCCGGTGCCGCCCACCGTACTCCGCGCCGCTTCGCACGGCCTTTCGTCCGAGGGGCCGGGCGTCCGGGCGGCATGCCCGGAGCCGAGCCGCGCGATCACCGGTACGCCGTCAGCAGCAGCGCCACGTCGTCCGGCCGCTCCCGGGCCCGGCGGGCCGTCCCGACCAACCGGTCGGCGAGGTGCTCGACCGAGTCCGCCGGGGTCTCGGACAGGCGGCGCCGTACCGCGTCGATGCCCGTCTCGATGTCGTCGCCCGGCCGTTCCACCAACCCGTCGGTGTACAGGGCGAGGACGCTGCCGGGGGCCAGGGTGAGCGCCGTGACGGGATACACCGAGTCGGGCTGCACGCCCAGCATGACGCCGCCCGCCAGATCCAGCGTCTCGACCCGTCCGTCGGGGTGGCGCAGCAGCGGCGGGGGATGGCCGGCCCGCACCGCGAGGGCCCGTCCGGTGGCAGGGTCGAGTTCGATGTAGCAGCAGGTGGCGAAGGCGTCCGACTCCAGCTCGGTCAGCAGCCGGTTGGTGTGCGTGATGACCTCCTGCGGCGGCCGCTCGCTCGCGGCGAAGGCGTGCACCGCACTGCGCAACTGGCCCATCACCGCGGCGGCTCCGACACTGTGCCCCTCGACGTCCCCGATGACCAGGGCCACGCCACGCCCGGTCGTGATCACGTCGTACCAGTCGCCGCCGATCGCCATGCCCTGCGTACCGGGCAGATAGCGGCCGGTGGTGCGCAGGCCCTCGATGGCGGGCAGCCGGTGCGGCAGCAGCCCCTCCTGGAGGCCGCGGGCGACGGCGGACTCCGAGTCGTAGAGCCGCGCCCGCTCCATCGCCTGGGCGGCCAGGCCGCTCAGCGCGGTGAGGGCGGAACGCTCGTCGGGGGTGAACCGGTGCGGGGTGTCCCAGCCGAGGATGCAGGAGCCGACCGAGTGGCCGGAGGCGATCAGCGGCAGGAACGACCAGGCGTTCATGCGGTCCAGGGTGATGCCCGGATAGGCGACGGAGAGGTCCTCGGGCGATTCGAAGAACAGCGGGAGCCGCGTGGTCAGGGCGTGGACGCCGGGCAGCTGGGTGTCGAGGGTGACGCCTTCGAACGGGGTGAGGAAGCCCTCCGGGTAGCCCGACTCCCACAGCAGGTACATCCGGCCGTCGCGGACGGTGTACAGGGCGAGTTCCCGGGCACCGAAGGCGGGCAGCAGCTGCTCGGACACGGCTCGGCAGACGTCCTGCACGGTGACCGCCTCGGTGAGCACGCTCGCCATCTGCACCACGTGGTACAGCGCCCCGGCCCGCGCCGCGGCCACCGGCCCGGGCGGCGGCGCGGCGGCCGTGAGGCCGGGCCCGGTGGCGGTGGCGGCCTCCGGCCCCTGCTCGGCCCCGGTGGGCGGCGGCCCGGTCGGGTAGACCCGGCCGGTCAGCCCGTGCACGTCCGGGTACAGCACGAAGCTCAGCCAATGCCCGTCGGGATGCCGGACGAGGAAGGACACCTGCTCCTGCGACAGCATCGCCGCCCGGTAGCGGTCCTCGTACGCGGGATCCCGGAGCCAAATGATCACCTCCCACGGACAGCGGCCGAAGAGGTCCTCGCGCCCGGAGCCCAGCAGCTCCTCGCAGCGGCGGTTTGCATACGTCAGGCGGCCGTCATGGTCCAGCGACAAGAGCCCGTCGGGCAGCCGTTCGGCCGCTTCGGCCGCGGTGAGTCCGCCACCCGCGTCGACGAGGGCGCCCACCAGGATCCGCGCGGAGCCGGTGCCGCCGTGCACGAGATGGCCCCACAGCTCGACCGGCCGGTATCCGGTCCGCCCCTCGCCCCGGGACTCGTCCCGCACCCGGAAGTGCCGCGACCTGACCCGGCCGTCGGTCAGGGCGTCGTATCGGCTCTCCCGCAATTCATGCAGGTCGTCGGGGCTGACCCGGGCCTCTACGTCCGTGATGGAGCCGCCGTAGTCCGCCCGGTCGATGCCCAGCAGTTCGAGGGCCTCGTCGTCCGCCGCGCACCGGTCGGTGTCCAGGTCCCAGTCGATGAGCCCGACCCGGACCGGGCGGGCGGCGGAGGTGGGCAGCCGGACGCTGATCGGCTCGTCGTCGTACTCGACGGGACAGACATCGGTGTCCGGGCCCGGCCGGCCCGCGGCGAGGTGATCGAGGCGCTCCTCCATGACCCGCTCGGCGGGACGCAGCGCGAGATCCACCGCCTCCGCCTCCATCGGTGGCCGGGCCGCCGAGCGCAGGACGACCAGGACGCCCACGGCCTCGCCGCCGGCCCGGACGGGCTGGTAGGCGGAGCCGAAGGAGTAGGGCAGCCCGGCGGTGAAGTGCGGGAAGCGCACCATGGTGGCCCGCTCGTCCGGCAGCCACAGCGTCTCGTCGCGCCGGTAGGCCTCCGCCATCGGCAGGGCACCGCCCACCGGCACTCGCCACCAGCTCTTGAGCAGTGAGCGGGGAACCCCGGTGACCATCGCGAGCACGAGCGAGCGCCGGTCGCGGGAGCGCAGATAGACCAGGCCGCCGTAGCCGTCGAGGTCCCGTACGGCCTCCACCAGCGGGTCCGTGAGGGCATCCTCGATCCGGCTCGTGTCTCCGCCCCGGACCCGGCCGTCAGCCCCGTCCCGGCTCCGGCCGGCGGCTGACCGCGGCCCGTCCGGTACGGCGGCTGCCTCATCCATGTCGCGTCCTCCCGGTACGGACGCACCGGACACCAATCGCTCCCCACCAGGATGTGCCATGGTCGGCGGTCCGGCGCGGTAAGTGCAACCTTTCGGTCCGCCCGGCCGTCTCACCCGATACCAGCAAAATGCAAGCCTCGGGGGCGGCAATGGTACGAATCAGAACAGCATGCGCGACTCTCGCACTCGTGGGCGCCACGGTGGGTGTGGCGGCCGTCCCGGCCGGTGCGGCACCGGTCGGCGCGCAGTCCACCACCCGCGCCACGACGTGTCCGACCGGCTGGGGAAGCCTCGCCAAGACCGACGCCGGCGGCACGGTCGCACCGCTGACGAACGTCAGGACCGGCCGGCACACCTGCTTCGACCGGATGGTCGTCGACGTGCCCGGCGCGGGCAGCGGTGTCGGCTACCGGGTCCAGTACGTCGACCGGCTCTACCAGGACGGCTCGGGCCGCCAGATACCGGTGGCCGGCGGCGCCGTCATCGAGGTGCGGGTGACCGCGCCCGCCTACGACCCGGAGACCGGCGCGGCCACGTACCCCGGCCGGGTGGCGCGCCCGCTGCCGGGCGTGGACCTCACCGGGTACCGCACCTTCCGGGACACCCGGTTCGCCGGCAGCTTCGAGGGCGAGACCCAGATCGGCCTCGGCGTCCGGGCCCGGCTGCCCTTCCGGGTGCAGCAGCTCGACGACCGCGTGATCGTGGACGTCGCCCACAGCTGGACAGCCACGGGCTGACGTTATGGCGCCCGGCTCCACCTGCTGGGCGCCCGGGGAGCCGGGGGGCGAACGCCAGGGCTCCAGGGCAGGCGCCCAGGCCACGGGGCGAGCCCCAAACACGGTGCACGGGCCGAGCCCCGGGGCCACGGTGCGCGTCCCGCGCGCGTGGGCGGCGGGGCGGGCGCCAGGGCCATGGTGGGCGGGCGCCTGGACCATGGTTCACGGGCGCCTGGGCCTCGGTGGGCGGGCGCCTGGACCATGGTGGACGGGCGCCTGGCTCCACGGGCCGTGCGCCAGGGCCACGGGGGCGGACGTCAGGGTCACGGTCTGCGGGGCGGATGCCCGGAGCCGTGTCCATGGGGCGAGCGCGGGAGCCACGGTCCATGGGTCGAGCGCCGGGGCCACGGCCCAGGGCCGGGTGCCGGGTGCCGGAGCTACCGTCCAGTAACGCAGTCCTGCTAAGACCGATGAAGATCTTGCTCCGGCCGCCGGGATCGCCCCGGATTGCCGGTAAATGTCAATCGCCATGAACCGGTGCAATCAGGGCGCAATTCCAAGACCTTCAGGACACTCCTAGGTCTCGTGGACCAGCTCGATCGCCCTGCCGAGGGTGTCGAGCCGGTCGTCGAGGGTTTCTCCGGCCGGGTAGAGGCGGACCGTGTCCACCCCGGCGTCGCGCCAGACGCGCAGGCGCCGCCGGACCATCTCCTCTGTGCCGATGAGCGTGGTGGCCAGCACCATCTCGTCGGTGACCAGACGGGCCGCACCGTCCCGGTCGCCCGCCTGCCAGCGCCGGCGGACCTCCGCCGCGACATCGGCCCAGCCCTGCCGGCTGTAGGCCCGGTTGTAGAAGTTGGTCGACGCGGAACCCATGCCGCCCAGGCTGAAGGCGAGTTCCTTCTTCCGCCCGGCGACCATGGCGGCCAGCGCCTCCTCGTCCCGGGCGAACGCGACCTCGGCGCCCTGGCAGACGTCGAACCCGGCACGCTCACGGCCGGCGGCGGCCAGACCCTCCTCCAGGGGAGCGAAGTAGGCCTCCGCCGCACCCTCGGGGACGAAGCTGGTGCCGAGCCAGCCGTCCGCGACCTGGCCGGTCAGCCGCAGCATGGCGGGGGACAGCGCCGCCAGATAGACGGGCACGGGGTGCTCGGCGCGCATGGACAGGCGCATCGGCACCGCCTCCCCGCCGGGCAGCGGGATGCCGAACTCCGAGCCGCTGTAGGAGATTCTGCCGCCTTCGACGACCTGCCGCAGGATCTCCACCGTCTCCCGCATTCGCGCCAGGGGACGGGCGAACGGCACCCCGTGCAGGCCCTCCATCACCTGCGGCCCGGACGGGCCGAGCCCCAGCAGGAACCGGCCGCCGGACAGGTTGGACAGGGTGATCGCCGTCTGCGCGAGGGCGACCGGCGTACGGGTGCCGATCTGCATGACCCCCGAGCCGAGCAGCATCCGCTCCGTACGGGCGGCGTAGAAGCCCAGGGCGGACGGAGCGTCCGAACCCCAGGCCTCGGCCACCCAGCAGACGTCGAGCCCCAGCTTCTCGGCCTCCATCACGAAGTCGGCCTGCCGGGACCAGGAGCCGAGAGCCGCCGCCTCGACGGTCGTCGCCGCGCGCATCACGCCTCCGCCCACTGCCTGATGTGCTCCAGTGTCGCGGACATGCCCCGCTCGAACTCCCGCAGCCTCACGAACACGATCTTCTGCTCTCTCTCCGGCATGGCGTCGATCGCGAACGACAGACCCGAACGGCCGGGCCCCATCCGCATCCACTGCGACAACGCGGTCCCGCCGTCCCTCGGCTCGAGCCCGAACCGCCAGACGGCACTGGGGTGCGCCGGGTCCCCGACCGCCCAGGCGAACTCCCGCTCCGGTTCGCACGTGACGACGGTCGACGTCGTCTCCCACTCCCCGAACCGCTCGTGCCTGCTCCGGCCGACGAAGCGGGCTCCCACGGCCGGCCCGGACGCGCCCTCGGCCCACCGAGCCGACTGCAGCTCAACGCTCATCTCCGGCATCCGCGTCACATCCGACACCAGCGCCCACACCCTCCCCGGCGGGGCGGCGACCCACGTCGTCACCTCGACCGTCGGCTGGTCCGCGTACCGCGCGCCCGTCCACTCCATCGCGTGCCGGCCTCCTCGTCGACAGGAACTGTGCCCACAGAGTTGCGTAATGAGACTCACCAGGTCAAGAGCGCCTGCGGTCAGGTGAGGTGAGAAGGCGTGCGGATGTGCCCCGGTACACGGAACCGCGCCGGCGGGGCCGCGTACGCTACCGATGGCTCCGCCCCGAGGGATCTTCGCGTCTGACGGGCCCGGCGGCGGGGGAGCCATCCAGGATGGTGGTGGCAGTGCCGACGCGTCGGCGGGCACCATGGTCACGGCGGGGCACGGTCCGCGGGAATCCGCCCGCGTGGGCCTTCGAGCGGAGGACGAGATGGGATCGGCGATGGACGAGCGGTTTCACCGCCGGCAGAGATGGGCCGCCCGGGGCGCCCTGGCTGCCGCCGCGCTGGCGGCGTTGCTGCCGCTCGTCTCCGGCGGCCTGCGAGGGCTGCTCCTGCTCGTGGCGGGACTCGCGGGACTCGCTCTGACCGCGGCCGCGCTCTGGTGGGTGCTGTCCCGGCGGGGAGTGGTCCGCATCGCGTCGGCCGCGCTGGCCGTCGTCGCGCCCGTCGGCCTCATCACCCTCTTCGCCACCGCGAATCTGCTCTGGGTGGTCTTCGTCTCGCTGCTCCTGTGGTGCGGGGCGGTCTGGAGCGGCCGCTACGCCCTGCGCAGCACGGGCCTGCGGACCGTACGGGTCAAGGAGTACCGCACGCCGCCGCCGCTGCGTCCCTTCCTGCTGCTCAACCCGCGCTCCGGCGGCGGCAAGGTCGAGAAGTTCAACCTGCAGGAGAAGGCCGAGTCGCTGGGCGCCAGGGTCGTCCTGCTCGACCCGGACCAGCAGCAGGACGTCACCGCCCTGGCCAAGGCGGCCGTGGCCGACGGAGCCGACCTCCTGGGCGTCGCGGGCGGTGACGGCACCCAGGCCCTGGTCGCCGCCGTCGCCGCGGAGCACGGCCTGCCGTTCCTCGTCATCGCCGCCGGTACGCGCAATCACTTCGCCATGGACCTGGGCCTGGACCGGGACGACCCCGCCACCTGTCTCGACGCCCTCACCGACGGCGTGGAACTCCGTGTCGACCTCGGGTTCGCCGCCGACCGTCCGTTCGTCAACAACGCCTCGTTCGGCGTGTACGGGGCCGTCGTCCAGTCCCCCGGCTATCGCGAGGACAAGGTGGGCGCGGCCCTGGAGCGCCTGCCCGACCTGCTCACCCGGCAGAGCGGGCCGCGTCTGACGGCCACCGCCGACGGCACCACCGTCGCCGACCCGCAGGCGATCCTGGTCAGCAACAACGCCTACCGCATGGACGACCCCTTCGGCTTCGGCCGGCGCGAGCGGCTCAACTCCGGGCGGCTGGGCGTGCTCGCCGTCCGCGTCGACAGTGCAGTGGAGGCCGCCGAACTCCTGCTGTCCCCGCGCCCGGAGGGGCTCACCGTGCTCACCGCCCAGCACGTCGTCGTGGACGCCGACGAACCGCAGCTGGAAGTGGGCCTCGACGGAGAGGCGCTCACCATGCCCGCCCCCGTCCACTGCCGCATCGCGCGCCGCGCCCTGCGCGTCCGCGTGCCCCGCAACCGTCCCGGAGTCCCGAAGGCGCCCCCGCGTCTCGACTGGCGCCGGCTGCGCAAGCTGGCCGCCGCGGTCGGCCGCACCGCCGTACCCACGCGCTCCGGGCGCGCCTGAGCGCCGGCGGGGTCGTCACGGACGAACGCTCCGGCGCACCTGAGCCCCGGCGGGGGTCCCACGGACGAGGTCCCCCACGCCCTGCGGCGTGGGGGACCTCGTCCGTGGGGCCGTAGGTCAGGCCTCCTTCGGCCCGGCCTGCTGCACCACCTCGAAGGACCACAGCGTGGAGCCGCTCGCCGCGGGCTTCGGCCGTTCGCCGCCCTCGCCGCCGCCCTGGTGCGCGCTCTTCATCGGCCCCTCCATCCAGGCCTGGAAGGACTCCTCGTCGCGCCACCGCGTGTAGACGAGGTAGGTGTCGGTGCCCTCCACCGGGCGGAGCAGCTCGAACCACTCGAACCCGTCGGAGTTCTCCACGGCGTGCGCACGGGAGGCGAACCGCTTCTCCAGCGTCTCCCGCTGCTCGGCGGGCACGGTCAGCACGTTGATCTTGACTACGCTCATGCGCCCCATCTTGCCCGACGGCGCATCTGCGCAGGTTAAGCACTGCGCCTCCACTACATTTTGAACGTGTTCAGAAGTCGGCTAGGGTCATTTCCACACGTCGAAGGGGAGACCTTATGAGGTTCGTGATGCCCGGCGGTACCGGGCAGGTCGGCACGGTCCTCAAGCGCGCGCTGAGTCCCGGTGGGCCTGCCCGCGACGCGCTGGATGGCGGAGATCGGCGCGTTCGTCCTGCGCTCGGACACCGAACTGCTGCTGAAGAGCCGCCGCCTCGTTCCCGGCCGCCTGCTCGAAGCGGGCTTCGCCTTCGAGCGTCTCGAGTGGCCGGAGGCCGCGGACGACCTCGTACGACGTCTCCGCGGCCCTGCGGCAAGCTGAGCTCGGGTCAGCTCTGCCCCTTGCCCTGCTCCAACGCCTTGCCGGTCATGTCGGTGACCTGCCCGGCCGGCGGCGCGACCGCCTCCACCTCGGTGCCGAAGTCGGTGAAGTCCATGACCGTGCGCACGGTGACCTTCTCGGGTGCGGAGGTGGAGCCGGAGGAGGACCGCCGCGTCGCCTCCGGGGTCCTGACGGTCATGTCGATCTGCTGGCGGCGCATTCGGCCCTCGTCGTCCAGCCACACGTCCATCGGCAGGGTCGGGCCGACCTGCTTGCGGAGGGCGTCGCCGCCCAGAAGGTCGGCGACGTCGACGGAGACGCGGTAGTGCGTGGTCTCCACCCCGTTGACCGTCGCCGAGCCCTTCTCGGTCACGTCCTTGTCGGTGATGGCCTTGGCGTACGCCGCCGACTGCGCCGGATCGCTCATGGGCCGGCCGTCCGTGCCCTGCTGCGCGGCGACCTTCCCCAGGTGGATCTTGATCCAGGGCTTGCCGCCCGGTGCCTGCCCCCTGGGCATCCTCTGGTAGAGGACCCGGTCGATCACGCGTTGCTCGATCCGCTGCCCCTGCATCGTGAGGGTCATGACGCTGTCGCCGTCGTCCAGGTCCACCACGCCCTGCCCGTTCGCGGTCTGCGAGGCGCCCCCGGGCGAGGTCTGCACCCTCAGCTTCACCTTGGCGGTGTCCTCCTCGGCCGTCCTGTCGTAGGCCGAGCGCACCGCCCGCGTGCCCTCCTCCCGGGTGCCTGCGCTCGCATCCGCCGAGGTACCCCGCGTGCCGTCGTCCGAGTCGCCGTCCTCACCGCAGCCGACCAGCACCGTCCCCGCCAGAACCCCGGCGACGCCCAAGGCGCAGACCCGCCTGCCGTTCCCCGCCCTGCCCATCGAACCAGCTCCTCTCAGGCGTGTGACGCGACCCAAGTGCCCGAGCCGGGCACGAACACATCTGTGGGGACGAGGAGTTGGATACCGGGGAGAACGGACGTCACGGTCAGTGGCGGCCCCTGAGCTTGCCGAGCAGACGCTGGGCCTGGGCCCGCTTGCGGGGGTCGGCCGCGGCCCGCCGCGCCTGGTCCACGGCCCGCCGCCCCTGCGGGCTCCGGGCGAACTGCTTGATGCGGTCCAGCATTCCGGCCATGACGCACCTACCTTCCTGTCGCGCTGTCGCTTGTCTGTAGTGCGCCTACCCTGCCGACGACGTGCTCAGGCACATCGTTGCCCGCTCGGCGCGCGACCGAATGTGTTTGCGGCCGGAGTCAGAGGCAAGTCGGTGTCCATGACTGAAGAGAACAAGCGCACGAATCAGAAGGCGACCACCGTACGCACCGCGGAGTCCAAGGCACGCCGCACGGCGGACAAGGCCACCGCGCCCGCGTCCCAGGCGGCGAAGGGCGCCGCGGGCAAGGCCGGTGAGGCGGCGTCAGCTGCCCAGTCCGGCGCGGAGCGCTCCGCCGAGACGGCGAAGACGGCCGCACAGACCGCGGCCAAGGGCGTCGAGGCCGGCCGCCAGGCGGTCGTCACGGCCTCGGGTCACGTCGCGACCACGGCGAAGACGGCCTGGACGGTCATCGCCCACCGCAAGCTGGTGGCCGCGGGCGTCGGAGCCGGTCTGACCGCTCTGAGCGCGGCGTCCTACGCCGTCGGACGCCGCGCGGAACGCGGCGCGCACGGCCCCCTCACCCGCCTGACCGGCGGGCGGATCTGAGCACGGCCGGCGCGATGGACGTGCCGGCACGAGGGAGCAGGCGGCGCGACGCGCCACCGGGTGTTCCGGTGGTCCGTGGCGCCGCCTTCCTCGTGCTCCGAGCCGCTCCCTGACGCATGGCCTGGCGCACATCCGTCCCTCACCGGGGTGCCCCCCTCGCGCGTCACCGCCGTGACGAGGAAGGATGAGACCGCAAGCGAAGGATCAACCCATGCGGAGGAGCGGGCCCATGCAGCACGAGCGAGCGGGAAGTCCGGCCGGACCCGAGGATCTCGTCGATGTCGCTCGGCTGGTCACCGCGTACTACGCGCGCCGGCCCGACCTGGACGACCCGGGGCAGCGCGTCACGTTCGGGACCTCCGGACACCGCGGATCGTCCCTGGCGGCCGCGTTCAACGACGACCACATCGCCGCGACCAGCCAGGCCATCTGCGAGTACCGCGCCGGCCAGGGCATCGACGGTCCCCTCTTCCTGGGCGCCGACACCCACGCCCTCTCGGAGCCCGCGCGGGTGACCGCCCTCGAGGTGTTCGCCGCCAACGAGGTGATCGTGCTGATCGACGACGCGGACGGCTACACGCCCACCCCGGCCGTCTCGCACGCCATCCTCACCCACAACCGCGGCCGCACCACCGGCCTCGCGGACGGCGTCGTCGTCACGCCCTCCCACAACCCGCCCGCCGACGGCGGGTTCAAATACAACCCGCCCAGCGGAGGCCCCGCCGCCTCCGACGCGACCTCCTGGATCCAGGACCGGGCGAACGAGATCATCCGGGGCGGCCTGAAGGACGTACGGCGCGTCTCCCACGCCCGCGCCCTCGCCGCACCCACCACCGGCCGTTACGACTTCCTCGGCACCTACGTCGCCGACCTGCCCGACGTGCTCGACCTGGACGCGATCCGCTCCGCCGGTATCCGGATCGGCGCCGACCCCCTCGGCGGGGCGTCGGTCGCCTACTGGGGCCGCATCGCCGAACAGCACGGCCTCGACCTGACCGTGGTCAACCCGCACACCGACCCCACCTGGCGGTTCATGACGCTGGACTGGGACGGCAAGATCCGCATGGACTGCTCGTCGCCGTACGCGATGGCCTCGCTCATCGAGCAGCGCGACCGCTTCCAGATCTCCACCGGCAACGACGCCGACGCCGACCGGCACGGCATCGTCACCCCGGACGCGGGCCTGATGAACCCCAACCACTACCTGGCCGTCGCCATCTCCTACCTGTACGCCCACCGCGACCGCTGGCCGGCCACCACCGGCATCGGCAAGACGCTGGTCTCCTCCGCCATGATCGACCGGGTTGCCTCCGACCTGGGCCGCGAGCTGGTCGAGGTGCCCGTCGGCTTCAAGTGGTTCGTGGACGGACTGGCCGGCGGCACCATCGGCTTCGGCGGGGAGGAGTCCGCCGGGGCGTCCTTCCTGCGCCGGGACGGTTCCGTGTGGACCACCGACAAGGACGGCATCCTCCTGGCGCTGCTCGCCTCCGAGATCACGGCGGTCACCGGGAAGACCCCCTCCGAGCACTACGCGGCGCTGACCGCCCGCTTCGGCGAACCGGCCTACGCCCGCATCGACGCCCCCGCGAGCCGCGAGGAGAAGGCCCTCCTGGCCAAGCTCTCCCCGGCCCAGGTCAGCGCGGACACCCTGGCCGGGGACGCGGTCACGGCGGTGCTGACCGAGGCCCCCGGAAACGGCGCGGCCATCGGCGGCATCAAGGTGACCACGGACAACGCCTGGTTCGCGGCCCGTCCCTCGGGCACTGAGGACGTCTACAAGATCTACGCCGAGTCGTTCCTCGGCCCCGACCACCTCGGCCGGGTCCAGGAGGAGGCCAAGTCCGTCGTGCTGGCGGCCCTGTCCGGCTGACCGCGGACACACCACGGCCCGGGCCACCGCACGGGGCCCGGGCTGTGCCTCTCGCGCGTCAGCTGCGCGGGCTGCGTGCGGCCAGGACGACATGCGCCGCAGAGGCCATCGCGTCCTCGTCCGAGGTGAAGGCGGCGAGCGCCTCGGCGTCACCGGGCTCGGCGCCCTCCGGCCATGGCCGCGTGGCGAGGATGAGGTGGGCGAAGCCGAGCTCGCCGACCGTCTCCAGCCAGGTCTCCGGCGGAACGAACTGGGACTTGAGGTGCTGCACGGTGAGGACGGCCGACCGGGCACGACGAGCAGGCTCACCGGCAGACTGGGCCGATGGGCCGATGGGCCGATGGGCCGATGGGCTGCTGGGCTGCTGGGCCGCGTGGACGAGCCCCTCGCCCAGGGGGAGCCCGGCGCCGACCAGCACCTGCTCCTGCTGGGCCGATGGGCTGCTGGGCCGCGTGGACGAGCCCCTCGCCCAGGGGGAGCCCGGCGCCGACCAGCACCTGCTCGATGGCCGTCGCAGTGCCCTCCGGACCGTTCGTCCCGTCTCCGAGGGAGCAGGCCAGCAGATGGGGACGTCGTTCCCGCCGGGGGTACGTGCCCCGCCCGGCCTGGACGACGAGGGAACCCAGGTCTTCGGTGGACACGGTCTGCGTTTCGGGTGAGATCGAGGTCACCGCGGAACCGTCTCGGCGCACCTCACGGCACCCGGTCCGCCGTCACCCGAGTGGACCAGTCCCCGCCGGGCTCTCCGCACGAACGAGGGGTCCGCGCGCCCGACATGCCCGCGATACAGGACACTGGGTGAAGATCCGACCGGGAAGGACCGACACGTGATCATCTTCGGCACCAAGGGATACCTGTACCAGCTGGCGATACTGACGCTGGTGTGCGGCCAGTGCGGAAACCCCGCCGCCCACACGCTCAGGAAGCGCGTCACGAAGTTCACCCTGTTCTTCGTCCCGCTGTTCCCGATCTCGACGAAGTACCTGACGCAATGCACCTTCTGCGGCGCGGAACAGAAGGTGACCAAGGAGCAGGCGGATCATCTGCAGACCCAGAGCACGAACGGCCCGAGCGGCCAGGCGTACGGGCAGCCGCAGCAGCACGACCGGTTCTGAGGCCCGGAGGCCCGCAGGCCCGGAGTCCCGCAGGCCCGCAGGCCCGCAGGCCCGCAGGCCCGGAGTCCCGCAGGCCCGGAGTCCCGCAGGCTCGGGCGCGGCCGGACCGCTCTCGCCGCGGGCCCCGACACCGGCCACCGGCCCAGCCTCGCCGGTCGACGCTTCGGCGGGCGTCGAAGCGTCCCGCCCGTAGCGTCCCGGGCCATGACGCCCCGCCCCCACCTCGTGATCCGGCCGAGCATTCTCTACTTCGGCACGCCCGTGGCCCTGCTGACCACCGAGAACGCCGACGGCACCTGCAACCTCGCCCCGATCTCCTCCGCGTGGGCCCTCGGGCAGCACCTCGTCCTGGGGCTCGGCAGCGAGAGCCACACCGCGCGCAATCTCGCCGGACGCCCGGAACTCGTGATCAACGTCGCCTCGCCCGAGCTGTGGGAACACGTGGAACGCCTCGCACCGCTGACCGGGGCGGACCCCGTGCCGGAGGCCAAGCGGCCGGTCTACCGGCACGAGCGGGACAAGTTCGCCGCGGCCGGGCTCACCCCGGCGGCCGCCGACCTGGTGAGGCCCCCGCGGGTCGCCGAGTGCGCCCTGCAGCTGGAGGCCCGGGCCCGCGCGCTGACCCCGGGCGGAGCGGGCCTCTTCGTCACCGTCGAGTGCGAGGTCCTGCGCGTCCACGCCGCGCAGCGCGTCGTCGTCCCCGGCACCCAGCACATCGACCCCGCCGCCTGGAGCCCGCTCATCTACAACTTCCGCCACTATCACGGCCTGGCCCCCGAGGTCGGCCACGGCTTCCGCTCGGAAACGGCCCGGACCAGCGTCTGATCGCCTCCGATGTGGCAACCGGGGCTTCCCGGGTACCCGTCCTCCACTGGCCCGGAGGGCCGATGGGCCTCCCGCAGTCGATCAGTGAATACGGAGGCATTCAGATGAGCACCATCAAGGAAACCGTGGAAGTCGACGTCCCCGTCCACACCGCCTACAACCAGTGGACGCAGTTCGAGGAGTTCCCGAACTTCATGGAGGGCGTCGAGGAGGTCAGGCAACTGGACGACCGCCACAACCACTGGACCACCAAGGTCGCCGGGGTACGGCGCGAGTTCGACACCGAGATCGTCGACCAGCTGGCCGACGAGCGGGTCACATGGCGCACGACCAGCGGAGACACCCACCAGAGGGGTTCCGTCCGCTTCGAGCGCCTGGACGACACCCACACCAGGGTGGAGCTCGTGATGGACATCGAGCCCAGCGGAGCCGTGGAGAAGGCCGCGGACATGATGGGTACGATCGACCGCCGGGTCAAGGGCGACATGCAGCGCTTCAAGCGGTACATCGAGGAGCGCGGAGTCGAATCCGGCGCCTGGCGCGGCCGCGTCCAGCCGGGCGGCCCCAGCGGCCCCGGCCCCGTCCTCTGACACCAGCCGCACCTTGAACCCGGCTTCCCCCGTGGGGCCGGGTTCTTCTGTGCCCGCATGACCCGCCCCACACGGAGAGTGCGTGAACTTTCGGCCAACCTTATGACATGCACCTGTCCATCTCGGCCTCCCGGTGGCACGCTGCCCCCTGACTGTCCGCAGTGACACCCCTGCCTGACCGGGTGGACTGGCTTCCCGCCACCCGGCCCCCACAGCAGAAGGAGACCGCGTGATGGGCAAACCCCGCAGCGCCCGCTCCGCCGGTGGCGACACCCGCGTCCGCCGGTCCGTCCTCGGCGCACTCGCCGGCGTCGCCGCGCTCCTGGCCACCGGCGTCACCGCCGCACCGGCGGGCGCCGCACCGGACCCCGGTGTGATGACCTCCTCGGCGCAGGAACGCGCCCTGGCCTTCTGGACCCCGCAGCGGATGCGCGAGGCCACCCCGCTCGACCTCCTGACCGTCGACCGCTCCGACGTACGGACACCGGCACCTCGCACGGGCAAGGCGGCGGTCGTGGCCCCCAGCGCGCCGGCCTCCGCCATGGGCCCCCTGGCCTTCCCGCACGGCGGCGGGCCCTGGTCCGGCGGGGGAGCGGTCACCAAGACCGCGGGACGGGTCTTCTTCAGCTACCAGGGCCGCACCGCGTCCTGCTCCGGAAACGCCGTCACCAGCGCCAACAAGAGCACGGTGATCACCGCGGGCCACTGCGTGAAGCTGGAGGGCGCCTGGCACACCAACTGGGTCTTCGTGCCCGGCTACCACGACGGGCAGCGCCCGTACGGCACCTGGACCGCGTCCAAGACCCTCTCCACGCCGCAGTGGACGGCCAGTGAGGACATCAACTACGACATCGGCGCGGCCGTGGTCGCCCCGCTGGACGGGCAGAAGCTGACCGACGTCGTCGGTGGCCAGGGCCTGGCCTTCAACACCGGCTACAACAAGGCGATGTACTCCTTCGGCTTCCCGGCCGCCGCCCCCTACGACGGGGAGAAGTTCATCTACTGCAGCGGCACCACCACCCGCGACTTCCTGCTGTCCAAGGATCACGGTCTGACCTGCAACATGACCGGCGGCTCCAGCGGAGGCCCCTGGTTCACCCAGTTCAGCGAGGCCACCGGGACCGGCCTGCAGTCCTCGGTGAACAGCTTCAAGTACAACTTCCTGCCGAACGCCATGTACGGCCCGTACTTCGGCACGGACGCGCAGAACCTGTACCAGAGCGCCCAGTCCTCCTGAGCCACCGCCGTACCGGGAGCCGGGTCCTCCACCACGCCGTGATGGAGGACCCGGCTCCGGGGCGTCCCGGGACGAGCCCACCCGTCACTCGCCGCCGGGGCCGGCGCCGACCCGGACCGCTGGACGGCAGGACGGCTCGCCCCGACTGCGTCAGGCCGTCGCCCGCCTGCTCGGCGTGGCGGACTCCGGCCCGCCGTAGGCGGGCGGAAGACACACCCACAGGCGATTTTCGTCCACGTGCGGACGTGCGCCGTGTGTCAGCCGCCCGGCCGGTCCACACTGGGACCCATGCGCGTGGTGATCATGACGGCGGGTTCGCGCGGCGACGTCGCGCCGTACACCGGGCTGGGCGCAGGGCTGGCGCGCAGCGGGCACGAGGTCACACTGGCGACCCACGCCCTGTTCGAACCCCTGACCACCGGCTCGGGGGTGCGCTTCCACCCCACCCCGGTCGACCCGCACGCCGTGTCCCACTCCGACCAGGGCCGCGACCTGCACGCCAGCACCACGGGCCTGGGCAAACTGTTGCGCGCGGCGTCGATGGCCCGCTCCGCCGCCGAGGAGATGACCGACGCCCTGGTACAGGCGGCCCGCGGCGCGGACATCGTCCTGGCCGCCGGAGCCGTGGCACCGCTGGGCCGCGCCATCGCGGAGGGGCTGAACCTTCCCAGCCTGGGTCTGTTTCTGCAACCCCAGCATCCGACACGCGAGTTCGGCGCACCCATGCTCGGCGGACGCTCGCTCGGCATGGTGGGCAACCACCTGGGCGGACGGGCCGTCATCTCCGCCGTCGACCGGGTCTTCACCCAAGCCGTGCACCGGCTGCGCACCCGGCACGGCATGACGCTGCGCGGCCCCTCCGCGAGCCGCCGGGCCCACGAGCGGGCGAACTGGCCCGTGCTGCACGGATTCAGCGAACAGGTGGTGCCCCGACCCAAGGACTGGCGCCCCGGGCTGGAGATCGCCGGGTACTGGTGGCCGCACGACACCCGCGCACTGCCCGGCGAAATGGAGGAGTTCCTGGCCGCCGGGCCGCCGCCGGTGTTCGTCGGACTGGGCAGTGCGACGGTGCCGGACCCCGAACACGTCAGCGCCGAGATCGTGCGCGCGCTGCGGACGGCAGGACTGCGCGGCGTCATCCAGCGGGGGTGGGCGGGCCTCGCCGCCCGCGACGACGATGACGTGATCACCGTGGGCGACGTGCCGCACGCGGCGCTCTTCCCCCGCACGGCCGCCGTGGTCCACCACGCCGGGGCCGGCACCACCGCCGCCGTTCTGCGCGCGGGGGTCCCCACGATCCCGGTGCCGGTGCAGTTCGACGGCTTCTTCTGGGCGGCGCGCCTGGTCGCCCTGGGGACGGCCCCGGAGGCCGTCCCCCTGCGGCGCCTGACCGCCGACACCCTCGCCCCCGCCCTGCGCCGCGCCACGGGCGACTCTCACCACGGCACTCGTGCCCGGGAGTTGGCACGCGATCTGGCCGGGGAGGACGGTGTCGCCCCGGTCCTGGCCGCGCTGGACCGTCTCACTCCGTGACCGCTCCGCCCTCCCGAGACGGCTTTCCGGGACGGAAACGCTGGTGCAGCCGGATCGCGACCGGGGCCGCCGTGAACACCGAGGAGTACGTCCCGACGGCGAGACCGATGAGCAGGGCCAGGGCGAAGTCCGTGAGCGAGGAACCGCCCAGCAAGGCGAGGGCGGTGAGCATGAACGCCGCGCCCATGCCGGTGTTCACCGTGCGGGGCAGGGTCTGCAGGATCGCCCGGTTGACGGTGCCGGCGAACGGCGACCCGGGGCCCCGCCGGGTCAGCTCCCGGACGCGGTCGAAGAGGACGACGGAGTCGTTGTCGCAGTAGCCGATGACGGTGAGCAGAGCGGCGAGGAACACCCCGTCGACCGGTTTGCCGAGCCAGGCGAAGACCCCGAGCAGGACGACCACGTCGTGGAGGAGGGCGACGACCGCGGCGGAACCCAGCATCCAGCGGAAGCGTGCCGCGAGGTAGACGAACTGCGCGCCGAGGGCCACCGCCAGCGCGATCAGGGCACCTTGGCGCAGTTCCTCGCCGAGGCTGGGACCGATCAGTTCGTCGCGGACCTTGTCCGCCCGGCCGTCCAGGTCGCGCAGGGCACCCGTGACCTCGGCCTCCTCGGCGTCGGTCAGCGGATCCGTACGCACCGTCAGACAGCGTGCTGTGAGCCTGTTGAGGGAGCGGGTCAGGAGGTGAGGACCGCGACGTAGTCGACGAGCATGGGGTGCCCGGGGCGGGTTTGCGCCGTGGGGGTGGGGTGGCCGGCCAGAGCGTTGGGAAAGCCGCCGCCGATGGCAACGTTCAGCAGGAGGAAGTGTCCCCGGGCCGTGGCCGCTTGCCAGGCGGCCGGGTCGACCTGCGTGGAGCTGACGGTGTGGTAGTGCCGTCCGTCGACGAACCAGCGCAGCCGCTCGGTGGAAGTACGACGGTCCCATTCAAGGGTGTAGGTGTGAAAGGCGCCGGTGCAGCGCACGCGGGGGCAGGTCGTGCTGGCGGCCAGGCCGGTGCTCTCGTTGCACGGCCCCCCGGCGGGTGTGCCGCAGTGCATCACGCCCCAGACGCGGTCCAGGCCGTTGGCGTTCTCCATGATGTCGAACTCACCAGACGTCGGAGAGGGCACGCCCGCCCGGTATGAGGCTCCCAGAGTCCAGAAGGCCGGCCAGTAGCCTTCGGCGGCCGCGCCAGTGACGGCGGGCAGCTGGATGCGGGTCTGGATGCGCATGCGTCCGCCCGCAGGAGGCCGAAAGTCGCTGCGGCGTGTCTCGATGCGCCCTGAAGTCCACCGCCCCGCCGAGTCCCGCAGGGGGGTGATGCGCAGATTGCCCCGGCCGTCGTGGCTGATGTTGGCCGGGTCGGCGGTGTAGGTCTGCACCTCACCGGTCCCCCAGTTGGGCGGGCCACCGGGGTACCCGGTGCCAACATCGATGATCCACTTATCGGCATCGGGCAGGCTCCCCGCGCGCCCGTTGAAGCTGTCCGCCCACTGAAGCCTCCAGACGTGGGCGGCCGACGCGGGGCTGCCGCCGACGGCCAGCGGGGCCAGACCCGCGCACAGGGCGGTCAGCGTAGCCGCCAGTGCCAGCCGCGCACGGCGGTTACGGAAAGGCGTCCTCATCGGGCTGCACCTCGCTGGGTAGTGGTTCGGCGGACTCCGCGCCCGGAAAGCCTTTGTCACCCTATGCAGTGTGATGCCTGGATTTGATCTACGACACAACAGGCGGGCGTCCGGATTCCCGTATCGGCGAGGCGGTCTGCGCGCCGCCGTCATCTCCAAGGCCCGGGTCAACATGCACCGCAAACTGCTGAACATGGCGAAGCTGACGGGCCTGTACCCGCTTGCGGTGCTGTCCGACCGCGTCGTCTACCCGAGCCCCGGCCCCAGCCCGCTGGACTTCCTGCCGAAACCCGAAGGCGTCCAGGAGATGCTCTGGGCAGTGGACCTGATGGAGAAGGGCTACGACCCGGCCCGCCACGTCGAGGGCGGCGACGCCGCCCTCGACGAAGGGGAGTAGGGGCGTGACCGTGACCGCGCATCAGCCGGGCCGCCACCCCGACGGCCCGGCCCTCGGAGGGAACTGACGCCGTGGGAGAGATCGACGGCGCCATCGAGCGCGCCGACCAGGAGGCCTTCACCCGGGAACCGCCCAAGCCCCTCAAGGGCCAGATCAACTTCCTGATGATTCAGCTCAAGACGACCCGGGCCGTGGCGGCGGAGCTCGGGGTGAGCCAGCGGTCGGTGGAGCGTTGCCGCACGGGCGAACGCAGACACCCGCCGAAGGACATTCGGCAGCGGATCGACACGGCCGTCCGGTCCCGCTGGCAGCCCCAGGACCGCAAGCGCCGGCGCAGGCAGGCCGCGGCCACGGTCGGCACCGTGGTGACGCGGGCCCGGTTCGGCTGCACCGCACCGATCGGCACCACCGACGACGGCCGCTTCCGCCGCCTCACCGTGCGCCTCACGCCGGAGCACGCCCGCCGCCTGTTCGAGGCACGCGACGCGGGCGCCGGCGACCAGGAGATGCGGCAGATCATCGCGGACGGCTTCAAGGACGTGTACTTCCAGGACGGCGGCGTCCGCGCGATGGACCTGTCGGACGTGGCCATCAACGACATCGACTACCTGGATCTCGACTACTGGAGGACCCCGGAAGCAGCCGTTTCCCTCCGGGCCGTCCACGGGGGGCGACCCGGTCCCCGGTGTGGGAGAAGTCTCGTTCGCCGGAAGACTCCCTGGTCAGCATCAATGCCGTCGGCCCCGCCGCACCCTCGTACGGCTGCTCCGAGTGGCGTTCCGAAGCGCCCAAATCTAGCGTCGTACTAAGATTTCCGGCTTGTTACCGAGCTGGAGCCGGACAACCCCAGGCATACCTGCGGGCCCGCCAGCGCCCCGGAGGCATCCGGGATCGAGACGCGAGGACCGGATGGCAGCCATACAGGAGAGCGACGCTCTCGGCCTGCTCGGCGATGAGCTCGGCGCGCAGATCCAGCAGGAGTTCGGTGACGCGGCCCGCTTCTCGGGACGCCCGGCGGCATCGCCACGCACCCTCGTCGACATCTTCGACGCCTCCGTGCGGTCGTATCCGGAGGAGCCCGCCCTGGACGACGGCACGACCAGCCTCACCTACCGGGAACTGGCCGCGGAGGTGGAGCGGCTGCGGCGACGGCTCGGCTCCGCCGGGGTCGGACTCGGGGACCGGGTCGGAGTCCGGGTGCCGTCCGGCACCAACCAGCTGTACACCGCGATCCTCGCCGTACTCGCGGCCGGCGCGGCCTACGTCCCCGTCGACGCCGAAGACCCCGACGAGCGGGCCGAGTTGGTGTTCGGCGAGGCGGACGTGCGGGCCGTCATCGGCGCCGGGCACGAGATCACCGTGCACGGTGCCGGCGAGACCCCCGCCGCACGCCCCGGCGTCGGGCACGACGCGTGGATCATCTTCACGTCCGGCTCCACCGGCAAGCCCAAGGGCGTCGCCGTCTCCCACCGCAGCGCCGCCGCGTTCGTGGACGCCGAGGCCGCGCTGTTCCTCACCGAGGAGCCGATCGGCCCCGGCGACCGGGTCCTGGCGGGGCTGTCCGTGGCGTTCGACGCCTCCTGCGAGGAGATGTGGCTGGCCTGGCGGTACGGCGCCTGCCTGGTACCGGTGCCGCGTGCGCAGGTCAGGAGCGGCGCCGATCTCGGGCCCTGGCTGGTCGAGCAGGAGATCACCGTCGTGTCGACCGTGCCCACGCTCGCCGCCCTGTGGGAGCCGGAGACCCTCAACGACGTACGACTGCTGATCTTCGGCGGTGAGGCCTGCCCGCCCGAGCTGACCCAGCGGCTGGTGACCGAGGGGCGTGAGGTCTGGAACACATACGGTCCGACCGAGGCGACCGTGGTGGCCTGCGCCTCGCTGATGAGCGGTCAGGAGCCGATCCGGATCGGGCTGCCCCTGGACGGCTGGGAGCTGGCCGTCGTCGACGAGGCCGGAGAGCCCGTGCCCATGGGCGGCAGCGGACAGCTGGTGATCGGCGGGGTCGGTCTCGCCCGGTACCTCGACGCAGAGAAGGACGCGGAGAAGTACGCGCCCCTGGAATCCCTGGGCTGGGAGCGGGCGTACCGCAGCGGCGACCTCGTCAGGGCCGAGCCCGAGGGGCTGGTCTTCCTCGGCCGGGCCGACGAGCAGATCAAGCTCGGCGGACGGCGGATCGAGCTCGGCGAGGTGGACGCCGCACTCCAGGCCCTGCCCGGGGTCGCCGGAGCCGCGGCCGCCGTACGCACCGCCCGCAGCGGCAGCCAGCTCCTCGTCGGCTACGTCGTCACCCAGGAGGGCTGGGACCACACCACCGCCGTCGAGAAGCTGCGGGCCGAACTTCCCGCCGCGCTCGTGCCGTTGCTCGCCCCGGTAGAGGAGCTGCCCACCCGCACGTCGGGCAAGGTCGACCGGGGCGCCCTGCCCTGGCCGCTGAAGGACCTGGACAAGGGCGGCCCCGCCGAGCAGCTCTACGGCACCGAGGCCTGGCTCGCCGAGCAGTGGACCGAGGTGCTCGGTATCCCGGTCACCAGCGCCTCCGACGACTTCTTCGCGATCGGTGGCGGCAGTCTGTCCGCCGCCCAGCTCACCACCCGGCTGCGCACCCGCCACCCCAGCGCGGCCGTCCTGGACATCTACCAGCAGCCCGTGCTGCGCAAGCTCGCCCGCCGGCTCGAGAAGTCGGCGCAGGACGAAGAGGACCGGCGCACGATCACCCCGGTGCCCAGACGCGCCCAGGTGATCCAACTGCTGGTCCTCGTTCCGCTCTTCACCCTCCTCGGGCTGCGCTGGACCGTGGCACTGGCCGCACTCGGCACTCTGCTGCCCGCCTACGCGTGGCTGCCCACGGCCCCCTGGTGGCTCCTCGCGGTCGCAGCGGTCGTCCTGTTCAGCCCGCCGGGGCGGCTCGCCCTGGCCGCCGGCGGCGCGCGACTGCTGCTGCGCGGCGTGAAGCCCGGCCGGTACGCGCGCGGAGGCGGCGTACACCTGCGGCTGTGGACGGCCGAACGGCTGGCCGAGTTCAGCGGCGCGACCTCGCTGACCGGCTCCTGGCTGCAGCGGTACGCGCGGGCGCTGGGCGCCAAGGTCGGCCCGGACGTCGATCTGCACTCGCTGCCCCCGGTCACCGGCCTGCTCAGGCTGGGGCGGGGCGCGGCCGTGGAGTCCGAGGTGGACCTGTCCGGCTACTGGCTGGACGGCGACCGGCTGGAGGTCGGCACGGTCAAGGTGGGCGCTCACGCCGTCGTCGGCACCCGCAGCGTGCTCCTCCCCGGCGCCCGGGTGGGCAAGCGGGCCGAGGTGGCCCCTGGTTCCGCCGTCACGGGGCAGGTTCCCACCGGTCAGCGATGGGCGGGCGCGCCCGCGGTCAAGCTGGGCAAGGCCAAGCGCAACTGGCCGAAGGAACGGCCGCGCCGGGGCACGCGTTGGAGCGTGATGTACGGTCTCACCGGCCTCGCGCTCACCGCGCTCCCGGTGCTCGCGGGGCTGGCCGCGCTCCTCGTGGCCCGCGCCTTCGTCACCCCCGGCTCGGTCCTCACCGGCGCCGCCCTGGCCGTCGTACCGGCGACGCTCACCTACGGACTCGCGTACGCGGTGCTGCTCCTGATCGCGGTACGGCTGTTGAGCCTCGAACTGCGCGAGGGCACGCACCCCACGCACAGCCGGATCGGGTGGCAGGCCTGGACGGTGACGCAGCTGATGGACCGCTCGCGCGAAACGCTGTTCCCGCTGTACGCCGGGCTGGTCACGCCGGTGTGGCTGCGGCTGCTCGGCATGCGGATCGGACGCGGCGCCGAGGTGTCGACCGTGCTGGCGCTGCCCAGCCTGACGACCGTCGGCGAGGGCGCGTCCTGGCCGACGACACCCTGACCGCGCCCTACGAACTCGGTGGCGGCTGGATGAGGATCGGCCGGGCCGAGATCGGACGGCGGGCCTTCCTCGGGAACTCGGGGATGACGGGGCCCGGACGGAGCGTGCCGGACGGCGGGCTGGTCGGCGTGCTGTCGGCGACCCCGAAGAAGGCCAAGAAGGGCACCTCCTACCTGGGGCTGCCGCCGGTCAAGCTGCCGCGCGCCGCCGCCGACGGGGACCAGAGCCGCACCTACGAGCCGCCCGCCCGGCTGCTGTGGGCGCGCGGACTGGTGGAACTGTGCCGGATCGTGCCGGTGTTCTGCTCGGCGGGCCTGGCGGTGCTGACGATCGCCGCGCTGTGCGCCCTGGGAGCCTGGGCGCCGCTGCTGTCGGGGCTGGTGCTGCTCGCGGCGGGCGGCGGCGCGGCCCTCGTCTCGATCGTCGCCAAGTGGGCGCTCGTGGGGCGGCACCGCAGCGGCGAGCATCCGCTGTGGTCGTCCTTCGTGTGGCGCAACGAGCTGGCGGACACCTTCGTCGAGGTCCTCGCCGTGCCGTGGCTGGCGGGCGCGGTGCCGGGCACACCGGTGATGACGGCCTGGCTGCGGGGCCTGGGCACCCGGATCGGCAGGGGCGTGTGGGTGGAGAGCTACTGGCTGCCGGAGACGGACCTGGTGACGCTCCGGGACGCCGTCACCGTGAACCGCGGCTGCGTCCTTCAGACGCACCTCTTCCACGACCGGATCTTGCGGACGGATACTGTGGTCCTCCGTGAGGGCGCGACGCTGGGCCCTGGCGGGATCGTCCTGCCCGGCAGCACGATCGGGGCCCGCACCACGCTGGGTCCCGCGTCGCTCGTCATGGCCGCGGAGTCCGTCCCCGACGACACCCGCTGGCTCGGCAACCCGATCGAGGCATGGCGCCCCTGAGCGCGGGTCACTCGGAGCCGGGAGGCGACGCACCGGCAGGCAGTGGCAGCAGCGCAGCGCAGGGAGATCAGGCGGCAGTGGCAGTCCAGCAGGCGGCGGGCGCGGACCCGTACTTTCCGGAGCACGGCGACCCCCGGTACCGGGTGCACCGGTACGAGCTCGCGCTGGACTACCGCCCGGGGCCGAACCGGCTCTCCGGGACGGCCCGCATCAACGCCATAGCGGGACGGGCGCCGCTCACCGAGTTCGTGCTGAACCTGGCCGACTACAAGATCGGCAGGGTGCGCGTCGACGGACGTCAGCCGCACTACACGCACCGCGGCGGCAGGCTGCGCCTGCGTCCCGCCAAGCCGGTCCGCGCCGGGGCGCCCTTCACGGTCGAGGTGCACTGGTCGGGCAACCCCGAGCCGGTGAACAGCCCCTGGGGCGGGCTCGGCTGGGAGGAGCTGGAGGACGGGGCGCTGGTGGCCAGCCAGCCCATCGGGGCGCCGTCGTGGTACCCGTGCAACGACCGGCCCGCCGACAAGGCGTCGTACCAGCTCTCGATCACCACGCCGTCTGCGTACGCGGTGGTGGCGGGCGGACGACTGCTGACCCGGACGACGAAGGCGAGCACCACCACCTGGGTGTACGAGCAGTCGGCGCCGACCTCCAGCTATCTGGTCGGCCTCGTGATCGGCAAGTACCAGACGGTGCTGCTGGGCGACCCGGGCCCGGGCGGGGTCCCGCAGCACGGGCACATCCCGGCGCATCTGCTGGGCGACTTCTCGCGGGACTTCGCACGCCAGCCGCAGATGATGGAGGTGTTCCAGGAGCTCTTCGGGCCGTACCCGTTCGACGAGTACGCGGTCGTGGTGACCGAGGAGGAGCTCGACGTGCCCGTCGAGGCACAGGGACTGTCGCTGTTCGGCGCCAACCACGTGGACGGGGCACGGGGTTCGGAGCGGCTGGTGGCGCACGAGCTGGCGCACCAGTGGTTCGGCAACAGCGTGTCGATCGCCGACTGGCGGCACATCTGGCTGAACGAGGGGTTCGCGAAGTACGCGGAGTGGCTGTGGTCGGAGCGTTCGGGTGGGCGTACGGCGGAGCAACTCGCGGCCGCCGCACACCGGTTGCTGTCGTCGCTGGCCCAGGACCTGAGACTGTCGGATCCGGGGCGCAAGTCGATGTTCGACGACCGGCTCTACGAGCGCGGCGGGCTGGTCCTGCATGCCGTGCGCTGCGCGCTGGGCGACATCGCCTTCTTCCGCATGCTGCGCGGCTGGGGGCAACTGCACCGGGGCGGCACGGTCACCACCGCGGCCTTCACCGCGCACGTGGCGCGCTTCGCGGCCGAGCCGGTGGACGAACTGCTGCAGGCGTGGATCCACGGGACGACGCTGCCGCCGCTGCCCGGGGGCGAGAGGCGCGCGGCGGGCTAGGATCCCCGCCCGTCGCGGTTCTCGCCGACCGGCGTGGACCCGGGCCGTCCCGCCGCCGGCGTCAGCGTGGGATGCCCACGGCGTCGAGCTGCTGGTGCATGACCTCCGCCGGAAGGGCCGGGTTGCTCAGCGTGGGAGGCGAGCTCCGGGTCCTCGCAGCTCTCCAGGACGAGGTCGACCGGCAGGGCGGGATGCGCGGCCGCCATGCCACGCACGCGCCTCTCGGGATCGGTGAGGAGCCGGGCCACCACGTCGGCCGGGGCGTGCTCGTCGAGTCCCACCAGCCACCTCTTCTCCGGGTGTCGAACACCTCGTCCAAAAGCGCGCGCCAAGCCAGCGTGTCCCAGGCCGCGATGGCCTCTTAGGACAGCAGCCGGGTCAGTACGTCCACCGGCGCCGCCGGATTCCGCGCCAGGGCACCGATGGTCTCGCGGTACGGACACCGGTCGCACATGGTTCCCCCTGGTCGGTGCCGCCGGCCGTCGGTGTACTCCGGTTGACGGATTCAATGATGACCCTGCTGGGCAATGGGCTAAAGAATGTCATGAGCACGACTCCCCTTCCCCCACAAGGAGGTCGATCATGCACGTCCGTTCGCTGACCGGCAGCGTCGCAGCCGCCTGTCTGATGTCCCTGTCCCTGACGGGTGGACAGATCGCGGCCGCCGCCCCCCACACGTCGGACGCCCCTCTGGCCGCTCGTGTCGTGACCTACGACGCCAGTGGATCCGCCGAGTTCAAGAGTGCCGTCGACCGGGGCGCGGCGATCTGGAACGAGAGCGTCGACGCCGTCGAGCTGCGACCGGTCGCCACCGGCCAGCGGGCGAACATCCGGGTCCTCGCGGACAACGGCTGGCCGCGCGCTCTGCCCACCACCCTGGGCAACGGCACCGTGTACATCGGGCGCCAGGCCGTCGACCAGGGTTACAACACGATCCGCATCTCCGCGCACGAACTCGGGCACATCCTGGGCCTGCCGGATCGCAAGCCCGGTCCGTGCTCCAGTCTGATGTCCGGTTCCAGCGCGGGCACTTCGTGCACGAACCCGTATCCGAACGCCGCCGAGAAGGCGGAGGTCGAGGGCAACTTCGGCGGCGAACTCGCAGGGCGGGCCCCGGCGGTGCGTGCCGGGGTGATCGTGGACTGACGCCTGCGGTTCCTCGCGTGAAGAGGCCCGGTGTCCGTCTTGGATGGCGCGCCGGCGATCGGTAGCGGCAGCGAGCCGCGACGGTTCCCCTGTCACCACGCCGCACGGCAGGGGAACCGACCGGCCTGTCGCGTCGGAGGACGGGCCTGGTGGAGTCAGCCCTTCAGCGCGGCGAGGGCGGCGTCCGGGGTGTCCCGGGGAGGGAGTGCGCCGCTGCGAAGGCGGACTGTGCTGCCTCAGGCCCGGCGGGCGTGGAGGCCGGCCGCGTGACGCAGCGCGTCGCGGCACAGGACGGCGGGGTGCCGGCTGCTGCCCTGGCGTACGACCGTGAAGATGCGGCGCGTGCGCCGGCCGCGGGGAGGGGGTGCAGGGGGACGGTGGGGGGCTGCCCGTTCCGGACGAGGTCGGGGAGGAAGGCCACGGCCTGTCCCTGCTCGACGAGGAGCTGGTGGAGCAGAAGGTCGGTGGTCCCGAACCGAACGTCGGGTTCGAAACCCGCACCACGGCACAGTGCGACGGCCCAGTACCGGGCGGTCGTGCCCTCGGGCAAGATCGTCATCTTCTCCACCGGACTGCTGCCCGCCCTGGCCTCGCCCCGGCTGCCCACCGCCTGGGCCATGCCCCTCCTCGTCCTCCTCCACACCCCCCTCACCCTCGTCTGGCTGGGCGGGTACGTGCTTCTGCTGTCCAAGGCCGGGCCGGTCCTGCACAGGCCACGCGTCCACCGTGTGCTCGGGCGGACCACGGGCGTCGTGCTGATCGGCTTCGGCCTCGCGATGGCCGGTACCGCCGGCTGACACGCAGCCCGGCCGCGCCCGCTGTCTCCCCGCGAGGGGCGCGCACTCCCGAGGGCGGCGGCGCAAGACCGGTGACATTGCCGGTCCGCGCGCGGAGGCCGGTCCCCGACAGTGGCACGGCCAGCCCAACGGCGGTGCCCGACCGCGGGCACGCGGCAGACACCCCAGGTCCCGCGTGCCCGTGGAACGGCCGATCGCCACGACAGAGAGGACGACTCGTCGTGCACCTCAAGCCCCACACCGACTCACCGACTCGCCCCCGCGGGCGCGGGGCGGGACGACTGGCCGGAGCCAGCGCCGCACTCGCCCTCGCCGTAGGCCTGGGCCCCCTGGCCGGCCCGGGGGCCCACGCCGCGGACAACCCCTACGAGCGCGGCCCGGCCCCCACCACCTCCAGCATCGAGGCGCTGCGCGGTCCGTACGCCGTGTCGCAGACGTCCGTCTCCTCGCTGTCCGTCACCGGGTTCGGCGGCGGCACCATCTACTACCCGACGTCCACCAGCGACGGCAGGTTCGGCGCCGTGGTCATCTCGCCCGGCTACACCGCCTACGAGTCGTCCATCGCCTGGCTCGGACCGCGCCTGGCCTCGCAGGGCTTCGTGGTGTTCACCATCGACACCCTCACCACGCTGGACCAGCCCGACTCCCGCGGCCGCCAGTTGCTGGCCGCCCTCGACCACCTCACCGAGCGCAGCTCGGTCCGCACCCGCGTCGACGCGAGCCGTCTCGGCGTCATGGGGCACTCGATGGGCGGCGGCGGCAGTCTGGAGGTCGCGAAGTCGCGTCCGTCCCTGCAGGCGGCGATCCCGCTGACTCCGTGGAACCTCGACAAGACCTGGCCCGAGGTCACCACCCCGACCCTGATCTTCGGCGCCGACGGCGACACCATCGCCCCGGTCGCCTCGCACGCCGAACCGTTCTACTCGAGCCTGTCCTCCTCGCTGGACCGGGGCTACCTGGAGCTGAACTCGGCGACCCACTTCACGCCCAACTCGTCGAACACGACGATCGCGAAGTACAGCATTTCCTGGCTCAAGCGGTTCATCGACAACGACACCCGCTACGAGCAGTTCCTGTGCCCGCTGCCCCGGCCGAGCCTGACCATCGAGGAGTACCGGGGCAACTGCCCGCACGGTTCCTGACCCGTCCCGCGCCCCGGGCCACGGAGCCGCGGCGGCGGGGACCGGCGGCGGACGTGCGCGAGGCGTCCGCCGCCGGTGGCGTGCCCGGGCACTCCCGAAGCGGCCGTCCGTTGGGCCGCCGCACAATCCGTCCACCGCCCGGGCCCGGTCAACGCGCAGGTGAAGCCGAGGGCACGCACGCCGGAGCGCGCGGACGTCAGCCTTCCGGTCCTTCCTGCTCGCAAGTAGCCTCCGTGGGATGACGGGAGACAGCAGCAGGGTGCGAACGGCTCCCCGCGCAGGGAGCCGGAACGGCCACGACGCCGCCCGGTCGGCCGCCGAGGACCGCGGCCATGCGGAACTCGCACGCGGCAGGCGTCAGTTGTTCGACGGACCCGTGGGCGACGCGCGCGAGACCCTGCTGCTGGCCGCGTCCCTGCTGGCATCCGACGTCCCGGAGACCGCCGAAGCCGCACACCTCGGCGCGGCGGACGCCGCCTGGGCGTCCGGCGACGTGGTGGCCTGCCTGGCCGTCCTCGACGGCACGGATGTGTCAGGGCCGGGGGAGGGCCGCGCCGCAGCCGGGTTCCTCGCCGACGAGGGGGGTGCGTCGAGGACCGGCAGGGGCGATGCGCCCGCGATGGGCCCCGTCGACCCACCACCGCCCGGCGTCACGAGCCTCACCCCTCCGCCCGCGGAGGGCGGGCAACCGGAACAGTCCGCCCCCGGGCCCCGGCCAGGCGGGTGGGTCCGCGACCCGTTCATCCGGGACTACCGCGACGGTATGAGTGCCCTGCTGGCCCGGCGGCCGGAGCACGCCGCCGGGCCCCTGCGGCGCGTGCTGGACCGAGCCCGCCGCGACGACCGGCCGGAGCGGCTGCTGCGCGCGGCGGCGGCGGCCCTGCTGCTCGGGGACGTCCACGCGGCCCGCACCGCCGGGGCCCGCGCCCTCGCGGCCGCCCGGACCACCGAATCCGCCGCGTTGGAGGCACGCGCCCTGGAGTACCTGGCCTACGGCGAACTGCGCGCCGGCCGTCATGCCCAGGCGCGCGCCCACGCCGAGGAGGGTGTGCGTGCGGCGCTCGTGGCCGGCCACCGCAACACCGCGGCGAGCCATCACGCGATGCTCGCCCTGGCCGCTTCGATCGAGGGGGACACCGCCGCGGTGGCCCGGTACGCCTCGGCCGCCCTGGCCACCGCCCGTCGCCACGGCCTGGCCCAGGCAGCGACCCTGACCGAGTGGGCCACCGCCCGCGCCGACCTGGCCCGCGGCCGTCCCCTGGACGCCGCCGACCGGCTCGGGCCCCTCGTCGGTCCCGGCCCGCGGCGCGGTCACTTCGCCGTCTGGATGCTCGCTGTGCCCTGTTTCGTGGAGGCAGCGGTGCTGGCCGGGCAGCCGGAGGACGCGCGGGGCGTCGTCGACGACCTCGCCCGATGGGCCTCCTTCGGCGCCGATCCGCACGCGCCGGCCCAGCACGCGCGCTGCCGGGCCCTGCTCGCCGCGGACGACCGGGAAGCCGACGACCTCTACCTGCGGGCGCTCGCCTTGCACGACGAGTCCGGCGGCGACTTCGAGCGGGCCCGCACCGAGCTCCTGTACGGCCGGTGGCTGCGGCGTCGCCGCAGGCTGCGGGAGGCGCGCGGCCGGCTCGGAGCCGCCCTGGTCGGCTTCGACCGCTGCGGAGCCGGAGCCTGGGCCGACCAGACCCGGGGCGAATTGCGCGCCAACGGAGCCGCGTCCGGGAAGGAAGGGGCCGTGGGGCTGTCGGGGCTGACCCCGCAGCAACTGCGCATCGCACGCCACGTGGCCGAGGGAGCCACCAACCGGGAGGTGGCCCAGCGGCTGGCCGTCAGCACCCGCACGGTCGACTATCACCTGCGCAATGTCTTCGCCGCCCTCGGCGTGCGCTCCCGCATCGAACTGGCCCGCATGGTCGATCAAGAGCAGCGCTGAGCCCCCCGGAAATCTCGGCTGACGCATCGGGAAGACACCGCACGACCCTGGGGACCGACCGGACGGTATGTCATCCTTCGAAGCAGCACTACACGGGTGACGACGGCCGCACGGCCGGAGCACCCGCCGGACGCCGCCGCGCCCGGACGGCGCCGGGGGCCGCCGGAAGGCCGATGTCGGGGGAGGACCGCCATGCATCCTGCAGCACGCGCACGTACGACGTTCCGCACCGGGCCGACGCCGGTTCCGCAGCCGCGGTCACGGCGGATCCGGTCGCTGATCGACGCCGACGCGCTGCGCGTCCTGCACCGGGCCGCCCGCGTCCTGCTGGACGACCTGCCGGACCTGACCGACCGGCTGCTGGCGGTCCTGCGCGAGCAGGAACCCGCGTACCGGACCACGCTGGAGAACGATCACGCGGCCACCTGGCAGGAGGTGCACCGCTCGCTGCGGCACAGCGTGACCTCGCTGCTCGACCCGCGCGGCACCCGTGAGGCCGCCCACCGCTGCACCTGGCGGATCGGCGCCACCCGGGCCGAGCAGGGACTGCCGCTGGACGCCCTGCTGCACGCGTTCCGGCTGGGCGGGTCCCTGGTGTGGCAGCGGCTGGTCGAGGAGACCACCCGCTCGGAGCCCGAGGACATCCGGCTCCTGGTGCATGTGGCCACCGACGTGTGGAACTTCGTCGACGAGCACTGCACCCTCGTGGCGGACGCCTACCGGCAGGCCGAGCGACAGCTCGCCTGGCGGCGCGAGAACAGGGTGCGCCTGCTGGCCGCGGCCCTCCTGGACGGCACGAGCCGGATCGCGGACCTGCCCGAGACCGCCGAGAGGCTGAGCCTGCCGGAGCACGGCCGGTACGTCGTCGTCGCGTTCGCCGGCGGCCCGCCGCATGATCTTCCGACCGGCGGGAGCGCGTACCTCCACTCGGGAGTGGACGTGGACCACGGCATCGTCCTGGTTGCCGACGAAGACGACAGGGAGCCCGACCGGGACCCCCTTGCGGCCCTGGACCTGACCGCCGACGCCCCGGCCGGCCGCCGGATCGGCGTCGGCAGCGCCGTGACGGGACTCGCCGCCGTCGGCGACGCCCGGCGCCTGGCCGATCTGGCTCTGAGCATCTGCCCACCGGAAGGCGGCACGGTCCGGCTCACCGAACACCTCCCCGAGGCGCTGGTCGTCTCCTGCCCGGAGCTCGGCGCGACCCTCACCGAGCGGGTGCTCGGCCCCCTGCTCCGCCTGGAACCGGCCGACCGCGACGTACTGCTGGACACCCTGGTCGCCTGGTTCGCCTGCGAGGGTTCCGCCCAGCGCGCCGGTGAACGGCTGTACTGCCACCGCAACACCGTCCTGAACCGCCTGCGCCGCTGCGAGCAGCTCATCGGCCGTTCCCTGGCCCGCCCGCACGACGTGGTGGAGATCAGCCTCGCACTGACGGCGCGCCGACTGCCGCGCGGCTGATCGGCGATTCCCCAGGGGTTGGCCAGGGGGCGCAACCGAACCCCGGCGACGGTCGCCCAGGGCGCAACCGCGCCCCGGCGCGGGTCGCGCACCCCGCCCCTGGCCAGCCGCACAGTCCCCGCCGGCCCGGATCGCGTCCCCCCTGGCAGCCGCCCCCCCCGTTGGCCCAGGTCGCCTGCCCACCCGGGCACCCGGGCACCCGGGCACCCGCCGGCCCGGGTCGCCCCGCCCCTGGGCAGCCGCACAATCCCCGCCCACCCGCGTTGGGAGCATGCAGCCACCCGGCCCGAACACCTGTACCGCCCCTCCACGCCCGTGCTGTCGTGAGCTGCCCTTCCCCCGAAGCACCCGTGCCCGACGGCACGGATCCGAGGAGCCGTGATGCCCGAAGCACCACCGGACGAGGAGCCCGCCCTGCACGTCGAGGGCCTCGACGTGACCTACGGCCGCGCCCTGTCCGCCCTTCGCTCCGTGTCCCTGACCGTCCCGCACGGCACGGTCGTCGCCCTGCTCGGCGCCAACGGCGCGGGCAAGACGACCCTGCTGCGGGCGGTGTCGGGCACCCTGCGCCTGCACCGCGGCGCGGTCACGGCCGGCCGCATCCGCTACGGCGCCACGGAACTCGACGGGCGGGACCCGGTCGCCGCGGTGCGCGCCGGGGTCGTCCAGGTCCCCGAGGGGCGCCGGGTCTTCGCCGGGCTCACCGTCGACGAGAACCTGCGCTCCGGCGGCCTCGGCCTCGGGCGGCGCCGCCCGGACCAGGTCGCCGAGGCCCGGGAGCGGGTCTTCACGCTCTTCCCGCGCCTGGCCGAACGCACCCGGCAGGCGGCGGGCCTGCTCTCCGGCGGCGAACAGCAGATGCTCGCCATCGGCCGGGCCCTCATGGCCGCGCCCCGCCTGCTCCTGCTCGACGAACCCTCCCTGGGCCTCGCCCCGCAGATGGTGTACCGGATCGCCGAGGTCGTCCGCGAGATCAACGCGCAAGGCACCGCCGTGCTGCTCGTCGAGCAGAACGCGGGCATGGCGCTGTCCCTGGCCCACACGGCCCACGTCCTGGAGGTCGGCGACATACGCCTCTCCGGGCCCGCTGAAGAACTCGCCCGCACGGACGCCGTGAAGCGGCTGTACCTGGGCGAGACCACCAAGGAAGGCGCCGAGACCGCCGAAGAAGGCGCCGAGACCGCGCAGAGAGCCGGAACCACCGAGGGGCAGGGAGCCGCGTGACCGTCCGCACCACCGCACCGCCCGAACTCGCCGTGACGGACGTGACCGTCCGCTTCGCCGGGCTCACCGCCCTCGACGCGGTGGCGTTCACCGTCGCCCCGGGCTCCGTCCACGCGCTCATCGGACCCAACGGAGCGGGCAAGTCCACCTGCTTCAACGTGCTGTCGGGCCTGTGCCGCCCGGTCGGCGGCACCGTACGGCTCGGCGATGCCGACCTGACCCGGCTGGCGCCCCACCGCATCGCCGCGCTCGGCGTGGCCCGCACCTTCCAGAACATCGTCACCACCCAGGGCACGGTCGCCGACAACCTGATGCTCGGCCGCCACGCCCTGTCCCGGGCCGGATTCGCCGCCAGCGCGCTGCGCCTGCCGCACGTGCGGCGCGAACAGCGCGCACACCTCGCCCGGGCCCGCGAGATCGCCGAACTCACCGGACTCGGACACCACTTCGACAGCCCCGTCGCCCTCCTCTCCTACGGCGACCGCAAACGCGTGGAGTTCGCCCGCGCCCTCTGCCTGGAGCCCAGCGTCCTGCTGCTGGACGAGCCGGTCGCCGGGATGAACGCGGCCGAACGGGCCCGGACGGTCGAGGTCGTGCACGCCGTGCGCGCCGAACTCGGCCTGTCCGTCGTACTGGTCGAGCACGACATGGGTCTGGTGATGCGGCTCGCCGACGAGGTCACCGTCCTCGACTTCGGCCGGGCCATCGCGCACGGCACTCCCGACGAGGTCCGCGGCGACCCCGAGGTGCTGCGCGCCTACCTCGGCACCGGCGCCGAACAGGAGGACGCGGCATGACCACCCTCCTGGACACCCTCTTCAACGGCCTCGCCCTGGGCGCGGTCTACGCCCTCGTCGCGCTCGGCTTCGTCATCATCTTCAAGGCCTCCGGCGTCATGAACTTCGCCCACGGCTCCCTGCTCCTGCTCGGCGGCTACCTCACCGCGGTACTCCACGACGACATCGGCTTCGCGGGGGCCCTCGCGGTGTCCGTGCTGGCGACGGCGGCCGTGGCCGGTGTCATGGACCGCTTCCTGCTCCAGGCCGGCGGGCCGGACCCGCACGGCGCCCATGTGCAGACCATCGTCACCATCGGCGTCGACATCCTCATCCTCACCGACCTGTCCCGGCGTATCGGCGGCGACCTGCTCTCGCTCGGCGACCCTTGGGGCGACTCGGTCAGCGGGCTCGGTCCCGTGACCGTCGCGGACAGCCGGATCGCCGCGATCGTGGTCTCCGGCGTGGTCATCGCCGGCGTCTTCGCACTGTTCCGGTACACCTCCTGGGGCCTGTCGCTGCGCGCCGCGGCCGAGGACGTCGAGGCGGCCTCCCTGATGGGCGTACGGCTGGTGCGCATCCGCATGCTGGCCTGGTGCCTGGCCGGAGCGCTGGCCGCGCTGGCGGCGGTGTTCCTCGCCGCGTTCCCGGCGCCCGGGCTGGAGCGCACGACGGGGCAGATCGCCCTGAAGGCGTTCCCGGCGGCGATCCTCGGCGGGATGGCCTCGCCACCGGGCGCCCTCGCGGGCAGCCTGCTGATCGGCATGACCGAGGCGCTCGTCGCGGGCTACCAGTCCGATCTGCACGTGCTCGGCGAGGGGTTCGGCGACGTCGCCCCCTACGCGGTGATGGTCCTGGTGCTGCTGGTGCGGCCGACCGGGCTGTTCGGGGGAAAGGCGGCGGTCCGTGTCTGAGCGACTCTCCCGTGCCGGCGCCGTCCGCGTCGGCTGGACCTCGGCGATCGTCGTCGTCCTGTGCGCGCTGCCCTTCTACCTCGACGCGTTCTGGCTGCGCATCGGCCTGTTCTCGATGGCGGCGGCCATCGGCGCGGTGGGCCTCGGCCTGCTGTCCGGCACCGCCGGCCAACTCTCCCTCGGCCACGCCTTCTTCCTCGCCGTCGGCGCCTACGGCTACGTATGGCTGGCCGGTGAACCCGGGCCCGGGCTGCCCACCGCCCTGGCCGCCGTACTCGCGGTCCTGCTCGCCGGGGCGGCCGGCGGGCTCTTCAGCCCCGTCGCCGGCCGGGTACGCGGCATCTACCTGGGCGTCGCGACCCTCGCCCTGGTCTTCCTCGGGCACCACGTCCTGCTCACCGCGCACTCCGTCACCGGCGGATTCAACGGCCGCTCGGTGCCGCCGCTGGAACTCGGCGGCTTCTCCTTCTCGGCGGAATCCGAACTGACCCTGCTGGGCGTACCGTTCGGCGCCGAGGAACGGCTCTGGTACCTGGGCATCGCCCTGTTCGCGGTCACCTGGTTCACTGCCCGCGGACTGCTCCGTGGCCGTCCAGGGCGCGCCCTGGTGGCGCTGCGCGACAGCGAGACCGCGGCGGCCGTGATGGGCGTGAACGTCTCCCGGCACCGCTCGGCGGCCTTCGTCGTCTCGTCGATGTACGCGGGCCTGGCCGGGGTGATGCTCGCCCTCTCCTTCCGCCGCGTGGTGCCCGACTACTTCGGCCTGGTGCTGTCGGTCGACTACCTCGCCATGATCGTCATCGGCGGACTCGGCTCGGTGGCCGGAGCCACCGCGGGCGCCGTCTTCGTCACCGCCCTGCCCCTGCTGATGACCCGCTACGCCGACCAACTCCCGCTGGTGGCCGCCCCCGGCACCACCGACGGCACGGTCGGCCCCACCGAGGCCGCCCGCTACCTCTACGGAGCGGCGATCGTCCTGATCCTCCTCTTCGCCCCCGACGGCCTGCACGGCCTGGTCCGCCGCCTGCGCGCACGCCTGCGCCGCCGGGCCGCCCCGCCACCCGTCGGCACCACCTCCCCGTCCCTGCCGCCCACGTCAGCCGCACGAGCCAAGGAGCCCACCCCGTGAAGTCCACGCACCACACCGCACCACGCACCAGAACGCTACTGGCCACCGCCCTCGCGGGCCTGCTGCTCGCCGGTACCGGATGCAGCTCCAAGGCAGACTCCTCCGGAAGCACCGACGACGGCGCCGACGGCATCAAGACCGGCCCCGGAGTCACCGACAAGACCATCAGACTCGGCGCTCTGACGGACCTCACCGGCCCCTACGCCACCCTCGGCAAGAGCATCGTGCAGGCCCAGCAGATGTGGGCCGACGAGGTCAACGCCCGTGGCGGCATCTGCGACCGCCGCATCGAGATCGTCGTCAAGGACCACGGCTACGACGTCCAGAAGGCCGTCACCGCCTACGCCGACATCTCCGCGGACGTCGTGGCGCTGCCCCAGGTCATCGGCTCGCCCGTGATGGCCGCACTGCTCGACGACATCGAACGGGACAAGGTGCTCACCTTCCCGCAGGCCTGGGCCGCCTCCCTGCTCGACCGGGACTCCGTCCAGGTCCTCGGCACCACCTACGACATCGACATGATCGCCGCGGTCGACTTCCTCACCCGCACCAAGGGCCTGGCGAAGGGCGACACGATCGGCCACGTCTACTTCGAGGGCGACTACGGCGCGAACGCGCTGGAGGGCTCGCAGTGGGCCGCGAAGAAGGCGGGCCTGAAGGTCGCCGGCCAGAAGATCAAGGCGACGGACACCGATCTGTCCGCGCAGGTCTCGGCGCTGCGCAAGGAGGGCGTCAAGGCGGTCCTCATCAGCGCCGGACCGGCCCAGACGGCCTCACTGGTCGGGGTCGCGGCCTCCCGGGGCCTGAAGGTACCCGTCGTCAGCAGCGCCCCCGGCTACGCCCCGCAGCTGATGAAGACTCCGGCCGCCCCGGCCCTGGCGGCCATGCTGAACGTGGTCAGCGCCATCCCCGCGGTCAGCTCCGACGCGGCCGGGGTCCGCAAGATGGTCGCCTCCTACAAGAAGAAGTACCCGGGCTCCCTGGTCGACTCCGGCGTGCTCTCCGGCTACAACGCCGCTCAGCTGATGGGCACCGACCTGAAGAAGGCCTGCGAGAACGGCAGTCTGGCCCGCGAGGACGTGGTCAAGGCCCACCGCTCCCAGTCCAGCGTCGACGTCGGCCTCGGCTCGCCGCAGAACTTCTCCGACAAGGCACGGCCCGCGAGCACCTCGACCTATGTGTACAAGCCGGACGACAAGGCGGTGGGAGCCGCCGTGAACGTCGAGAACGCCCACATCGCACCGGGCGTCAAGGAGTACCTCACGTCGCGGAACTGACGGCGGGTCCTAGTGCCGCGGCAGGCAACGTTCGCCCCGTCGCGACGCCCGGCACGCACTCTCGCCGCACCGGGCACAAACCCAAGTACATCCAGTACGAGGGCATGCACCCGGCACGCCGAGAGCACGCACCGGACGCCGCTCCTTGACGGGCAAACGTTGCCTGCCGCGGCACTAGGATCGGCCCGTGATCGCGGACCTGCAATGTGTGGTGCTCGACTGCCCCGAACCGGTGCAACTGGCCGCGTTCTACCGGTCGATCCTGGGCGGCACCGTCAACCAGCCGGACCGGCGGTGGGCGTTGAGCGACGACTGGGCGACGCTGCACACGCCGTCCGGTGTCGTCCTGGCGTTCCAGCGGGCAGCCGACCATCACCCGCCGCTGTGGCGGGATCCGTCCCGGCCACAGCAGTTCCACCTCGACTTCGGCGTCGCGGACCTGGACCTGGCCGAGGAGCAGGTACTGGCCCACGGGGCGACGGTGCTGGACGCCGGTGCCGACGGGCGGAGCTGGCGGATCTATGCCGACCCGGCGGGGCACCCGTTCTGCCTGGTCCGCCATTGAGGAAACGGCAGCTTGCCCGAGCGCCGCTCGGTCCGCTCTATGCCGACCCGGCGGGGCACCCGTTCTGCCTGGTCCGCCATTGAGGAAACGGCAGCTTGCCCGAGCGCCGCTCGGTCCGCCGACCGCCACGGCCACCGGCCACCGTCGCCGAGGACCTCGGGTGCCGATCACGGTCGCGCGGGTACACATCGCTGCATGTCCGAGGTGATGCAAGCAGGCGGTTGGGGGTTGCTGGCGGGCAGTGCTCTCCTGCTGGGAGCGGTGTTCGGGTACGGGATGCGCGTGTCGCAGAAGGTCATCGCGCTGGTGATGGCCTTCGGTGCCGGCGTGCTCCTCTCGGCCGTCTCCTTCGAGCTGGTCGGCGAGGCCTACGAGCAGGGTGGGCTGGGTCCGGCAGCGATCGGGACGCTGGCCGGAGCAGTCGCCTACACCGCCGGGAACCTGTGGCTGGCACGCCGAGGCGCCCGCCATCGCAAGCGATCGGGTCATCACACGGAACAGGCGCAGCCGTCCGAGGAGCAACAGGGCGGCTCGGGCACGGCGCTGGCACTCGGCGCGCTCCTGGACGGAGTGCCCGAGTCGGCGGTGATCGGCGTCAGCCTGCTCGACGGTGGGGCGGTCAGCCTCGTGACGGTCGCGGCGGTGTTCATCAGCAACATCCCGGAGGGCCTGTCCAGCTCGGCGGGCATGAAGAAGTCCGGGCGCAGCAAGGCCTACGTCTTCGGGGTGTGGGGCGCCATCGCGGCCGCGAGCACCGTGGCCGCGATCCTCGGCTACGCCGTCCTCGGCGGTTTCTCGCCCACCGTGCTCGCGGGGGTGACAGCGGTGGCCGCCGGAGCGATCCTGGCCATGATCGCCGACACGATGATCCCCGAGGCGTTCCAGGAAGCCCATCTGGCGATCGGGCTGGTCACGGTCAGCGGCTTCCTGGTCTCCTTCGCGCTCTCCCACGCCTGACCCTCGCGCTGCCCGGTCCTCCACGCCCCCGCTCCGCACCCATGGGCGCCACGACAGCATGCGACAACATCTAGGCAGAGGCGTCGGTGCTTCGCTCCTCCGACACGGGAGCGCCTGCGGTCCGGGCCTCCAGGGCGTGCAGGACGGCCACCATGTCCTCGCCGCCATGGCCCCGCCGGACGGTCTCGTCGTAGAGGGCGTGGCACACGTCGAGCAGCGGGGACGCCAGACCGGCCTTGCGGGCGGCCTCGGCGATCAGGCGGTTGTTCTTCCAGACGTCCGCGGCGGCCGCCTGGACCGAGAAGTCGCGCTGAAGCAGTTTGAGTGTCTTGACCCGGGAGACGGCACTGGCCATGGGGCCGGCGTCCAGGACGTCCCGGAAGAGACGCTGGTCGAGCCCGTGCCGCTCGGCGAAATGGAACGCCTCGGCAAGCCCCGTGACCACGGCGATCAGGAACAGGTTCACGGAGAACTTCAGCAGCAGGGCGCCCGGGACGGCCCCGCACCCGAACGTCTCCCGGCACAGGGGAGCGAGCAGGGGCCGGACGGTCGCCACGGCGTCGTCGTCGCCCGCCAGCATCCCGACCAGCTCGCCCCGCTCGGCGGGGACGCGGCTGCCGGAGACCGGGGCCTCGACGTAACGCCCGCCCGCCGCCCGGATGTCCCTTAGGAGGCCGCAGGAGTACTCGGCCGAGGTCGTGCCCATGTGGACGACGGTGTGGCCGGCGACGCGCGGGGCGAAGTCCGGGGTGCCGCGCCCCAGGACCGCGTCCACGGACGTCTCGTCGGCCAGCATGAGGAACACGGTGGAGGCACGGCGGAACACGTCGCCGGCGCTCGCCGCCACCTCGGCCCCGGCGGCGTGCAGAGGCTCGCAGCGCTCCGGGGTGCGGTTCCAGACCACGAGCCGGGTCCCGGCACGGGCGAGGTTCAGTGCCATGGGCTGACCCATGACTCCGAGACCGATGAAACCGACGTACATGACGCACCGCCTCCTGCGGCTCGCGTTGCAGCCGAGCCGTCGCCGCCCTCGACTATGACAGCGGTCATAGTAGTCGCGGTTATGACGGCGGTCATAGGGTGGGATTCGACAAGGACGTGCCGGAGGGCTGACGTGCTGGAGAGCTGAGGGAGGCCGAGGGTGGCGAAGGCTGAACGGGGACCGCGTGAGCGGATGGTCTTCAGCGCGGCCCAGCTCATCCGCCGCGACGGAGTCGCCTCCACCGGCATGCGCGAGGTCGCGGTGACCGCCGCGGCCCCTCGTGGCTCGCTCCAGCACTACTTCCCCGGCGGCAAGACGCAGTTGGTCGACGAGGCGGTGGGCTGGGCGGGCGGATACGCGGCGGACCGCGTCGCCCGGTTCCTGGCCTCGCTTCCCGAGCCGACACCGAGCGGACTCTTCGCCGCGATGGTGCGTCAGTGGACCGACGAGTACGAGGCCGCCGGCTTCGCGGGCGGCTGCCCGGTCGCCGCGGCCACGGTGGACTGCGCGGAGTCGGTCCCCTCCACACGGAAGGCGGCGTCCGCCGCGTTCGCCACCTGGACCGGTGCGGTCGCCCGGGCCCTGACCGGGATGGGTGTGCCCGAGGAACGGGCCGGCGCACTCGCCACGCTCATGATCAGCAGCCTGGAGGGGGCGATCGTCCTCGCCCGCGCCGACCAGGACGTCCGGGCCCTGACGACCGTGGCCCGGGAACTGGGCCCTGTCCTCGACGCGGCAGTGCGAAAGCCGGACGGCTCACCGGCCGGCGATGACACCGGCGCTAGTCCCAAGGCCGTGAAGTTATGGCTCGGGCGGGGTTGTCCAGGGGGCCGTAGGCAGCGGTTTCGCCGGACATGAGGAGCGGAGCCCCGGTAGAACTGGC
>NZ_JACHCX010000032.1:0-54730 GCF_014207295.1 Streptomyces sp. AK010
CCATGGACACCCGCCACCGACCGGCACGAGCACGGCAACTCGCCCGCACACCAGCGCACCTCACCTGCACGTTTCACGATGCACGGGTCTCACTGCGGCCGGTGTCCCCGGCCTGGATTGTCCCACCACAGGCGGCACCGCGAGCAACCACAGCTACGACAGTGCCGATCGCATCGTCGACACCGGCTACACCTACGACGCCTTCGGCCGTGCATCCGCGAACCCTGGAAGCAGCACGATCGCGTACTACGCCAACGACCTCGCCTACCAGCAGACCGACAACGGCAAGCGCCAGACCTGGCACCTCGACGCCCGCCTGCGCTTCCGGTCCTGGAAGACGGAGACCGGCAGCGGCTCCACCTGGACCCAGACCGCATCCAAAGTCAACCACTACGACAGCGACGGCAGCGTCCCCCGCTGGATCATCGAGGACACCGCAACGGGCGCACTGACCCGAAACGTGACCGGCCTCGACGGCAGCCTGGCGGCTACGACCACCAAGACCGGCGGAACGGTCCTTCAGCTCACCAACATCCACGGAGACGTCAGCCTCGTCCTCCCTCTGGATACCAGCGTCGCACCGACCGTCCTGGACACTGACGAGTACGGAAACTCCAAGGTCGGCCAAACCGCAGCCCGCTACGACTGGCTCGGAAGCCAGGGCGTCTCAAAGGATGCCCTCGGTGGTCTGCTGGTCACGGGGGTCCGGGTGTATAATCCCGCAACCGGGCTCTTCCTCTCTCCCGACCCCGTGGTGGGAGGAAACGCAAACGCCTACGGCTATCCCACTGACCCGATCAACTACATGGACGCGGACGGCCGTTGGGCCATTGTCGTGGCCCCGGGATACTGGCTTGCCGTCGGCACTGCAGTCGCGATCGCATATATCATCCTTCTAGCGACCGCGTATATCTGCCAGGCACTTGGATGCACGATCAGCATGCCTGGCCCGGACGTTCCCCTCCCAAACCCGAGATCGAAGTCGGCCAAGAAGTACAAGAACAGCAAGTACATCGGCTACATGATCTACTACAAGGGTAAGGTCTGGAAATACGGGATATCCCGAGTCGGTAAGAGCAGGCCGGCGAGTCAGATCAGCTCCTGCAACAGGTATTACCGAGTATCGAGCGGGTGCAGGTACACCGTACTGAGGAGCAACATGAAGGGATGGTTCTACGCCCGCAGCTGGGAAGCAGCCATGATCCTTCAGTATGTGGCCAGGCATCGCCACTGCCCACCAGGGCAGGCGAAGAGCTGCCGGTAGGATGCCGCGCGCACAGGGCTGAGCAAAAGACAAGCGGGTGGGCCGCCAAGGTGGCCCACCCGCTGCACTCATCAGTGGCAAGGAAGCTGATCCATGACAGAAGAAGAGTTCTGGTCCCTCATTGACCTTCTCGAAGGCGTGGCAAACCAGCGAACCACTCCGGCACTGGCAGAGACCCTAGCGAGAGAGGGCAAAGATCGCATTGAAGAGTTCGCCGACATATTGGCGGCAATGGTGCAGCAAATTGAAACTGAGACCCTCTCGAGAATTCCGGCTCGCGACGTGAATGATCCGCCAGACGCGCCGCCGGTGCCACTGCTTGGTGACGCGCTTGTCAATATCCGATACGCAATCGTGGCAGCGGGTAGGTCGCAATATCAGCAGATCCAGAGAAATCCCGACCGGGTGGCCGACTGCACTTGGAACTTCAGCGAGTCCGATGGCCTAGCCGAGGCTGTCTCCATGGCCTATGAGAAAACCACCGGAGAACCATGGCTAGGCCCGCTTCCTGGATTCGGCATGGATGACCCCCGAGAGTTGGCAGCCATTGCCGAAAAGGACACCCCTTGGCTTATCGTCGCAGTGCACGGCGACCGGGACATTCCCACGGCGTACTTCGATGCAGCCGACACTGTGGTCGAGATGGTCCAGGGTGATCCGCAGTGGAAAACTTGGTGGTCGCGCTCCGCGACGCACGACCTGGCTATCGAGATCGAATACACTTCGCAGGCAGAGCGCAGCAGCGTCACCACCCGAAGGGGACGGGTTCAGGCCTCGTTCCGCAGGAACGACTCACGCTTTCGAGGTTTGAACAAGGGCGGTCTCGCTTACCTTGCTGCCACTGATCTGGAAGCAGTCCTCACACTGGTATCTACGTCTCTGAGACTGCCTTCTCCACCTGAAGTACCTCGTCCGGCGCATGCCACCCCGCCGACGAGGCGAGATGGCGTTGCACGCGCACGGCTGGAAGAACTGCGGCAACGGCATCGCAAGCGCCCCTGAACAAGGTGATCACCTTGTGGTGACTATTTCACCGGCCACCCCGCTGCCTTAGCAGAGGGGTAGGTCGGCGTGAAGGGCCAATGCCTGACCGTGCAGGGTGCGCTCGGACGACCCCACCCGATCCAGCGATGGCGCCACACCTGTTGCGATGGATAAGGTCAGGCGCAATGGAGCTGAGCTGCATCAACTTGAGCACCCTGCCACCGCTACAGGCCAAACCCCCGGAGAAGAGGTGTTCTCCAGGCGATGCGTGACCACGATGGTGATGCGGTCGGCGGCGATGGCCTTGATCTGTTCGAAGATGCCGTGTTCACCGCGCGGATCCATCTGGGAGGTGGGCTCGTCGAGGATCAGAAGCCCGGGCTTGCGGTACAGGGCCCTGGAACAGGCGACGCGCTGCCAGAGACCGCCGGAGAGTTCCGATCCACCGAAGATGTCGCGGGCGAGCAGTGTGTCCAGGCCGGCAGGCAGGTCATCGACGGCCTCACGCAGGCCGGCGGCGTCGACGGCCTCCCACACGGCCGCGTCGTCATGGGTGCGGGGCTGCCCGAGAGTGATGTTCTCCCGGACGCGCAGCGGCCACTGGGCGAAAATTTGAGGTACGAGGCCGGTGTGCGCCCAGACGGTGGCGGGGACGACTTCGGCGAGGTCCACACCGTTCCAGCGGACCTTGCCCTTGTCCGCCAGATAGATCCCGGTGATCAGCCGGGTGAGGGTGGACTTGCCGGAGCCGTTCGCTCCGACGATGGCCAGGATCTCGCCGCGCCGTAGCCTGAGTGAGACGCCGTCCACGGCGGATTTGTCCTTGCCCGGGTACTGGTAGGTGGCTTCCTCCAGCCTGATCTCCTCGATCGGGGCGGTCACGCTGCGGGGGCCGCGTCGGGGAGCGCGGTCCGCGGCGTCGTCGAGGAACGACTGCGTGTCGCCGAGGTAGAGGCTGGTGTGGAAGACGGCCGCACCGTTGACGACGACCTGGGACAGGGCGCCGAGCGTCGTCTGCACGGCGACGACGGCGGTGGCGGCGACCGCGAGGTCGATGCGTCCGCTGACGGTGAGCCAGGCCAGCGCTCCCCACGTGGCGACGAGGAAGACGCCGCCGGCCAGCGAGGAGAGCAGGGAGATCCGCAGGGTCCGTGGCGTCGCGGCGAGGGTGCGGCGGTCACAGCGGTCCGACAGGGCCCGGTACCAGTAGGTCAGGTAGTCGGTCATCGAGTTGGCGCGGACTTCGTCGCCGTACTTCGAGGTGGTGGCCCACCAGCGCATCATGCCGCGTACGTTGCGGTCGGCCACATTGGCGTAGTGCGTCTCGTAGTCCACCCGCGCCGTCATGACGGCTCCGATGCCGGCGGGGAGCACGGCGAGCAGCAGCAACGGCAGCATCAGCACGTTCAGTACCGACAGGACGCTGCCGGCGGTGACCATACGGATCAGGGCGGACACGAAGCGCTGGGCGTCGGTGACCATCACGTGCGTACGGATCACCCCCATCTCGGCGGCTTCCTGACGGTCCGAGAAGCCGTCCACGGCATACGCGGCGGCCTCGACCCGGCACACCGCCTCGACGAGGGCGCTGTCCGTCTCCGTCGTCAGGCGGGGGGTGACGCGCCGCTCGGCATACGTGGCCACCGAGCCCGCGCCACGGCCGAGCGAGGCGGCCAACGCCAGGACCAGGAGCGCGGGCAGGGCGCTGCGCAGCCGGTCGGTGACGGCGGCGTCGGACAGGAGCGGCCCCATGGCCTCGGCGGTCGCGGTCAGCAGGACGGCGGCCGAGACACCGGTGATCACCTGGCAGCCCAACAGGAGTTGCACCGCACGCCGGTCGGTCCTCCATGACAACCGGGCGATCCTGAGGAGCACCTTGGGAATGTGGGCGCACATCCGCCCGAAGGACACTTCGGCCAGCGGGTTGACCGCGTACTGCCCGTTGTAGGTGATTTCCGCCGGCGGTGGAAACGGCGGTGGCGCGGTGTCCTGCTGCTCGTGAGATTCAGTTGAAGTCAACGTGGTCCCCCTTCGTCGCGGCTGGTCACATGGCTCAACGACACCGCCGGGTTTTCGAACACCTGTGTTTCGGACGGACCTGAAACCTTGCGGTTGAGCGCCCGACGGAGCATGCGCAGTGCACCGACCCTTGCCGTGCAAAGGGCGAGGCTGCGACCGGGGGTGGCCAAAACGCCGATGACACCCTGACCACGGCGCCCTGCGCACTGCGGCAGCCGGGGCGGTGGTGGCACAGGGTGTGGAGTGCGCCGAGGGAGGACAGCCCCGATGGTGTCGGCTGCTCGGCCCGGGCAGTGGGCGTTCCGGCGCCCGGCTCCCCGTAGCCTCTCTTCCGTGCCGTCCTCCCGTCTCCACCGTGTCGCCGTCCTCGTGCTCGAGGGTGCCAAGCCGCTCGACGTCGGCATTCCGGCGCAGGTCTTCACGACCCGCGCGAGCATGCCGTACGAGGTGCGGGTGTGCGGGGCGACACCCGGTCTCGTGACCGGCGGCGACGGGCTCGCGTACCACGTCGCCCACGGCCTGGACGCGCTGGCGTGGGCCGACATCGTCTTCGTCCCCGGCTACCGGCACCCGGACCTGGAGGACCCGCCGCAGCCCGTCGTCGACGCGTTGATCGCCGCCCACGCGCGCGGCGCGCGGCTGGCCGCCATCTCCACCGGGGCTTTCGCGCTCGCCGCGACGGGCCTGCTCGACGGCAGGCGCGCCACGACGCACTGGCACTACACGCGAGCCCTCACGGCCAGGTACCCGCGCGTCCAGGTCGACGAGAACGTGCTGTTCGTCGATGAGGGCAGCGTGCTCACCTCGGCCGGCGCCGCCTCCGGCATCGACCTGTGCCTGCACATCCTGCGCGGCGACCTGGGAGTGGCCGCCTCCAATCACGCGGCCCGTCGACTGGTCGCGGCCCCCTACCGCAGCGGCGGCCAGGCCCAGTACGTGCCGCGCAGTGTGCCCGAGCCGCTCGGCGAGCGCTTCGGCACCACCCGCGAGTGGGCGCTGCACCGGCTCGGCGAGCCACTCTCCCTCGACCTGCTGGCGCGGCAGGCCGGGGTGTCGGCGCGCACGTTCTCCCGGCGCTTCGTCGAGGAGACCGGCTACACGCCGATGCAGTGGGTGATGCGCGCCCGCATCGACCGGGCCCGGGAACTGCTGGAGCGCTCCGAGCGCAGCGTCGAACAGATCGCCGCCGACGTGGGGCTCGGTACCGGCGCGAACCTGCGCCTGCACTTCCAGCACATCCTGGGCACCACACCGAGCGAGTACCGACGCACCTTCACCCGGGGCGAGTAGCCGCGACGGACTCATGACGGGGTCCGCGACGGACTCATGACGGGGTCCGCGACGGACTCATGACGGGATCCGTGACAGGACCCGTGACGGGATCCGCGACAGGACCCGTGACGGGATCCGTGACAGGACCCGTGACGGGAATCGAGGTGCGATCCGTGGAGGAGGCCTTGGAGACATCCGTGGCGTGATCCATGGCGGGGCCCTTTGGCGGGATCCTTTTGAACCGTGGCGATCGCGCCACTGTCGGCGGTGTGAGCTGCGAGCGAGCCTGGTGGCGATAACGAAGGGACATCACTCATGACTCGCATCGCCATCAACGGATTCGGCCGCATCGGGCGCAATGTGCTGCGCGCCCTGCTGGAGCGCCACAGCGCCCTCGAGATCGTCGCCGTCAACGACCTCACCGAGCCCGCCACGCTCGCCCGGCTGCTCGCCTACGACTCGACGGCTGGCCGCCTCGGGCGTCCGGTGACCGTGGAGGGGGATGTCCTCGTCGTCGACGGCCGCCGGATCAAGGTGCTGGCCGAGCGTGAACCGGCGCAGCTGCCCTGGGCCGAACTCGGCGTCGACATCGTCCTCGAAGCCACCGGCCGCTTCACCTCCGCCAAGGCCGCCCGCGCCCACCTCGACGCGGGCGCGCGCAAGGTGCTGGTCAGCGCGCCGTCGGACGGCGCCGACGTCACCCTCGCCTTCGGGGTCAACACCGACTCCTACGACCCGGACCTGCACACGATCGTCTCCAACGCCTCCTGCACCACCAACGCCCTCGCCCCGCTGGCGAAGGTGCTCGACGACCTCGCCGGCATCGAGCACGGATTCATGACGACCGTGCACGCCTACACGCAGGAGCAGAACCTGCAGGACGGTCCGCACCGCGACGCCCGTCGCGCCCGGGCCGCCGGCGTGAACATCGTGCCGACCACGACCGGCGCCGCCAAGGCGATCGGACTGGTCCTGCCCGGCCTGGACGGCAGGCTGTCGGGCGACTCGATCCGCGTACCGGTGCCGGTGGGCTCGATCGTCGAACTCAACACGACGGTCGCCCGCGACGTGACCCGCGACGACGTGCTCGCCGCCTACCGTGCCGCGGCCGAGGGACTGCTCGCCGGTGTCCTCGAGTACTCCGACGACCCGCTGGTCTCCTCTGACATCGTGGGCAATCCCGCCTCGTCCATCTTCGACTCGGCCCTCACCCGCGTCGACGGCCGCCACGTGAAGGTGGTCGCCTGGTACGACAACGAGTGGGGCTTCTCCAACCGCGTGATCGACACGCTGCAGCTCCTCGCCGCCGGCTGACGGGACCCCGTAGGGCGGGCATGGCCGCGCTGCCATCCCGCCCATGCCCCTGCTCCCGCACCCCCGCCCGGCAGCGTCAAAGCCGTGCCTGCCATTACCTCCTGAGGGTGACTGGCCTTTCGGTCGCATCCTGGTGAGCGCCTCCCCCCGTCAACAGGGCGCCCGGGGCCGCGGGTTGGGTAAACACTCCCTTTCGAGACGATTGCGTGATCTGGCATCCCGCTGTTCGTCCCTGGTTGTCCCTTGTGAGCGTCACCATCGCAGAGCGCCGGTACCGGCGTGGCGGCGGTGCGCAGCCGGCCGAGTACCGCTTGTAGTCGGCGCTGGGGTGAACGGCGAAAGGGATGACCATGAGCATTGATCAAGCAGCGACGACGGGGGACGAGCAAGCCGCCCCGGTGATCAGCACCTTCGCGGGGACCGGGGTCGCGGGGTCCGCAGGGGACGCCGAGCCCGCTGTGTCGGCCCAGTTGAACCGTCCGCTGGGGATGGCGGTGGACAGTTACGGCACCGTGTACATCTCCGAGTACGCCGGCCACCGGGTCCGTAAGGTCACAACTGACGGGAGGATCAGCACATGTGCGGGGAACGGGACCCCGGGCGCCCTGGGTGATGGCGGCCCCGCCGTCTCGGCCCAGTTGAGAAATCCGCGCGAGGTGGCGGTGGACGGCGCGGGCAACCTCTACATCGCCGATGCCGGCAATCACCGGATCCGGAAGGTGACGGCCGACGGAAAGATCAGCACCTTCGCCGGCACCGGCCACGCAAGCTCCGGCGGTGACGGAGGTCTCGCCACCGCCGCCCAGTTGAACAGCCCGCTCGGCGTGGCGGTGGACAGCGCAGGCAACCTCTACATCTGCGAGCACGGCGGCCACCGGGTCCGGAAGGTCACGCCCGACGGGAAGATCAGTACGTATGCGGGGAACGGGTCCCCGGGCGCCCTGGGTGATGGCGGCCCTGCCGTCTCGGCCCAACTGAGGCACCCGGTCGGAGTGGCCGTGGACCGCGTGGGCAACCTCTACATCGCCGACTACTACAACCACCGGATCAGGAAGGTCACGCCTGACGGAAACATCGGCACGTTCGCAGGCAAGGGCTCCGCGAACTTCAGCGGTGATGGCGGTCTCGCCACCGCCGCCCAGCTGCACTACCCCGTGGCCGTGGTGGCGGACAGCACCGGCGCCCTCTACATCTCCGACCACAGCAACAACCGGGTCCGGAAGGTCACGGCCGACGGAAAGATCAGTACGGTCGCGGGCACGGGCGCCGCGAACTTCGGCGGTGACGGCGGCCCGGCCGTCTCGGCCCAGCTGCGCAACCCCTATGGGCTCGCAGTGGATTGCGTCGACGCGCTCTACTTCGCCGACCATGCCAACGACAGGGCCCGGAAGATCGCGTCGGCGAAGATGGCCGGGCGGCCCGAGTCGGGCACGGTGGTCGCCTGGGCCAACGTCCGGAGCAGGCTGCGGATGGGGGTCGTGCGTGAGTCCGTCAAGGACGGGGCCGAGGTCCAGCAGGTGCTCGCCAACTCCAGGGATCAGCAGCGGTGGCGGTTGGTCGCCGCGGGCCAGGACGACGGCGATGTCCTGTACAGGATCGAGAACGTGCGCAGCGGCAAGGTCCTGGAGGTGGCCGGCGCGCGGGAGGGCTCCGGTGCGGTGGTGGCGCAGCGCGCCTACGAGGGTGCTGAAGCCCGCCACCAGCAGTGGCGGCTGATCCGTGTGACGCGCGAGGGGGCAGGGGCGGTCTCGCCGCCCCTGCCCCCTCATGGGCCCTTCGTCACTGCGACTTGGGCGGGGTCTCGGCAGTTGCCTTGGGTGCCTTGGGCGCCGGCGGTGGCTCGGAGGCTTCCGGGGTCTTGGGGGGCTTGGCGTAGTCGCTCTTCTTCGGCCTGCTCTCCAGGTCCTTGTCCTTTTGCAGGCCGCTGTGATCCGTCACCGTCGTACTCGCCTGGTTCATGCCGGCGGATGCCGCGGCGGACACCGAGCCGGCATGGGGGTGCTCGGCCTGCGCACCGGCCGAAGCCTGGGTGGTCTGGATGAAGGAGCCGAGGAAGGCCAGAACGGCCCGCGCTTCGGGCGACTGCTCCCGCACTACTTTCGCCCGGGAGGAAGCCCCGTGGATCTCACGGCTGAACAGGCTCGTGCTCTTGTCGTCGTACGTGTCCTCCTCGGCGTCCTCGAAGTCGATGTCCGCGCCCGGCTGTTGCTTGGTGGCGTCGGTGGTCACGGAGAAGAGCCCCGCGCTGTTCTTCGCGAAGTCGAAGATGTTGTCGAACACCATGGTCATCACCCCTGGTCGTCGTGGCGGCGGCGCGGCCCGGTCAAGGCCCCTTGTACAGCGCCCGTTGGCTGTAGGTCAGGCTCCGTCAGTGGGACGCCGCCGCCGGCAAGAAGGCGCAGCAGTGGCACGTCGTCCCCGTCGAGGGCGAAGCGGGCCTCTACTTCATCGAGGACGCGACCGGCCGGGCCGTTCTCGACCTCGCCGACCCCGGAATGGAGGACACCCGGGTCGTCCTGCGGGAGTACGACGACAGCGCGGAGAGCCAGCGCTGGCGGTTCGTCCCGGCCGAGCCCCGGCGCACCAGCGACCCCGCGTTGCGCTGGGCACCACTGAGCCACTGGAACGGCCGCCGGTCCTGGCGGCTGGCCCGCTCGACCGCGCTGCGGCCCGCACCCGAGGCGACGCCCTCCTTCAGCGACATGCTGCTGGTCCTCGAGCGGTTCGGGAGCGACCAGGCAGCCGGCGGCTGGAAGAGCACCAGAGCAGACGGCCGCTCCCACAGAGGGCAAGCGGCTCCATGGGCGTGGGTCGGTGACCGGCTCCTCGCCGACACGACGGGAGCCGGCCAGGCGGACATCGTGGGGCTCAAACCCGCGAAGGGGGCAGTGACGGCCTCCAGCAGAGGCGACGGCACCTTTCAGGACGGTGAGCGCGTCCTGCACCCGCCCGCACCCTCTCCCAGCACCGAAGACCTGTGGACTCTCGCGGACACGACGGGCGACGGCAAGCCTGACGCCGTCGTGCTGGCCGCCGACGGTGTCCGCAGGTTCCTGCAGGACGAGGCCGGAACGTTCGCACTCACGAGCGGCGAGCCGGCTCTCAAGGCATTCGGGCACGGCAGACAGGCCGGCGGGTGGCTCGCCGACAAGCACCCTCGCTTCCTCGCCGACGCCACCGGTGACGGCAGGCTCGACATCGTCGGCTTCCACGACGACGGCGTCTGGATCTCACTCCAGGACGAGGAGGGGAAGTTCGCGTCACTCGCCGACGAACCGGTCCTCCGGGCGTTCGGCCACGACGAAAAGGCGGGCGGATGGCTGGCCGACAAGCACCCTCGCCTCCTCGGCGACACCACCGGTGACGGCAGGCTCGACATCGTCGGCTTCCACGACGACGGCGTCTGGATCTCACTCCAGGACGAAGACGGCACCTTCGCCGACCCGCTGTACATCCTCGACGACTTCGGCGTCGACCAGGGGTGGAGCACGGCCGGGGAACACCCCCGGTTCCTGGCCGGCACCACCGTTGGCGCAGCCGCGGACATCGTCGGTTTCGGCCCGCAGGGCGTCGTCGTCGCGCGCGGGCGCGGCGACGGCACGTTCGACGCCGCGGAGCTTGTCCTCAACGATTTCGGGCTCGCCCAGGGGTGGACGAGTGACAGGCATCTCCGGTTCCTCGCCGACGTCACCGGCGACGGCACCCCGGACATCGTCGGCTTCGGCGACGAAGGGGTCTGGGTGGCGCACAACCGTGGCGATGGCCGATTCGAGCAGGCCCAGCTGGTGTGCCGGGGCTTCGGGTACAACGACGACGCCGGTGCCTGGCGGGTAGGCCGCCACCCTCGCTTCCTCGCCGACATCACCGGCGACGGACGCGTCGACATCGTCGGCTTCGGCGGCCCGGGCGTGTACGTGGCCCGAAACCTCTTCCGCCGCTTCAGGACCCGATGACCCTCGAAGGTCCCCTCGGCCCGCCGACCGAACGGCGCCACCCAAGAACCGTCGGGTCGATCCCCGCCGCCCCTGTCCTGCGGCGGGGACTCGACCCGCTGTGACACACGGCACGGATGAGGTTCATGAAGGGTGGAATCCAGAGGCGCGGTCAGAAGGTTGGTATATACATCCGACTGTGACTCTGCGAGGAACCCGTGAACGATTCCGCCCCTGAGCAGCCCGCCGACGTCGTCGCCCGTCTGCGCGCCACCTTCCGTACCGGCCGTACCAAGCCCGTCGAGTGGCGCACGGCCCAGCTGCGCCGGCTGCGCGACATGCTCACGGAGAACGGCGCGGACCTGGCCGGCGCCCTCCGCGCCGACCTGGGCAAGAGCGCCACCGAGGCCTACCGCACCGAGATCGACTTCACTGTCCGTGAGATCGACCACACCCTCGATCACCTCGCGGACTGGCTGCGCCCCGAGCCCGCCCCGACCCCGGCCCACCTCGGCGCGGACGTGACGGTCTGGACGCAGTACGACCCGCTGGGCGTCGTCCTCGTCATCGCGCCCTGGAACTACCCGGCTCAGCTTCTGCTCGCCCCGGTCGTCGGCGCCCTGGCCGCGGGCAACGCGGTGGTCGCCAAGCCGAGCGAGCTGTCCCCGGCCACCTCCGCTGCCCTGGCCCGGCTGCTGCCGGCGTACCTCGACGCCGACGCGGTCGCCGTGGTGGAGGGCGGCGTTCCCGAGACCACGGCCCTGCTGGCGGAACGTTTCGACCACATCTTCTACACCGGCAACGGCACGGTCGGCCGCATCGTGCTGCGCGCCGCCGCCGCCGCCGAGCATCTCACCCCGGTCACCCTCGAGCTCGGCGGCAAGTCACCGGCGTTCGTCGACCGCGACACCGACCTGGCCGTCGTCGCGGAGCGGCTGGCCCACGGCAAGTTCCTCAACGCCGGACAGACCTGCGTCGCCCCCGACTACGTCCTGACCGACCCGGAGACCGCGGCGGCCCTTGAGCCACTGCTCGCGGACGCCGTGAAGACACTGTACGGAAGCGACCCGGCCGCCTCCGGCGAGTACGGGCGGATCATCAACGAACGGCACTTCGACCGGCTCACCGGCCTGCTCGACTCCGGCCGCACCGTCGTGGGCGGCACGAGTGACCGGACGGCGAAGTACATCGCGCCCACCGTCCTGGCAGGCGTCGACCCCGACGCGCCCGTCATGCAGGAGGAGATCTTCGGCCCCATCCTGCCGATCGTGACGGTCCCCGGTCTCGACGAGGCGATCGACTTCATCAACGACCGGGACAAGCCGCTCGCCCTGTACGTCTTCAGCGAGTCCGACGGGACGCGGCGCCGGTTCGCCGCCGAGACCTCCTCGGGCGGCCTCGGCCACGGACTTCCGCTCGCCCATCTCACCGTCTCCGACCTGCCGTTCGGCGGGGTGGGGGAGAGCGGCATGGGCAACTATCACGGCCGCTACTCCATCGAGACCTTCAGCCACCGCAAGGCGGTCCTGGACAAGCCACTGCACTGACGCCCCCGGCACGATCCGACACGGCCGCGCCTCACGGCCGGCGCGGCGAGCACCGGCACCGCGCCGTCCCCCTGGGCCGGCGCGGTGCCCCAGAGAAGCCGTCCGGTCCCTGCCGGACCGTGCTCCGGGTCAGCCTTGCGTCGCGGCGCGCAGCGGCTCGCCGACACTCCGCAGGTGGCGCAGCGCCTCCCGGTGCGAGGCGATCAGCCCCGTCCGGTGGTACGGGATGCCCAGCTCCGCGCAGTACCGCTCGGTGATGACCTGCGCCCTGGCGAGTGCAGGTGTCGGCATGCTGGGGAAGAGGTGGTGCTCGATCTGGTGGTTCAGCCCGCCCATGAAGGCGTCGATCAGAGCACCGCCGCGGACATTGCGCGAGGTGAGGACCTGGCGGCGCAGAAAGTCCAGCCGGGTCCCCTCCTCGATCATCGGGCATCCCCTTGTGGTTGGGCGCGAACACCGAACCGAGGTAGATGCCGAACAGGCCCTGGTGGACTGCGAGGAAAAGAAGCGCCCTGGCGGGGGAGAGGACGGTGAAGAGGCCGCCGAAGTACGCCACGAAGTGAACCACGAGCAGCGTGCACTCGAGTGCGGGCCTTTTCACCGACGGACTTTTCAGAGCGCGGAAACTGCTGAAGCTCAGATTCAGACCTTCCAGGGTCAGCAGCGGGAAGAAGAGCGCGGCCTGGTGCTTTCCGACGAAACGCGGCAGGCCCCGTGCCCGGCGCGCCTGCCGACGCGACCAGACGAGAATGTCCGGCGAGACGTCCGGGTCCTTTCCCTCGTGATTGGGATTCGCGTGATGCCGGGTGTGCTTGTTCATCCACCACCCGTAGCTCATGCCCAGCAACAGGTCGGCGACCAGCAGTCCCCCTGCCTCACTGGGCCGCCGCCGGGAAAAGACCTGATGGTGGGCGAGGTCGTGGGCAGCCAGTCCGAGCTGGCCGAAGACCACGGCCAGAGCGACGGCGACAAACAGCTGACCCCAACTGTCCCCCAGCGCGAGAAACGCGCCGACGCACCCCGCGAGGGCGAGGGCGACCAGCCCGAATCGGACCGTGTAATACACAGGACGGCGCCGTAGAAGCCCGGCCTCGGTTATACGCCGAGACAATTCAGAGAAGTCACTTCCCCTGTTCTTCTCCTGTCGTTCTCCTTGCCTCGACGGGTCCACCGGAAGCGCCATGGATTTGCTCATGGAGCTCAGTATTCAGATCATTCTCCGGCGGCAGAATGGCGTTCCCCCCCCTCTGGGGTGGAGTTGGCGCCACCATGCTGTGGGGGGAACACCGCAGCCAGGCCCTCAGCCGGTCAGGTGGGCGACCACCGAGCGCATCGCACGCTGCAACGCCGGCCGCGTCTGCTCCGGTGGGTCGATGGTCTCGAACCCATGGTGGCCGTTGGGGACATCGACCAACTCCAGTCGCGCTGCGCACCCCTTGGCCGCGCTCACGAACGCATCGACGGTCGCGGCGATCTCGGCTGCCTCCCGCCCGGCGCGCAGGAGGACGAAGGGCAGGGGCCCCGCCTGATCGACCGCCCTGGCGGGGTGGAAGCGGCTGCCGGCCATCCCCCAGGCGGGGAGGGGGGCCAGGACGGGGTAGGAGGCGGCCAGACAGCGCAGCCAGGCGGGTGGCCGTGCCAGCCAGTCCGTGGTGAGAAGGCCGCCACCGGAGAAGAACCACAGGGCGATCCGGTCCGAGTCCACCCGGGTGTCGGCCCGCACCAGTTCCACCGCGGCGGCGACGTCCGCGGCGGCGCGGTCGTAGTCCGCGACGTCGTGCAGACGGTGGTCGAGCGTCACGCCGACCATGCCCTCGGCGGCCGCGAGGCGGGCGTATCCCACCAGGGCCGGCCACTCACGGGGACGCGGCCGCGCTCCGGCGGGCACCGGCCCGCCGTGCACGAAGATCACCGCAGGGCGCGGGCCGTCACTGTCGGGGACGTACAGATCGACACGCCCCCGGCGGTCGCGAGGCAGCTCGGGCACGTCCAGTGGGAACGGGCGCAGGTGGGCGGGCGCCGAATCACCGTTCCCGGCAGGCCGCAGGCGGTGCCCCTCACCCGCCGCCGCCCGCTGCAGGACGTCTGCCAGTGCGTCGGGGCAGGACACCATCGGCCAGTGCCCGGTGGGCAGTTCGAAGAAGGTGACCTGAGGTTCGGTGAGGACGGCCAGCGCGGGATCACCGAAGTCCACGAGCCTCTGCACCTGGTCGATGCGGGCGCCGTTCCGGGCGCACAGCACGCCGGTCACGGGAACCGCGGCCACCGCTCCGGTCAGCCGCAGCGGCTGGAACAGGGTGCCCAGCGGCTGCGGCGCCGCCAGAGCGGTCAGCCGCTTGAGCTCCGCCTCCCCGACACCGGCGGTACTGCCCCAGCGTCCCCACTCGTCGAGGCCCGGCGGTGCCAGAACACCCTCGCGCTCACCCGCCTCGGCACGTTCGGCCAACTGCGCACGCAGAGCCTGGTCCGGCACGGCGGCCAGCGCCGGAACGCCGTTCTGCGGCATCCCGCAGTCCAGGTACACGACGCGTGCCACGCGCTCCGCCCGCCGGTCGGCGGCGCCGAGCACCGGATGGATCCCGTAGTCGTGACCGACGAGCACGATCTCCGGCCCATGCGTCGCGCCCACCGCGTCGATCGCCGCGATCACGTCCTCGATGTGCGTCTCCAGACCGACGTGCCCCGACGGGGCGGGCCGGGCCGGGTCGATGCCCGTCAGCGGGACCGCGTGCGCCGCGCTGCCCGCCGCGACCAGCCGCTCGGCCGTCTCCTGCCAGACATGGGCCCCGGTGAACACACCCGCCACCATGATGAACACCTGCACAAAGGCCTCCCCGCACTCGTCACATGACGCCGCGCCGGTCGCGTACGCCATCCTCCGCGGGCCACGGCACCTGCCCCGTCCCGCGCACCGGTACCGTAGGAACTCCCCTTAAGGGAGGTTCAACTGTCCACGTCGCACGAGCTGTTGCGGAGCATCGGGGAGCTCGCCGAGCGCGCCGGTGCCACGGTGAAGACCGTCCGCTTCTACTCCGACCAAGGCCTGCTTCCCGAGGCCGCCCGCAGCAGTGGCGGACACCGCCGCTACGGCCCCCATGCACTGGAACAACTGCAGCTGATCCGCTCCCTGCGCACCCTTGACCTGCCCCTGCCCGAGATACGCCGCATCCTCGAGGACGAAGACGCAGCCGGCCACGCGCTGGAGAACGCCGTCGACAGCCGTCTGCGCGAGCTCGGCAGCGAGCTGAAGGCCCTGCGCTGGCGGGAAGCGGCACTCCAACTGGTGCGGGACTGCCCGCCGGCCCAGCGCGCCGGCCGGCTGAGGCTGCTCGGCACGCTGAACACCCCGCCGAGCACCGCACCACTGGCCAGGTTCTGGCGCACCTGGCTGCCACCACGGATGCCGCGCCTGGCAACCGCGGCATTCCTGGAGGTGGCCGTCCCCCAGCCGCCCGACGAACCGCACCCGTCCCAGGCACTCGCCTTCGCCCAGCTCCACGCCATGACGACGGCTCCCTGCCCAGGCGACCGTCAACCCCAACCAGAAGTGCACCGAGCAGCGGGCGCCGGCGGCGCCGCCCTGTTGTACGCGGGTCTCGTAGAGGCATTCGAACTCGCCGCCCGTCATCTGCGCAGGGCGCGCGACCCGCATCCGGGCGAGGCCCTGGACGCCTACGTCGCGGCATACGCGAGCGCCTACCGCAGCCGGGACACGCCCGACTTCCGCCGCCTGCTCGACGCCCGCCTGTCGGCCGACCCGCGCCTGGACCGCTACTGGGAACTCACCGCCGTCGTCCTGACTCCGCCGGGCGGCAGCCCCCAGCCGACGCCCGGCTCCGCGGACGACTGGCTGCGTGCGGCCCTGCAACGGGACAACGCCGGAGCGGCATGACGGGAGGACCCGCGACAGGCTGCCCGTCTCGTCTTCTCGTCTCGTCGCGACCTCGTCATCCCGCGGTGCGTGAGCCGCTGAGAATGTCGGGGACGTCGGGGACGTCGGGGACGTCGGGGACGTCGGGGACGGCGCAGGCTATTCCCTGCGAGTCTTCGAACCAGGCACCGCACACGCCGCCGTCCCTCCAGGCAGTCGCCTCCGGTTGTCGGCCACGAGCCGGTACACGCCATGGGCGACCCAGCGCACGGGCGGCAGGGTGAGGACCGCTCCTACGACGGACCACACGCCGCCCGCGCTCAGCAGGACCTTCGCCACGGCCCGCGCGCCGCCGTACACCAGCCCGGTGGGTGTCACCCACAGGGCCTCGTGGCGGGCCCGCTCCTCAGTGACGCCGAGCGGCTCGAGGTCCGCGTGCTGCCATGCCACAACCTCACAGCGGGGCCGCACCAGACGCTGGACGACGTCCACCGACGTGGTGCAGAAGCCGCAGTCTCCGTCGAAGATCAGCACTGGTCGCATCCGCACGCCTCCATCGTGCCGTACCCGCGGCGGATCCGCCCCGGCTCCGGGCGGTGGGGAGGTGCCCCGATGGTGGAACTGATCAAGGATGGGCAACACTTGATCCAGGGAAGCCTTCTTGGGGAAGGCCTGGGGGGAGAGGCGGTGACGACGAGTGGGTGAGCAAGGTGGCCGCGACTGGGTGTGCATGACTCCGGACGACTTCGACTGTGATGCGCCGCCCCGTCCGGAGGTGGACGGACGGATCCCCGCCGAGCTGGACGAGTGCGGTACGGCGCCTCTCTTCGGCGACGATCCGGTACCGGCAGGAACCGACCGACCCACTTCGCACCCCGTCCAACGTGGCTATCAGGGGCGGTTGTTCTAGGACGCCACCCTTGCAGCCACTGCCATCGCTCACAGTCGGTCCCCCCTGCCGGCTGGTTCCGGGGGATGCAGCCCGCCACCGTCCTTGACGTCCTGCTCGCAGGTTCGTCGGTCGTAGGACTGGTCATTGGGGATCAACAGCACTCCGGCAACCTGCCCTGGGTGCTCGACGGCGAGCCATTCATCACCCGTGCGGTCACCACCCGGCCCGAACGCCTCGGACGAATAGGGCGTCTGACTCCCCAAAGCCGCGCGCCTCTCATCGACCGCGCAGGCGTCCACCGCCGGGCCCGATGTCTCGTCGGCGCCGTCGAAGCGGTAGTGGAAGTGGACCCGGTCACCTTCGGAGGGCACCTGCGGGTGGGTCTCCAGGCGCCAGTCGACGATTTCGGCGGTGACACCGAGAGGGGCCTGGACGTGTCCTCGACGTGCACCTTGACACCCGCCGCACCGCGCTCCGCCGTCGTGTCGGTGCAGCCCACGGGGAAGAGCAGCCGGAAAGGACGCTGAACTCACGCTCGCAGAGTGATCAATAACCGCGTGCCCACCTTCACGGGGAAGGCCCGATGTCGGCTGTGGTGGCGGTGCCCGACCACCACAGCCAGACCGGCTTGTTCACCCCGCGGCTGGGCAGCCTCGCCACAGTCAGGCCGATGACGTTGCCTTCGATGACGGGCAGCGGACCGTCGTGGTGGATCCAGGCTGCCCGACGGGTCAGCCTCGGGTGCAGCCGGTCCCACTCCTGCGCGGTCGCCTTCCCGTAGAGACCGGTGTCGGTGGCCGTCACGGCCTGCTCGATACCCCACGTGGCGGGTTCGCCGAAGACGAACTCGCCCCCGTGCTTGGGTGGTCGGCCGCCCTTGGGGTCATAGCCCCGCGGCGGTGTCGGCCGTCGCATGACACGGTCGGATCGGAGCCGGCCGAAGTTCTCAACGGGAAGATCGTTCAACAGGTGGGCGATGCGGGGTGCGTCGTATCCGGCGTCCAGCACGACCAGGACCTCCGGGTCGCCCGGCTTCCACTGGCCGGCGACGAGCCGCTCGACCAGCTCGCGGAGCTGGACCGTGGTCACCGCGGCGACATCAGCGCCGGGCTCCAGACGGACCGCGTCCAGCACCGCCGTCCAGGGCGTTCGGCCGGTCTCCAGTGCAGCCACGATCGAGTACGGCCAGCCCGGGACCATCTGGCGCTTGCCCTCACCCCGGCCGAACGTGTGGCAAAGGATCGGTCAGCGCAGGTGTTGGAGTCCGGCCGCAGCCATGGTGAGACGTCCGCGGCCAGCACGATCCGAGCGTCCGCCGCCCTCGGCAACGGCATTCCGGCCAGAGCCCGACGTAGCCGGCGGAAATCTATCCGCCCCTGGTTGGGGCCGTCGTAGAGGGCTCCGTGGCCTCGGCGGTGTTCTGGCGCGAGCGCCAGGTCGACCAGCGTCCGCACCGGCCCGTCGCCGCACAACAGCGCATCGCATATCTCGAACAGCGCGTCACCCCACGCGGCGAGACACGCGTACAACTCCGTCCGGAAGCATGACACTTCCGTGAGCGCATCCCGCAGGACGCCCTGATATCCCAAACTCACGACCACGGCCTTCGTACTGGTTCCTCTGCCTCTGTGACGGAGCACATGATCGGACGAAGGCCGCCCTCACGTCCGCTGAACTGCGAGAGCGCCGATCAAGTTCGAGTCGCATTGGACAACCTGACCTTGAATGCCATCGTGTCCGAGTGCGCGACGACCAGCACTCCGTCCAGGTCCACGGTCACCTGCCTGTCGGCGTCCGGAGCCCGACCTGCAGCCAACTTCCAGACGTGGCTGCGGGCTCCGGCCCGAGCCGCGCGGATCGCGGTCAGTGCCTTCCCGCCGGCGGTGGCGAGGAGCTGGAGGACGGGTGCCGGTTCCTCGACCGGCACCTGAAGTGACGCAGGGCCACCCGGCGAACAGCGGGCGGTAGTCCCTCACGGCCAAAACGCTGCCATCGAAAGGGACAGGTCGCTGTCTCCTCGAAGGCAGCGATCAATACAAGCGAGGAGCCCGTGGCCGACCCGTTCGTGATGCGCAGCTGATGTGCATGCTGTTGTCGACGTCCACGGGGACAGCGGGCTCGTGGAAGCAGCCGCCGGGCGTCGGACGGGTTTCCGCCGGTCAGTGCCCGGGCGCCCTCGCCGCGCCCGAGGTCGACGTACCGGCGACCTTGTCCCGCTGGTCCTCGAAGGCGAGCGGGTCGAGCGCGGTCGTCTCCTCCAGCGGATCGCCGATGCGGATGGCCTTCGCGCGTTCGCAGACACGCTCGAGGAACTCGCCGTAGACGGACCGGTGCGCGAATACCCGGCTATCGGCGAATTTCCGCCTGTCGCCGAGCACGATTCCGACCTCGAAACCGAAGACGACGATGGACTCAGCGCCAGTCGTCGATCACGTAGGCGTCGGGGTGGCTGTAGCCGGGTGCGTTGGGCCTGTGCATGGTCACACCTTGCAGCCAGGTGCGGAAACCGCGGTCGGCCATGCGCTGGTAGGCATCCTGGCGGGCCAGGTTCACTCCGGCGTCCAGTTGTCCCAGTCTCTTCTCGGTGGCCAGCTGCTCGCACGCGTTCAGCAGTCGCTCGAACCGGTCCCCGGCGTCCGGGCCAGGTCGCACGGCGCCGAACTTGACGAAACACACGTCCTCACCGGCCTCTGACCCCGCTCCGCAGTGGCAGACGGCCAGACCGTCGAGGTCGGAGCCGGCGCCCTCGAGGAGGACGGTGTCACCGAGCCCCTGCGCCTGTGTGGCGACGATCTCGCGCTCCAGGCTCAGGCCCTCGTACACGGCCCCCGTCAGTGCGCGACCGAGGCTCAGTGCGTCGGGCCGCTCGGCGGCGGTCAGCTCGCCGTACAGCACGCGGCCGGGGGCTGTGGCACCGGCGGTGACCTGCTTCTTCATGATGGCTGTGAGGAATCGGGGCCAGAAACCGTACCGGCGGTATATCTCGAGGTGCTTGGGGCTGTGCGAGAAGGTGAACAGGCCGAGGTGGTGGTTCTCCCAGGTGTCGAAGCAGGCCATGACCGGTTCCATGAGTCGCCTGCCGATGCCCTGGTCCCACAGATCCGGATGTACGGTCAGCGGGCCGAAGAACCCGACGCTGCCCCAGTCGGCGGCGAAGTTCGATCCGACGACCTCGCCCTCGACGGTCGCCGCGAAGGCCGCGTATGGATCTGCCGCCCAGCGGGTGCGGACATAGTCGGCCGCCCCGAAGAACGTCTCCGGCTCAGGGGCCCCCAGGAAGGTCCCGAAGGCGAACCTGAAGATCTCGTCGGCCCGGTCCAGGTCTGACTCGACAAGCGGGCGGACCGACACCGACGCGGCGACACCCGTTCGCTTCGCTGCGGGCATGATCGCCCTCCTTTCCGCCCCCGCTTCCATCGCACCACGGATGTGCGCCGCGGGCGAAGGGAGATCCTGCGGTATCTGGAGGATCGATGTGGCCAGGACCGTGAGACTGTAGGACATGAAGGCACCCATGATGGTGCCGGTCACTGTCCCCCTCGACTTCGTGGGCCTGACCGACGACGACCGGGGCGCCTGCTCGGAAGACCGGGGCGCCTGCTCGTCTTCGGGGCCGCCGTAGCTCTGTTCCTGCTGATGTTCGCGGAGCTGCTGATCGGGTATCAGCAGCCCGCACGGATGCGTCGGCGCCGATTGCTCGATCTTTGGTGCTTGCATGGGAATTCAGATTCCCGTGGGGGCAACAGTACCTACTGCTATCGCGGTTCGACGCTTTGCGGGGGCCCGCGGCGTAGTGGGATCCCCGTCAGTGACCCTGCCGAATCTTCCCGCGATCCAGTTGATCCATCGACGAGTGCTGGCTCCGACAGCGCCACTCGGACAGCGTCATGCTGCCGCAGACCAACCCACTCAACCTGAGCAGCTACTCACTCCTGCAGACGCTCGACTGCCTGTTCCGACATATCTCGCCCGATCGCTGAAGTCGCGCAGCAGCTGCTTGCGTCGCGCTTGCGCGCCCTGACGGCCGCACGGATCTCGTAGCGCTCCGTCTCCGTGCTGATGTGGTGGCACGAGCACCGGCGGTGCGAGGGCGATGGTCCGCACGGACTGGTGCCGGGGGTGTCGAGCGGTGACCCGGTGCAGGCGGCAGGGTCCGGATTCGTACAGTCGCACCCGAGGAACTCGCGGACGGCACGCCACTGAAACGAGCGTCAACTCGGCACGGCTGCCGGGGCCGGGGGAGATTCCACGGGCAGGCCTCCAGGACGGGTCGGTGATCCGGTCGCTCCCCTGTACGCGGTGTTCGCCAGGCCCCGGAGGGTGAGCAGCGGTCCTTCGTGGTGAGCAAGGGACCAAGGTCACAAAAGCATATCGGGCATTTGCGGCTTCGATCTTCACGAGAGGAACACAAGCTGGCTAAGTTGGTCACTGTCTGCACGAGTTCCATCGGTCGACAGGTGGGCTTGTGCACTCTCGGATGAAAGGAGCGCCCATTCCATGGCGTCGGAACGAACCTCGCGCCCCGGAGTGACCGGCTTCGCGGACAGGGCCAACTCCCTTGCCCCGCAAGCCCTTACTGTCGAGGTCCGACTCTCGCAGTCTGCTGGTGACCGCGTTGACGACTGAGAGCGAGGCGCCGAGCCCTGACGAGGTCCGGCGGTATGTCGACAGCCTCTACGACCGGGCCGAGAGCGACACGGGCAGGTTCAACGCGACCCGCGCCGCCGGGATCCCGCGCCAGCGGAGCACGACCACCCGCGATCGTTCCCGGGAGGACGCGGAGCCTGCGCTCGGAGGCCTTGCCCGGCAGTGGTTCGACGCGGCCCGCGCCAAGCTGGGCCCGACGGTGCCCGCGTCGCTGCCGGACAGAAGGCTGCCGGCCGTTCCCGACCGCGCACCGCGAGCGGCGCGCCCGGTGAGCCAGGCCGCACGTCCCGCGGAGCCCCTCGCCTTGGATGCGCCCAGGACGCCCGAGGTGCCCACCAGCGTTGCGTGGGAGCTGACCGGCGGATCAGCTCAGCCACTACCGCCGACCGCTGCCCTCCCGCAGCTCTCCGGCCGGCCCGCCGCGCCGGGCGCCGCAGGCGAATCCCGCGGGGACGAGAGCGCCTGGCGTGCCGATGCGCAGCCGGCCTCCGTCGATGCGGTGGCGCCATGGCCGGTGTACGAGCCTGAGCCGTCTCCCGCCCTGGATTCCGGCCCGGTGCTCGCCCCGCAGCCCGCCGCGGCGCTGCCCACCGGTCCAGACCCCACCGCGATCTATGGCACCGGTCTGCCGGACACCCCTGCGCCGGCCGCGACGGCACTTGCTCCGGCACTGCCCGCCGACCCGATCAGTGCACCCGCCCTCGCGGTGCCCTCAGCGGCTGCCATGCCGACGGCACAAGTCACCGCCGCTGCTTGGGAAACCACCTCCACCACCGCCACATCGGCGACCTACGGTGGTGGATCCTGGCAGTCCCCGGACACCATCCACAGGACCCAGGCCGAGCTGGTGATCGCCTTCGCCCGAGCGCAGATCGGTCGGCCCTGCGTATGGGGCGCGGTCGGGCCGGGATCGTACGACGCGCCCGGTCTCACCCAGGCCGCGTGGAAGGCCGCGGGCGTCACGCTTCCCCGGACCACCGAGGCCCAGTGGAGGGCCGGGACGCAGGTCCCGCTCGCCGACATTCAGGTCGGAGACCTGGTCTTCTTCCATGACGACCTCCGCCACGTCGGCATCTGCAGCGGCAACGGCACGATGATTCACGCACCGGGCCCGGGAGCACGCATCGGTGAGGAGTCGGTGTTCTACGCCGGCCGGTCGGCGATCAGGGGTGTGATCCGCCCGACCTGACGCCGCCCCCCGCCTCCGGCGGCGCGTCACCCGGTGAACTCAGGGCGTACAGCGCCCGGAGGTGGCCGGCGGCACCGCGGCGGGGGAGCGGTCCCGGTGATCTGCCCGGCGGCTACGACCAGGGCAGGACCAGAGCGCCCCAGGCGACGACAGGTCCGAGGGCGACGATCCCACCGGTGTAGCCGATGATCTGGCGGTAGAAGCGCCGACCGTCCACCCCGCGGGCGTTGCTGAGGACGAGTGCGCCGTTGGTGGAGAAGGGCGAGGTGTCGACGATCGTCGTGGAGACGGCGAGCGCGGCGATCAGCCCGGCGGCGCTGAGGTGGCTGGAGAGCAGCAGTGGCACGGCGATGGGGATGATCGCGGTGAGGATCGCAGTGGAGGAGGCGAAGGCCGAGGTGACGGCCACGGTGAAGCACAGCAGCAGGGCGACGGCGGCCGGTGCGCCCAGGCTCGCGGCGTGCTCGGAGATGTTCTCGATGATGCCGGCCTTCTCCAGCATGGCGATGTAGGTCATCATGCCCGCGACCAGCAGCAGGGTGGACCAGCTGACGCCGTCCACGGCCTTCTCCTGCCGCTGCATGTCCACCAGGGCCAGCAGCGCACCGGCCGCGAGAGCCAGGAAGCCGATCTCCAGGTGGAAGCCGAGAGCGCCGACGACGAGGGCGACCAGGCAGGCGAGGGTGAGCCACTGGCGCCAGTCGGGCCTGCCGGACACGGCGAGGCCCTCGTCCTCGGCCGCTTCCTCGGTGCCCTCGGCCAGCGGGGCGGGGCGCTTGGCGAGCAGTGCGTAGGTGAGTGCCGAGAGCACCAGGTTGATCAGGAAGCTGGCGCTGAACAGCGTCACCGCGGAGACCTGCAGTTCGGTCTTGTCGACCAGGCCGAGCACCAGCGCACCGGACACGGCGAGCGGGGAGAAGGCGCCCGCGTGACCGCCGCTGATCACCATCATGCCGACGACCAGCGGATTGAGCTTGTAGCGGTAGGCGAAGTTCATGCCGATAGGCGCGAGGATCGCGACCGCGGCGGGGGTGAACGTGCCGAACGCCGTCAGCAGGGCGGCCACCAGGAACAGCACCCAGGGGATGAGCGCGACCTTGCCGCGCACCAGCCGTACCCCGGCCGCGACGAGCCAGTCGATGGTGCCGTTGCGGCGGGCGACGGAGAACAGGTAGGTGACCCCGACGATGGTGACGAAGAGCTTCGCCGGGAACCCCTCGAAGATCTCGTCCTCGGTGAGGCCGAGCGAGGCGGTACCGACCGCGAAGGTGGTGACGAAGGCGAGAATGCCCAGATTGATCGGCAGCACCGTGCCGACCACGAACATCACCAGCAGCGCGCCTATGGAGATCACTTCAGCAGACATCTTTGTCCTTGGTGCGATGGGGGAGGGGCGCGCCCCGAGGGCGCGAGGGTATCCCGGTGCGTGCGGCTGGGGGACCGGCCGACCGAGGTGATGTCCGTCCCGGTTCAAGCAGCTTGCGTACGGCCTGCTTCCGGGACGTAGATACGGGCGTCGGCCAGCAGCCGTGCCGCGCGCTGCACGGTGACCCGCCGCGGCATGCCGTCCCGTACGTCGGTGCAGCGGACCGCGACGATGCCGGCCGGTGTGCCGAGCCGCAGCCACTCGGCGGTCGGGCCGCCCGTGATCCGGCAGACCACGGAGCCCTCGACGAGCCCGGCCGCCGCGACGGCCACGGCGGAGGTCAGACCGATCGCCGGATGCGGGGCGTTCATGCTGAGCATGCGCACCGAGACGTCGTAGTCCTCGGCCGCGACGTGTTCGCCGAGAGTGGTGGTGTACGGCACCGGCGGGCCCACCAGGCCCACCTTGGGCACCGCGTCGCCCGGTTCCTCGCCCGGCTGGAGCAGTCCCATCAGCGGGGCGGCGGTATGACGCACGGTGCGCAGCCAGGGCACGTCCGTGCTGACCCTTTCCAGGGGCTCGGCGCCGGTGCGGCCGGCTTCGGGGGCGTCGACGAGGACGATGGGCGCTCCGGCGTCCACCATGCTCACCCGTACCGGTGCGGCGGCAGCGACCGGAAGCTCCTGTGCGGCCCGCCCGGTGGGGAGCAGTGAACCGGTGGTGCCACCGGCCGGATCGCGGAACGTGAGACCTACGGCGACCCCGCCGGCACGCGTTCCGGGTACCGTCTGGCGGCCGAAGTGCTGTACGACGCCACCGGTGGTGCCCACGAGCCCTTCGAGGACCGCGCCTGTGTTGGTGTTGCGCATCACCACACGAGTCCGGTCACCGGTGATCGCGACCATGCCCTTCGCGACCGCGTACAGGGCGACGCCTGTGGCGCAGTTGCCGCAGTTGCTCGTCCACTCGACCGAGCCCGTGCCGATGCCGACCTGGGCGAAGAGATAGTCCACGTCCACGCCGGGTTCGGGGGAGGCGCTGACCACCGCGGCCTTCGAGGTGGTGGGGGTCGCCCCGCCCACGCCGTCGAGTTCCACGGGATCCGTCGCGCCGTACGCGGCGACCAGCAGCTTCTCCAGTTCGCCACGGCCGGCGGGGACGTCGACCTGATTGAACAGCCAGCACTTGCTGGTGCCGCCACGCACCAGGGTCGCGGGAGTGTGCACGTCTGAGGCTCTTCCTTGATGCAACGAAGGGGAGGGAGGGGCCGAGCCGGTGGTGAAGGGCGCATTGCGTGCCGGTGAACCGGTCGGCGATTGCGGAGACCTTCGCAGAGGCGTGACTTCGGAACAATCGCAGTTCGCTTCACATGGGTTTAGCTCAGCTAAAGTCACAGGAATGCTGAACGTGCGCCGACTGCTGCTGCTCACCGAAGCCACCGAACGCGGTTCGCTCACCGCCGCGGCCGAGGCACTGGGCATGACCACCTCCGCCGCCTCACAGCAGGTGTCCCTGCTGGAGCAGGAGGCTGGGCAGCCCCTGATCGAGCGGCTGCCGCGCGGTATCCGCCCCACCCCGGCGGGCGCCGCCCTGGCCGGGCGCGGTCAGGCGATCCGCCGTGAACTACGGGCCGCTCAGGCCGACTTGGACTCCTTCACCGCCCTCGATCAGGGCACGCTCAGGCTCGGTTCCTTCCCCACCGCCAGCGCATCCCTGCTGCCGCTCGCGCTCACCCGTTTCCGGCGCCGCCACACCGGAATCCGCATCGAGGTGCGTGCCGGGGTCCTCGCGGAGCTCCGGGAGATGCTGCACACCGGGGAGGTGGAGCAGGGGCTGCTCTGGGACTACGAGTGGAACCGCCTCGACGATCCGGCGCTCTCCCTCACACACCTCCTGGACGACCCCACCGTGCTGGTGGTCCCCGCCGACTCACCCCTGCGCACCCATCCCGCCGTGCGACTCGGCGACCTCTCAGACCAGGAGTGGATCATCCGCGCCGACAACCACCCCGTCGCCGACGTCCTGCGCCGCAGCTGCCGCCAGGCGGGATTCGAGCCGCGGATCGCCTACTCCTCGCACGACTACCAGGAGGCGCAGGCCATGGTCGCCGCTGGACTCGGTATCGCCCTCGCCCCCCGCCTGGCCCTCACCAGTCGGCGCAGCGACGTACGCCTCCTGCCCTTCGCGTCCGACGTCCCGGCCCCCACCCGCCGCATCCTCCTCGCCCGCGCCACGGCCCGCCCCGCCACCCCACCCGCCCAGGCGATGGATCGAGTCCTGCGCACGGTGGCACAGCGGTTCACCGCGCCAGGCCTGCACCGCGCCCACCTCGGAGCGGTTCGCCGTGGCTGAGGCCGTGTACCGCTGAGCCCGGCTGTGAGCCGGAAGGGCGGGCAATGGCAGTCGGCGGCGCCTCGTGCGGTACTCGGCATGACAAGCTGTGCTCTCCAACGTCCGAGCCCAGGAGGTCACCATGGCCGCAGAGTCTCCATCACCAGAAGGTTCGGAGTCGGCTGACGCCGAGAGCCCTGCCCTCACGCCCGACGCCGACGGACAATACGATCTGAAGCGCAAGTTCCGGGAAGCCTTGGCCCGTAAGCGCGGTATGCAGGCGGATGCCGCCGACCTCGCTGCGAATCCCCACGCGTCGAAGATCCGCGGCGCGCACGGCCCGGCCGCCAGCCAGCGGTCGTTCCGGCGCAAGAGCGGCGGCTGAGCCAAGAACGACCACTAGACGAGACTCGGCAGGGCACAGCCCACCACACCGACGAGGTGGGCTGTGCCCTGCCGGGCGCAGTCGACCTGGTGGCGAGCGAGAGGACCCTGGCCGGTCCGGCCGGCGTCCTTCGGCTGAGTCCGGCGTCCGTCACCAGGGCGTCGGCGAGCGGAGCCGTTCCCCAGGTGATGAAGGACCGTGCGGTGCGCGGGGTGCCGCCCGCGTTCTTGGTGCCCGGGTTGCCGAAGTCCAGCTCGGTGTCGGTCGACCAGTCGCGGGTCTCTCCCCGCTGGACGTACGTGTCGACGCGTTGCTGAGGATGGACGTCGAGGGGTCGACGGTGACCGGGTACCGCGTCGCGGGGTCGGCCGGGAATTCGGCGTCCGGCGTGACCACGAGGTCGATCGAGAAGTCCCGCTGCTTCACCTGCATCGCCACCGGCACGCGGCGGGTGTGCTCACCGGACCGTTCGTCTGCCGTCGCGTCCCACATCACCGGCGCGGGCATGACGGCCCGCTCCTGGCCTGTCTCGCGGTCCGTGAACAGCACGCTCCCGTCCGGCTGTTGCCTGGCGCGCAGTCCTTCCGCACGCAGCGGGAGGGTGTAGCCGTAGTCCTTCGTGGACGGGCGGTGCTTGATCTCGACGTACTGCTCGAATCCCGTACGGGTGGCCTCCACGGCGACGTCGGCGCCCGGACGGCATCGGGGTAGGTGGCGCGGCTCCCGTCCAGCTCGGGCTGCGGCAGGCCGCCCTTCCGCTGGAGCGTCACCTGCTGCTCGCCCTCGCCGAGGGTGACGAGGTCGAGCGCACCCGCCGTGCGGGTGGCGCCGAGGGAGGAGGCGGGTGTCCCGCCCTTGCCCGCGAGGGTGAGCGAGGCCGGGTGCGCCATGGGCGCCACGGTGCCGTCACGGCGTTCGGTGAGATCCGTGTCGACGGTGACCCAGCTGCCGTTCCGGTCGAACCGCACGGGGCCCGCGGTGAGTTCGCTCGTCAGGGAGCCGTCCTGATTGACCCAGGTGGTGGACGTCTCGGTGCGCTCGGACAGCGCCTCCACCCGCTTGCCGAAACGCTTCGCCTCGGCGAGGGCGGACGCCACATCGGGAGCGGAGGGCTTCCCGGTCGGTGCATCCACGGCGGGTGTCGCCGCGACGGCCGGCCGGGGCGTCGTCAGGAGGTCCCCACTCAGCAGAGTCAGCGAGAGGGCGAGCAGGGCAGTGGTGCGGGGCACGCGTCTGAGCGCGCGCGAAGAGTCCCGTTCCCCCGGAACGGGCGGTGATATGTGCATGCTGTGTATGCGACCCTTGGTCAGATGGTCATGAAGCAATGAAGAAGTCGTAAAGTCAATGCCTGGCTGGTGTGCACACATCACCGAGAGGCTGATTTGCACCATTATGATCATGGAAGTGGTGCGGTGGGCTTCGTCCCGGAGAAGTGAGGGGACCTCAAGCGCTCTGTGCCGTCCGCCGCGCGCCGACCCACACCGCACCGTCCACGGCTACGTCCCCGCCCTGACCTCGGGCGGGGACGTCATCCGCGTCGGACAACGGTGTCAGTTGGCGTTCACCAGGTCGTGCGCCGGCACGGTGACCGTCCGCTTCCCCGGCTCGCCGCCGAGCACGATCTTCCGCAGGGCACTGTTGTTGTCGAGGTTGGTCTCCTTCAGCCGCTTCTCGGGGTTGGCCAGCACCTGGATGTAGTAGGTGCCGTTGGGCACGCCGGTGATGTCGAACGACTGGCCCGGCAGATCCTGGGTGTACGTGTCACCGGATCCGACGTCCAGCACCTCGCGGACGGAGATCGAGTTCTCCTCACCGCAGGCGGTGGCCAGGTCCGTGTTGTACGGGTGCCAGTTGGCGTTCTTCACCGTGTAGTCGATCGCGTCGGTGTTGGCCAGGCAGAACGCTTCCTTGCCGCTGCGCACGGCCTCCTTCTTGTCGGCCTTCAGCAGCCGGTAACTGGCGAAGTCGGTGAAGTGCCAGTGCACGTGCCCCGGACGCGGGTCCCACTCCATGGTGCCGGTCGGGGTGTAGCCGACCTGCTTGCCCTTGGCGTCGTAGAAGTACTGGAAGGCGTCCATCTTGGCCTTGCCGGGGGAGCGGAACCCGTCCACCACGAGCTGCGCCGGGCCGGCGTTCCAGACGTTGGCGCTGAACGCCAGGTAGTCCTTGCCCGGAATGTCCCTGTCGCCGTCGCTGATGGTGATGCCGTAGGCCGGCAGGGAGCGCAGGTCCGGCTTGGGGACGTCCGGGACGGAGGGCTTGCCGGCGGGCCGCTTCGACAGCGGCTTGAGGGCGGGCGCCTGACGCGAGCCGTCGGTCTGGCCGCCGACGTCCCTGGCCTGCTGAGACAGTGCGGACTGCTGCTTCTTCTTCAGCGCCCACGGCAGGGCCGGCGGCGCGGCCTTCAGCGGACCGTGGCCCACGTTGTACGAGGGACCCGCACCGCTCGTCACCGGCGCGGCAGCCTCGGCGCGGCTCGGGGCATGCCCCGGCCCGTGACCGGCGTGCGCGGTCGGCGCCTGGTGACCGGCACCGTGCCCGGCGTGCTCGCCGGCCTTCGCGGAACGGGGCGGCGCCCCGGCGGAGCCTTCTTCGTCCTCTTCGCTTCGTTCCACCACGGTCACCTCGACCGTGGCCGCCTTGCCGGCGATGCCGAACAGGTCTCGGTACTTCTTGGCGACACCGACCTTGGCCGTGTACGTACCGGCCGGCAGCTGGACCGGCTCGCCGTACGAGCCCGCGTAGGTGTTGGCCGCCCAACCCTTCTCTATGCCCCACACGGAGCCGAGGGTGAAGGGGTTGGTGGGGCAGCTCTCCGGATACTTGGACTTCGAGGGTGCGTCGGGCCGCACGCGGCCGCTGGCGTTGTTCGGGCAGAAGCTCTCGCTGCGGGTGAGGACCTTCTTGCCGGCCTTGTCGGTGAGGGTGATCTCCGAGAAGCCGGGCAGTCCGGAGAAGTTCTTCACGGTGCCTGCGGGCAGCTTCTTCGCCTTGGGCTTGCCGCCCTCGTACACGGTCTGGGTGACAGCCACCGGGTCCTTGTAGGACTTCCGGGTCACCTTGAGCTCCAGCGGCGTCCCCTCGGCGATGAGGTAGGTGCCGAGGTCCAGGTACACCCCCGGCTCCTCCTTCCAGGAGGTGAGCGTCACCGAGGTGGTCGCCGCGACGAGGCTCAGCTCGGGGCCCTTCGTGCCCTGCGCAGGCTCCTGAGCCGCGGCCACGATGCCGGCCGTAACGGCCGTCACGGCGATGGCCGTGGTGCCGGCGAGCAGCGTGCGCCGCAGCCGAGCGGTGCGTCTTCTGGTCATGGTTCCCTCGTCCTCCGGTGCTGTGAGAAGCAGGCGGCACAGCTCGTCCGCGAGGTCCGGGCCTGTGCCGTCCCGTAAGGGCGTTTTGCTCCGCCCGCGCTGTGAGAGGAACGGACCGGTTGCGCGGTTGTCCGAAGGACGGAAAGGGGTGGAGTGTTGGCCGAATGCCGTCGGGGTGACGAGATCCGGCCGTCGGTGCGGGCACTCCTCATCCGCGGGCGGGGCCCTCTGTCGTCACGCGTCCGCTCGGGATCGTGCCGTCGGTCAGGGGCGTGTGGGCTGTGTCCGGCCGGGAGTGGGTTCCAGGCGGACGACGATGCCCTTGGACGTGGGCTGGTTGCTGATGTCGGCGACGCTGTCCAGCGGCACCAGGACGTTCGTCTCGGGGTAGTAGGCGGCGGCCGAGCCCTTGGCGGCCGGGTAGGACACGACCTCGAAGTTCTCCGCCCGGCGCTCGGCGCCGTCCCCCCGGACGCTCACCAGGTCGACGTGATCGCCCTGGGCGAGGCTGAGTTCGGTCAGGTCGGCCGGGTTGACGAGCACGACGTGGCGGCTGCCGTGGATGCCGCGGTAGCGGTCGTTTTTGGTGTAGGGGACCGTGTTCCACTGGTCGTGCGAGCGCAGCGTCTGCAGCAGCAGGTGCCCCTCGGGAGCGTGGGGGACCACGCGCTCGTTGCAAGTGAACAGGGCCTTGCCGACCGCGTTGTTGAAGACGCCCTCGTTGACGGGGTTGGGCAGTTGGAAGCCCCCGGGCCGGGTCACCCGTGCGTTGAAGTCGTGGAAACCCGGCACGATGCGGGAGATGCGGTCGCGGATGGTGCCGTAGTCGCCCTCGAACTCGGCCCAGGGAATGTCCGCCTTGCCGCCCAGGGTGCGGCGGGCGAGCCGGCACAGGATGGCGACTTCGCTGAGCAGCAGCCGGGAGGCAGGCTCCAGGCGGCCCTGGGAGGTGTGCACCTCGCTCATGGAGTTCTCGACGGTCACGAACTGCTCACCGCCGGCCTGGACGTCACGCTCGGTGCGCCCCAGGGTCGGCAGGATCAGCGCGGTGTCGCCGCAGACGGTGTGCGAACGGTTGAGCTTGGTGGAGATGTGGGCGGTCAGCCGGCACGAGCGCATCGCCTCCTCCGTGACGTCGCTGTCGGGAGCGGCGCGGACGAAGTTGCCGGCGAGGGCGAGGAAGACCTTGACGCGCCCTTCGCGCATCGCCTTGATGGAGTTCACCGAGTCCAGGCCGTGCGGGCGCGGCGGGTCGAAGCCGAACTCCTTCCGCAGGGCGTCGAGGAAGGTGTCCGGCATCTGCTCCCAGATGCCCATGGTGCGGTCGCCCTGGACGTTGCTGTGGCCGCGCACCGGGCAGGCGCCGGTGCCGGCGCGCCCCAGATTGCCGCGCAGCATGAGGAAGTTGACGATCTCCCGGACGGTGGGCACGCCGTGCTTGTGCTGGGTGATGCCCATCGCCCAGCAGACGATGACGCGTTCGCTCTTCAGGACCTCGTCCCGGACCGTCTCGATCTCCTCGCGGGGCAGTCCGGTCGCCGTGTGCACGTCGTCCCAGTCGACCGTGCGGGCGTGCCGGGCGAACTCGCCGAAGCCCGTGGTGTGGGCATCGACGAAGTCGTGGTCCAGGACGGTGCCGGGCCTTGCGTCCTCGCCCTCCAGCAGCAGACGGTTGAGGGCCTGGAACAGGGCGAGGTCGCCGCCGGGCTTGATGTGCAGGAAGCGGTCGGCGATCTGGGTGCCGCGTCCGACGATCCCGCTCGGCTTCTGACCCATCGCGCCGCCGAACTGCGCCCAGGCGGCCAGATGGTGATCCTCGGCGGAGCGGCGGCCGACGACGCTTCCAGCGGCGCCGAAGGCGTGATGGACACGGCGAACGCGGTGTTCGTCGAGTTGGTTGAGCGGGGACTGCTCGATGCGGACGAGTATGCCCGCATGATGATTCCCACGTGGAACAGAACCCTGGAGGAGTTCCTCGCCCCCTTGCGCGCCGAGCCGCTGGTACGCGACTTGAGCGTCGAGGAGCACAGCCTTGTCGCACTGCCCGACATTCTGCTGGAGGAGTATCACGCGACGCGGGACGTCGAGCACTTCGCGGGCCGGGTGACGGGATTCTTCGAGGCGGCGTTCGGGCCGTCCCTCTTCAGCGTCCTGAGCCCGGGTGGCCGAAGTCCTGAGGCCCTCACCGAGCTGATGGCCGAGTTCCGAACCCGCTTGGCGGCTCGCGTCGCTGCCGACCCGGGAGCCGTCGAGACGCACTGGCACGTGGTTCTCCTCCGCATCGTCCGCCGATGACGTCGGCACATCTGGGAGATCTCGCCGGGCGTCGAACGGGAGCTGCTGCCCGGGACCTCGTCAAGTGATGTGCCATCAAGCCAAGTTGCGTCGGCTGCCTTCCGGGATCGTTGCCTCGACCGTATTCTCGTGCGGCCGATGTTACCGACGGTAAGAGGTGGCTATGAGTGGCACCACGCGCAGAGGGTTCCTGGGCACCGCCGCGGCCGCCGGCGGCGGGGTGGCCCTCGGAACACCCGGACGGGCTTCGGCCGAGAACGGCTCCACACCGCAGACCGTGGCGGTCCTGGGCGGCGGCGTCGCCGGGCTCACGGCCGCCCACGAACTCGCCGAGCGCGGCTTTTGGGTCACGGTCTACGAACGCAAGGCCCTGGGCGGCAAGGCCCGCAGCATGGACGTACCGGACAGTGCCACCGGCGGCCGACGCGCCCTGCCGGGCGAGCACGGCTTCCGCTTCATCCCCGGCATCTACCACAACCTGCCCGACACGATGCGGCGCATCCCGTTCCCCGGCAACCCGGGCGGCGTTCACGACAACCTCGTCGCCCCCAAAGAGATGCTGTTCGCCAGGTCGGGCGGCCGCGAGGACATCCGGATCCCGCTGCCCTGGCCCGACAGCACCCCTGCCGAACTCACCCCCGACGACATCCGCCGCGCCTTCACCGCCGTTCTGGACACGGCCTTCAACCTCCCCCTCCACGAGGCCCTCTACTTCGCCAACCGCATCCTGGTCTTCCTCACCAGCTGCGACCAGCGCCGCGACACCGTATGGGAGCGGACGCCCTGGTGGGACTTCGTGCGGGCCGGACGGATGTCCTACGACTACCAGCGCGTCCTTGCCGTCGGCATCACCCGCAACATCGTGGCCACCAAGGCGGAGGAGGCCAGCACCCGTACGGTCGGCACGCTGCTGGAGGCCTTCGCCTTCAACCTCCTGGGGCGGGGCGCGGACGGCCCCCTGGACCGGATCCTCAACGCGCCCACCAACGAGGCATGGATCGACCCCTGGGTGAGCTACCTGAAGTCACTGGGAGTGGAGTTCCGCGTCGGCTGGACCGTACGGGACCTGACCCTGGGGGCGGGTGCGATCGCCGGAGCCGTCGTGGAGGACCCCTCAGGCGCGCGCCGGACCGTCACCGCCGACCATTACATCTCGGCGATGCCCGTCGAACACGCCCGCCGCACATGGAACTCCGCCGTCCGCGCAGCCGACCCCCAGCTGGCCGAGTGCGACCGCCTGGAGACGGACTGGATGACGGGCATTCAGTTCTACCTGACCGAACGCACTCCGATCCTGCACGGCCACCTCGACCTCATCGACTCCCCGTGGTCGCTGACCGCGATCGCCCAAGCCCAGCACTGGCCCGGCCGCGACTTCCAGGCCGACTACGGCGACGGCACGGTGGCCGACTGCCTGTCCGTGGACGTCTCCGAGTGGGACCGCCCGGGCATCCTGTACGGCAAGACGGCCAAGCAATGCACCCGTACCGAAGTGGCACGCGAGGTGTGGGCTCAGCTCAAGGCGTCGCTCAACGACAGCGGCCGTACGGTCCTGAAGGACTCGGTGCTGCACTCCTGGTTCCTCGACCCCGCTGTCGACGGCCTCGGCACGCCGCATCCCGTCAACGACGAACAGCTGCTCATCCACCCGGTGGGCACCTTCCACCACCGCCCGCGGTCGGCTACGAAGATCCCCAACCTCTTCCTGGCCGGCGACTACGTGGCCGTGCCCATCGACCTCGCCACCATGGAGGGCGCCAACTCCTCGGCCCGGCAAGCCGTCAACGCCCTTCTGGACCGATCCGGATCCACGGCACAACGCTGCATAGTGACCTCCCTGTACCGAGCCCCCGAACTGGAGCCTCTCAGACGCCACGACCGCACCCGCTACCTCCTCGGGCTACCGAATGCCTTCGATCTCGGCTGAAGCCCTTTGCTGAAGGGGGCATTGCTGAAGGGGGCTGGGCGACGCGCCCAGCCCGGGAGCCTGGCGGGGGGTGGCCGCCGCGATGTACCGGTCCGTGCGGCACTACCGTGTCGCGGTCAGCCCGACCCGGCCGCCATGCTGCCCGTACACGCCGAGCTGCTCCACGAACGCCGTACAGGCATCCCGCCACCACGGCGCCCTCCGCGGCGGCCGGCTGATGCTGGCGCGCCTGCTGCGCTGCCGCCCCGGCGCGGCCCGCCGCCGCGCCTACCAGGACCCGGTACCGCCGGCCCGTCACTGACGGACACGGTCCGGCTGCCGCCGACAACCGCACCTCGCCCGCCCCCGCTCACCGCCGCCTCACAGACCCGCGATCTGATTCCACCGCTTGCCGAACTCCACCCGCTCGTCCGAGTTGATGTCCCGCGCGATGGCGAGCCGGCCGCGCATCTCCTTGTCGGGGAAGACCAACGGGTTCTCGGCGAGGGCGGCGCTCTCCTCGTCCTTGGCGGAGGCCAGGACGTCCCGGGCGGCCGGCACCGGGCAGACGTAGTTCACCCAGGCGGCCAGCTCGGCGGCGACCTCGGGATCGTAGTAGTGGTCGACGAGCCGCTCCGCATTCGCCTTGTGGCGGGCGAGGTTGGGAATCATCAGCGACTCGGCCCAGAGTTCGGCGCCCTCCTCGGGGACGACGAACTCGATGTCCGGGTCGTCGGCCTGGAGCTGGATCACATCCCCCGAGTACGCCTGGCAGGCCAGGACATCACCACTGGACAGGTCCTTGATGTAGTCGTTGCCTGTGAAGCGTCGGATCTGTCCCCCCTTCACCTGCTTCTCCACCTGGTCACAGACGGTGTGGAAGTCGTCGGCCGTCCAGCGTGTGATGTCGACGCCGTTGCCCTGCATCAGCAGCGCGAACGCCTCGTCCAGACCGGACAGCAGTGTGACCCGGCCTTTCAGGTCGCTCGCCCACAGGTCCGAGACCTGTCGTATCTCCCTGCCGGTCCTGCGCCGGTTGTACGCGATCCCGGTGACGCCGGACTGCCATGGCACCGTGCACGTGCGGCCGGGGTCGAACGCGGGCGACCGCAACTGCGGGTCGAGGTACCGGGTCACGTTCGGCTGCCGGGCCCGGTCCATCTCCTGCACCCAGCCGAGCCGCACGAACCGCGCGCTCATCCAGTCACTGACGACGACCAGGTCGCGGCCGGTGGACTGATGGTTCATCAGAGCCGGGCTGATCTTGCCGAAGAACTCGTCGTTGTCGTTGATCTCCTCGATGTACTCGACCGAGATCCCCGTGCGCTTCTCGAAGGCCTCCAGAGTGGGCCGCCGCGAGGGGTGTTCGTCATCGGTGTCGATGTACAGCGGCCAGTTCGCCCAGTTCAGCCGCTGTTCGGTGGAGGACAGATCGGCGGCGGCGCGGTCGCCGGGCCGCACATACGCGGCCGGGACACCACACCCGGCGAGTCCGCCGAGGGCCGCACCAAAGCCCAACGCGCGCAGCGCAGTACGGCGGGAGAGCGGAGGGATCGTCTTGAGGGGCATTGGGGCAGCATGCCGCGCCCGATCACAACCGAGCAATTGACACGGCGTCGAGAAGCCGAGTATGCGCACCGGACACCTTGTCAATATCCTCCACTTGCCCCTGAGACGACATGCGTACGCTACGGGGCCTCATATTCCGAATAGGGGCACGCATTTGGCGGCATGCCGCATCACCCCCGGGGAATTCGACATTGTCCCAGAGACGCACTCTCTCACCCGGAGGAACCAGCAATGACACGAGGGGATACGCCGCAGCCATCGGAGCTCGGAGACCTCGAACCCGGCGCCAGACAGCGCACCCAATTGCCCAGTCGTATAGCCGACATCGCCTGGACCGCACTGTGGGTCCTCGTCGCCCTGTGGGCCGTTGGGGCCTCCGTCGGCGTCGTGCGCGGGGTGACGGCGTGGGGCTACTGCGTCGGAGCCTGGGTGCTGCTGGCCGTCGCACTGGCGATGCGGGTCCTGGTCGTCCGCCGCCGGGCCCGGATATAGGAAGGGGGGCCGCTCATGGAACGCGTCAACTCCTGTCTCGGCAAGCACCTGTGGCTCCAGGTCCTCCTGTCCGTTCTTGTCGCCGGCGCCGTGGTCTGGATGTTGTACCCGGAGCGCTCGCCCGTCTCGGTCGTGACCCGCGTCGCTGTCACATCCCTCGGCGGTGTCGTCGTTCTGCTGGTCGTACGCAGGAAGGAGAAGCGCGCCGCAGGTGGCTCGGCAGACAACCTCGTGTCGCTGGACAGGATGCTGCGCCGGGGCGAGGTGCCCACCGATCCCCAGACCCGCCACGCCATGCGCGACCTGGTCGATCACCGTCTGCACCGCACCCGCCACCGTGTCGCCGCCCAGATCCTCCTCGCCGTCATGTGGGCGACCCTCGTGGTCCTCATGGCCCCTACCCGCGGGCCTGCGGCAGACCCTCGGCATGACCGTGCTCGCCGGAGTTTTCCTGACCTGGCTCGTCCTCTACGGCAGCCTGCAGCACCGCCGGCTGCGCACCATGCGCGAGGCGCTTCAGACGCGTGACTGATGCGGCCTGCCCGCTCTGCGTTGCAGCGGCAGGAACCACCGGCCCGCCCACAGCACGGTGCCCTCACCCCCCTGACCCTCGCCGGGTGCGAAGGGCACGGCCGCGTGGAAGCGTTGCGGTGACAGTGCCCGTCGAGCCCGACCGGTGATGAGTACGGCACAACCGGGTACCCGGCGCCGGATCTCACGGCCCCCCATCCACATGGCCGCGCGCCGGCCGGGGCCGGTCAGACGTGGAGGAACGATAACGATGAGCCAGCCCAATCCCCTCAAGCGGGCGGCGGACAAGGTCACCGAAGCCGTGCAGGGCGCCGGGGCGGGACCGGAGGAAGGAATCCCGGGCAAGCCGGCCCCGGAATCCCCCGGTGTCGCGGAGCCCACGGAACCGCGCGAGCCCCTGCCGCCGAAGCCCGACCAGAGCGGCCCGGACACGATGTCCCCCACAGGACAGGCCACGGGCGCGGCCCAGGCACGCGTGGCCCAGTCCGGCGCCTACCTCACCGATGCTCAGGGCACGCGCAGGTACGACACGGATCACTCGCTCAAGGCAGGCCCGCGCGGGCCGGTACTGCTGCAGGACCACCACCTGCGCGAGAAGATCATGCACTTCGACCACGAGCGCATCCCGGAGCGAGTCGTGCACGCCCGCGGCGCCGCGGCCCACGGCGTCTTCAAGAGCTATGGCACCGCGGCGACCGTGTCGAAGGCGGCGTTCCTGGCGGCGGGCGCGGAGACGCCGGTGTTCGTGCGCTTCTCCACGGTGCTGGGCTCCCGGGGCTCCGCCGACACGGTGCGGGACACCCGCGGGTTCGCGACCAAGTTCTACACCGAAGAGGGCGTCTTCGACCTGGTCGGCAACAACATCCCGGTCTTCTTCATCCAGGACGCCATCAAGTTCCCGGACGTCATCCACGCCGGCAAACCGCACCCGGACCGGGAGATCCCGCAGGCCCAGAGCGCGCACGACACCTTCTGGGATTTCGTCACGCTGCACACCGAGGCCACCCACCACACCTTGTGGAACATGTCCGACCGGGGCATCCCGCGCTCGTACCGGACGATGGAGGGCTTCGGCGTCCACACCTTCCGTCTGGTGGCCGCCGACGGCTCCACCACGCTGGTGAAGTTCCACTGGAAGCCGAAGCTCGGTGTGCACTCCCTGGTGTGGGAGGAGGCACAGATCGCAGGAGGCGTCGACCCCGACTTCCACCGCCGCGACCTCGCCGACGCCATCGAGGCGGGCGCGTACCCGGAGTGGGAGCTGGGCATCCAGACCTTCCCCGACACCCCCGACCAGACCTTCGAGGGCATCGACCTGCTAGACGCGACCAACCTCGTCCCCGAGGAGCTCGCCCCCGTCCAGCCGATCGGGCTGCTGACACTGAACCGGAACCCGTCGAACTACTTCGCGGAGACCGAGCAGGTCGCCTTCCACGTCGGTCACCTCGTGCCCGGCATCGACATCACCGACGACCCGCTGCTCGCCGGACGGCTGTTCTCCTACCTGGACACCCAGATCACCCGGCTGGCCGGCCCGAACTTCTCCCAGATCCCCATCAACCGGCCGCACTCGCCGGTCAACGACATGCTGCGGGACGGCTTCCACCAGGACGCCGTGCACCGGGGTGTGGCACCGTACCGCCCCAACTCACTCGACGGCGGCTGCCCGTTCCTGGCCGGCGCGGACACCGGGGCGTACATCGAAGTGCCGGTACGGGTGCCGGTGGCGGCGAAGGTCCGGGAGGCTCCCGAGTCCTTCTCGGACCACTTCAGCCAGCCGCGCAGGTTCTGGCTGAGCATGAGCGCCGTGGAGCGGGAACACATCATCGCCGCCTACACCTTCGAGCTCGGCAAGTGCTACGAACAGGCCATCAAGGAGCGGGCCCTGCAGGTGTTGGCCAACATCGACGCGGAGCTGTGCGCGGGCGTCGCCGAGGGTCTGGGGCTGCCGGCCCCTGAGCCGACCGTGCCGCCGGCCGAGGTCGAACCGAGCCCGGCGCTCTCCCAGGTCGGGCAGTCCTGGCCCACGGACGGCCGCCTCATCGGCATCGTCACCGGCCCCGACGGGGACCTGGACGGCGTGCGGGCGGTGCGCGAGGCGGTGCTCGGCGCGGACATGGTGCCGCTGATCATCGCCCCCACGGGCGGCAAGCTCGGCAGCGGCGACGACGCGGTCACCGTACAGCGCACGTTCGTGACCGCCCGGTCCATCGAGTACGACGCACTGCTCGTGGCCGGGGCACCCGCCGCCGGCAGTGACGCCTACGGCTCCCGCGACGCCAAGGCACAGCCCGCCGGTGCGCCCGGAGCGGTCGACCCGAGGGTGAGCCTGCTGCTGTCGGAGGCATTCCGCCACGGCAAGGCGATCGGCGCCTGGGCGGGCGGCGACGCGGCCCTTCAAGCGGCCGGGATCCCCGCCGACGCACCGGGCGTCGTGGTCGGCCAGGACGGCACGTCCGTTCTGGAGCAGCTGCAGGAGCCGATGTCCCAGCACCGCGCGTGGGAGCGCTTCGTCACGAACGCCTGAAGCGGCAGCACGCCGTTCACACGGGCGGCCCGGGCTGCTGCAATTGGCGGGCAGCAGCCCTTCGGGCACCACAGTCAGCGGCAGCCCGCTCCGCAGCGACCCGTCACTGTCGGCGTCGATCGCTTGTGTCAGCAGCGCCATGTTGCTGAAGACCTCGTGGGGATCGGAATCAGCGGCCAGCACCCGGGGCCAGAGCTTCAGCATCTTCCTTCGTTTCATTATTCCGTCAACCTTCTCCAGCGGAACTGGACCTGTTCCCACATGCCGCACCTGACCAACCCGCCCGCGCACGAGCCGTGCGGTGAATCGACCTCGGTTCCACGGGTACTCCGTGTGGAAATCCAACATGTCGAGCGGCCTTTCGGAGAGTTATGACGCAGGGGACTGAAAGTGAGAAGGGCAACCGGTTCTGTAAGGCATGCGGTGCGTCGGCCGAAGACGGAAAATTGTGCAAGCACTGCGGAACGGTTCTGGATCTTCCCGATGAGGGTGGGCTGATCGAAGACCAGGGTGCCGCGGTGCGGCGAGACTTCGAAGGGCGTGCCCCTCATCCGGAAGTCTGAGTCCACCCAGGGGCAAGTGGTCAGAGTCAGGCGCCGGCCCTCGGCCATCCCTCCCATGTACGTGATGCTGGGTCAGTGACGGGGGTGGCTGCCGCAGGGTCGGCTGCTGTGCCGAAAAGGGGGGTGCGCAGGCGATGTTGCCGGAAGAATGGCTGCCATGAGGCACGAAGGCTCTTCCATCGACCCGGCAAAGCCCAGCATCGCCCGCGTCTATGACTACCTGCTCGGCGGCAAGGACAACTACGCCGTGGACCGTGAGATCGGCGATGTGTTCAAGCGCGACCTGCCCGGTTCGGTGGCCATCGCCTTCGCCAACCGCGCGGCTCTGACCCGGGCGGTCAGTCAGATCGCGAAGACCACCCGCATCCGGCAGTTCATCGACTTGGGCAGTGGCCTGCCGACCGCGGACAACGTCCACCAGGTCGCGCAACGGCACGCCCCCGAGTCCCGGGTCGTCTACGTCGACATCGACGACCAAGTGCTGGTCCACGGCCGAGCACTGCTGGAGGACAACGACCGGACCCGCGTCGTCGCGGTCGATGTGCGCAACCCCGAGGGCATCCGCTCTCACCCCGCCACGCTCGAACTCATCGACTTCGCTCGTCCCGTCGCCGTCATCCTCAGCGCCATCCTTCACCACGTCAACGATGACGAGGACCCGGCCGGCATCGTCCGCTACTGGCGCGACCATGTCCCGTCCGGAAGCTGCTTCTTCATCAGTCACTTCCGCTCGGGCAACAACCCGGAGACCAGGGAGGCCGAGAAGGTCCTCCAGTAGACGTTCGGCCGCGGCCGGTGGCGCACGGACGCCGAGATCGCCTCCCTGCTGGACGGCCTGGAGATCCTCGACCCCGGGATCGTCCCCGCGCCCTTGTGGCGTCCCGACGAGGCCGACACCCCCTGGAACAGCGGAGAAAGACGAGAGCTCACGGTCTGGGAGCACCTCATCGCCGCCGGACTGGCCCGGAAAGCCCAGACATGATTCCCGGATGGCGGGCGCCGGGCCCATCGCACGCCGTCCCCCGCTGCCGTCGCTCCCGACCCCCCGACTGACAGCGCCCGCTCCGCTCCGAGATGGTCCTGCGCATGCTGAGCGTCCCGCCGGACGACGCCCGCGAGGTTGCCCGGTGCCCCTTCCCGACCCCGCCTGACGGCTGGACAGAGTGCAGCGGTCGAGCACGCGGGCCGGTGCAGGACTGGTCAGTCAGGGTCGGCCATGACCCCGCCATCCACATCAGACATGGGCGCGGCCGAGGCAGAGGAACACGGCCGCACTGACAGCGCCGTCCAGAGGCCCCAGCAGCGCCACCCTGGCGAAGCGAGCAAGACGACGGAAGCCAGGGGCGAAGTACAGGGGCGTCAGCGTGGCGGCGATGAGGCCGACCTGGAGCGCCGCCACTTGCGCCAAAGGCTCCAACGACAGCGGGGTCGCCCAGGCGACGGAGAGAACGGTCATGACAACGAGGGGACCGAACGTGACCAGTGCCGCCCAGCTCCAGAAGAAGAGTGCGACGTAGGGCCATGCCGGCCAGTCGGCGAGGTTGCGGGGCTTGACGTTCCGGGTCACGTTCACGGATCCAGCCTGAAGGCGGCGACCGGACGGCGACATGAGTGCGATGACTCATCTGCATCTTCCCACCCACTCATCCCGACTCCCTGCGCAGGTGACGCGGGATCTGCCCCTGGCAGATGAACGGGTAGACCCGGTCGGCGGCCCTGACTTGCGGGAACAGTTGACCCGGCACTGACCCGGCTGCCAGGCCGCCCTGCGGCCTGCGGGGACCGCCTGTCCGCGGGGGACAGGCGGTCCCCGCAGGGGGAACGTGTGTCACGCGGTGGTGCAGGCGGTGCCGTTCAGGGTGAAGCCGGAGGGCTTGGCGAAGGTGCCGCTCGAGGTGCCCTGGAACCCGAAGGTCACCTGACCGCCGGCCGCCACCTCGGCGTTGTGGGCCACATTGCTCGCGGTGACGGCTCCTGACGACCCGGACAGGTTCGCGTTCCATGCGTTGGTGATCTGCTGACCGGACGGGAGGGTGAACGCGAGCTTCCAGCCACTGACACGGGAGGAGCCGGTGTTGGTGATGGTGACATCGGCGGTGAAACCGCCCTGCCAGGCGTTCGCCCCGTACGCCACCTTGCAGGCCGTGGAACCTCCCGGGGTGCCGGGGCCGCCCGGGTCACCGGAGGAGCCCGTGTTGACGGTGGAGGAGAACGAGTTCACAGCGAGGCCCGCACCGTTCTGCCAGGGCTCGAACCCCGCCTGAACGCTCGTCAGATACCAGTTGTTCTGCGCGAGCCCCCGTGCGACGGCGTGCCGGGCGAAGTCCATGACGTCGAAGTTCCAGCTGGTGATCGCCGACGGTGCGACGAACGACAGCACGTCGTTCGAGCCGTTGCTGCCGGACCAGACCTGCCACTCGCGCCCGGCCACGTTGGCGGAGCCCACCGGGGAACCGATGGGCTGGACGGCTCCGACCTTGTTGAACCAGAGCATGATCTCGGTACGGTTCACGCCGTCGGTCCGGGGCGTGGGATCGAGCCAGATGTCGTACGAGGCGTTGTACGCCGCGTCGTTCACGTAGGTGTAGGAGATGCTCGAGGGCGCGGACGAGATGGTGCTGAGCTGAGCGGGGAGCTTGGTTCCGGGCGAGCAGTTGGTGTAGTGGCAGCCGTTGTAGACGGACGGGTAGGACTTCGGAGCGCCGTTCGTCGGGACGGAGCCGTCGGCCTGGGTGATCCTGAACCCCGAGTCGTTGACGGCGATGCACTGGGTGGCGCTGGTGCCCCAGCGGTTGTTCTGGACCACGTAGCGGCCCTGGATGGTCGTCGAACCGAACGGTTGGCAGATCGCGGTGTCGGCCTGCGCCACCGAGGAAGCGGTCAGTAACGCGGCGAGCGAGACGAGCGAGGTGAGCAGCGCGCCGAGCAGGCCACGCGCGCTGTGGGCATGGTGGGGTGAAGGACGCATGCGGATCCTCTTCGAGGAGGGGTGGGGGTAACGGGAAGTGCTTCCCGGGAAGCTGCAAGTGGGAGCGCTCCCAATGGGGGATCGGCACGGACTGTAGGGACGCTTCAGGTCCCTGACAAGACTGTCGGCATGAACCTGTCGTCACCGATTCCGGAGCCGCAGGTCAGACGAGGGCATCGAGACGCAACGCGTCAACTCCAGGACGGTTTCTGGGGCTTGGCTGGCGAACGTCAGGTCGAGTCGCGGACCACCAGCTGCGTACGGAGGATGACGTGACGCCAGGCGACGGCGCCCTCCTCCATCTCCTCCAGGAGGAGCCGGACCATGGCCCGTCCGATCTCCTCGATCGGCTGGCGAACCGTGGTCAGTCGTGGTTCGGTCCGCTGAGCCAGCGGAAAGTCGTCGAAGCCGATCACGGCGACATCCTCCGGCACCCTGCGCCCGGCCGCGCGCAGCGCCTCCAGAGCTCCTGCGGCGGTGGTGTCCGACGCGGCGACCACGCCGTCGATGTCCGGATGGCGTTCGATGAGCTCGGCCATGGCGCGGCGTCCGCTCTCCGCCGTGAAGTCGCTCTCGGCGACACGGGTCTGCTCGCCCTCCAGGCCCGCCGACGCCAGAGCCTCCTGGTAGCCGCGCAGTCGGCACTGGGCGGCGTACAGGTCGAGCGGCCCGGTGATGGTGGCTATGACCCTGCGGCCCCGTTGCAGAAGATGGGAGACGGCGCTGCGGGCTCCGCCGATGTTGTCCGCGTCGACGTAGCTGACGTACTCGTCGCCCGAGCGGCGCCCCAGCAGCACGGTCGGCATCCGGGCCTCGGCGAGCATGTCCGGCAGCGGATCGCCGGCATGCACGGACATCAGCAGGACACCGTCGACCCGGCCGCCGCGGGCGTACTCGAGGAAACGCTGCCGCTCGGCGTCGGAGCGGACCAAGGTGAGCAGCAGTTGTATCCCGGTGTCCGTCAGCGCGTCCCCGAGCGAGCTGACGATCTCGGAGAAGAACGGCTCCGCGAACTGCCGCCAGTCCGGCTCCGTCATGACCAGGGCGACGGCGTCGGCCCGCCGCCCGGCCAGGGAACGGGCCGCGAGATTTGGCACGTAGCCCAACTCCTCGATGGCCCGCTGTACGGTGCGGCGGGTCGACTCCTTCACGCCCGCCGCGTTGTTGATGACGCGGGAGACCGTGCCCCGACCCACCCGAGCCCGGGCGGCCACCTCCTCCAGCGTCGGTGTCCCAGGGCGTCGCCTGCCCATGACCACCTCCCCCACGAGATCACCGATCTTACCGGCCGGAGGCAATCGAGCACATGACTTCGGCAACGGCACCGGGTCAGGCGGTCGCGCCGCGCCCCAGGGTTGGGAGCGCTCCCGACTTGGTGGGGAGGTAATCGGTCTGTTGCTGGTGGTCGACGGTGGGAACAGGCTTCTCGGGGCTCTGCTGATCGCGTTTGCGTGGGGAAACGCCGTGCCGTACGTCGGGGGCGCGCAAGCACTGGAAGAGACCGGGACCGGGCGGCCCCTGGGAGAGTGAGGCCGCCCGGCGGGGTGACCCCGTCGCCCTGTGACGGGGTCGCGTACGCGGATCGCCGGCGGGGGCTACTCGAGGAGTTCCGCGTACGAGCCCATGGCCAGGGCGATGTCCGCCTGGGCCCAGAACCGGTGGTAGGTGAAGACGGGCGCGGCGCCGCCCTTGAGGTAGGACTCGATCTTCGACCAGGCCGGGTCGTTCTTGTAGAAGGACCGGATCGAGGAGAACGTCGAGGACGAGTCGATGGTCTCGCCGTTCGGCATCTTGCCGGTCCAGCCGCTCGGCACGTAGAGCCTGTCGTTGAAGCGGCTGTAATCGGTGCGGGTCTCGGGGACGGCGATGCCGAGGCTGTCCTGGTGGTGGTCCCACATTCCGTCCAGCAGCGCCTTCGCCGTCGACTTCGCCTTCGCGTCACCGGACTTGGCGCCGTAGTACGTCAGGGTCTTGGCATACGCGGCCGCCACGCCGACGTCGTTGGTGTAGTCCGCGACGGTGACGTGAAGTTTCTTGTTGGCGCCGGGACTTGACGCGTTCCAGGTGTCGGGCTGGCCCGACCACTGGAGGGTGGAGGGAATCTGGTAGGTGCCGTCGGGGTTGATCGTGGTCTTGGACAGCGCCCACTTGACCCACTTGTCGAGGATCGCCTTCGCGGAAGCGTCCCCCGTCTGCTGGTAGTACTCGGCGACCCGCTCCATCGACCATGCCTGGAAGCCGAACCACTGGTTGGACGGCGGGTCGTGGTAGACGGGCTGCTGGTCGTAGTACATGCCGTAGAACGTCGACTTGCCCGAAGGCGGGGTCGCGTAGCGGCCCGCCCAGCTGTTGGTCGAGCCGCCGGCGATCGCGCCCTCGTCCGACTGCAGCCAGCGGTAGAACTCCATCTGCCGCTGAAGTGACTTGCTCCAGTCGGCCACGCCGGTGGAGGACTTGGGCTTCAGGTCGGCGTGGGAGCTGAGCGCGTATGCGGCCAGCGGGTTCTGGCCTCGCCCAGTGCTCGCGCTGGGCGAGTGGCCTCGTCGTCGGCTGGACAAGCCTGTCCGGTAGGAAGCCTTTTGGCTGGACAAGCCTGTCCGGTAGGAAGCCTTTTGGGGTGGGTGTTCGTTGTTGACGGCAGGTCAAGCGGCCGTGCCGGGAACAGCGGGTCCGGTCGGCAGGGTTGTATCGACCGAGGACCGGCGCCGTATGAGCGGGGAAGCATGGAGACGGCAAGGTCGTCCGCCCCATCAGGTTCCGGGCCCCAGGGTTCGCGGTAGCCCGCCGCGCGCTTTGATCATGAGGTATCTCTTCGAGAGGACTGTTTCATGGCTGACCGGCCTTTGACGCTCATGGCTGTGCACGCACACCCCGACGACGAGGCCACTGGAACCGGGGGTGTCCTCGCGCGGTACGCGGCGGAGGGTATCCGTACGGTTCTGGTGACGTGTACGGACGGCGGTTGCGGTGACGGACCTGGGGGTGTTAAGCCGGGGGATCCCGGGCACGAACCGGCGGCGGTCGCCTTGATGCGCCGTCAGGAGCTCGCAGCGAGTTGTGAGGTGCTGAAGGTCAGCGACTTGGAAATGCTGGACTACGCCGACTCCGGGATGGCCGGCTGGCCGAGCAACGACGCCCCCGGATCCTTCTGGCAGACCCCCGTGCAGGAAGGTGCGGCCCGGCTCGCGGAACTCATGCGGCACTACCGGCCTGATGTGGTCGTCACCTATGACGAGAACGGCTTCTACGGCCACCCCGACCACATCCAGGCCCACCGCATCACGATGGCGGCGCTGGAGATGACCGAACTGTCACCGAAGGTGTACTGGACCACGATGCCACGCTCGATGATGCAGCGGTTCGGCGAGATCATGCGCGAGTTTCATGAGGACATGCCGGAGCCGGATCCTGCCGAGGCCGCCGCGTTGGCTGAGATCGGCCTGCCCGACGATGAGATCACCACGTGGGTCGACACCACCGCGTTCAGCGGCCAGAAGTTCGACGCGCTGGCCGCGCACGCCAGTCAGGGCGAGAACATCTTCTTCCTCAGGATGGGCAAGGAGAGGTTCGGCGAGCTGATGGGCATGGAGACCTTCGTGCGGGTCCAGGACGCCACTGGCGCGGCCGTACCCGAGAACGATCTCTTCGCGGGACTGCGCTGATCCGGCCGGCCCGCCGCCGACACCGCATCGCCCGCATGTGCGATCATACGTGCCGCGCACCCGGAGGCATGTTGGCGCGAGTTCCGAGTCGACGCATGCCCGCGCTCGTGACCCGACACCGCGCTCGTCTCCAGGTCAGCCCGGCGGCCTGCTCCGGTCAAGGCGGACGGTGGAGGAACCGGCACGAGGCTTGAGGATACGGTGTCCGACACGCCGTGAGGTAACGCGGGTGTCAGGTGGAAGCAGGTCATCGTGTTGCAGGAAGGCCATGGGGGCGTCCGACGCGCTGATACTGACCGGGCGGGCGACGGGCAGGGGCAACGGTGGACTGGACAGTGCCGGGAGGGCTGGCCGCCGGCCTGCTGATCGCGACCGTGACCGCCCCGGTCGGCGTGTCGGGAGCGGTGTTCCTGCTCCCGGTTCAGCTGAGCGTCTTCGGTGTGCCCAACCCGGCGGTCACCCCGACCGACCAACCTGCTGTTCAACGTCGTCGTCGGCCCCGGCGCCCTGTGGCGCTACCGCCACGACGGTGCCCTGCGCGGGGGCCTCGCCCGACGGCTGGTGCTGGGCACTCTGCCCGGCGTCGTCGTCGGCGCCGCCATCCGCGTCCTCGCCCTGCCCGGCCCTCTTCCGGCTCCTGATCGCCATTCTGCTGCTGCCGCTCGGCACCGGCGGCCTGATCGCCGGCTACCTCGGCGCGCGCCTCCGACCACGCCTACCCGAACGGGCCCTACGTCTCCTGCTCGGCACCCTCGCTGCAGCCGTCGGCGCCTTGTACGCAGGTCAGAGCCTGAACCGAAGTGGCGGGGGATCCACGATGGAGGTCTCTCAACGGGCACTTGGCGCCGGACAACGGACAAGGACGAACCCTGTCCACCGCCCCAGCAGCGCTTGCCTCGAATCGTGAACGGAGGGCACGCATGCGTGCCGGCGCCGTCGTCTCGGGCGCGGAACCCGTCGGGCTGCCGGCCGCCGCGCTCCTCGATTCGGCCGGGTGCCCAACGCCTCTCGCCTCCGTACCTGCCGGATCCGCACCGGGCTATAGGGCACACCGTCCATCTGTGCGTCCTGCGCGGCCGCCGGGCAGCACCACCGGCATGACATGCCGGTACCGCCGAAGGCACCGCCGCGGGCCCGAGTTCGGCGTACCACAGCAGGTCTGGGAGGATGGCCGGCAGCCGTCCGTCCCGGGGCCGGGAACCCGCGGGCGGCGAACGGCGAGCGGGTACGGGCAGCAGCCCGGTGGGCGGAAGAGCGGAGTGGTGCGGCACATGCCGGAGTACCCGGAGTACCTCGCCGCGGCCGTGTTCGCCGCGGGCGGCGTCGTCAACGCCCTGCTGGCACCGCACCGGTTCTCCACCGCCGCCCTGTTCTGCCTCGCGCTGACCTCTGCCGGACTCGGCGTCACCGGTCGCAGTGCGGCAGCCCATCCGACCGTCGCCACCGTCCTCGCCGTCACCGCCCTGCTCCTGGCGCTCGCGCTGGGTCTGCTGCTGCTGGCCGACGGTGTCCTCCTGGTCCGGCGCTACGGACCGCAGGCACCCCTGCTGGCGACCGGGGCCGCCGGCTGCGCGGTGCTGGCGGTGCTCGGCCTCGACGCGGTCTTCCACGCGGTCGGCGGCGAAGCGTTCGGTGCCCTCGTGGTCGCGGTGAACGCGGCCGCGGGATACCTCACTTTGCTCTTCCTCGTCTTCACCGGCTACGTGTTCGTCCGGGGCCGTAGCACCCCCTTGCCGGAAACCACTCATGTCGTCGTCCTGGGCGCCGGGCTCGACGGCGACCGGCCCGGGCCGCTGCTGACCCGCAGGCTGGAGCGCGCCCTTGCGGTCGACGCCTGCCGCGCACCGGACACGCCTCCTGTGGTGTTCGTCCTCTCGGGCGGCCAGGGCGACGACGAGGTTCGCTCCGAGGCGGACGCGATGGCCGAGTATCTGCGCGGACGCGGAGTGCCCGCCGACCGGATCGTGCGAGAAGACCGCTCCGTCAACACCGGGCAGAACCTCCGCTTCAGCGCGGCGCTCGTCGACGGCACCACTCCCGGCCACTGTGCCACGGTGGTCACCAGCGGCTTCCACGTCTACCGCACGACCCTGCTGGCCCGCCGCGTCGGTGTGCCGGTGCACGTCGTGGGCGCGCCGACCTCCCCCGCCTACTGGCTGGCCGCGACACTGCGCGAATTCGCCGCCATCCTGTGGCTGGACCGCCTCCCCCTGGTCGGACTCAGCCTGCTGCTGGCAGCGCCGGTGGCGACGGCGGTATTCGAGCACTGAAGCGCCGACCGCTGGCGGCGGCGAGGTCTTCCCGTGCATGGCGGCTGCTGGTACCGCCGGCGTTCCCGGGCGCTGCATCCCATCCGCGAGGACGAACGGTTCCGGGCCCGTCTCCTGGGCCCCGGAGCGCCACACGGGTGTGGTGCCCGCCCCGGAGCCAGGGCCTTTCTCGCGTCCTGCTTGCCATGGAGTGCGCTCGAAGTCATAGCGTCGAGGATGCAACGGCGCACGAGGCCGTCTCAGTGCCCGCTCCTCCTGGGATGCCGGGCGACCGCATCTGTGCCTGGATGGACGGGAGGCTCGGCGTCGCCCGAAGAACGATCAAGCGTGCAAGGAAGGCTGGGACACGCCATGCGGAAACGTAGTCTGCGTGAACTGCAGGTATCGGCCATCGGCCTGGGGTGCATGGGCATGTCCGCCTTCTACGGAACGGCCGATGAGGAGGAGGGCGTCGCTACGATCCGGCACGCCCTCGATCTCGGGGTGAACTTCCTCGACACCGCGCAGATGTATGGACCGCTCACCAACGAGTCCCTCGTCGGCGAGGCGATCCGGGGGCGCCGCGACGAGTATGTGATCGCGACGAAGTTCAACTACCGGATGGATGACGCTGTACCGGGCGACATCAGCACGGTCGGCCCGCAGGACGGCTCGGCCGAACACGTCCGCAGTTCCGTCCGGGGCTCGCTGAAGCGTCTGGGAACCGACCACATCGACCTGTACTACCAGCACCGGGTCGACCCGAACGTGCCCATCGAGGAGACGGTCGGCGCGCTGGGCGAACTGGTCGCCGAGGGCAAGGTGCGCTACATCGGGCTGAGCGAGGCGAGCGCCCAGACCATCCGGCGTGCGCACGCCGTGCACCCGGTCACGGCCGTGCAGAGCGAGTATTCGCTGTGGTCGCGGGATGTGGAGGCCGAGGTGCTGCCTGCATGCAGGGAGCTGGGGATCGGCTTCGTGCCGTATTCCCCCCTCGGCCGCGGCTTCCTCGCCGGGCGGTTCACCTCGCCGGACGACTTGGACGTCAACGACTGGCGTCGTCAGAACCCGCGCTTCCAGGACACCAATCTGGAGGCGAACCTGCGGCTGGCGGCGAAGGTGAGGGAGATCGCCGCCGAGAAGGGCGTGACGCCGGCTCAGCTGGCCATCGCGTGGGTGTTGGCCCAGGGCGAGGACCTGGTGCCGATCCCGGGCACCAAGCGCCGCACCTACCTGGAGCAGAACGCCACCGCCGTCGACATCGACCTGACGAAGGGCGACCTGGCCCGTATCGATGCGGAGCTGCCCGAGGCGGCCGGTGAGCGGTACGACGAGGCAGGGATGCGGTCGGTCAACCGGTAGGGGGAGGGTGCGCACACCCCGCACGGGGGGGCTTCGCAGGGAACGCGGCGGGGGCGGTGGCGAGCCAGCCGCCGAGGACGGCTCCGAGGGGGCAGTGGCGAGCCAGCCGCCGAGGACGGCTCAGAGGGGGGGGCGGCGCACATGGCCGGCATGCGGGAGGTGGAGGCGACCCGGCCCATGAGGTGGGTGGGGACGTTTGCCTGCCGGAGGGAAGGCGCGAGCACCATCGTGGCGCCCATGCCGGCTCCGCGGACGGCGAGCGCCAGCCCGGCCATGTACGGGTTCGGGGCAGCGGCCAGGCCGAGGATGGCGAGCCCTTCGACGGCGGCTGTGCAGGTCAGTGCGGTGCCGGTGCCCAGTCGTCGGCCACGGGACGGGGCGATGCCCGCACCGAGCAGGCCGCCGGTGGCCTCCGCTGTGAGGAGCAGGCCGAAGCCGTAGGTGTCGATGCCCGCTCGATCTGCTCGGACGGCGCTGGACGAGCGCATCCTGTGGGAACTGAGGCAGGCACCGACAGGCTTCCGCGAACTGAGCTTGGCCCCGACCGCCCGGTCCAGCACAGCGTGGCGGTCGTCCGCAAAGGGGGCCGAGGAGAGAACCGCGGTGAGAAGGATGCTTCCTGCACTGCGGAAGGCCGTGCAGATGTACGGCACTTGAGCGGCGGCGTGAACCCGTTCACCGCGATTCGGCAAGTACAGGGTGTGAACACCCACCACCACCCTGACCCCCACCGACCCCACCGACGGACGGACTGTCCATGACCGACCTGGCCGGCAGCGACGCCGAGCTCATCAGAGCCTCACTCCATGAACCCGAGCGTTTCGCGGCCCTCTTCGACCGTCACGCCCCGGCGATCCACCAGTACGTCACCCGACGGCTCGGCCGGGACGCGGCCGACGATGTCACCGGCGAGACGTTTCTGACGGCCTTTCGGATACGGGCCCGGTTCGACCCGGCCCGCGCCGGGGTGCGGCCCTGGCTGTACGGCATCGCCGCCAAACAGATCGGCCGGCACCGCCGGCAGGAGGTCCAGGCGCTGAAGCTGCTCGCCCGCACAGGCCACGACCCGGTCGCCGACAGCTGGACCGACTCCGCAGACGATCGCTTGGCTGCCGAGGCCGCCGCCCGCCCGCTGGCGGGGGCGCTGGCCCGTCTCTCCGCGGGCGACCGGCACGTCCTGCTGCTGTTCGCCTGGGCCGACTTCAGCTACCAGGAGATCGCCGAAGCCCTCGACATTCCCGTGGGTACCGTCCGCTCCCGCCTCAACCGCGCCCGCCGCAAGCTGCGCACCCAGGCCGGCGCGGCGGGCGGCCCTCTCGTCGAAGCTCGCATACACGAAGGTGACCCCGCATGAACGAGCTCTCCGAATTCCGCGGCCTGCGCGCCGACGCACCCCTTCCCGACGCCGACCGGCTCGCCGCACCGCGGGCCCGGCTCACCGCGGCGCTCCGGTCGGAGACCCGCCCGGAGCGTGCCGCCGCCCTTCCCAGGCGCAGGATGATCCTGGTCGGCGCGGCGACCGCGGGGACCCTCGCCGTGGCCGCCGGGATCGTCGCGACCCTGTCCGAGGACAGCACCCGCGCCTCCGCGAGGAAGAGCCCCCAGACGCTGTCGGCAGGGGCCTCCGCCGATGCCCTCGAACTGGCCGCCGCGACCGTCGAGAAGCACAACGGCACCGAACCCGGGCCGAAGCAGTGGGTGTACGACAAGACCACCGTCTTCGTCCAGGGCAAACCGCAAAGCAGCGAGGAGTGGACCCGCTGGGACGGCACCGGGCACGCCAATCTGCCCGGCATCCCCCCGGCCGGTGACATCTCGGACTTCGACCCCGACAAGCTCCAGATCTGGTACGGCCCCAACCAGGAGGAGAAGTGGAAGAAGGAGGGCTACGACGACCGCTCCCAGCGGCAGTTCTACCGCTTCCTCGCCACCCTGCCGAGCGATGCCGACCGGATGATGAAGCGCATCCGTCAGGAGCACGCCATCGGCTCCATCAAGGGGGAGACGCGCGCACAGCGCGACTGGCGGGAGATCGACGTCCTGTACCGGTCGGTGCTGATCCCGCCGAACGTCCAGGCGGGCCTGTTCAGGGCTCTCGCGAAGATCCCCGGCGCCCGGGTGACGACCGGCGTGAAGGACCCGCTCGGCCGCGCGGCGATCGGCGTGAGCGTGACCTACGCCGACAAGACGCCCGCGGGCTGGCAGGGCAAACAGGAGATCTTCTTCGACCCCGAGAGCTACGCCTACCTCGGGCGGAGCCGGGACGACGGTGCAATGGTCAGCGCCCGCGCCGCCTGGGGCGTCGTCAACAAGCCCGGCGCCCGTCCCTGAACACCCCGCGAGGAGCGCCCGGCTTCACAGCGGATCGGGGGCCCCTCGTCGTCGTGCCGGCTGCTCGGGGCCGCTGCGTCCGCAGCTTGGGCCTTCCATGCGCGCTCCACGCCCGCACGGGACTGTGAGACCAGGCGGCGCAGGGCCACACAGGGCTCGGCGCAGGAGGCCGGCCAGTCGTCCGTCAAGGATCCGCGCGGCGCCAGCACGGGCCGGCGGGCGCCGCAGCAGTCCGCGACTTCTGGAGACCGCGTCTGCGGCTGGGAAGAAGGAGTGCTCGGGCTCGACGGCCGGGACGGGGCAAACGTTCGCTGCGGGCTGCGGGCTGCGGGCTGCGGGCTGCGGGCTGCGGGCTGCGGGCTGCGGGCTGCGGGCTGCGGGCTCTGCCCTGCGCGCGCGACGCCAGCAGGTCGGTCTCTCGCATCCAAGGCACGGCGGCGTGAGAAGGTCCGGTGGCCAAGCACGAGGACCGCCCCCACGACGAGCTCCGCGAGCTCGGACATCAGACTCTGGACGTAACCTCGCGGCTCCTCACCGCGGCGCAGCGGACCGGGGTGGTGCGCCCCCGGCGATACATTCTGCTGACGGTACTGCGGCCCGGGGCTCGCAGGCCTCGGGGGCCCGGGTCGCCCGTCCGCGCCGCCGGGCGGGCATGAGGCGGGACCCGGCGTCAGGATGGTCCTGCGTCTCCCGGGAGGCATCGCCCGCGCCTCCCGGCCGGCGGGTGGCCGGCCGACGGCCCGCCCGGCCATCGCGGACCGACTGGCGTCTTGGAGGTACACCGTGCACGACATGCCGCTCACCAGGAGCGTCGGTGAACTGCTGCACCGGCGGCACCGTGCCTCCCGGGGCGCCCATCCCGAGGCAGGTCCTGACGGTTACGGCCTGGACAGCTGGAGAGCGGGCCAGTTCACCGCAGGAACGCTCGCACCGCAGGACGAGGCGAGGCTCGCCGCCGAGGTCGCGGAACTCCTCCCGCACAGCTGGGACATCCCCACCAAGTCGCGGGAGGCCCTGACCACGATCATCGACCATCTGGGCGGCCAGCGGGAGTTGATGGCCTGGCTGGACCGCCACCCGGGCCGACCGCGGCTGATCGCGCGGCTGTATGTCCTCATGGGCCACCTCGACCGCTACAGCGACGACGCCACGGTGGTCGGCGCCCTGCGGTCTGCCCGGGAACAGGACCCGTTCCCGGCGGGTCTGCGCGACTACCTGCTGCCGCAGACCAGCGACGAGACCCTGGGGACGCTGGCCAGCCGCATGGAGAAGCTCCTCGTGGAGCAGCGGGAAGAGGACGCGGGTGCCCTGGCCCTGGCGACCACCGCATGGCTCGAGGGCGTCGCCGAGAACGCGGACAACCCGGGGCCGGCGGTGCTGGAAATGGGTAGCGTGATGGGGCATCTGCATCAGGACATCGAAGAGTCCGCCGGACACCGGTGAGCCCTCGAAGGCGCCCTCCAGCAGTCCGCGCTGGATGTCGGCCTGCTGCGCGCCGACCACCTCGACCTGGGTGGCAGGGTGCGCGGTCCGGAACTCCCGCACGGTCGGGATGAGCAGCGGGACGGTGGCGGTGTTGACCGTGCCGAGCCGCACCATGCGGCTGATGCGGTGCTGATCACCGGCCGCGCCGCGCAGCCGGTCCACCGCGTCCAGCACCGTCATGATGTGCGGGAGCAGCTCCCTGCCCTCGTCGCTGACCTTCGCACCGGACCGTTTGCGCTCCAGCAGGTCCACGCCGAGCTCCCGCTCCAGATTGCGCACGGTCTCGCTCAACGCGGGCTGTGACAAGTGCAGTTCCTCCGCGGCGCGCCGCAGCGAACCGAACCGGGTGACGGCGGCGATGTATTCCAGTTGTTCTATTGATCCGAAACGGTAGGTGTTCTGGGTCGTTGATCCCTGCGTGAGTGAACTGGTGGGGGACGCGCGGCAGTTGTCGCCGTCGGCGCAGGAG
>NZ_JACHCX010000033.1:0-50914 GCF_014207295.1 Streptomyces sp. AK010
AGTAGCTCCGCTACGAGGGCTTCCCGGCGCCTTGCGACGCACGGCACCAGACCACGCGCCCTGATCGGACGCTCATAGTGAAAGGACCCCTTAGTGGATTCGCAGGGCCAGTCACGGCGATCGCGTGCACCGCCGTCAACGATCGCCCTGTGGCCGTCATCGGCAGCGACACCGGTTTGAAGAAGGGCGACCGTCGCGTGGACGTGCGCGATGTGGCCACCGGCCTCCCCATCGGTGAACCTCTCACAGGCCTCCCTGGCCGGGTGTACGCCCTGGCCTGCACCGCCCTCGACGACCGCCCCATCACCGTCATCGGCGCCGGCGGGCGGGCCTATATGCACGATGTAGCCACGGACCGATGCACGGACCTCCTTTCCACCGGACGTCACGGCTGGGTGTCCTCCGTGGCTTGCATCGTCCTCGACGGGCGCCCCCTCGCTGTAATCAGCGCCGGCAGCACGCTGGGCGTTTGGGACCTGCGAACACGAAAACTCGTGGAGAGTTTCGTCGTGCCGAGCCTTGCGCAGACTGCAGTGGCTCAGGACGGCAGTCTCGTTGTTTCGCTGCGACGTGATGTCGCGGTCTTCCGGCGAACGGGCACCAGTTAGAAGTTGCTGCCAAGGCGGCCAAACAGTATCCATCATGTGTTGATCAGGCATGAGAAGGCGTGCCCAGGCATCGCAGGGCGGGGGCATCGGCCAGGTTCGGCCTTGGCCGTGACCTGACCCCCCGATCACAGGAAAGGTGTTTCCTTCAGAATCTGCTGCCCAGTGGTGGTTGGCGTGAAAATGGCATGGTCCTTCGTCACTCACTCCGGTAACGAGTGGGGGGCATCTCTGGCAGCATAAACGGCCAGGTCACCGCGCTTGCGCCACTGGCACTCAGAGGATGACATCCCCTGGCAGCATCGGCCTCACGGGGCGCCGAGCGCTGCTTTGGGCCGACCAGGCTGGGCGCAGGCGGTCGTGTCAGGCTCCGATGCCGATGTAGGAGACGTAGGTGTAGGCGCCCCAGTCGGAGTCGAGTTCGGCGATGATGTCGTCCCAGAGGTCTTCCATGGTGTTCAGGTCGCTGGCGACGAGGGCGTCGACGGCGTCGTCCCAGATGTAGCGGACCTGCCGGTGCTGGATCCTCAGGTTGTCGCGGCGGCGTGGCTCGTCGACGGCTGCCTGGTTGACGGGGTGGATCTCGATGCGGGTGCCGCGGCCGCCTCGGTTGAGGTGCTGCTTGAGGGCGCCGGGGTTGGCGAGCACGTTGTGGGCGCGGAGGTTCCAGTAGGCGGTGTCGATCGCTTCGAGGTTGGCGGGGCGCGGGCGCTGGGTGCCGCGGGTCCAGGCTCGGATCGTTGTGGGGGTGGCGTGGATGCCGGCGTCGGCCAGAGCCTGGGGGCCGCCTTTGGTGGTGGTGAGGTAGCGCATGCGGGCTTTCAGGCCGCGGCGGGTGTTGACCGGGGATTTGATTCCGCCGTCGATGATCATGCGTTCAAGGGCGTCTTCGAGGGCGCGGGCGAGGGCGATTTTGCCGTCGACGTTTCCGGGGTCGCGATCTGCGCCGTAGTTGCCGAAGTTTTTCCATCCGTCGGTCGACATCTATCGGGCGTTCTTCCTCGGCAGGGGGTACTGGTCTTTTTGTTTCATCTGGGTGGTGAGGCGGCCTTCGGTAAAGACGGTGCGCCAGTCGCCGGCGACGTGGAGTTCATCGGTGCCGCGGACGCGGACGACGGTCAGGCCGTTGCTGCGGGCTCGGTGGGATTTATACCAGAGGTTGGCGAATGCCTGGGAGCGGATGATGTGCATCCAGTCGGGTCGGCGGATGTCGCGGTTGACGCTTGATTCTCCGATGGTGGAGGTGAATTTCGAGTACATGGCTTTGATGTATTCGACGGTCACCATGTCGTCGGTTTCGATGGCTTTTGTGCGGGCCTCGGTCAGGACGCGGCGGAATTTTTCCAGGAGTCCTTCGCTGGCCCCGGAGGTCCAGCATTCGGTGATGTGCGGGGCCTCGCACAGGCCAAGGCGGGCGCAGCGGATGAGGAGGCGGATGGTGGCGTCGTCGAGGAGGACGGGGCCGTCTTCGCGGCGGTTGCCGATCGGGTCGGGCAGGTCGGGGTGGTGCCAGGTAGGGCGGGCGGGGAGGCGGTAGATGCCGGAGCGTTTGGGGTCGAAGCCGCCGTGGGGGTCGTGGACCAGGGCGCCGATGGGCAGGTGGGTCTTGAAGGCGGACAGGAAGCTGGCGTTGGTGTCGAGAGCGTTGACGGTGATCGGAGGGTGGGTGTCGTTCTGCAGGGCTTCCATGAGGTGGGTGTTGGTCCAGTTGTGGCGGCCTTCCCAGATTTCGTCGGCGCCGTCCTTGGTTTTCTTCCGAAGGAATTCGAGGGTTTCCGGATAGACGGTGTGCTCGTAATTTCCGCCGACGCGGGTCGCTTCGAACAGGGCCATGGCGTGCGGTACGGCCTTTTTCACCAGGGCTTCGGTCGCGGCAGTGATGTCACCGTCGTGGTCGTGGAGGGCTTCGTCGACGGCACGGGTGATCATGCCGGTGAAGTAGCTGTAGTCCCGGTTTGCGTAGCCACCCTGGGGCGGGGGTGAGGCGGTGGTGCGGCGGGGCGTTGACCTGCGTGGGGCGGCGGCGGTGTGGGCCGTCGGGGCGGGCTGGGTGGCCGTGGGGTCCGGGGAGAGGCCGGTGGGGGCTTGGAGAGGCGTCTGCGGGGTCGGCGCGGGGGCGTGCGGGGGCGTTTGGGGTGCTGAAGTGGGGGTGAGGGGACTGGCGTAGGGGTCGGTGATGCGGGCGTGGGCGAGGTCGGCGTGGAGGGTGAGGGTGGCCTGCGGGCCGAGGTCGCGTTCGGTGACGGTGGCGTGGATCTGGTCGGCGTCGCGGGTCAGGGTGATGGTGATGTCGAGGCTGAGCGCGGCGATCAGCTGGGGGTCGTCGGTGTCGACGGCGGCGAGGACGGGGAGTTCGTGGGTGCGGGCCAGGTGGGCGAGGGCCTGGGCGGCGTCGGTGATCTGGGCCGGGCCGGACAGCGGCAGCCGGGGGTCCTCGGTGGTCTGGAGGCGGTCGACCACGACGAGGGCCAGGCCGGGCAGGTCCGGGACGCTCTCGGCGATCGCGTCGGTGGTCAGGTCGGTGCCGTCGTCGATGTAGAGCGGGGCTTGGGCCAGGTGGTGGTGGAGGGCCGCGGTGTCGTCCTGTTCGGTGGGGGTGAGGCGGCCGGCTCGCAGGCGGCGGTAGTCGACGGGCAGGTGCGCGGCGACGATGCGTGCGGCGATGTCGGCGCGGGTGAGTCCGGAGGCGGCGTACAGGACGGGTTGGTGCTGGTCGAGGGCGCTGGTGCGGGCGGCGGCGGTGACGATCAGGCTGGATCCGGCGCCCGGGGCGGCGGCGACGAGGTAGAAGCGGCCGGGCTGGAGTCCGCCGAGGACGTCGTCCAGGGCGCGGATGCCGGTCGACAGGCCCATCAGGGGTGTGGGTGTGGTGGTTTCACCGGTGGGGGCGGTGGTCGGGAGGACGGTGTCGAGGGCTTGGGCGAGCGCGGCCAGGCGTCGCGGGGTGCGCGGCGCAGCGATGGCTGGTGTGCCGCCGGCCGGGAGGGCGGGCTCGTGGCCGGTGCCGGGCATCGCGGGAGCAGGGGCCGGCGGGCTCGGCTCGGGCGGGGTCGAGGGCGGTGCTGGGAGGGCGGTCGGCGGTGTGACCGGGTGCTGGAGTGCAGGAGCGGCGGGGCTGGGGTCGGCAGCGGCTGGCGGGCCCGTGGGGGCGGTCGGTGGGGCTAGGGTGGTGCCGGGTGAGGCGGGGGGCGTATCGGCAGGTGCAGGCGTGTCGTGGGCTGCCGGTTCCGGCTGGAGTTCCGAGGACGTGGTGGGGGCAATGGCCGCTTCGGCAGAGGGAGTTGCCGGCGCGGGTGCGAGGTCTTTGGCGGCTTCGTCTGCTGGTGTGGCCGGAAGGGGGTTCTGGACTGTCTGCAGGCCCTCGGGGGGTGGGGTGGAGTCCGGGGCTGATGTTGCCGCCGGGGCCGCTGTGTCAGGCGCGGGCTCGGCGTGAGGTGCGGGCGGGGCGGGGGTGCCGTCCGCGGCCGCGGCGATCAGTACGGCGACGGGGGTCTTGTGGCGGCACAACACCTGGGGGTGGCCCTCGGCGCCGTACTGGACCAGATCCCCGAGCTGTCTGCGGGCGTCCGCGATGCTGTGGGTGGGGGCTTGGATGAGGTCCCAGCCCAGTTCGGTTGCGTGGGCGGGGGTGGTGAGCAGCGCGTGGTGCGGGCCGCGCGTCAAGGGGGTGGGGTGCCCTTGGATGGCGGCGTCGATCAGCTGCTTGAGTGCGTTGCGGGCCCCGTGCAGCGTCGCAGGGCGGGTGGGCGCCAGGGCGTGTGGTGTTCCCGCGTCAGGGGTGGTGGAGGTTGTTCTCCGCTCGTCCAACGGGCCCTCAGCTGACTCGGGTTGAGTGTCCTCGTCGTGTCGGCGGCCGGCGTTTTCAGGGAAACTCAGGGGCCAGTGGCCTGCCCAGCGCGGAGCCGGGTCGGACGGCTCCGTCGAGGTTGCGGGCGGGGCAGTGGGGGCGGAGTTGTCCGGCACGGCAGCGCCGGAAGACGCCTCACCGGCAGTGCGGGATGAACGCGAGGAGGACACCCAGGGACTCCAAGAGCAGAAGCGGTAAGCGGGTTGCGAGGGACAGGTCGGGCAGTGGGCCGCCGAGGGGGTGCGGAGCGACCGTGCCGTCAAAAATGTAACGCTGCCACCCAGTCTAGCTGGCGGTACATAATATTCGCCCGAAGTTATGTAACGCTCGCCGCTGAATTATGCAACGCTGCGGTCGGGGTCTCGTGTGATCGCGGGGCCTGGTCCTGGCTCCGGGGGGTGACGGTGCGGCAGGCCCTCAGCCCGGGGGCCCGTCAGGCGTGAGCGGCGGCCCGCTCCATGGGTGACAGGTTCCGCCATGGCCTTCAGTCGAGCGCGGAGAGCGGCCCGCTCAACGGTCTGCGTTTTGTCTATCGGTCTCGTCTCGGGCTCATCGTCAGGAGCACACGATGGAGACTCGGTCGCCCTCGAGCCGATGTGCTCGGGCTGGGCCTTGGCGGCCGCGCATGGCTACTCCCCCGTAAGCCATCACAGCGGCGGGGCCCCACGGTGCTGCTCTAGCGGAAGGACAACGTCCGGGATCCGGCGACAGGTTCTGCCCGCTCGCCCCCGCGATGACGCTCAACTCCCGCTGATCGAAATGGAGTACGGAGCACACAGCTATTGCGCTAAGCTCGCCGTTCATCGCGCCCCGTACGGGCACGGTTCGGGATCGCCAGGTCCGGCCAAGGCCGGAATCGCACCCTGATGCCTCCGTACGCGGCCGGCCCAGGCGCAGGCCCGGCTACGGCCGGGATCCGATCTGGCCGGGAGCACAGGAAAACCCTGTGCGCCCTTCCACGTCACGGACCGGGTGGCACGTGCTGCTCCGGTCCTGCCGACCGAAGGCAGAAACTCCGATGGACAGCACGGCCAACATGGTCCTGCCCACGATCCCCGAGCGGGCCCCCACGGACGCCACTGAGCACCTGCAGAAGAACATCCGCGGTTGTCCCGCCGTCTTTCAGGCGGACTGGATTCCAGACAACGACGGCAGCGCGATCTTCGCTCGAGCATGTGTGGAACCGGGCGCCGTACGCCCGCTGTTCCCCGCGGACTTCGCCGGCACCGGGGAGGAACTGGGCTTCCTCAACGGCGGCGTACTGGCCGGTGTCCGGCAGGTCCTCGCCCCCAGTACCCGGCTCTACACTCTCGATCTCCTGCTCGTCTCCAACATCCGGGACCTGGAGCAGAGCGACTACAGCGGCGCCGAGGAGATCCTCGGCGCGCGGCCCTTCCCTGCTGCGACCGCACCGGACAAGACTGCGGTCCTGGAGCTCCTGGCCTCCGGGCCGCAGGCGCTGGACTGGACTGCGGCACGGCAGCGGTGGGCGCTCGAGCAGGTACGGCTCAGCATGGCGGGCCGCTCCATCGCGACGGTCACCACCGAAGGCCAGCGCCGACCAGCAGACGTAGCCCTGGCCCGCGTCGTGGACAGTTCCGGAAAGATCTTGGCAAGGGGCCTGCTGGTGATCGACGGCCACGGCCGGGTCGCCGCCAAGCTGGACGCCCTGTGCCGGTTCTACCAGGAAACCGGTCTCCCCTATGACGTCCTGGCATTCACGACCCTGCCCGCTCAGGAGCAGATCCTCGTTCTGGACCACCTCGGCGCGGCGGTACGCGCCGCGCGGGCCGCGCTGAACGAGACGGATACGTCGTCCGGCACTGTCGACTTCACCGTCCGGCACAAGGGCCGGGACCGGGAGGTCAGCATCCCGGCCAGGCTCGCTCTGGAGGCGGTGAACAGCTGGACCACCACGGCCTCCGTGGTGGTTGCCGGTTACCGGGAGCAGGAGCGCGCAGACTTCTCCGCGTCCATCACCCGGCGCTACGAGTCCATCCACAACGACGCCACCTCGCTGCCGGGCGGGACCGGGGCGGCGCGGCTCGCCGAGCAGGCCGTGGACCAACTCGCCGACGCCGGAGTCCTGGATGCCGTCCCCGGTTACGGCCGGACGATCGCGCGGTACCTCAAGCTTCCCTCCGGCCGCCCTGCCGGACTGGAGCTGGAGTACCTGGCCCTGCTCGCGGTGTGGGCGTTCAGCCGGAGGACGGCCGCCGCCCAGCGTGTCTACGAGGCTCTCGGCCTGAACGGTGGCGCCGGCAGCCCGCAGGTGCACAACAGGGGTGAGGTCGTCGCACACCTTGTGCGGCGTTGCCTGCCCCGCGCGAAGGCCGAGTATCACGCGGCCGCGGCACAGTCCCTGCTGGTTGGTTCGAACAGCCTGCCCACGGAGCCCGTGCAGCGATCGTTCCGCGAAGTCATCGACGACATCACCGGCAATCCGACGCCGCGGCTGCGGACGGCGGCTCTGGCCGAGGCGCGCGTCCGCACGCTGATCGCGGCAACCGCCAGCGGGATTCTGCAGGCCGCCTACGGCTCCCAGGCCAGCACCCGGCCGCGCGGCCAGGCCAGTGCCTTCGTCAACCGCATGCTCACCGACGGCGCCGCTCCGCGAGCCGCATGGGGCCGACGCCAGGCCGAAGCCATCGTCGCCACCTACTGGCAGTCCCAGGGCGCTGTCATCCCGCCCCAGGTCGTCCAGGACAGCCCGCCGCCGAACGGCACCCGCTACGAGCCGGTCACCAAGAACGGCGAACCGGTGCCCGCCACCGACAAGTGGCTGCGTCATGCCTGGCACAACCGGCGCCCTGAGAAGATCATCACGAATGATCAGCACGAGACGAACGTCTCGGAGCAGCTGACCCTCGCTGATACGGCGCTGACCGCCTACGCACTCCATCTCGGCCCGACCGGCACCGTGACCCAGCAGTGGCTCGATGGCACCCGCAACCAGCTCTTCGACCTCACCGGCACCGTGAGCCGCCTGCGCGCCACCTGATCTCTGGCCACACCTCCCCTCCGGTCCGGGCGTCTGCTGGCCGTACCGCCTTCCTGCGGTCCATCGGCTGCGGCAGACACCCGGGCCGGACATCGGGCCACCGATGAGCACCATCGAGGAGTCACGGCCCGGCCAGCCGCCCCCGGGACGACACGAACGGCCCGGGCCCGGCTGCGGCAGCTCGTGGACGGCGGCGCCGCCATCGCCTGCGCTCTCTCGCCCATACAGCGGGCCACGGCATCGTCCGCGGTGCCGCCGGCGCCCTGGGCGCCAGCTCGACCGGCGGATTCTCCGGGGATCCGGCAGCGCTGACCCGGCGGAGCTGGTGGCCCCGGTCCCCCAGGCTGGGGCCACCCATTTCCATCAAGGCGCCTCGAAGAACGGCAATCCGACGGCAGCGAGCTTCGTCTGAAGATTGATGTCTCTCGTGGCCACATAGACCGCAGAACCTGGGTGCCGGGACTGCAGCAACAACGTGGAGGCCACGAAGCGGTCGTCCGGCACGTCCAGGTCGAGCCAGTTCGGCAGGGTGTCGCCCTTGGGTTCGATGTGCTCGAAGATGGCGTGCACGTCGCCGGCCACCCGTACGCCGCGCAGCACGTTGCCGTTGGTCCGCAGCCCCTTCAGGCGGCGGTCCGCCTTCTTCGCGGCGTCCCGGAGATCCGGGGTGCGGCCGGCGAGCTTCTTGTCGTCCAGTTCCCGCAGGACCACCGGGAACAGGTGGACCATGTACCGCTTGCCGAGCACGGACGTGTAGAGCGCCACATCGGGGTCATCGAGCAGCATGTTCGTGTCGACCGTGACGCGCACCGGCCATTCGTCCTCGGGTAGGAGCTCGCCCAGCTTCCGGAGCGTGGCCGCCGCTTCCTTGATCTTGTCGGCGGCCCCTTCGATGGTGGCAGGAATGGTGGTGTCCCGGGGGCGCTCAAGCCAGCGCTGCAGCAGGGCCAGGCTCTTGTCGAGGCGTTTGGTGACCTCCGGTGTCGGGTGCGGGAACAGGAGCCGGAACAGCGGTTCCCATTCCCGAACTCGCCCCAGCAGCTCCATCCTTCGGGCTTCGAGTTCGGGACTGCTGGGTACCCAGCCCCACTTCGGCGCTCCGAAGTGAACAATGCCGTTGGAGTGGCGGTTGGGATCAACGTTTCGGATCTGTGAGTCCGCGAGGACCTGCAGGAAGTCCGCTTCCATCAGGTCCAGGTCCGACCGGAGGCGATCGAGGTACGTCGGCGGGGCAGGTGTGGAGGCCATCTGCCGATGATGCCGCACGCCGCTGACAAACCCTCCCGTCAGCGCGTCGAGACGGCGGCGGGCTGGTGCAGGGGCAGCGACGCCAGCGCGTAAGACCGGCTCCCCACAAGGCCCGTACGCCTGCGGTGACGTGGGCGGACTCCCCAGCGGACATTCGGCTCGCGCAACCGTTGTCGCGCCCGTATACGCATCAGTTGTCGCAGGTCGGCGCATCGTGCAACTCGGTGCGGACGATGGCTTCGAGCGCGTAGGCTCCGGCGGCATGGCCGCCGACAGCATGGTTCAGCTCGTCTCCTTCCTCACTGCACAGCAGCCGTACGAGATCGTGGGCACGCCGGAGAGCGAGTGGGTCGACTTCAAGAGCGTCCCTCCCAACGGGCCGTACGACCTGAGCACCCACAAGGGCAAGTTCGAACTCGCCAAGGATGTCGCAGCGTTCGCGAACGCCGGCGGCGGCCTGATCGTGTGCGGCTTCAAGGCGAAGAAGCGGCCGAACGAGCTCCACGAGGTCGTGGAGAAGGTGACGCCCTTCGACAAGAAGGTGGTGAACACCGACTCCTACAAGGACGTCCTCACGGAGTACGTACGCCCGCTGCTCAAGGTCAAGTTCTTCTGGTACGACCACCCCCAAGGCGACCCGGGGGCGGCCGGGCACTACTTCGTCCTCGAGGTACCGGCGCTGCCTGAGTCCGAACGGTGGGCACTCGTCACCCGCGGGATCAACGACGACGGCCAGTTCATCAAGAACAGCTGGACGATCCCGATCCGCAACGGCGACACCACCGCTTTCCTCCCGCCGGATGAGGTGTACCGGCTCGTCAACGACGGCCTGCGCGTGCGACATGGCCGAGCTGGCTCCGCCGTGCCCGCTCCGGCCGCGGACCGCGTCAAGAGCCGGGAGGACCTGCGTGCCGCACTGGGTATGGAGGAGACGCCGGCGCTCTTCTTCCAGAGCGTCCCCGATCACCCGCGCGGCCTTGTCCCCGGCATGTATGCCGACGGTGGTCTGCGGGACGTCCTGGACAAGCAGGACACGCTCCGGGACGCCAATGCCTTCAACTGGGCTTCTGTGTACAGGCGTCCGGAGCCTCGTGAGGGTGGCCTCCTGCTGGCCGACGCTCCCCGTCGCGGGCTGCTGGTCGAGTCGGACGGGGCGGTCACTGGGGCCGCGTCGGCGACCTCGGAAATGCTGGGTTGGGCCATGGAGCGCTACTCCGACGGCGGAGCACGCAGGATCAGCGTGTTCGTGCTGACCGAGATCACGCTGGAGTACTTCCGCTTGGTCGACCGGCATGTGCTGCCGCTGGTCGACGGCTCATGGACACATCGCATCGTCGCCTCGGACTTCACCCAGTCGCCCGGATGCGTACTCGCCGCCGGTGATGACCCGGCCTTCCCGTTGCGGGGTGCTCCGCAGCCAGCCACGAGCGACGACTGGAACCACAGCTGGCAGGCCCTGGGCGATCCGGAACGCGATGCCTACGAAGCACTACGCCACATCTACGCGCTCTTCGGTCTCGATGTCCCCGTCAACCCGTTCGTCGACGGGGACCGCGTGAGCACGGCCAAGCTGCTGCCGAAGAGGTAGCGGGCCTCCGGCCCGGTCGCCCTGCCCGGTTGGCGCACCATGATGCCGGCGCCCGTTGAACCACGCGGTCCCAAGCCGGGGGCCCCGGGGATGTGGTTGATCCCCGGGAGTTTCGGTGTTCTGGCGGGTCTACTGGGTCAACGCGGCGAGGGCCTGCTCCGCCATCTGGACGCCCATTGTGGCCGCGATGGTGGTACCGGCCTCCAGGAGCTTGTCCTTGAGCTGGGTGGCGAACTGACGCAGGCGGCCCGGCTCAGGGTTCGCGGAGGTCGCCTCAGTGTGAAGGTCCCGGGCGACGCGCTCCAGCTCGGCTCGGTCCGCCTCGGGCATGCCCAGGGTGGTGCTGACCTGGCCGATGTACCCGGCGAGCTGGGCGAACAGCGTCGGGTCGACGCCGTCGGTGTTGGTCTGGGTGAAGTGCTGCTGTTCGCCAATGATGATGCCCTTGGCGTTCGGCATGTAGTTGTTGTACGTGGTGCCGGGGCGGGACTGGTTGATGTGGTCCTGCACGCTTCCTCCTGCCAGGGCGCAGCTGACGCCCTGGGGTGTGATGGCGACTGTGGCGGGGTCGGTGTCGATGAGTTCGATCAGCTTGTGCTCTACCAGGTGGGCGAGAGCCTCGTGCAGATCGTCGCTGGAAATGGCGGACCCGGCGAAATAAGCAGCAGGCGAGGTGAGGAAGAGCGCCGGGTCGGCGGGCTGCTGGTCGCCGGCGGTGTCGAACAGCCACCGCTGGAAGGCGTCCATGGTGCAGCGGAGACGAGCGGCGCGGTCTGTCCGCAGCTTCTTCAACCGGTGGATCGCGGCGCGTCCGGCGTCGGTGAGATGCACGTGAGGCATGCCCCCATAGGCGCGCAGCACTTGGACCAGGTCGTCTTTCTCCAACTCGAAGGCAAGCACCAACGGGTCCTCGCCATCCAGTCGCTGTTCCTCCACGAACCGGGTCACGTTGACGTAGCTTCCGGAACTGAGCTGGGCCTGCTCCCCCAGCCAGAGCAGGAGCCGGGACAGGACCGGAGCGCCTTCGGCGGTCTCACGGCCGGGCAACGCGCCTCCTTCTGCAGACGCCTCCGTCTGGATCGGCACGCGGATCGGGTTTCGCCGGGCCGCGCGTTCATAACCCTTGGCGATCTCCTTGAGGTGCTTCTCGATCGCGCGCTGATTGATGGAGTTGCGGGCCACATTGCCCTCCTGTCGCAGATGACTCTGTGCCAAGGCTACGGAGCGGAACTGACAACGAGAGCCGCGACTGGTCGGCACGTCGCATAATGATCGTTTGTGGTGTGGTGCGCGGCCGCGGGTGAGGCCACCGGCCCGGCGGCGTCCCCGAGCGGGTCTGCCCGGGCACAGCAAGAGCCTGTTGGCCTGTCCTGCCGCCTTCACGAACCACCGATCGAAGCATCGCCGTGCTTCGGCGTCTGCAGCACACAAACAGGAGCGGACGGCTCGTACGTGCTCTTTACACCGAACCGGGTTGCTCTCACCATCAATGGCCTAGGGGTGCGGCCGGCACATGCCCGCCCATCGACCTGGAGGGGGCCGGGATGGGTGTGTTATGGAAGCTGGAACCGGCGACAGCCGCCAAACACCGCCTGTACCAGCGTTACTTGGATGCCTGGTGGCCCATTCTGCTGCAGACGTCCCAGCGCACTGGTTATGCCCGCCCCCGCGTCACGCTCCTTGACGCGTTTGCCGGTCCCGGCCGCTATCAGGACGGCGAGCCGGGCTCGCCCGTCTTCATCCTTGAACGTCTGCTGAACCACAGCGCGGTCGACCGCATGCACCTCAGTCCGCGGCGTGTGCACCTGATCTTCATCGAGAAGGACCCTGCCCGGCACAAGCATCTGATGAGCGAACTCCACGCTCACTTTGGTCCGTTGCGGGACCTGCCGGTCCACCTCGAGGTCCAGCGCGGTGACGCCGGCACCGACAGCATGCCCCTGCTGACCCGGCTGGGTGCCTGGGGCCACCCCATCCTCGGCATCTTCGACAGCTGGGGCAGTGTCAATGTTCCGCTGGACGTGATGAGGCGCATCGCCCGCAATCCCTCCAGCGAGGTCGTCACCACCTTCGGACCCAACTGGTTCAGCCGTCGCGAGAACCTCAACCCGGATGTCCTCGACACGGTCTTCGGCGGCCGGGCGTTCTGGGCGCCCGCGGATGCTGAACTGCGCCCCGACGAGCGGTGGCGCGTGTGGCTGTCGACCTACCGGGACGCGCTGCGCCGGTCGGGCTTCCCGTACCAGCTGCAGTTCGAGCTCGTCCCCCGCACCGGACAGCCTCTCTACCTCGTCTTCGGCACCGGCAGCACGGCCGGCCTGAAGGCGATGAAGGACGCCATGTGGAAGGTCGACGACCGGGATGGCGAAAGTTTCCGCGACCCGCGCACGCGCGGGGCCATCCCTGACGGCCAGATCGACCTGTTCCAGGCGGCTGGGCTCGCCGACACCGAGCTTCTGGAACTGGTCGCGCAGCGCCTGTCGATGGGACCGGCGACGGTGGAGACGGTGGGCGAGTGGCTGCTGGCCGAGACCTCGCGCTGGCTGCCGAAGCACGCCCTGCAGGCCATACGGGAGATGCGACAAAACGGTCAGGTGACCCTGCTCTCCAGTGGGAAACTCACGACGAAGAGCCAGGTCAGCCTGCCCGCCTGAAACGGCATCCGTCCAGGGGCACTCTGGTCCGCAGATCAGACGTGGACGCGTTCCTCAGGGTATTCACGGACCCGCAGAGCGGCAGGGAACTGGCTGATCTCCTTGTGTTCCTTGCCCCAACGGGACCCGAGCTGCTTCACGAACGCAGCGCAGCCGGACTGCCGGGACCTGGCCACCACGTCCGCCGCCCAGGCCAGGTCCATGGGGCGGGCCCCAGGCCCGGATTCGCCCCCGACGATCACCCAGTCGATGCCTGTCAGATCCAGGCCGCTCAGCGGGCCGAGCAAGGGCTCGCACGACAAGAACCTCACTGCGGCCGGCACCTGGCGCAGATCCTCGATGCGGGGCAGTTCCTTCGCGCTCTCCACCGAGACGCCCATCCAGAGGTTCGCCGGCCATTCCAGCTTCCCGGCGATCTGCCGCAGGCGTCGGGCCCGTTTGGTGAGGACCTGGTAGGTGTGCTGCGGCGTCTCAGTGATCACCTCGAAGACCTGCCGGACGTAGTCAAGTGGCACCCGGGCGTGGAACAGGTCGCTCATCGAGTTGACGAACACCGTCCGTGGGCTCTTCCACCCGTACGGCACCCGCAGGGCATCCGGATGCAGCGTCAGCCCGAAGCCCAGCCCTGACGTACGCGGATCACCGTCGGCCTGGTATTTGGCCGAGCCCATCGCCTTCAGCCGCTTCGCCAGCGTCAGCGCATAGCAGTGATCGCATCCAGCAGAGATGCGGTCGCAGCCCGTCGTCGGGTTCCACGTCGCCTCGGTCCACTCGATCGCGCTGCGGTCACTCACTGGCCGGCCCTCCATCCCCTCGAACCGTGCCTCACGTCGGCGGCCCGGTCACAGGCGCTGCATCCCCAACGACGTGTCGCAGCACCGGACACCGGCATCCAACCACCTGGTCGGCGCACGGTAGCCACTAACTCAATAATAGAACGTTTGTCTTAATTTTTGGGGATGGTGGGCCAGCGCAAACCAGCCACCCTGCCAACGGTCGGCAAGCGGTTCCGGCTTGTTGACGGCATTTGCTGACGGCCAGAACCTGATGCACCGTGCCCGCAGCTCGGCTGATGCGCAGGCTGCGGGCGCGTGCCGGGAACTGCTCATCCGCGTCGGCGGCCGGGCTGTGCCCAGGCGTGGACGGTGTGCTCGGTCAGGTGGGCGAGGACGGTGTGGTTGGCCTCCCAGCCGTCGGCGACCTTGGAGGCGGCTCCGGGGTGTGCGGGGTCGTTGGAGGGGTGGGCGTCGAGGAGTTCGGCGATGCCGGCGCGGGCCACGATGATGCAGGCGTGGCGGTGGCGTGAGGTGAGGACGCACAGGCGGCCGGCTTCCAGGTGGAAGGTGGAGGCGTCGCCGCGGCCGGAGAGGGGGTGCAGGACGATGGTGACGCGGAATTCGCAGCCTTGGAGTCGGTTGGCGGTGTCGACGGTGATGCCGTGCAGTTGGGGGTAGTGGCGGGCCAGGAGCGTGCGGATGTGGTGGGCCTGGCTGCGGTGGGCGGTGCCGATGGCGATGTCACCCGGCTGCAGGACGTGGCCTTCGGGGTTTTCCTCGCAGGTGGTGATGGCCTGCCGGGCCAGCAGCCGCTCGGCGATGCCGAGGACGGCCTGGAAGGCTTCGATGTCGTGCTGGCCGGTGATGCGGGCCGGTAGTTCGAACAGTGCCCATCCGGTTCGGGCGGCGTGTTCGATGACCTCGTCGGTGGGGGTACGCATGCCGCGGATGGAGAACGTGAGGGTGCGGTCGGCTTCACGGCTTCCGGCGTGGAAGGGCGTGAAGGGGTAGAAGGCGTCGTTGATCAGGGGGACGGCTGAGGGCGGCAGGCGCCAGGACACGGGCAGGGTGTGGACGGGCAGTTCGGGGTTGTTGCCGAGCAGGACGGCGACCGCGCTGTTCATGGGGTTATGGGGCAGGCCTTGGAAGCGGTCGGTTTCGACCGTGGAGAAGGGGTCGAGCTGGCCGGGGTCTCCGACGAAGAGGGCCTGGTCAAAGAGGCCGGCGGTCCACAAGAGCATGTCGGAACGCATCTGGTAGGCCTCGTCGATGATCGCCCACGGCCATCGGCGGTCGGTGATCGTGGCCCATTTCATGGCGGTTCCCACGATGACGTCGGCCGTCTTCTCGAGGGCTTGGATGCGGGTAGCGATACGGATGCCGGAATGTGCCTGCAGGTCGTGCGGGACTGAGTGTTCCGTTGCGGTGAGCCGTGCGGTGCGCAGATGCGGGTGGTGCCGGGCGAGTCGTCGTACGAGTTGGTCGACCTGGCTGTTGGTCTGGGCGATGACGGGGCACGGGGCGTTGGACTGCGCGAGGGCGTCGGCGGCTCGGGCGACCAGGGTGGATTTGCCGGCGCCGGGCGGGGAGTGCACGACGATTCCGCGGTGGGTGAGTGTGGGCAGTTGGTCCAGGATGGCGCGGGCGGCCGTGTCCATCTGCTGCTGCGGCGAGGGCTGGTGGGGAGGTGTCACTGTTCTTCCTCGCCGTCTCCCTCGTCCGTGTCCTCGTCGCTGTCGTCCGGGTGGTTGGCAGGAGGCCCGCCATGGGTCCAGGGGGTCTGGTCTCGTGAGGGAATTCCGGCATCCGGTAGGAATCCGGTGCGATGGTGAACACGAGGAAGGCGCCGGCTTCGGGCAGGACGTCGTAGGTGGGACGGTCGGCGTGGCCCATGCCTGCGGTGATCTCGAGTTCGACGAGAGTGTCGCCGTCGGCGGGAGTGATCTCGCTGATCTTGTAGCCGGCCTTGCGGTAGGTGTGGCAGGCCAGGAGCTGGCCGGGTTCCATGCGCAGCGGGTCGGACGTGGACACGGTGAACCGGGGCCGCCATTGTGGCCGTCCGGTGGGCCCGCGCAGGGTGTGCTTGGAGTCGATCGCGGTGACGGTGCCACCGAAGGCTTCGCCGATGGTGCGCAGTTCGGCTCGTGCGAAGGGGTCGTCGGCGGTGCGTTCGGCGGCGAAGGCGGCGGCCGCGTGTTCCATGTGGGCCAGGCGGACGGCGGCGCCTACGGCGTGGTCTCGGGCCGGCCGGGGGCGTCCGTCCTGGGCCACGTGCAGGCATTCGTCGGTGAAGGCTTCGCGTTCGTGGTCCCAGCGGCGTGCGGTGCTCTTGGCTTCGGGGAGGGCCTGCAGGAGGGCGTAGGCCTGCCACATGAGGTCCCAGGTGGGCTGCAGGTAGGTGGCCAGCAGGCGATCGAGTTCTTGCAGGGTGCGGGTCTGCTCCTGGGCCAGGGCTTGGCGCCGGGCGCGGGCGTAGGCGTCGAACAGGGGCACTAGGTGGTCGTTGTCGAAGGCGGCGTCGGTGGCTGGTCCCGCAGGGCGGTGGGTGGCCGGGTCTTCTGCTGCCAGTGCGGCGTCGCGTCCAGAGGCTGCGTGGCGGGGCGGGTCGATCCACGCCAGCAGGGTGGCCAGGCCCTCGTCCTCGAGGGGGCTTTGGCCGCTGATCCAGTGCATGGAGAGGAAGCTGGTCATGGGGATGAGGGCGGCTGAGCCGGCCAGGTCGGCGCGGTCGGTGAGATAGGTGAGCCAGTGCCCCAGGCGCTGAACGGCCCGGGAGCCGGGATGGTGGTCGTCGACGCTGCGGAACCGCAGGTCGGCTCCGAGGTCTTTCAGGTGCTGCACGGTCTGGGGGTTGGGGACGAGGATCTGGGGGGCGTCGGTGTAGCGGCGGCGGGCCGGCTTGCTGGAGGTGGCGGGCAGGTGTTCGCTGTGTCGCTGGCAGGCGTCGATGTAGGCGGTGATGGTGTCTGCCAGGGAAGCGAGCATGGGAGTGGTGCTGCCTGAGGGCGGGGCGAGCAGGAGTTGGGGGCGGCGGGGATCGGTGCCCAGCATGACGGCCAGCGGTCGTGCGGCGGGCCCGGTCTGTTTCAGGGCCAGCAGCATCAGCGGCTGGTCGCTGAGGTGGAGGTGGCGCAGCTGGCTGGCGCGTTGGGCGTTGCCGGTGGAGGCGGCGCGCAAGCGCAGGAGCGTGGTGAGGCGGATCATGCGCTGTCCGTCTGGAGGTCTGCGTGGATGCGCTGTGCGTGGCGCAGGGCCTGGGTGAGGTCCTTCTGGCCTCGTGAGGGGTGCAGGTGCCCGTCGGTGAGGGCCAGGGCCGTGGCGATGGTGTCGATTCCCGCGAGGTCTTCGCGGACTGCGGTGCCCAGAGCGGCGGTCTTGCCCTGGTGGCGGGCCTCGGCACGGCAGTGAAAGGCCAGGTCGCAGTGGTGGCGGCAGCCGGGGGTGTAGTTGGGCCGCACGGTGGCGAGCGCGGCAACGAGTTCACCGCGGGGCCGGGTCGGTTTCTGGTCGGGGCCGGGCGCCAGGTCGAAGGTGGTGTCGGGGGGAACTTTGTCCAGCAGTTCGGGCAGGCGCCGCAGTCTGCCGAGGTGGCGGCTCAGGTTCTTGATCTGCTTGTGGGCGCTGAAGGGCGTGGCGGTGGGGTGGCGGGTGAAGTTGCGCGGGTTGACCAGGACCACGGTGTCGGAGACGCGCTCTGGCGGGAGACCCTCCTCAGCAAGGAGTTCCCGCAGGGCCAGGACGTAGGCAGCGGCCTGGGTCAGCGCTGCGGTGGCCTTGATGGGGTCGGGCTGTCCGTGGATGACGGGGAAGGATTTGATCTCTACGACATAGAAGACGCCCTCGCGCTGGAAGGCGATGACGTCGGGTTCGAGGTAGGCCTGGTGGCCGGCGACGGTCAGACGCAGTACGGGGTGGTCGAGCAGAGTGCGGGGGTCCGACCTGCCGTGTGCTGCTCTGCGGATACGCGAGCGGGTGTGGATGCGGCGCAGCCGCAGAGGGGACTTGTCGTCATCGCTGCCGACGCTGTTGACGTCCTCGTAGGACACCTCCGGCACGCTCAGGCCCAGGGCCTGGCGGAGCAGCGGCACCAAAGGGGCTCCGGCCTGGGCGGTGACCTGGCGTTCGAAGGCGATGCCGTAGTCGAGGGCGAGCTGGGATTTTCTCAGCGGCCGCGGGAGGCCCAGATGGGCGGCGAGGGCGTCTTTGTCGATACCGGCCGCATCCAGCAGCGAGCGGCGATCGCAGCTGGGATTGGCGGTCAGCGCCGCCAGGGTGCGTGCATTGTGCGGGATGGGCGCAGCGGTTCCGCGTAATACGCCCAGTCGTTCGTCGAGCGAGCTCACTGATTTCCTTGGCGGGACAGGGCACAGCCGTGCTGGTTGCAGAGGTGGATTTAGGAAGTGCGGCGCAGGCGGGCGGTGTTGCGCAGGATGTTGCCGAAGATCTGCTCCGCGTCGCCGAGTTGCTGACGTGCGCGCTGGGCCGCTTCGGCGCGGGTGTCGGCGTCGTCGTCGGCGTGGATCTCCAGTTCCGCTGCGGCGGCCCGGCGCAGCGCGTCCAGGTCGAGCGGGCCCCGGGGGGCGTCGCCGTGGATGTTGCGGCTGTAGTGCAGCAGCAGCTGCTGGACGGGTTGCGGCATCCCGGCGTCGCTGGCGAGGTGTTCGGCGGCGTCCGCGAGCCGCACAGCTGAGGTGAGGAAGTGGACGCGCTGGGTGAGCGGTCCCACCAGGCGCTGCTCCAGTGGCCAGGTGCTCAGGGCGAGCAGCGCGCGGGCTGGTGAGAGCAGGTCGGAGGTCAGCGCGGGACAGATGTAGTAGGCGCGGCCGTAGGGGGCGGAGCGGAAGGAGCGTTCCTCGTCGCGGCGCAGGGTGGTCATGCGGGCCGTGTTCAGCGGGGTGGAGAAGAACGCCTGGTGGACCTGGCTGAGCAGTTTGGGCGAGGCGGGGACGGTGAGCAGGGCGAGCGCCTGGTGGACCTGGTCGCGTACGGGCACGTCCTGGTTGGGCTCGGCGACTGCTGGCGCGGGCTCTGGCCGGACCCCTGGCTGCCCCTCCGGCTGGGCCGTGTCCGGGACCTCACTGATTCCGCACAGAACGTTCCACGCGTGTCGAGTGCGCGTCAGTTCCTCGCCCAGGGAGTGCACTTGGGCGGTGTCGTGTTGTGTGAGCGCCTGCCGGAGCGCCTCTTGCAGCTGCTGCATGCGCTTCTCGAGTGCGACCAGATGCTCATCCATGCCCGCATGCTAGCAGTCCCTCGGGTATCCCAGTTTCACTCCAGGAAAGTGTGAAGGACGGCTCCTGGAGATCTGGTCGCGTACAGGCGCGGCCAGGTGAGGCTCGTTGGCTGTAGGCGTGATGTCGGCTGGGCCGTGTGCGGGACATCGCTGAGCCCGTACAGAACGTTCCAGGTGCGTCGAGTGCGTGTCAAATCTGCGCATGGACTGAGCACTTGGAAAGTATTGTGTTGCGTGAGCGCCCGACGGGCCGTCTCCTGCGGCTGCTGCATGCGCTCCTTGAGAGCGATCATGCGTTCGTTGATGCCCGGACGACGGCATTCACTCGGGACGCCCAGTTTTACTCCAGGGAATTTGGTGTACAGTCCCGGGCTCATACGGCACCACTGGTGCTCTCCTACGCCTCGCTTCCCAGAAGGGCGCACGAAGGCATGAGACTGCTCCACACTTCCGACTGGCATTTAGGCCACATCTTTCATGGGCACGCCCGCGAAGAGGACTTTGACGCCGTCCTGGCCGAGATCGTGGCCATCGCCCAGGAAAGCCAGCCGGATCTGATCGTCCACAGCGGCGATCTGTTCCACCATTCCCGTCCCACCATCCGGGCCATGTCGCGCGCCATGGACGCCCTGATCGAACTCGCCGCCATCGCCCCCACCGTGGTCCTGGCCGGCAACCACGACTCCCCCGCATACTTCAAGTTCTTCGGCTCCATGAACGGTCCCTTGCGGGGCCGGGGCCTGTTCTTCGCCGATCGGTTCCGCCCCGCGGACGACGGCGGTGTCCTCACCTTCGACGCTTGCGGCGGTGAGCAGCGAATCCGTCTGGCCGTCCTGCCGTTCGTGCATCCGAACCACTTCTGGCAGCACTCAGCGACCGGCACGTCGTACGCCGACTACGCCGAGGGGATGCGCGGGCTGCAGGCGGAGCTGATGAGGGCCATGCACGAGGGGTACGAGCCTGACCGGGACATCCTGCTGTTCGCGGCCCACGTGTACGTCACCGGCGCCCAAGGCTCCCGGGGCGGACGGGCGGTGGACGACCGCTTTGAAACCGGCCCCGAGAATCTTCCGGAGGTTTCCTACGCCGCTCTCGGGCACATCCATCGCCCGCAACCGGTGCGGGGCGCCAGGTGCATCGCTCGCTACGCGGGAAGTCCGCTCGCCATGGACTTCGGCGAAGCCGACGAATCCAAGAGCGTCGTGATCGTCGACGCCGACCCGGGACGACCGGTGAGGGCGTTGCCCCGCCGGCTCTCCAGTGGCCGACGGCTGGCCCACTTCCCCGGGACTCTGGAGGAGTTGAAGGCCGCGGCTGCCCAGTACGACGGGACCTTCCTCAAAGCGGTGATCGCCGGCGAAGAGCCCGACGGGCTCCTCAGCCAGAAGATCGCCGAGATCGTCCCGAACGCGATCCTCGTCAACCCCGTACCGGCACGGGAGGCGGCCGCCGAGGCTGTCATGGACGGTGATCCCGGCGAGGAGCCGGAGCTCCCCGACGCCTTCCGCACCTACCTGGCATCCGAGGGGCTGAGCGGCGCTGCCGCAGAGTCCACCGTCACCGCATTCACTCACCTGCTCAACGAGCTCGACGACGAGACGCTGACCCCGGTCCCGGCCGAGGACATGCTCCGCGCTGCGCTGGAAAACACCTGGACGGAGGCGTCGTGAAGCCCAGCCGGCTCATCGTCAGCGGAATGCGCAGCTACCCCGGCACCTGCACCATCGACTTCACCGGGAAGCGCCGGTTCGCCATCCTGGGCCATACCGGCGCCGGCAAGTCCACTCTCCTTGAGGGGTTCACCTTCGGCCTGTACGGGGCGAGCTCGTGGTCGAGCAAAGCTGACGAAGCCTACGAGCTGATCAGCACCGGCAGCCCCAGCATGCACGTGACGTTCGAGTTCTCCGTGAACGGCCGCCCGTGGCGGGTGCGGCGCACCCTGTATGCAAACCGCAGGAAGCCGCAGGCTGTTCTGGAGTCCATGGCCGAAGGCGGCGCCGACCTGCGGGTCGACAACATGCGCGCGGTTACAGACGCCGTCACCCAGCTCATCGGGCTGGACTGGAAGGGCTTCGTCAGTACGGTCCTGCTGCCCCAGGGGAAGTTCGACAACCTGCTCAAGGCGAACAGAGGCGACCGTGCCGACATCCTGCGGCACGTCTTCGGCATCAACGAACTGGAACGTGTCCGCAAGCACGCCGGCGTTCGACTGGAGCGCTTGAGCGCGGGCATCCTCGATGCCAGGAGTGCCCGGGCGGACCTCCTGCGAGATCCCCATGCCGTCGCCGCACAGGCGGCGCTGGACGTGGAGCGTACGCGTGGCATCGTGGCCAGCCGGCGCGAGCGGCTGGCCGCTCTGCGCGCGGCGCAAGGGCGGGCCGTCGCGCACAAGCACCGCAAGGCCGCTCTGGACAAGGCGGCACGGCTGCTGCGTGAGCGCAGCGTCCCGGATGCGGCTGTAACCCTGGCCACGCTGGCCAAGGCGAAGACGGAGATCGATGCCGAAGCCGCAGCGCAGGAAGCGGCCGGACGCGATCTGAGCCAGAAGCTGGATGCGGCGCAGGCCGCCCTGGAGGCAGCCACGCAGGCCGGTGACACGGTCCGGTCCCTGTCCGGTGCGGTGACTGTGCTCTCCGGCCTGCCGCGCCGTACAGCCGGGTTGGACGCCCTGATGCAGCGCCTCGAACAGGAGCAGCTGCAGCACGGCGAACATGAGCAGGAGCACACGCAAGCACAGCAGGAACTGGCCAAATACGAGCAGCGCCTGGCGGTTCTCGTCGAGGAAGCCGACCTGGCACAGCATGCCGTCACCCAGGCCCGCGCCCACACCGACCAGATCCAGGAGGCCGTCCGGGGCCCGCTGCAGGAAGCCACCGCCGCGGCGGCACATCTGCAGTCGGCCAACACGGCGCTTGAGGCAGTCGAGGAGCAGCGCGGCCGCGTCGACAAGCTCGAAGCTGAGCTACGTCAGCTGCGCGGGGCACGGGAAGAAGCCGAGGAGGCACTTGCTGCGGTGCAGCGCGGCGAAGCCGCCCACACGGCGGGTTCCGCTCTGGCACCAGGGGACGCCTGCCCGGTCTGCGTCCGGCCCCTCCCGACCGACTTCACTCCCCCCTCCCCCCTGGACGGCAAGGCGCTTGGGAAAGCCAGAGGTCAGCTCACCAAGTCCTCGAAAGCCGTGAACACAGCTGTAACCACCGCAGCGCAGGCAACGGCCCAGCTGAGCACGACCGAGCAGACGGCCCAGAAGCACCAGCGCGCGCATCTGGCCGCCCTCGAGCGCATGGACACTGCACTGCTTCAGCTGCAGGAGCTGGTGGACACGATGCGGCCGGACGTCGTGCCGGGTGTGGCCACGACTCTGGACATGCTGAGCCGACAGACGGCCGCGCAGGCGCGTGCCCTCGCGGGCAGCGACCCCAAGAACCGGGCCCAGATCACCCGTGCGGTCAAGACACTCGTCCAGCCGCTGCGCGCTGCGGAAGCAGAAACGCTCGCGGCCCACACGAGCGCCCAGGCAGAGCTGGCGACCGCGCAGGCCGAGAAGGAGGCGGCCCGGGCCGACCTCAAACGCCAGCGCGGCCGCTTGCAGCGCGAACGCAAACGGCTGGAGAAGACCCAACTGCAGTACGAGAGCGACCTGCAGACACTGCTGACCGAGGTCGCCGGTCTCCCGGCCTCGGTACGACCCGCCCAGGACACACCGCAGGACCTCCCTTCCCCGAAGGACATCGCCTCAGCGCTGGAGACAGCCGGTCAGCGCCTCGCGCAGCTCGAGCAGACAGCGCAGGCACGTGACGAAGCACAGCAGGCCCTCACCGAGCACGCCGAGCACCGGCAGGCACTGGACGGACGGCGCCAGCGCAAGGTGGAGACTCCCACCCGCAATCTCATCCAGAGGCTGGAGCGTTGGGCGGACGCTGCCACCGACGCGGAAAGTCTCCTTGACGGCGAGGCGCCCAAGGAACTGCCTCCTGTCCCAGACGGATCCGACCTGGCCTTCGTCGACGACTACTACCTGGCCCTCGCCTCCCTGAGTCGGCAACTGGCGGGCGCACTGAAACAATCCGGGCAGCGAGCCACGGACGCCATCCACGCGTTCGAGAAGGACCTCACTCTCCAAGCCGGGGCCGCCGCCGACGAAACCGACGATGACCCGGGCTTCCCGGTGCCGGAGAAGAGCGACCTGCTGGCACCCGCCGTTCTCGACCCGCTCAGCCGCAAGACGAGCGAGACGGAAACGGCGCTCGGCAAGGCCAAGTCCGATCTGCGTACCGCACGGTCCCAAATTCCCTACGCCGAGGCACTGGACTCTGCCATCACCGCCGCGGATGAACAGGCCGCAGTGTGGAGGAAAGTGAGGGACCAGCTCACCGACACGAAGTTCCTCACCTATCTCACAGACCAGCGCACCCAGGCGCTGCTCCGCTACGGAAGCAGAATCCTCCAGCAGATCTCCACCGGGCTCTATGCCTTCACCGAGGACTTCAAGATCGTGGAGTCCGCCACGAACCTCACGCGCGGCCGAGAAACCCTCTCCGGCGGGGAGAAATTCCAGACCTCCCTCGCGCTGGCACTGGCATTCGTGGAACTTCACAACCGCAGCAACAGCAAGCTGGAAAGCCTGTTTTTGGACGAAGGGTTCGCCTCCCTGGACTCCGACCGACTGGACGCCACCCTTCCCGTCCTGAGCAACGCTGCAATCCAGGACAAGACCCTCGCAGTCATCAGCCACCTGTACCCGGTGGCCGACGCCGTCGAAGACGTGCTGTTCGTCGAAAAGACCGCCCAGGGCTCCACAGCCACCTGGCTCACGCCGCAAGAACGCGCCACGATCATCCGCGACGGGATCCGGCGCATGCTGGAACACGCCTGAGCAACACCGGGCCGGCCATCAGTGGCGCCAAAGAGCCGTCCGCCCCAGGGCAGCACCTTGGGACACCGGTAGCTCTCCTCCCTTCCTGCGCCCGGCCAATCGCGTGCCTGCCGGCGCATGCAGGCGCGCCAGGAAGCCCTGCGGCCGGCGCTGACGAGCGTTCAGCTCAGCGCCGACCGCGGCCTTCCACCCCAGGTGCCGCAACAGGACCGGCCAGCGCCGAGCCGCCCCCGATGCCCCGGCATAGGCCTGCCCCTTGGCGCAGCCGGGCCTTCGACAAGCACGCCCCCTCCCAGCGAAATTGCCGACGCTCGCAGCCGGTGCGGGATGACGGCGCCGCAGCCCCTCCCCCGGCATGACGCCTCATCACGGCCCTGCCAAACGCCGGGGAATGCCAGTGCCGTCCACCTACACCGCCAACTCCCGGCACCAACGCGGCACTTCCGGCCCTAATCCACGATTCGTATCCATATAAGGAGCAGACCGCATGAGTAACTCTTCTGCCGGCACGCAGGGTGCCGGCAAAGCGGTGTTCACCGCCCGCACCGGGCGGCTGGCCGCGCTGCCACGGTTGCTGTCGCTGGACCAGAGCGGCGAGCTGACCAGCGCGCACGTGAAGCTGGTCGCCACGGCCGTGGGCCGCTCGGAGCGGGCGGTGTGGCGGTGGGTCGCCGAGGCGCGCGCCACCGGCCACGTCGATGCGGCGTCCCGGACACGGTTCAGCGTCACCCCTGAACTGCGGCGGCTGCTGGTGGTGTGGGGAGGCAACGCCTCCGCCGTGCACCGTGAGCTTCAGCAGCGGGCCCTGGCCGATCCCCGGCTGCCTGCGGCCCCGTCGCTGTCGACGATCCACCGGGCGCTGCGCCGGGATCTGACGCCCGGGGAGCGGGCCGGGCTTGCCAAGGGGGAGGCCGCCCGGCGGGCCTTCGATGTGTTCGGGCAGCGCCCGCCCGCGCACCGCAACGCCGCCTGGGAGGGCGACCACAAGTGTGTGCCCGTGCGCGTGCTGCTCGAGGACCAGCTCGTGCAGCCATGGGTGACCTGGTTCATCGACTGCCACACCAAAGTCATCACGGGAGTGGCCGTGACCCCCCACGCTCCCAGCGCGGATGCGGTGCTGGCGGCCCTGCGGATGGCCCTGGACCGTGCCGAGCCCTTCGGCCCTGCCGGCGGCCTGCCGGGCTTGATCAGGGTGGACCGCGGCAAGGAGTTCCTGTGTGCCACCGTCGCCTCGGCCCTGGGCGCCTTCGCCGTGCCCGTCGTCGACCTCCCGGCCTACAGCCCGCACCTGAAGGGCACCATCGAGGCGCTCAACGGCGCGGTCGAGGACATGCTGTTCGTCTCCATGCCGCGCTACGTGCACCGGCAGACGCTCACCGGCGGGCGCACCGCGGATCCGGACGAGCCCGCGCTCTCCTTCGAGGCGTTCGTGGAACTGCTGCTGAAGTGGGTGCACTGGTGGAACACCGAGCACCAGCCCAGGGCGCTGGGCGGCCGCACCCCGATGCAGGCGTGGTCGTGCGACCCCACTCCCCTGCACGACGTTGCCGCCGAGCAGCTGGCCCATTTCGGGCTCGAGGACGACGGACGCACCCGCACCATCACCACGCAGGGCGTGCGGTGGCGCAACCGCCACTACATCGCCCCCTGGATGGTCGGCCAGGCCGGCGTCCGCGTCGCGGTGCGCCACCTGCCCCACCACGACCTGACCATCGAGGTCTTCGGCCTGGACGGCGTACACCTGGGCAGCGCCGTCCTGGCCGAGGCGGCCAGTCAAGAGCAGGTCAGCAAGGTCCGCAAAGCCCGCACCGCCAAGGCGCGGCGGCTTCGCGCGGACATGAAGGCCGCCGCCCGGCTGCGCCGTGAGCGCTTCGAGGCCGTCACCAGCGCCGCCCCGCCCGAGCGTCTGGGTGCGCTGACCGAGGCGGAGGCCGAGGCGGAACTTGCCGAATCGGACGCCGCGGACCTGCGGCGGGCCGATCCCGGCTACATCCCGCACCAGCCCGTCCCGGACGGCTGGGCACGCCCGGTCCCCCCGGCCGCGGCCGAGCCGGGAAACGACCCCTCTGAGGAGAACGCGTGAGCGGCGACATGGACTACGGCAGGCTGCCCGCAGAGGACGACGACCACTTCCACCGCCTCGATGCGCACCTGGTGGCCACCGACACGCTCATGACGACCCTGGACGACGTCCAGGCGACGATCGACGCCAAGGCCATGATGGTCGCCTACGGAGCAGCCGGATATGGCAAGACGATGTCGGTGAACTCGGCACTGCGCAAGATCGCCCCCGACAACACCTACCGCCTGGAGCTGCGCTCGGGACCGACCCCCCGCGACATCCGCCACGGACTGTTCAACGCCCTGGGGCTGCCCGGGGAACCGCCGACCCGGCCGATCGAATTCGACACCCTCCTGAAGGAGACGCTGTCGCAGACGTTCCGCGTGCTGGTGTGCGACGAGGCCCAGTGGATGGGCCGCAGTTCGTTCGAGTACTGGCGCCACCTGTGGGACGACCGCAACACCGACATCGCGGTGATCTTCGCCGGCGGCGATGGCTGCTACAAGGTCCTCAAGCGGGAACCGATGCTGGCGTCACGGATCTTCATCTGGCAGAAGTTCACGCGCATGCCCGAGGCCGAAGTCGTCGGCACGCTGCCTGCGTTCCACTCCCTGTGGGCCGGGGTGGACCCGCAGATGATCCGCAACATCGACCGGGCTGCGGCCCACGGCAACTTCCGCAACTGGGCCACCATCACCAAACACATGCTCAACGGCATGAAGAAGAAGGGCCTGACCGAGGTCAAGCAGGATCTCGTCAACTGGGTGTACAGCAAGCTGGGCGGCATGTAGCAACGGCCGCACATCCGCGGCGGCCCCGGCGAGTCCGGGCCGTCGCCGACAATCTCGCACTCCGCACAGACAGACCGGCCCTTGCGTCTCCGCATCCGGAGCCGGTCTGTGCGGTGCACGGCCGGAAGGGAGGCGGTGGCCGTGGTCTACGGCGAGGTGACGATCGTGGTGGACGAGCGGGACGACCTGTTCTACACCCGGGCGGCGCTGCAGGCCCACCGGCCCGGGGAAGGCCGCATCACCGTGCAGCCGACGCCGGCCAGCGCCAGCCCGGCCGCGCTGGCGCACGACATGCTGTATGCGCTGGGCAAGCGGCTGGCCCCCGGGCCCAACTCCCCCGATGTGTGGCTGGACTCGGTGAACGCGGCCTGGCTCGCCGCGGCTGCCTGGGGTGTCGCGACCGGGGTGCGGCACGTTGTGGTCCCCAGGGCTCATCTGCTGACCATCCGGCGCATCGACCAACTGCTCGCCTGGCGAGAGTTGACGGGGGCTCAACTGACCCTGCTGTGGCAGAAGGCCCCGCGCGCACTGCCGCCGGCGCTGGCCCGCGTGGAGCGCCGTATCAGCGGCCGGGACCAGTTCGAGGCCCTGCTCGCCGAGCCGGGACCGATACCCGCGCGCCCGTCCTTCCCTCCCGCTGCACCGATGGCGGGGCCAGCCGCGGTGGCTGCGGGGCAGTCACCCGCCCGGCAGCCGCAGGAGACTCGGTCGGCGTCGCTGAGGCCCGGGCGGCCGGCTCCCCCTTGCACCGGCGCGATGGCAACGGCGCAGCTGGTCCAGGCCGCCCCTGCCATCGAGATCGCGTCCGCGGAGGCCGCCGCTCTGGCCGCTCTCGCACACCCGCTCATCGCCGGAGCACTGAGCGTGCTGGCCTTCACCCGGGCCGGCCTGGGCAGCCTGCGCTTCACCCGCGACCTCGACAGCACCAGCGACATCTCCGCCATCAAGCTCCACGGAGTCGGCCACCGGTACTGCCCTCTGCACGCCATCCCTGCCTGGGCACGCCCGCTGCTGGCCGCCGCCCGCGCCCACCACCGTCTGACACCCCACCGGCCCGAGGACGGCATGTTCGCTCCCGTCATGGTCGCCGAAGCCCGGCATCTGCGCGCGCATGCCGGACACCTGCCCCGGCTCGACCTGTCCCTGCCCGCCGGCGTCCTCGTCCCTTGAGCTGTGCGTAGCGACCGCCCGCCCTGCGCAGCAGGGAAACGGCAGCGCTGATGCCGGTGATGTCGGAGGTTTCGCCCGCTGTGTGGCCGGCCCCTGGCGCGACGCCTGTTCTCTCAACACGGGAGCACAGGCCGCCTGCTCAGGTGCGCTTCGGCACTGGAACCTTTCTGCGCGCCGCGGCAGTCCTGCGGGCCTGGGCTCGAGCAGCGTGCTGGTGCTCGAGCGCTTCACGGGTGCGTTTGGGGATGACCAGTTTCATCTTGGTGGCGGGCGCTACGAAGGTGCTGGCGCCGGTGCCGTAGCGGCCTTTGCGGGTGTCGCTGTCGGTCTTGTAGAGCAGGACGTCGACGATGCCGAGGGCCCGCAGGTTGGTCAGGACGCGTTGGACGTCGTCGATGTTGCGCCAGTCTCGGGTATAGACGCAGATGGGGCGGCGGGTGTCGTCGCTCTTTGTGCGGGTGTTGAGGAGCGTAGCCGCCTTGCTGCAGTAGCCGAGAAGGCCGTCTTCGGTTGCGGTGCGGATCGTGGCCCAGGAGCGGTCAAGGAGACTGAGCGGGGTGAACCAGAGCCACTTGCCGCTCCAGGGGTGGTCGTCTTCGGTCAGGGAGGTGTCCGGGGCGGCGGCCCATAGCCAGTGCTCGGTGGTCTCGCGTGAGGGGGCGTCCTGCTGGGCCGATGGGGCGGTCTTGGCGATCACCATCGGCACTGTATGCGAGGTTTATTCTTTTTTTCGCTTATTTAACCGTTATGGGTCTCGTAGAACGGAACACCCTCCGATGGCGCCGTGACCTGGCGCTGACCGCGTGCTGCGCTGCCGCCGTCGCGGAAGCGGACCGCACAGGCGATCCGGGCCAGCGAGCAGCTCGCCTCATCGACTGTCTGGGAGTTCTGCGCTCGGCACACGGCGCCGGCGCAGCCGCCGCCGTGGATATGCGCGCGCTGCGGCGCGGCTTGCGCCACGGGCTCGCGCCTCTCCTGCCCGCCTGCTGCGAGGACGGTGACCCGCTCGGCGAGGTGAAGCTGCTGGACCAGGATGGTCTGCTGTGTGACGCAGTGGAGGACCTGGGCCGCGAACACCTCGTGCCTCAGCAGGCGTTGATGGAGTACTGGCCCTGGGCGCGCTTGCGTGCCGAGCAGGAGGAGCAGCAGCTGTACGCGGAGATCCGGCGCCTTCCGCCGGACGATTACGCGAAGGTGCGCGAGCTGCTGGCGAGTGATCCGGTGGCGGAGCAGGGCGTGCTCTGGGAGAAGTGGGACGGGCTGTGGGGGCGGTTCGGGTTCTTCGAGCCGGTCTCGTCCTGGCCGTGGTGCAACGCGGCGGGCTGGTGCTTCCCGTGTCCTGCCTGTGCCTGGCCGATGCGCGCGCAGCCCGCCGGGCAGGGGGTCTTCGCCGTGGCGTGCGACGCCCATCTGCTGGAGGGGGTGCAGTACACCTACCGCCAGGTGCGGGGCGGCAGTGGCCCTCCGGTCCTGGAGGGCGGCGGTGGCTCAGCCCGTCGCGTGGAGGGCTTCCCCACCGCCGGCGACTACTTGGCCGTCTCCCGGACGGTGTGGCGGTATATGACCCTGCCGGGGCGCATGGAATTCGCGATCCGGGATGCGCTGACGGGGATCGCCGGTCTCGACGTCCTCATGTACCCCGGCGGTGACCGCTACGACCTGCGCATCACGGCCGCCGAGCCGCTGGTGGCCAGGCAGTGGCGGGTGGATGCGAAGGCCTGGCGGTCCTTCGGGGCCCTGGCCGACGCCCTGCTGGAGCGTCCCGTGCTGGGCGCAGCGGTGCCGCTGACGATCGTGGTCCCCCACCGGCAGCGGTCCGACCTTCCGCTGCTGCAGGCGCGCCTTGCCGGGCGGCCGGACCTTGAAGTGACGACCGACAAGGACTTCGTCGCCAAGGTTCTTCGCTGGTGCCGGGGTGAGTCGTGAAGAGCGGCGATGTCCGTGAGGCGTTGCAGCGTTGCGCCATTGCGGTGTATCTCGCCCTGTCCGAGCAGTACTTCGCATTCGGGACCGTCGATGGCCGTCGCGGTGTGCCGCTGGACTTCGCGCAGATGTTCGCCGCCCGGCGCACCGATGCATGGGGACGGTGGCTGTCGCTGCCGCGCGCCGAGTACGAGCTGGTGGGCCGGCTGTGGCAGGCGCTCAAGCAGGAGGGGGACCTGGCCCAGCCGGACACCTTCCGCGAGGCGGCCCTGGAATACGCGGTGGCTCCCACTGCGCTGTTCCGGATTCCGGGGGAATCGAACGCAGACGAGACCCACTGGTTGGTGGCCTGCCACGCGCAAGAGCCCCTCGTCCTGGCCGAGCATCTCGTCCAGGAGGCCGAGGAGTGCCGGGCCATGCTCCAGAGGGCACTGCCGACGGCCGGCGAGGGCCTGTGGACCTTCGGGCGGGACCGTCTGTACACGGTGGAGATTCCTGCCAGCGAGAAGGACGCCTTCGTGGCCCCGGTCCGGTTGCGCACCGAGCCGTTCCTTGAGGAGGTGAGGCTGCCGCGGGAAGCGGTAATGGACCGCGTGGTGGGCCAGGCAACTGCCCTGCCGGAGAAGTTCGGGTGGAAACCCGGTCTGCTTCAGGGGTTCTTCGACCGGCTCACCGACGCGTACGGACGCACGGCGGCAGAGTTGCGGCTGCCCGCGGGGCCGATGACGCTGCTGAATGCGCCCACCGGAGTGGGCAAGAGCGTGCTGATGCGGGATGCGGCGCACCTGCTGGCCGCCAGCGGTCAGGGCCCGGTCCTCATCGTGGTGGGCCGCATCCGTGAAGGCCTGGGGACCGCCGAGCAGTTGGCCGCAGACCATGGGCTGGTCGAGGAGACGGCCGCCGCTGTACGGGACGCTGCCGAGCGGGCCGGCAAGCCGCTGCGGGTGGTGTCGTGGGTGGCGTCCTCACGCCACGACGGCCAGGCAGCGCTCGCATTCTCCCAGGGCCGCGAGGACCGCTTCGAGCAGTTCGCCGGCGGCTGCGAGATGACCGGCTGGCAGGTGGACGGCCCACGGCTGGACCGCACCAGGCTTCCCTGCGCCCAGTTGGAGTGGGTCGATGGTCCCGTCGAGCCGGAGCACGCCGGCAAGCACCTGTGCCCGCGCATGGGCGTCTGTCGGCGCTTCGAGCACATCCGGCAGGCCGCCGATGCCGACATCATCGTCACCAACCACCACAACCTGATCCGTGGACGCTGCAAGGTGCCCGTCGAGGTGGACGGCGAGCGGATCGTCCATGACATGAGCGTGCTGGAGTTCGTGCTGCGGCGCTGCCGCGTCGTCATCATCGACGAGGTCGACGCCTTCCAGTCGACCTGGTGCACGCAGGGCGCGCAGGAGTTCACCCTCATCAGCCGCGGCCGGGGCCACGCAGGGCGGCTGGAAGAGGTCGACCGGCACCGAGGCGGCCTGTCGGCGCTGGAGAACCTGCTGGTGACCGGCCCGTTGATGGAGGCGCGCCGGCTCAGCGAAACCTTTTTGGACAACGTCCTTACCGGGCACCTCTACCTGGACTCCGAGCAAGAGCGCCACAATCGCCCGGGCTCCGGCTGGTACATGGTGGGCAAGAAGGATGCCGAGCTGTGCCGTGTCCTGACCGGCGCCTCTGCGGACGCTGAGATCACCGAAGCGGTGCACCAGGCCTACCTGGCCCTCTTCCCGGGCGAGCGGTCCGGTGCCGAGCTGCTGGCGGGCTGGCAGCCGCTCGCCGATCAGATCCGCCAGGCCCTGGCCGGCAAGGTCAAAGGCACCCGCCGCAGCAGAAAGCTTGCGGTCTTCAAGGACTCCATCGCCCGCATCCTGGCCGACGCGCCGTTCAACGTGCCCGCCTCCAAACGCGCCGCTGTGGTCAACGATCTCCTCGTGCGGGCCTGGCTCGGTGCGCTCCACAACGAGCTCCACACACTGAAGTGGTCGATCCTGCCGCTGCTCGGGCAGCTGAACGCGGCCACCGACCTGGTCTCCACCATGGGGCTGCTCCCCCGCGACGAGCCGATCCCCTACGGGCCGCTCGGACAGAACCTGTACGGATTCAAGCTCGACAAGAACGCCAGCGGCACCGGCCGCCTCTCGCTGCAGTCCCTGGGCGGCGACCCGCACACCTCCACCGTCCGCCTCGGCGACACCGTCGCGCTGGCCACCGCCGGAGTACGGCGCAGCGTCCTGGGCCTGTCCGCCACCGCGTTCTTCCCCAAGGCCGCCCTGCAGCACGTGCACACCCTGCCCGCCTATGTGATGACCGACGCCGCTCCCGGCGCGGTCACCGCCCACGCCGGGAGCGTGTCGTCCACCGATTTGGGCTGGCAGCCCATCTCGATCGGCGGCGTGGAGGAAAAACGCAAACCCTCCGAGCTGCGCAAGCTGGCCGAACGGCTGTGGCACACCCAGATGTCGTCACACCTGGAGAAGATCGCCCGCAACGACCCGCTGCGGGAGCTGGCACTGCTGGCCGGGAACTCCTACTTCCACGCGGCGGTGATGGCCGCCGGGATCGCGGCCGCGTGCGGCCGCCCCGAATGGGTCGCGGTCCTCGTCAGCAGCAACCAGACCCCCTCCGGGAAGGCCGTGAATCTGCCCGAGGGCGTGGTGCGGGTGACCATCGACGAACTCGAGGACCTGCCCGCCACCCACCCACGGGTGAAGGTGGTCTGCGCGCCGCTGTCGGTGGTCTCCCGCGGCTTGAACATCCTCATCCCCCGCACCGACCGCTCGGCGCTCGCCTCCGTGTGGGTGGGTGTGCGCCCCCTCACGCACCTGCACGAGCCGGCCGTCATGTACGCGAGCATCAACGCCTGCGGCATCGCCTCCGGCACCGTCAGCGCCGATCCCGCCGGCATGCTCGCCTCCCAGCGCACCGCCGCCGTCCGCCAGCGGGAGTTGCTGCTGCGCACCGACCCGCGGTTCTCCCGCATGCCGAAGTTCCTCAAGACCGAGATCCTGGCGGGCATCCTCGTCGAACTCATCCAGCTGGCCGGGCGCGCACGCCGCGGTGGCACCCCCGTCGAGCTCTACCTGGTCGACCACGCCTTCTTCAACCAGCAGTTGGGCTGCGACTTCCCCCGGCTGCTGCGCTCCTACTACGGCCAGCTGGATGCGGACGAGCAGGAGATCCTGCGCCGCGTCTACGGCTCCACCCTCACCGCCTGGCTCGACCTCGCCCACAGCGAGGACCTGCTGCCCAACCCCGTCACTCTCATCCCCGCCCCGACCCCGGATGCTCAAGGACCCCAGTAATGCCGTCGAATGACACCCGCATGTCCATGCTGGCCGCGCCGTTGACCAGCGCGCTGATGGGCACCGTGTGGCTGTACCGCTTCCCGGACAAGATCGAGCATGAGTGGAAGAGGCTGCGTGCCGTCTACCGCGGCAAGACCGGGTCGGAGGCCAACCTGCCCTATGCCGGACTGCTGATGGTGCTGCGAGCCAGCGGTGCCACCAGCGCAACACTCAACCCGACCAGCAAGAGCAAGCCGCCCCAGTTCCTCGCCCTGTCCCAGAGGCTGTCACCGGCGCATCTGCGGGCCGCGGTGGCCTTGTGGGAGCAAGCCCTGCTGCAGACGCCGGCAGACGAGATCTCTCTGGCGTACAACAGTGACCTCGCCGATCTGTTCGCCTCGGTGGAGCCCGAAGAGGTGGCGGTGTGGGACCACGTACGCCTCGGCCCGCACGCCGTGGACGCGGACGGCTGGGTGTGGGACGCGGCCGGCTGGAACCTTGCCTCGGTGGTGGCCGGGACCGGCCTGGCGGTCGACGGCCGCATCATCGCGCTGCGCCCGGACACCGAGAACAACGTCATGGTCTGGGACGCCGAGCACCTGTGGTCGAACAACTGGCTCGACGCCCGCCCCGCCAAGGACAAGAAGAACGACAGCCTCGAGAGGGATGCCGAGGAGGCCCAGGAGCCGGAGGAGTGGAAGATCCGGCGGCACTACGCCGCGCTGCGGGTGGAGGTAGCGATGAAGTCGCTGCACTCGCTTCCTGTACCGCTGGTGGTCATGACGCCTCGGGTTTCCCGGCTGAGCAATCAGATCAACAGCGCTCGCACCGCGTGGTGGGCGCCTCGTTCCCCCAGCCGCCCGCTGCTCTGCCTGAACCTGGGCGGCAAAGGCAAGTACACCCACCTCGAGCACACCAGCCGTCTGGCTCTCGACGCGTGGGTGCGGCTGATGGACGAGCCGGTATTCCCCCGCGGCCCCAAGGACACCGAGTTCCTGCCCGTCAGCGCCATGGATCTGTCCGGCGAACCCGGCGACTTCCGTGCGCTCATCCCCTTCTCGAAATCGTTCCCTCTCGGTAAGGGCGTCGGCCTGCACACCGTCACCGCCCTCGCCGAGCACTTGTCCGCCGTCACCGGCCAGGACCTCGTCAGCGGCACCCAGGTCGCCAAGGTCCTCTCGGTGGCTCCCCGCAAGACCGAGTACGGCCGTGACGCCACGCTGCTCGACGACACCGATCTCAAGGACATCATGGCCGCCGCGGGCTGCTCGAAGCTGCGCGTCCTGGCCCTGTACCAGCACCAGGAGATGCGCACCCGCATGCAGCGTCTGCTGGCCTACCACTTCGGTCGGCCCGACCTCGCAGACGGCATGCCTGACGACGAGATCGTTCAACTCGGCTGCCACACCGAGGTGCTGCTGCACCGGGCCCCTCAGCTGCTGTGCCACAGCGAGCACCATGACCGTCGCGGTGAGCTCACCGACGCCCTGCCCGGTCTCGCAGCCGAGGACACCGGGGTCGTGGCCCTGGTCGAGACCGAGTACGACGCCAAGGAGTGGGGCCGCCGGCGACGCGCCGCGCGCCGCGAGGAGGAAGGCGCCGTCGACCCCTACGCACTGGATGCCAAGCCGGAGGTCTCCCGGCATCTGGCCCGTCACGGCGTACTCGCCCAGTTCCTCACCCCCGAAACCAGAAAGCGGCGCTCGAAGAAGAAGGAGCGCGAGGCCGCATCCCCGCTGGAGGCCCTCGGCATGGAGCTGGCCGCGGACTTCCCCGGCCACCACGCCATCGGCGACATGCTGCGCTCCGCCGGCCTGGTCCACCCCCGCCTGACCCGCGCGATCTCCACCGGAGGCGGCCTCAAGGACCGCGTCGCCCACCTCGGCCTGCACATGCGCGCCCAGCTCGGCGACAGGCACGTTAACCGCACCGAGGAACCCAAGCTCATGTGGATCCTCACCGCGTTCGTGCCGGTCGGCGGGCACTGGAAGGCGCTGGCCTACCTGCCCGCCCATCGAGGCGGCAGCGGCGGCTGGTTCAACTACGCCCGCGCCCAGGCGCTGTCGCGCAGCCACCCCATCCCCGAGGGCAGCCGCGGCGACGTCATCCTGCCCCGCCGCATCGACCACGCCCTGTACGAGCTGAGCCGGCACCTCGAGTGCGGCTACGTCCTCTACGTCTCAGGAGACTCCACCCGGCCCGTCTGGCCGCTGCTGGCGAACAAGAACGCCGACCTGCTCCCCGACAACGACGGTCTGGCCAACGGCAGGCCGGCACTGCCCGGCGCCACCCTCGCTCCCGAGCACCGGCCGCAAGCGGTCATCCGCACCACCTCCAGCGCCGACCCGAGCATCCCGCTGCCCGCGCTCTTCCACGAGATCGACGAGGACGGCAACGTCAGCGACGGCGACAAGACCAGCAACGCACTGTTCCAACTCGACGGCACCGCCACCACGTTCCTCATGAGCCGCCGCCCGCACCAGATGGACGGCAAGACCCCCTCGGCCAAGTCAGGCCGCACGCAGGGGCGCTGGGCGTGCGACGACAAGGAGCAGCAGGCCGAGACCTGGTTCAACCTCACCGCGACCGAGATCGCTGTCATCCACCACCCCGACAACGCGAAAGCCCTCCCCTACGCCCTGACCGCCGCGAGGCTGTGCAACCACGCCCTGGCCTGGGAACACCGCACCCGCCACCCCCTGCCCATCCACGCCGCCATCCAGATGGACAAAAACCACCCCGAATACCGGCGCACCATCGACTGGGACAGCGACGACGCCAGCGGATGACCCACGGAAGCGATGCATGCGCGCGGCCACCGGTGGCGGCATGCCACCGCGACAGGGCCGGTGCGGCCGGCTGCGCGGGGCTGGAAACGGGCTGGAGGCCGGAGAAAACTGCGGGTCTGCTATCGGCGAAAGCCTCGTTGCGGATTGCGGGCCACACCGTTGTCGAAGGGCTCAAACCAGGAGTCCACACGCAGGTCCCCCGCTCCCAGGCGCTGGTGCGCCGGGTTGCCGGGCGCCTCGATCCCGGCAAGGGAGGCGTCGAAGAGCATCAATACGTCGTGGTCTTGGAAGAGGAGGTCGGAGCAGGCATCCCAGCTGTAGTCGTCCTCGTGTCGGGGCAGGGTGTGGTGTTCATCGTCCGCGAGCCGGTCCTCCAGGTAGGTGGGGGCGTCCTCGATGGCCAGGTGGAGGGCCATTTCCTCGGCGGTGCAGGTGGGTTCGGGCCAGCGGCCCTTGTTCAGGTCGTCAGCGAGGTCGTCGAAGGCCCTGGCCATCCGCCGACGCCAGCGGTGATCAGCGGACCGGGTCAGCGGGGGGAGACGGTCGAAGACGGCCCAGCCGGTGGAGTGAGCGTCCGGCAGGTACTGATCGCCCAGCCGCGCGGCGTCGTCGAAGGCCTGGTCTGCGAGGACAGACAGGGCCGTGCTCAGCAGGTCAGCAGTGCGAGGGGTCAGCTGCCATCCGCAGGTCTCGCAGTCTTCCGACTTGCCGGCGCAGTCGCACTCGCGGATTGGGAACAGCGCCGCGAAGTTCGGTGTCGGCGTCTTGGCAGCGGGGCGGCTGCGCTCGTAGCGCAGCCGCCATCCGTGGTGGAACCGGATCGCCACCGGGGACGGGTTCCAGTCGGCGAGTTCGTCCCCGTCCTCGGGGCTGAGGACTTCGGCGACGCTCTGGTCCTCCAGGGTCTGTGCGCCGGGGACATTCAGATCGTCGGTGAGCGTCATGACGGCGCCGACGAGGTCACGCGGGTCGTCGTCTCCCAGGTCGGTTGCCTGCAAAGGCTCCCATCCGCGATCGGTGGCGGCCCGGATCAGGGCGTCCTCGTCGGTGACATGGAACTCATACAGGCGGGCGATCCGCACGACCTTCCCCGGCAGGTCTTTGAGCCGCGGGTGGCTGGACGGCTCGAACGGCACGGGCGCGGCATCCTGCGCACCGGCGGATTCGGGGTCTTCGGGTTCGACGACTTCGTAGAGCACTCCAGGGCCGGTCGGCCAGGTGCCGGTCGCGGCGTGGGTGACGGCCTGGCGCAGCGAGCCGGCCGGCGCGTCGGGCATGACGGCGGTCAATGCCCGCAGTTCGTCGTCGGCGCACGTGGCCTCGCGCCTGGCCAGGACACGGCGCAGGATGTCGACGGCCTCGTGCGCGTGGTCGGGGTCCTTGCAGGTCAGGACCGCAGCCAGGGAACGGGGGCCGTGGTCGTGGTCGAGCAGGGCCATCACGCGGCTCTTGCTGGGGGTGTGCTCGCACAGGAAGTCGACGGCCTGGGCTGTACGGGGCAATGCGGTCATAGCGAAGTCTCCACATGGCATGTCCGTGCACGGCCCGAACGGCGGGCGTGCCGGGCACGGAAATGGGATACCCGCTGGTTGACGCGGTACGAGCGCATCCCCGGGCGGTGGAAAGGAAGTTGATGGGGTCGGCTGGTGCCATCGCTGCGAACGACGGCCCGGGCCTGACTGCACAACACCGTACCCCGGCTGGCGCTGGCTCACCCGTCGATTCGGCAAGGTTGAACAGTGCCAGCCGATCACGAAGAGCACGCCGTCAGGGCCTGAGCCGTTAAGGGCACCGCGCTTCTCAGCGCCACAACGACCGACCCAGCGAACTTCTGCGGTCACAGTGCCAGGCGCCTAAACATGTGACGCTGTGGCAGTTCCGCCCGGGCCGGCCGCAGCGCCGGCGCACGGGTGTGCGGATGTCCGAGTCATCGGCTTCACCACGGCACGCGCTGCGATCGGGTTGCCGCCATGCCAACCGATGCGCAACGATCGCGGTCCACACTCGCTGCGGGAGCAAGGCAGGAAAGTCGCGATGCCGTGGGAAGATGGCAAGACCCGCTACGTGGGCACAGGAATGGTCACGCTCGCCGACGGGCGCGATGTTCCGGTCGTCGCCGCCCTGGTACTCAAGCTCGATCCCGAGACGGTGCCAGGCTTCACCTACGACCGTCACACCACCTGGGTGGGAAGCCTTCACACAGACACCGATGACGATCTGTGGGATGCCGCCCCCGGCCTGCTGACCCTCTCCGATGGCCGGTCCGGCACCTTCATGGCCACGAGCGGACCGCCCGACCTCGTCGGCGTCTCCGGCATCGGCCCGGCCCCGTTCGGTCCGCTCCAGGACGCCCACACTGACTGGGAGTCACCCGAACTCGCCGTCGACGTTGCGCTGTCCCGCAACGAACCTGACGACGCGCAGCGGGCCGCCGACGAACGGGAGCGGGCACAACGACGCGGCATGTCGGCCCAAGAGCTTCAGGCCCGCTACCGCGTCCGGTGGATCCCCGACTGACGGCTGCCCCGGCACCGACTGCGGTACGCAGGCCGCGCTCCACTGCGACCGGTAACGCCTCTTCAACCGGCACACGCCGGCTTCCCTCGGATCAACGCACACAACGGACTGCCAGGGCGCTGCCCGCATACGTGCCTACGTGGATGCACCACCACGCTGCGTTCACGTGCCCGCGGAATCCCTCCACCACCCGCACAGAGGCGGCTGCGCCTGGCTGTCATAAGCACCTCCGCCCAGTCGCCGAGAGCGTCACGACATCCTGTAGATGGAATCGGGTTCCACCGCCCGCTGGCCCACCGGAAGAGCATCACACCTGCGCACGCCGCGACTTCCACAACCCGGCACGCCTCACCTGAACCCGTCCGGTGAGTCCGAGAAACAAACAGTCGGCTTCCCGAAGTGCTTCGGGCGGAAGCCGGCAGCACATCTTCTTGCGATCTTTGCAGGAGCGGGGGGACTCAGGAGAGCTGGGAGGGTTTGCGGGGCGGAGGAAGCGCGGGCAGCAGTTCCCACAGCGGCCGCGATCCCGCGGCCCAGGAACCGAGCAGTTGGCGGTCGACGAGGTGCAACCGCTGCTGCCGGGCAAAGACGCGACCGGGCCGGGAGATCCTGCCGTTGGTCACCATCACCACGACATCCGCCTTGTGGACCGGGCGGCCCGTCCCATTGAGGACCTGCAGATCCGGGGTGCCCACCGCAGCGCCCCGCTCACCGTGCCGGCGGTGCTTGCACTGGATCACCCAGCGCCGGCCCTGCGGGTCGGTCGCCTTCACGTCGGCCCCCAGATCGCCCTGCCCGCCGACCTGGACAGCGTCGGCGCAGCCATCCCGGTTCATCAGGTCGCGGACGGCGTATTCGAACTGCCGGTGGGAGAGCGCATCCAGCTGGGCCAGCCCATAGCGCAGGGCACGCGCCCGCGTCTGCTCCCACTGCATACGCTGGGTCCGCTGCTGCCACCACCCGATGCCGGCCAGGACAGCGAAGACGGCCCCAACGAGCAGCAGCCACCAGTGCGCGAGCAGCCAGTTGACCACCATCACCACCAGGCCGACCGCTGCCACAGCGACCACGGCCAGGACGGTGATCGGTGCGTCCTGCCGGCTGCGCCGGCGGCTGGGGCGCCGGGTGGTCCGTCGCCTGGCGGGCGGGCGCCGGGTCATCGCCCACCTCCCAGGGCAGAGAGGTCGATCGGGTACGACACGCTCGGTGCGGGCGCGGCCGTTCGTGGCGTGGGCGTGTCGAACCTGATCGGGTACGACACTGTCGGGTGCGGGACAGCCACCCGTGGAGCGTCGTTGGTGGTGTGGTCGAAGCGGATCGGGTAAGTCACCGAGGGCGTGGGCGACTGGCTGTCCGTTCCGTCCGCGGTCGAGGTGTTGCCGAAGCCGAGTACTGCCAGGCAGAAGACGGCGAAGACGGTCATCTCCCGCCGCGCACCCGGCGCCCACCGGGTGTGCCCGCGTACTGGCGTTCCGTCGGAGCGCACGTACGGCCGGACAATTGGCATGTGGTCCTCCCCCAAGGGCTCGTAAGTTCCCCGCGATCTCTGCCATGCTGGCGGCCGCCACTGACAGTCGATCAACCTGAGTGGCTCAACTCTGCTGGTTCCACGGCCAGTTCAAGACAGGCCGAACGGGATGCCCTGCTGTCGGGTCCCTACTGTCCGAGCCCCGCGTCGGGATGCACGAGTGCACTGGGGTACACGCTGCAGGGTCGCGGAAGGCTGATTCACCAGGGCAGTCGGACCATGCCGAACGTCATGGCAGGGCAGAATCCCGGCTGCAGGCCGGTCAGTGACCGAGCAAACGGAGGGCGATCCGGCCATTACGGTGTACAGCGCCCAAGTGGCGAAAAATGAGAGTCAGCTGCCCGGGGTCTGGGGATCGACCCTGGAGCGGGCCGCTCAGCAGGCCTGCTCCGTGCGCGCCCAGCGCGTCCCACTGAGGTCGCCCTCGCGCCCTGAACAAAAGGGTGGCCCGCCGCTACGGGGGAAAGCGGCGGGCCAGCACCATCTCCGCGGTGCCACCGCCACGCACGCAGCGCACGCCGTGGCAGTGAAGTGACTGCCGTTCGGGTCCCGTTCGACGGCGGGCAAGCGGAGGGGCGCGAGGTCTGGCGCGCCGTTGCCGTTCATTCCCAACAGGTCCGGCCATGAACGGGGAACTGCGCTGCCCGCTCGGGCGATTGGAACCTCACCGCCCAGGGGCCACGCTCCGCACCAGCCACCCCCGGGCCTGTAGTGCCTCGATATGGGGTGCGATGCGGGTCCGGTGCGCAGCGAAGGCCAGCAGATGCGTGGGGCGAGTCGCTCCCACGAAGAGCAACTGAGCCGCTTTGCGCACGGTGATCGGGGCGTCGGCCACATATTTCGACTGGGCCACCAGTGCGAGTGTCTCGTGGACGTCGTACTTACGGCCGCGGCTGTCGAGGCACTCCAGGATGAGGGTGGCCGCGTGCGTCTCGCCCTTGGCCCGCTGTATGGAAGTGGCCACCGACATCATCGGAGCCGCCTCCTCCACAACCGCTTCGGTTCGGGGAACGAGCGGCGGAATGTGGCGCAGGAGGTCGTCGATGCGGGGCGCGGTGAGCGGCGAAAGGTCGGCAAGCTGCGGCAGCACCCCTCGCAGGCGCCCCATCAGAGCGTTCCACTGCGCCGGGTCGTCGGTGTCCGCACTGAGCAGGTCGTATAGCAGTACGCGCATCTGCAGGCCTGCCGAGTCGGCACGGCGTTCGATGCGCTGGATCGCGGGCAGGGCGTTGCCGGAGCCCTGCCGGAACGCTCTGCGCACAGCGTCCCAGGTATGGACCGTTGCGGTGCGCCGGTCACCTGTGGCCAGCAGGGCGCGCGCTGCGCGGACGGTGGTGATCAGCTCGAGGGCGGGTTGTGCAGCAGTGTGCGAGGTGAAGGTGGGTAGGTAGCAGGTCATCGACTGGGGGAAGGCTTCGGCCTTTCCGGGGACCAGCCGTGAGGCCAGGATGCGTGGTGGTGCTGTGGCCAGCAGGTGATCGGGGACAGTCTCGCGGGTCAGGCGCTCAAAGGCGGGGATGACGCCGGGTACGCAGTCATCGTCGAAGAGCAGCAGAGCGATGGTGCCCTGGGGGCCGGCACCGTCGATGGTCTGTCGGCGCTGGACGGTCAGCCGGCTGGCCAGGTCGGCGATCTGGGTGCCGAAGCGGCGGCTGACAGGGAGCTGGGCCGCGGAGGAGTGAGGAAAGGCCGAGGGCAGCAACGGCGCCTGGGTGCGGTCGGTGAAGATGCCCTGGTTGACGTCACCGGCTCGCTGTACGACGGTGCCGACTTTGCCGAAGACCTGGTCCAGGAGGTGCTGCTGCAGGTCGCTGGTGTCCTGCATCTCGTCGAGCAGGACGAACGGGAAGCGGTGCGCGGTGGCCTGGGCGATGTCGGGGTGGCGCAGGAGATGGTGCTCGGCGATGGCGAACATGTCGCTGTAGCGGAACAGGCCTTGGTCGGCGAGGTCGTTTTTGAGGCGGATCAGTTGCTGTCCGCTGGGGCTGGTGCTCTTGAAGGGCAGGGTCCCGGTTGGTCCTGTGACGGTGACTTCGCCGGCGTCACATATGTAGTGGGCGCCAGCGACAAGGTCCCGTCCGTCACGGCGGCGTTCGGTGTATGCCTTCAGCTTGAAGTAGCCACGGTGGTTGTCCAGCAGACGCAGGGCGGCATGTTCGTAGGCGGCGTCGTCGACGGTCTGGATGTCAATGCCGCGGGAACGCAGGGCGGGCAGGGCGAGGAAGGTGTTGGTGAAGGACTGGATGGTTCCGATGAAGTGAGGGAATCCCAGCAAGCGGCGTCCGGCTGGGGAGTCGGAGAGGCGGTGGGTGATCTCGTCCTTGGCCGTGTTGGTGTGGGACAGGACGCAGATTCCGCGGGTCGCTGAGGACCATCCTTGGGCGAGAAGGGTGAGTTTGAGGCCGATGAGGCTGGTCTTGCCCGACCCGGGAGCAGCTTGCAGATCGAGTGACTCGGCGCTCTGCAGGAAGTCCCATTGCTGCGGGTGGGTGAGTTCAAGTCCGCGCTGTGCAGCCAGGGCCTCGGCCTTGTCCTTGGCGAAGGTGTCAGGGGCGAAGGGAAGAGTCATAGGTCAGGCCGCCGGGGTGCACAGGTAATCGAACGCGGCCACCAGGTAAGGAGGCAGTTCCTCGTCCGTGACCGGGGTGGACTGCAGCAGTCGGGCGGCGTGTTGGGCGGCAATGGTCTTGCTGGCCTCGTCCAGGCGCAGGGGTTTGTAAATGTCCACCGCGGCGTCGGCCAGGGATGTGCCGCTGTCCTTCCACTGCTGCACCTCGAGCTGGGCCTCATTGTCGAGTTCAGCGAGCCTTTCCGCGGTGGGCCACTTGTTCTTGGAGGCGACGGCGGAGCGGACGGCCTGGTGCATGAGGGTGGCCATGGTCCAGGAGGCTGCGGCCAGGTCGTACTCGAGGGTCCAGTGGTCGGAGACGAAGGTGCGGACATTGCCGCTGTCCTCGGCCGTCAGCCTTGTCACATGCTTCTCGATCTGCTCGGCGCTCATCTCGGCCGAGCACTTCAGCTTTCCACGCATGTCCTGGGGGGTGCCTGCGGGTACCAGGTCGCGGTCACGGATGCAGGCCACGGTGACGGGTATCTGCGCGCCGTCACGCTGGAAGATGCGGCTGTAGCGGAACAGACCCACGCTGCCGACGTTGACGATGCTCACGCCGCATTCGTTGAACGAGCGGTCCACCGCCTTGGCAAGGGCCGGCAAGAAGATGGCCTCAGCGTCACCCTCCACAATGGCGACGCCGCGGGCGAAGAACAGGTTGGCCTTGGTGACGTCGAGGAAGCGGGAAAGGAATGCGTAGTCATCGGAGTGCAGCCGGGTCTGCCCTGGGGCCAGGCTGAAGGTCGCACCACGCGAGACAAGCGTGAGGTGTTCCACCGGTGTGGCGGAGGCGAGGTTGGGACTGTGGGTGGTGCAGATGACCTGTACCGGCAGGGCCGGCTTGTCGCTGGCTTCTCCGGCGCGTTCGCGCAGCAGGTCCATGATGCGGGTCTGCAGTTGCGGGTGGAGATGGGCCTCGGGCTCCTCGATGAGCAGCAGCGGAGCGAGTTCGCTGTTATTCAGCAGGAGCAGTTCGGCGGCCATGAACAGCGCGTTGCTGTAGCCGAGTCCGTGCCGGGTCCACTCCTTGGAGCCTGCGAACAGACGCAGTTCCAGACGCTCCAGGGCACGGGCCAGGGTGGCGTCACCGGAGACGCCGATCTCACCGCGCAGGACGTCGGAGCCGATGGCGAACTTCTGCAGGTAGCTGGCGTTGATGTCGTCGCGGGCCGCGATGATGGCCTTGTTCTCGCTGAGGTGGTGCTCGGTGCGCTGCAGGATGCCGACCAGGGTCGTGGCGGTGTCTTCGACCGGGTCGAAGTCGCTTGTCCCCTGGTCCTTGATGGTGGGATAGCCGGCGAGGATCTGCGCCAGACGCGAGCCACGGCCAGAACGCAGCTCCGCTTCAGCGTCCCGCAACGGGCGCAGGTAGGTGGCTTTGAGCAGTTCTCGGGCAGTGCCGTCGAGGGTGGGACCCTGGCCGTCGGGGCCGGTGCGGGTGACGAGAGAGACCCTGCTTGAGTGCAGGGGGTCGATCAGCTGGGCCCGCACGGTGACGTACAGGGAACTTCTGCCGTCCTCTTCGGTGGTCAGCAGTTCAAGGAAAACGGCCTGCTCTTGCGGCGTGAGGTCTTTGAACCCACAGGTGAGGGTGAAGCTGTCGGCACGGTGGCCGTTGCGGATGTGGAAGTCGTCGGCAGTGATCCGGTAGTAATCCCCCGCCGTGGTCTGCAGACACAGGCGGATGGCATCGATGACCGCAGTCTTCCCGCTGCCGTTCTCGCCGACCAGGACGTTGGTGGCGGGGCCGAAGCCCATCCGAAGGCGGGTGTCTGTATCACCACCCTGCTTGGGAGCGGGACCGAAGATCCGGAAGTTTTCGGCAGACAGGCATGCCAGATACACGAAGCGGCCCCCCGATGGTTCCTGCGTTCCCACGTCCGGCATGACGCAGGCGCTCCAAGCCGCCTTCATCTCCCAAACCCTGGCCAGGCAGACGGCTTTGACGCATCATAAGCACCTTTCCTTCACTCTATGTCCACAGTTTCAGAACTGTGTCACTTGCCGCACACGCCTCAGCCAGACAGAAACCCGCGCGCGATGTGCGCGGCCGCCAATCACCCACCCACCCGAACCACGTCCCTGTTCGATCAAAGCGACCACGTGGCCGGACTGCTTCTGAGCGACGCCTCCTGTCCATTCCTGGCGGGTCTACTGCCGCACTTGCCGACAGGGCGAAGGTCGCACTGCCAGCCGTCAACCTGACGGCGGCCAGTAGAAATTCCCCACGTACGGCCAGCTCGATTCCCCAATCCGCAGTCACACTCAGTAGCCTCGGTGCTGGCTCGCGGATCTGGCGCATGAGGGGGTTAATGACGTGGTTCGTACCTGGCTGTCGATCCGGGTGGAGTTGGTCTCCGGTCACGGTGCGGACCTGTGGCCGCGTCCCGGCCGGGTGTTCGCCGCTGCTCGGTCGCACTCCTTCGCGCAGCTCGCCTCGGCCATCGATCTCGGCTTCGCACGCTGGGACTTGGCTCACCTGCACCTGTTCACGTTGTCCGACGCCACCCACGTCAGCCCGCTGGACTGGTGGGACGGCGAGGCCCCAGACGGCACCGTGGACGGCCATGTGACCAAGCTGAGCAGGCTGCAAGCCGGCGAACAGTTCGCCTATGTCTTCGACATGGGCGATGACTGGGCGCACCTGTGCACGGTGGCGGAGAAGCGCATTGATCCCCTCGAGGAACTCGGCGAGGTGCCCGACCGCCCGGTTCCCTACTGGGGCTGGGGCAGCCTCCCGGACCAGTACGCGCGCCGTTGGGACGGGGACGATGGGGAGTCCCCGATGCCGAAGCGGCCGCCCCGCGGCCTCAGCGACCTGCCTCCGATCCTGCCAAGGTGGGGCGAACACCGCCGGGGGTGACCTCACGCTGCGTACACGAAGTGGCCGCCAGTGGGGAATTGAAGTAGCCGTGGTGGGGAGACGAAGTGGCCGCGAGTGGGGAAATCCAACTGGCCGCTGACATCAACCCATCGGCGGTCTCAGCAGGTTGACGGCGCTCGTCGTTGTAGGGCGCAGGGCCGGGTGATCGTTCGATTCTGTGCCCGATCCGCAGGGTGTTCGGGATCTTTCGAGGGGACCGGCTGCCGATCTCCCCCTGGGTACGCCAGAGTCCAGTGCAGGTCTCCCCAGTTCGGGCAGGCGTACCAGGAGCTGAGCAGACCCGTCACGGTCAGTTGATCAAGGGTGTTGGGCAGGCGCGCGGGATGGGTTCCGCAGGCGCGTGCCATCTGGCCGGGTTCGGCCAGGCCGGTGCCGGTATCCGGGTCGGCGTTCGCTGTGAGGTAGAGGCTTGCCAGTTGCAGCTGCGGGCCGACCGTTGCCCCGGCTGTCGAGGCCGTGGTGGCGCGTAGTGCCCAGTCTGCGGCCTGCGTTCGGTCGGGGCCGGCAGGGGCCTGGCTGAGCAGTGCTGCGTCGAGCAGTTCGGCGACGAACTCGTTGGCGGCTCTTCCTGCGCCGATCCGTAGCCATCGTGCGTGTTCCAGGTCGCGCCACGGGTCTGGGTTGTCGAGGCGGAGGCTGCGCAGCATGCCTTTGGGCAGCCGCACGCGCATGGTGGTGTTCATGCGTAGCGCGCACTGCAGTGCGAGCAGGCGGGCTGCGGCCGGGGTGCTTTCGGGGAGGGCGGCGGCGAGGTAGCTGAGCATTTCGCGGACTCGGATCCGGGCGCCTGGGCCCTTGGGCTGTCGTCTGCGGCGCCGGGTGGTTGTGGGATGTGGTGCGCGGGCGAGGGCTGTGTCGGGGACGACGGCGGCGTGTGCTGTTGCTGCGGCGCAGGTACTGCAGGCGTCGGCGAGTCGCCAGACTCGTCCGCCGCGTTCGCGGGCGAGGAGGAGGTGGATGGGGCCGGCGCAGCCGCGGTGGCGGGGGTGCCAGCGGCAGCCGCGTTCGTGGCATTGGCAGGTGCGCAGGTGGGGTGGGAGGAGGTCGCCGCGTGCGTGTCGTGCGAGGTGGGCGAGGGCGGCTGAGCGGGCAGAGGCTGCGGTGACCGGTCCACTGCCGTGGGGGCATTGCTGGCATACGAGGACGAGCCCGCTGGGGTGCGAGCGCAGTTCCACGGTCCAGGCGCGTGGTGTCGCTGGGCATGTTGTGCGCAGCCTCATGGGCGCGTGTTCCTCCTGTTGCGTGCGCGCCGGTCCCGTCGGGGCTGGGGCGGCGGCCCACCGTAGTGCAGAGGTCTGCCCTTTCGCTGGCGTCACCACCTGCGAAATTAGGGCAGAGGTCTGCACTGACAGGGCAGGGGTCTGCACCGTCGGATGGACGGGTGACGATCTTGCCGCCCGATCCGGACCTCGACGCGCTGCGGTTGGAACTCGCGCGTCTGCGGGCCGCGCGCGGGTGGAGCTACGACGAGCTCGCCGCCCGCAGCGGCCTGGCCAGACGCACCGTCATCGAGATCGAGCAGGGCCGCACCATCGGCACGCTGAAGACCTGGCACGCCCTCGCCCACGCCCTGGGCACCCCGTTCGACGAACTCTTCGCGACGCTGTGCCGCGGGCATGACCTGCCGGGGCCGAGCGGGGACTGACCCCCGTCCGGGCGGCCGCCCCGGATCACCCAAACCGGCGAGACCGCCTCGAACGAGCGACCGTCCGTTCGCACTCCAGTGGCACCATGTGCGGCTGAGCGGGCGATCCGGCCCTACCGCTGCCGCGGATGCGGCGTGTTGGCTGGCAGGTTCACGCGCATGCGCTCCACACCTCCCGCCTCCCGCCACTGGGACCGCAGCCCTGTCCTCGCCCACCGCGCGCGCCGTTCCCTTCAGGTCACCCCCGACGGCGCCAGCCGGCTGCTGCGCTGTGGACAGAGCGGCCGGTGCCGCGACTGCGGCAACCGGATCGAGTGGTACCACCGCAGCGACCGCCGGCCGGTCCGTCTCCATCCGCAGGAACTGCCGGCCACCCGGGTGCCCGCCGCCTGCCGCTGGCACGTCAGCTCCGGAATCGCCCACCCGGCCGGGGACGGCAGCAGCTGGTGCCGTCTGCCGCACGCCGTCCTCTGTCCCGCCCGCGACACGGCACCGGCTTTCCCTGAACTGGCCGGGCTGCGCCGGTCGCTGGCCGTGCACACACGCCGCATGATCGACGCCGGGGTCTTCACTCCTCCCCCGGCCTTGACGGACAGCTCGGCGCCCCGGCCGCCCGTCTGCCGCCCGGCCCGGCCCATCGTGCAGCTGTTGTATGTCCGCTACCTCGCCTCCCGGCCGGTGGATGAAATCCAGTGTGTCGCCCAGACCCGGCGCCGCCACCGCTGCACCAGCCCGCTGCTTGCCTCCCACGCCCCGGCCGGCACCTGGCGACTGGTCCCCGCCACCGCGGCGGGCGGCCAACTGGCCCTGCCCGCCGAGGTCATGGCCCTCTACGACCTCACCGGCGTCCCCTACGCCGAGCAACTGCGCTGGCGCGCCCAGCGCTGCCCGCAGCACGCCGCCACGCCCACGGCCGCCGACCTGGCGGTGGCCGGCTGGGAGCCCTTCGACCCGCTGCACCACCACGAACACATCCATACCCGCCTGCCCACCCCCGTCCGACGCCCCAGGACTGCAGGCAGTGCAAGGCAGGCGGCCCGGCCGTGATGCCGCACCACGCCATCGAGATCGCCCTGACCAGGCCTGTCACTCCCGGCGAACTCCGGCATGCACACTGCGGCGTGTCCCTGGCCGCGAGTGCGGACCGCACCCGGCTGATGACGGTCTACAGCGCACGCAGTCCCGCCAGTGCCCTGCATGCGCTGCGGCGCCGGCTGGGCACGCGCCTGCCGATCGACGTCCTGACAGCGCACTACCCCGACCGGCACGGCCAGGTCCTGCTCAACGTCGCCCTGGACCACACCGCCGACAGGGCCCTGCGCCAGGCTGCGGCAGTCCTGGGGCAACGCCCCCAGGACCTGCTGCGGCAGCGGGTGACCGCGGCCCTTGCCCGGGAGAAGCAGGAACGCGCCCGGCGCCTGGAGGTTCGGCTCGAGAGGCTGCTCGCCGAGCACACCCCCCAAGACGTCCTGGCCTGTGTGGCCGGCCTCCTGCACCGCCACCAGCACCGACCCACTCGCACAGCGCCATAACTCCTTCTCCTACGCCGCTCACGACGCGGCGGCTGCAGGCCCCCTGATCCTCTTCAATCTTCCGCGGAGCCCTTGTTGCATACGCCCACCGACGAACAGGCCAACGCCGTCGACGCCTTCCGGGCCGGCCACCATCTCGTCCTGCAGGCCGGCGCCGGGACGGGAAAGACCAGCACGCTCAGCCTGCTTGCCGCCAGCACCCTCAGCCGCGGCCGCTACCTCGCCTTCAACAAGGACATCGCGCGCGATGCCACCACCCGCTTCCCCCGCACGGTGGTGTGCAAGACCGCCCACGCCACGGCCTACGCCGCCGTCGGCCACCGCTATGCGAGCCGGCTCAACAGCCCCCGCCAGCCGGCCTGGAAGACCGGCCGGGCACTCGGCATCACCCGCCCGGTCCGCATCGGCGATCACGAAATCAGCCCCCGGACGCTCTCCCACACCGTGCTGCGCACCGTGACCCGCTACTGCTACTCCGCCGACCGCACCCTGACCCGCCACCACGTACCGCACCTGCGCGGCCTGTCCACCTCCGGCGAGCACGCCCAACTCGCCCACGAGGTCCTGCCGTTCGCCCTCAAGGCCTGGGCCGACCTGCACAACCCTGACCGCGGTGCGGTCCGCTTCGAACACGACCACTACCTGAAAATGTGGGCCCTGACCGAGCCGAGAATCGAAGCCGACTTCCTCTTCCTCGACGAAGCCCAGGACACCAACCCGGTCCTTGAGGAGGTCTTCAACGCCCAGCGCCACCACGCCCAGCTCGTCATGGTCGGCGACTCCGCCCAGGCCATCTACGGCTGGCGCGGCGCCCAGGACGTGATGACCGGCTTCGACGCCACGGCTCTCACCCTGACCCGCTCCTTCCGCTTCGGCCCGCTGATCGCCGAAGAGGCCAACCGGTGGCTCACTCTGGCCGACGCCCCCATCCGCCTGACCGGCACGGAGACCATCCCCACCGAAGTCGGCGATCTCGACTGCCCCGATGCGGTGCTGTGCCGCACCAACATCGGCGCCATGGCCGAAGTCATGCGACTGCTGTCGGCCGGCCACCGTGTCGCCCTCACCCGGGGAAAGCAGCAGTTGGCCGCACTGGCTCTCGCCGCCCGCGACCTCAAAGGCGGCCGCCGCACCTCACACCCCGAACTCGTCCTCTTCAACTCCTGGGGCGAACTACAGGACTACGCCGCACACGACCCCGCTGGCCGCGACGTCCAACCCTTCGCCGACCTCATCGACACCCACGGCCCCGACGCCATCCTCGCCGCCGTCGACCAGCTCACCGACGAACAGCAGGCCGACGTGACCGTCTCCACGGCCCACACCGCCAAAGGCCGCGAATGGCCCACCGTCAAAATCGCCGACGACTTCCCCCCGCCCAAGGACACCGACCAACACGACGCCCAAGGCCGCCCCGTTCCGGAACCCGTCAACGACACCGACGCCCGCCTCGCCTACGTCGCCGTCACCCGTGCCCGCCACCAACTCGACCTCGGCGGCCTATCGTGGATCAACACCCACCCCACCGCGCTCAGCGTGGCGTGACCGGCGACGACATCACTCGGCGGGGTCCGAGGGCTGCTCCATTCCGCCCGCCCGGATGCGAGGCCGTTGCCGTGGTCGCAGGGCCGCTACGGTGACAGGGTGACTGTCGCGAACGACTCCCCGGGCGGCGACGCCGGCCAGACCGGCTTCGCTGTCTCTGCTGAACTGTCCACGGCGTTGACTGCTCAAGGGCCCCACGGTGAGCGGGCGTTGAACCTCCTGCGGGATGCGGCGGCGGTCCTGTCCGATCCCGGCCGGTGGCACGCACCGTACGAGGTCTCGCAGTCCTGCTGCCGGGGAGCGATCGACAGCATCCTCAACCTGGCGCCGAGGGACATCGAGGGCATCGAGACAGCGAGGGGCGCGGTCACGGATACCGCCAAGTCCACCGTCGAGGCATGGCGCGCCCACGACCAGGTCTCGGAAGGGCTGTTGGACGAGCTCGCTGCCGCGGTAGATGCGCTGCGGGCAGAGGAGGCCAATCCGGGTGGGCGGCGCATCCGCCAGATCGGGCACCTGGTGCAGGAACTGACGCGCCAGGAGATGGGCCTGGCCGAGGTGGAGGCCGTGCGCAACTCCTGGACCCGTTTCTATCGGGACACTTCTGGTGTCCTGCACGGTTCGGGTGCCACACCGGAGGAGTCCCGCGAGCGGTTCGAGGGGGTGGTGGCCTCCTTCGAGCAGCTCTTCCTGGGGCTGCCCGAGCGTGCCGAACGGTTGCTGTCGGCGTACGGACTTTTCTCCCCAGTTGCGTACGGACGAACGTCCCCAGGTGTCAGGCCACGTCGTTCTCTCGCTCGATGGCCTTGAGGCG
>NZ_JACHCX010000034.1:0-50625 GCF_014207295.1 Streptomyces sp. AK010
AGACGCCACCAGGCAACAGCCCGACGCAGCCACTACCAACGACGGTCCACCGACGAACCCGCTGGATAGATCACGAAACCGCACTGGAGTATTAGATGGGCGCCATGCTCCATCTGCGTCTCCTCACACCGTCCGACCGGACCGACGAAGTGGTCCTGCTGATCGAGAAGACGGTCGGCACGACCCACCTCGTCGTGCTCCCGGGCGCCGCCCGCGACCCCGCCGGGGACGTGGTGATGTGCGACGTGGCGCGGGAGGCGGGCGACGAACTCCTCGCCGGTCTGCGGGAGCTGGGCATCGACACCACCGGCTCCATCGCCGTCGAGTCCATCGACCTGTCCCTGTCGGAGCGGGCGGACAAGGCCGAGGCGGACGCGCCCGGCGAAGGTTCCGACGCGGTCCTGTGGGAGCACCTGTCCGACGCGACGCACGAGGAATCCACCCTCTCCGTCACGTACCTGGCCTTCATCACGCTCGCCACGATGATCGCGGCCTGCGGCGTGGTCCTGGACAACTCGATTCTGATCGTCGGAGCCATGGCGGTGGGCCCGGAGTTCGGCCCCCTCGCGGGAATCAGCACCGCCGTGGTCCGCGGCCAGCCGCGCCTCGCCGCACGCTCGCTCATCGCCCTGCTGGTGGGCTTCGCGGCGGCGATGGCGGTAACGGTCGCCTTCAGTCTCTTCATGGACGCCAGCGGCCTCTTCACCGAGGCCCAGCTGGAAGCCGACCGCCCCAACACCGGCTTCATCTACGCCCCCGACCGGCTCTCCTTCGTCGTGGCTGTCCTGGCCGGCATCGCCGGCACCCTCTCCCTGACCTCGGCCAAGTCGGGCGCCCTGGTGGGCGTGGCCATCTCGGTGACCACGATCCCGGCAGCGGCGAACGCGGCCGTGGCCCTGAGCTACGGCGACACGAAGCAGACCTGGGGCTCCACGGAGCAACTCCTGCTGAACCTGCTGGGCATCATCCTCGCGGGCACCCTGACGCTGGCGGCCCAGAAGTGGCTCTGGTCCAGGCAGCCCAAGAACACGCCCTAGACCCGATGAAGATCTTGCTCCGGCCGCCAGGATCGCCCCGGATTGCCGGGCAATGTCAATCGCCACGAACCGGTGAAAGCCGGGCACAATTCCAAGATCTTCAGGACACTCCTGGGGACAGCACCCTCAGGGGCGCGGGGAACTGCGCGACAAGCCATGACGGACGGTCAGCCCGCAGACCACCGCAGCCCCCACCCCCTGCCCGTTCATCAACCCAGCGCGGACTTCACCGCATCAGCCAGCCGCCCCGCGACAGACCGAGCCTGCTCGATATCGGCCGCCTCGACCATCACCCGGACCAACGGCTCGGTCCCGGAGGGCCGCAGCAGCACCCGCCCGGTCTCCCCGAGCTCCCGCTCCGCGTCCGAGACCGCCGCCGACAGCTCTGCGGACGTCCCCACCCGCGTCCTGTCGACATCCGGCACATTGATCAGTACCTGCGGCAGCCGCTCCATGACCCCGGCGAGATCCGCGAGCGTACGCCCGCTCTGCGCCACCCGCGCCGCCAGCAGCAGCCCGGTCAGCGTCCCGTCGCCGGTCGTCGCGTGGTCGAGGATGATGACGTGCCCGGACTGCTCGCCTCCGAGGGCGAACCCGTGCTGCTTCATCTCCTCGAGCACGTACCGGTCACCGACGGCGGTCTGCACCAGTCGGATGCCCTCCCGCTCCATGGCGAGCTTGAACCCGAGGTTGGACATCACCGTGGCCACGACCGTGTCGGCCCGCAGCACGGACCGCTCCCGCATCGCCAGCGCGAGCACGGCGAGGATCTGGTCCCCGTCCACCTCCGCGCCCGTGTGGTCGACGGCGAGGCACCGGTCGGCGTCACCGTCGTGCGCGATGCCGAGATCGGCGCCGTGCTCGACGACGGCGGCCTTGATCTTGTCCAGGTGCGTCGAACCGCACCCGTCGTTGATGTTGAGCCCGTCCGGCTCGGCCCCGATCGTGACGACCTCGGCACCGGCCCGCTGGAACGCCTCCGGCGACACCCGGGCGGCGGCGCCGTGCGCTTCGTCGAGGACGACCTTCAGCCCGTCGAGCCGGTTGGGCAGGACACCCAGCAGATGCGCGACGTACCGGTCGGAGCCCTCTTCGTAGTCGCGTACGCGGCCCACCCCGGACCCGGTCGGCCGGTCCCACGGGGCGCCGGTGCGGTGCTCCTCGTAGAGGGACTCGATCCGGTCCTCCAGTTCGTCGGCGAGCTTGTGCCCACCGCGGGCGAAGAACTTGATGCCGTTGTCGGGCATGGCGTTGTGGCTCGCGGAGAGCATCACACCGAGGTCGGCGCCGAGCTCCCCGGTCAGGAACGCCACGGCGGGCGTCGGCAGCACGCCGACCCGCAGGACGTCCACGCCGGCGCTGGCGAGGCCCGCGACCACGGCGGCTTCCAGGAACTCCCCGGACGCACGGGGGTCACGCCCGACCACGGCCCTCGGCCGGTGTCCTTCGAACGTGCCCGCCTCGGCCAGTACGTGTGCCGCGGCCACGGAGAGGCCCAGGGCCATCTCCGCCGTCAGATCCGCGTTGGCGACACCGCGCACGCCGTCCGTGCCGAAGAGTCGTCCCACAGTGGTGTCCTCCGAATTGCTGAAGAGAATGCGGCTCACATCCCCGAGTACACCCCCTGAGACTGTCCGGGGGCTGTAGGGGTTGTGTAAACGAAACCGCCCCGGCAGCACAACCGTGCCGCCGGGGCGATCGTTGCGAAGCCAGTCGCCAGGACGGGCGTCGCGTTTAGCGCTTGCTGTACTGCGGAGCCTTGCGGGCCTTCTTCAGACCGGCCTTCTTGCGCTCGACCGCACGGTCGTCGCGCTTGAGGAAGCCGGCCTTCTTCAGCGGGCCGCGGTTGTTGTCGACGTCCGCCTCGTTCAGCGCACGGGCGACACCGAGACGGAGCGCACCGGCCTGACCGGAGACACCGCCGCCGGAGATGCGGGCGACGACGTCGTAGCGGTCGTCGAGCTCGAGCACCTTGAAGGGCTCGTTGACTTCCTGCTGGTGCACCTTGTTCGGGAAGTAGTCCTCGAGGGTGCGACCGTTGATCTTCCACTTGCCGGTGCCCGGGACGATCCGGACGCGGGCGATGGCGTTCTTACGACGGCCCAGGCCGGCGGCCGGCTGGGGCTCACCGAAGCGGGAGGCCATGGACTCCGAGGTGTACTCACCCTCGACGGGGACCTCGGACTCGGTGGTGTAGCTGTCGATGTCAAGCTCTTCGAGCGGCTGCTCGGCAGTGGTCTCGGCCACGATTCTCCTCAGAATTCTGTTCAGTCTTGGGGGTGGCCGGACTTACTGCGCGACCTGGGTGATCTCGTACGGCTGCGGCTGCTGCGCGCCGTGCGGGTGCTGGTCACCCTTGTAGACCTTCAGCTTCGAGAGCATCTGACGGCCCAGCGTGTTCTTGGGGAGCATGCCCTTGACGGCCTTCTCGATGGCCTTCTCGGGGTTCTTGTCGAGGAGCTCGTCGTAACGGACGGAGCGCAGACCACCCGGGTAGCCGGAGTGGCGGTACGCCATCTTCTGGGTCCGCTTGTTGCCGGACAGGTGCACCTTGTCCGCGTTGATGATGATGACGAAGTCACCAGCGTCCACGTGGGGGGCGTAGATCGGCTTGTGCTTGCCCCGGAGGAGCGTCGCGGCAGTGGTGGCGAGACGACCCAGGACAACGTCCTGGGCGTCGATGACGTGCCACTGGCGCGTCACATCGCCGGGCTTGGGGCTGTACGTACGCACGGTTCGTAGCCTTCGCTTCGAGTGAATGGTCCATAACTGGTCACCGAAACGATCACGACAGCCTGGACCGCACTGCGGCGACGCATACCGCGTACGTGGGGTCGCTGGTCATCGGCCCGGTGGACCGGTGTAAGGGCCCGTCCCGTGAGAATGAGCAAGCCAATACACAACGAACAAGCAGAATACCGGGGTACACCACAAGGGTCAAAACGCGGTATCACCGCAGCCGCCCGGTCACCGAGGCGTACAGGACGGCACAGAGCGTGACGATCCTGCGCAGCGTCCGGCGCCGCACCGGCCGCGCGAACGGAAACACCGACGAGAGTGCCACGTCGACGGCGACCGCGGCGCACCAGCGCAGCACGGATCCGCCACCGCGCGGCCGACGGCACGCCCCCAGCGCCCCCACCACGACGGACGGCCACACCCCGGCCGTGAGGACCGGCCACGACAGCAGGAACCCCAGCAACAGCACGGCCGGCAGCAGTCGCCCCAACCACCCGGAGATGTCGCCTTTGCCCGTGCGCATGGGAGGAACGCTAGGGGCTCCAGGGCCGATTCGGGCGGACCAGCACACCCCTTGCCCCGTCTAAGATGCGGCCCATGAGCTATGGGCAGCAGGGGGGACCTCAGTCCCAGTGGGATCCCTGGAAACCGCAGTCGCAGCAGCCCTGGAGCAGCGGGGGCGCCCAGTCGCCGGACTGGGCGGCGCTCGCTGAAGCCTCCGAGGCCCGCAACAAGCGCCGCCGGGTGCTGATGATCGGCGGTGGCGCGCTGGCCACGGTCGCGATCGGCACCGCCGTCGCCGTGGCCGTCGTCTCGGCGGGCGGCGACAGCAAGGGGAACCCGACCTCCCTGCCGTCGGCCGACATCCCGAGCCAGACCGCCTCGGCCCCGTCGTTCGCCCCGACCAGCGCCCCTCCCCCGCTGGACCCGAAGGACTTCATCGCCAGCGCGAAGAAGGACAAGGCCCCGCTCAGCCCGGCCACCCTCTTCCCGGGCACCCAGCTCACCATGGGCGAGACGGTCTACCAGAAGGGCCCCACGGCGGACACGAGGAACTGCGCCTCGGCGGCCGGCGGCACCCTCCCCAAGATCCTCACCGGGAACGACTGCACCCGCCTGATACGCGTGACCTACCTCAAGGACCAGATGGCGGTGACGGTCGGCGTGGCCGTCTTCGACACCGAGGCCCAGGCCGCCAAGGCCAAGGGGCAGAGCACCAAGAAGAGTTTCATCAAGTCGCTCTCCGGCGGCGGCGTGAAGCCGTTCTGCGAGTCCGGCTTCTGCCGCACGACCAGCAACTCCTACGGCCGCTACGCCTACTTCACCAACGCCGGCTTCACCGACGGCAAGGACGTGACGCCCAAGGACACCGCGGTCTACAAGACCGGGGACGACCTGGGCCAGTTCACGTTCAACCAGATCCGCCGCCGCGGCGAAGCCCAGGCCTCGGCCGCGGCCGACGAGTGACCGGACGTCAGCAGCAGCCGGCCGACGGCAACGACCGCTTGTTCCGCGCCTCCTTGCTGCGCGCGGCGAGCAGTTCGTCGGCCGGGTAGCCGACCTCCTCCAGCGTCAGCCCGTGCGGCCGTACGACGTGCACGGCCGAGTCCCGCACACCGGCCGCCAGCACCTTCCCGGGCCAGTCGGCGGGCCGGTGCCCGTCCCCGACGAACAGCAGCGCCCCGATGAGCGAGCGCACCATGTTGTGGCAGAAGGCGTCGGCCCGCACGGTGGCGGTGATGATCCCGTCGTCGCCCCGCACCAGGCTGAGCTCCTGGAGCGTGCGGATGGTGGTCGCGCCCTCCCGCTTCTTGCAGTAGGCGGCGAAGTCGTGCTCGCCCAGCAGCCCCCGGGCGGCCTCGTTCATGGCGTCGACGTCGAGGGGCCAGTCGTGCCACAGCACATGACCGCGCAGCAGCGGGTCCACGCCCCCGGGGTTGTCGGTCACCCGGTACGCGTAGCGCCTCCACACCGCCGAGAAGCGGGCGTTGAATCCGCTGGGAGCCTCCCTGAGGGCCCAGACCCGCACGTCCCGGGGCAGCCGTCCGGCGAGCCGCTTGAGCAGCTTCTGGTGGTGCTCGGCCCACACCTCACGCGGCAGATCCACGTGCGCGACCTGCCCGCGCGCGTGCACGCCGGCATCGGTACGCCCCGCGACGGTCAGCTCGTACGTCTCCCGCGACCGCGTCACGGTCCGCAGGGCGTCCTCGATCTCCCCCTGCACCGTCCGCCGCCCCCCGGCCTGCTTGGCCCACCCGGAGAACTTGCTCCCGTCGTACGACAGATCGAGCCGGACCCGGACGTGCCCGGCCTCTGCTTCGTCACTCACCCCAGGATCCTCTCACCACACGAAGGCGGGCCCGCCCCTCCTAGAGGGAACGGACCCGCCAACAACGCCCTTCAGGGGCGCGGGGAACTGCTCGAACAGCCACGACGCATCGCAAGCCGCCTGCGGACAGTCCCCCGGCAGACGCTTACGCGTCCTTGGACTCCTCGGCGTTCTCGGCCTTGGTCGTGTCGACCTGAGCCTCGGCAGCCTCGTTGTCCTTCGCGGCGCGCTTGGTCGCGGCCTCGGCCTCGCCCGTGGCCTCCTGCGCGACCGTCAGCGCCTCGACCAGCTCGATGACAGCCATGGGCGCGTTGTCGCCACGGCGGTTACCGATCTTGGTGATGCGGGTGTAGCCACCCGGACGGTTCTCGTAGCGCGGGCCGATCTCGGTGAAGAGCGTGTGCACGATGCTCTTGTCCGTGATGACCTGGAGCACCTGACGGCGGTTGTGAAGGTCGCCCTTCTTCGCCTTGGTGACCAGACGCTCGGCGTACGGACGCAGCTTGCGCGCCTTCGCCTCGGTGGTGGTGATGCGGCCGTGCTCGAAGAGCGCCTTCGCGAGGTTCGCGAGGAGCAGCTTCTCGTGCGCGGCGCTGCCGCCCATACGGGCACCCTTGGTGGGCTTCGGCATGGTGTTTCTCCTAGGTGTCTGCCCCGGCCGTATCAGGTACCGGGGTCAGTATCCGAGCGAGCGGGTTTGCCCGTCGGAGATCCGGGCCCCCCGCAGGGGGCCTGGAAGGGGCGCGGGGCGGTGTCGATCGCGACTCCGTCGCGTGGGCGCGACCAGCCACAACCGGCCCGCAGACGCAGTACGGCCTCCCCGCGGAGGACTCAGTACTGCTCGGTCTCCACGAAACCGGCGTCCGCGTCGTCGTCCGCACCGAAGGCGTCGGCGGCAGCGGTCGGGTCGAACCCGGGAGGCGAGTCCTTGAGCGCGAGGCCCATACCCGCCAGCTTCGCCTTGACCTCGTCGATCGACTTCGCACCGAAGTTGCGGATGTCGAGCAGGTCGGCCTCGGAACGCGCCACGAGCTCACCCACGGAGTGGATGCCCTCACGCTTGAGGCAGTTGTAGGAGCGGACCGTGAGCTCCAGCTCCTCGATCGGCAGCGCCAGATCGGCGGCCAGGGCGGCGTCCGTGGGGGACGGGCCCATGTCGATGCCCTCGGCGTCGATGTTCAGCTCGCGGGCGAGACCGAACAGCTCGACCAGGGTCTTACCGGCGGACGCCATGGCGTCACGCGGGCGCATGGCCTGCTTGGTCTCGACGTCGACGATCAGCTTGTCGAAGTCGGTCCGCTGCTCGACACGCGTGGCCTCGACCTTGTAGGTGACCTTGAGAACCGGCGAGTAGATCGAGTCGACCGGGATGCGCCCGATCTCCTGACCGACCTGCTTGTTCTGCACGGCGGAGACGTAACCGCGGCCACGCTCGACCGTGAGCTCCATCTCCAGCTTGCCCTTGCCGTTGAGCGTGGCGAGGACGAGGTCGGGGTTGTGCACCTCGACACCGGCCGGGGGCGCGATGTCGGCGGCGGTGACCAGACCCGGGCCCTGCTTGCGCAGGTACATCACGACCGGCTCGTCGTGCTCCGAGGAGACGACCAGCTGCTTGATGTTGAGGATCAGGTCGGTGACGTCCTCCTTGACGCCCGGCACGGTGGTGAACTCGTGCAGCACGCCGTCGATGCGGATGGACGTGACCGCCGCACCCGGGATCGAGGACAGGAGGGTCCGGCGCAGGGAGTTGCCGAGGGTGTAACCGAAGCCCGGCTCCAGCGGCTCGATCACGAACCGGGAGCGGAATTCGTCGACGACCTCTTCGGTCAACGAGGGACGCTGAGCGATCAGCATGTGGTGAGTCCTTCAGTCAGGGGCACCCACTATTTGATGCCCTTGCCATCGGGCGGCAGCCCGATCTGTGTTGCAGTTACAAGGGTACGGGCGATATGGCCCCGAAGAGCCATACCGCCCGAAAACCCTCAGACCGACAAGCGGCCGTACACCCGCCCCGAAGGGTCAGACGCGGCGGCGCTTCGGCGGACGGCAGCCGTTGTGCGGGGTCGGCGTGACGTCCTGGATCGAACCGACCTCGAGGCCGGTGGCCTGGAGGGAGCGGATCGCGGTCTCACGGCCGGAGCCGGGACCCTTGACGAACACGTCCACCTTGCGCATGCCGTGCTCCTGCGCGCGACGGGCGGCCGACTCGGCGGCCATCTGCGCGGCGAAGGGGGTCGACTTGCGCGAGCCCTTGAAGCCGACGTGGCCGGCGGAGGCCCAGGAGATCACGTTGCCCGAGGGGTCCGTGATCGAGACGATCGTGTTGTTGAACGTGCTCTTGATGTGCGCGTGGCCGTGAGCGACGTTCTTCTTTTCCTTGCGGCGCACCTTCTTGGCAGCGCCCTGACGACCCTTGGGGGGCATCTATAACTCCTACGGGAGGTGGTCGGTCCTACAGCGAAGACCGCTGATAAGCGTCCGCTGAGGACTACTTCTTGCCCGGCTTCTTCTTACCGGCGATGGCGCGACGCGGGCCCTTGCGGGTACGAGCGTTCGTGCTGGTGCGCTGACCGCGGACGGGCAGGCCGCGACGGTGACGCAGACCCTGGTAGGTACCGATCTCGACCTTGCGGCGGATGTCGGCCTGAACCTCGCGACGGAGGTCACCCTCGGTCTTGATGTTGTTGTCGACGTACTCGCGGATCGCGACGAGCTGCTCCTCGGAGAGGTCGCGAACGCGGGTGTTCGGGTCGACGCCGGTGGCGGCCAGCGTCTGCTGCGAGAGGGTCCGGCCGATGCCGAACACGTAGGTGAGGGCGATCTCCACGCGCTTTTCGCGCGGGATGTCAACACCGGAAACGCGTGCCATTCAATGGCTCCAGTTACTTGACGGAGGTCTTCCACAGAACCGAATCCCAGTCGCCGTACCAGGTACGAACTGGGTCCCCGGCCTCCGACCGGGGGTGTCAGACCCGGGGGTCTGGGTCCTGCGTATGAACATATTCAGCTTGCGTCGCGCGAATCCCTGCGAGGAATGCAGAGGGATCGGTCGTGCGTCAGCCCTGGCGCTGCTTGTGGCGCGGGTTGTCGCAGATGACCATGACCCGGCCGTGACGGCGGATCACCCTGCACTTGTCGCAGATCTTCTTGACGCTCGGCTTGACCTTCATGGGTGAGGTTCTCCGGGTCAGTGCCACCACCCCGGAAACCGGGGCGCAGGCAAGATCTACTTGTAGCGGTAGACGATCCGGCCACGCGTCAGGTCGTACGGAGACAGCTCCACCACGACCCGGTCGTCAGGGAGGATGCGGATGTAGTGCATACGCATCTTGCCGCTGATGTGTGCCAGGACCTGGTGGCCGTTCTGGAGCTCGACCTTGAACATGGCGTTCGGAAGAGACTCGACGACAGTGCCCTCGATCTCGATGGCACCTTGCTTCTTGGCCACGCTTCGCCCTTCGAATCGACTACCTTGATCGACTCTGTGCGGGGCGCATGCAGGCATGCGGGTACACAAGAGCCGACGAGTCAGTCTACGTCAGGGCCCTCGGAAACACGAATCGGGGAAGTCTGCCCCGCCGGAGACAGCTTTAAGCGCCCCGAAAGGGGCGCGGGGCTGTGTCGAGATGCGGCTCCGCCGCGTGGGCGCGACAAGCCTCGACGCGCCCGCAGCCGCCGACGTGCCCGGCACCCCACCCCGGCAGACTCAGCCCAGCGGATCCGGCGCAGCCACGATCCCCAGCTCGGCGAGCTTCGCCTTGCCTCCGTCCGGAGCCGTCAGCACCAGCGGCCCCTCCTCCGTCAGAGCGACAGAGTGCTCCCAGTGAGACGACCACGTACCGTCCGTCGTGATGACGGTCCAGTCGTCCTGGAGGACCTCCGTCTTCGGCGTCCCCAGGGACACCATCGGCTCGATCGCGAGGCAGAACCCGGGCACCAGCTTCGGCCCCTTGCCACGCCGCCGGTCGACGTAGTTCAGCAGGTGCGGGTCCATGTGCATCTCGGTGCCGATGCCGTGGCCGCCGTAGTCCTCGATGATCCCGTACTTGCCGCCGCCGGGCTTGGGCTGGCGGCGGATGTAGGTCTCGATGGCCCGGGAGACGTCGACCAGGCGGTTTCCCTGCTTCATCGCGGCGATGCCGGCCCACATCGACTCCTCGGTCACCCGGGAGAGCTCGACGAGCTCCGGAGCGTGACCGGAGCCCACGAAGGCCGTGAAGGCCGCGTCGCCGTGCCAGCCGTCGATGATCGCGCCGCAGTCGATGGAGATGACGTCCCCGTCCTTGAGGACGACGTCGTCGGACGGGATGCCGTGGACGACGACCTCGTTCACGGACGTGCAGATGGTCGCCGGGAAGCCGCCGTAGCCGAGGAAGTTCGGCTTGGCGTTGTGTTCGGCGAGGACCTTGCGGGCGACCTGGTCCAGATCCCTCGTCGTCGCCCCGGGCACCGCGGCCTCACCGGTCGCCGCGTGGATGGCCGCGACGACCAGCCCCGCCTCACGCATCTTGGCGATCTGCTCGGGGCTCTTGATCTGCACCATGGGAGCTACGGCCTTTCTGGACCTTCGGGGACGGCGAACGCCTTCAACGATACGGGGCCGCGCGCCGGACCCCGCCCACACAGCAGCCGCGGCCCCCCGAGGGGAACCGCGGCCGTAGCGGTGCACGGACGACTACTTGCCGTCCCCGCCACGCTTCAGCGCCTCCATGGCGCGCGTCGTGACGTCCTCCACCTTGCCGAGCGCGGAGATCGTGACCACCAGGCCCTGGGCCTTGTAGTAGTCGATGATCGGCTCGGTCTGGGTGTGGTAGACCTCCAGCCGCGTACGGACCGTCTCCTCGGAGTCGTCGTCCCGCTGGTACAGCTCGCCGCCGCAGACGTCGCAGACGCCGTCCTTGGCCGGCTGCTTGTACGTCACGTGGAAGACGTGCGAGGAGTCGTTGCGGCAGATGCGGCGGCCGGCGATGCGCTTGACCACCTCGTCCTCGGGGACCTCCAGGTCCAGCACCGCGTCGAGCTGCATGTTCTCGGCCTCGAGCAGCTCGTCGAGCGCCTCGGCCTGCGACACGTTGCGGGGGAAGCCGTCCAGCAGGAAACCGTTCTCGGCGTCCGGCTGCTCCATGCGGTCCTTCGCCATGGCGATGGTGACCTCGTCGGGCACGAGGTTGCCCGCGTCCATGTAGGACTTCGCCAGTTTGCCGAGTTCCGTCTGCCGGCTGATGTTGGCCCGGAACAGGTCGCCCGTGGAGATGTGCGGGATCGACAGGTTTCTGGCCAGGAACGCGGCCTGCGTTCCCTTACCGGCGCCCGGCGGCCCGACGAGGACGATACGCATCAGCGGAGGAACCCTTCGTAATTGCGCTGCTGGAGCTGGCTCTCAATCTGCTTCACGGTCTCGAGACCGACACCCACGATGATCAGGATGCTGGTCCCGCCGAACGGGAAGTTCTGGTTTGCCCCGAAACCAGCCAACGCCATCGTCGGCACGAGAGCGATCAGCCCCAAGTACAGCGAACCCGGCCAGGTGATCCGGTTGAGTACGTAGCTCAGGTACTCAGCGGTCGGTCGGCCAGCCCGGATGCCCGGGATGAAGCCACCATACTTCTTCATGTTGTCCGCGACTTCCTCGGGGTTGAACGAGATGGCCACGTAGAAGAACGCGAAGAAAACGATCAGCAGGAAGTACGTAATGATGTAGTACGGGTGGTCGCCCTTGACGAAGTGTTGCTCGATCCAGGTCTTCCACTCCGACTTGCCTCCGGCGAACTGAGCGATCAGCGCCGGGATGTAGAGCAGCGACGAGGCGAAGATGACGGGGATCACACCCGCCTGGTTCACCTTGAGCGGGATGTAGGTGGACGTACCGCCGTAGGAGCGGCGGCCGATCATGCGCTTGGCGTACTGCACCGGGATACGGCGCTGGGCCTGCTCGACGAAGACCACCAGGCCGACCATGGCGAAGCCGACCAGGATGACCGTGCCGAACTCGATCCAGCCGCCGGCCAGGGAGCCCTCCTGCTTGATGGCCCACAGCGCGGACGGGAAGGTGGCGGCGATCGAGATGAACATCAGGATCGACATGCCGTTGCCGATGCCGCGGTCGGTGATGAGCTCACCGAGCCACATCACGGCCGCCGTACCGGCGGTCATCGTGATGACCATGGTGATGGTGACGAAGATCGACTGGTCGGGGACGATCTGGCTGGCCACCGGGCAGCCGGTGAACAGAGCGCCGCTGCGGGCAGTGGCGACGAGGCCGGTGCCCTGGAGAATCGCGAGGGCGATCGTCAGGTAACGGGTGTACTGCGTGATCTTCGCCGTACCGGCCTGGCCCTCCTTCTTCAGGGCTTCCAGGCGCGGGATCACCACGGTCAGCAGCTGCAGAATGATGCTCGCCGTGATGTACGGCATGATGCCCAGCGCGAAGATCGTGATCTGCAGCAGCGCGCCGCCGCTGAACATGTTCACCAGGCCGAAGAGACCCTGGTTGGCCTGGGCGTTGTCGATACAGGTCTGGACGTTCCGGTAGTCGACGCCTGGGATCGGGATGTGCGTACCGACCCGGTAGACCACGATGATGCCGAGCGTGAAGAGCAGCTTCTTGCGCAGGTCGGGCGTCTTGAACGCCCGGGCGAACGCGGTGAGCACGGTGCCTCCTGCGACCCCCGCGCAACTGCGTCAAGGGTGACGGTCTTGAGGTTCGACGAATAGGTAACGGTCAACTGCCGCTCAGAGTGCCCGAAGTGAAGCACCCTGTGAAAAGAGGGCAGTGCAAGCCACCTTACCGGCGAGACTGCCGCCCTAGGAACGACCAACCGGGGATACCCCATTTGTGGGGTATCCCCGGTCGGGATCGCTCAGGTCATCGAGACGCCTGTGGTGTTCAGACGAGCTCGGTGACGGAACCGCCGGCGGCGGTGATCTTCTCCTTGGCGGAGCCGGAGACGGCGTCGACCGTCACCTGCAGCGCCACGGAGATCTCGCCCTGGCCGAGGACCTTGACGAGGCTGTTCTTGCGAACGGCCCCCTTGGCCACCAGACCCTCGACGGTGACCTCGCCACCCTCGGGGTAGAGCGCGGCCAGCTTGTCGAGGTTCACGACCTGGAACTCGGTCTTGAACGGGTTCTTGAAGCCCTTCAGCTTCGGGAGACGCATGTGGAGCGGCATCTGGCCACCCTCGAAGCGCTCCGGAACCTGGTAACGGGCCTTCGTGCCCTTGGTACCACGACCGGCCGTCTTACCCTTCGACGCCTCACCACGACCGACACGGGTCTTGGCAGTCTTGGCGCCCGGGGCGGGACGGAGGTTGTGGATCTTGAGCGGGTTCTGCTCCGCCATGATCAGTCGACCTCCTCGACCGTCACGAGGTGGCGGACGGTGTGCACCATGCCGCGGAACTCGGGACGATCCTCCTTGACGACCTGCGTGTTGATGCCCTTGAGACCAAGGGAACGCAGGGTGTCACGGTGGTTCTGCTTGCTGCCGATGTAGGACTTGACCTGCGTAATCTTGAGCTGCGCCATGATTACGCACCCGCCCCGGCACGCGCACGGAGAAGAGCCGCGGGGGCGACGTCCTCGAGCGGCAGACCACGGCGGGCCGCGATCTCCTCGGGACGCTGCAGACCCTTCAGGGCCTCCACGGTCGCGTGCACGATGTTGATCGCGTTGTCGGAGCCGAGCGACTTCGACAGCACGTCGTGGATACCGGCGCACTCGAGCACGGCACGCACCGGACCACCGGCGATAACACCGGTACCGGGCGACGCGGGCTTCAGGAGCACGACGCCGGCAGCCTTCTCACCCTGGATGGGGTGCGGGATGGTGCCCTGGATGCGGGGGACCTTGAAGAAGTGCTTCTTGGCCTCCTCAACACCCTTGGCGATGGCGGCCGGCACCTCCTTGGCCTTGCCGTATCCGACACCCACGGTGCCGTCACCGTCGCCCACCACGACCAGCGCGGTGAAGCTGAAGCGACGACCACCCTTCACAACCTTGGCGACGCGGTTGATCGCGACGACGCGCTCAACGTACGCGGTCTTCTCGGCGGCAGCAGCGCCGCCGTCACGGCCCTTCCGGTCCCGCCGCTCGCCGCCACCGGCACCGCCACCGCGGCGCTGGGGTCCAGCCATTGGAATTACCTCTCTCTGTTTCCGCTAGCTACGGAACCGACTCAGAACTTGAGTCCGGCCTCGCGGGCGGCGTCCGCCAGGGCGGCGATGCGCCCCGCGTACTGGTTACCACCACGGTCGAACACGACGGCCTCGACACCGGCGGCCTTGGCGCGCTCGGCGACCAGGGCGCCGACCTGCTTGGCCTGCGCGGACTTGTCGCCCTCGCCACCGCGGATCGACGTGTCCAGGGTGGACGCCGACGCCAGGGTGTGACCCTTGATGTCGTCGATCACCTGGGCCACGATGTGGCGGTTCGAGCGGGTAACGACCAGACGCGGACGCTCCGCCGTACCGTTGATGTGCTTACGGATCCGGATGTGGCGGCGCTTGATCGCGGCGCGCTTGTAGGCGTCGCCCTTAAGGATCTTCTGTCCGTATGCCATGGCTTACTTACCCGCCTTTCCGACCTTGCGGCGGATGACTTCGCCCTCGTACTTGACGCCCTTGGCCTTGTACGGGTCGGGCTTGCGCAGCTTGCGGATGTTGGCCGCAACCTCGCCGACCTTCTGCTTGTCGATGCCCTCGACCGAGAAACGGGTCGGGGACTCCACCTTGAAGGTGATGCCCTCGGGGGCCTCGACCAGGATCGGGTGGCTGTAGCCCAGGGAGAACTCCAGGTTGGAGCCCTTGGCCACGACACGGTAACCGACACCGCTGATTTCGAGCTTCTTGACGTATCCCGTGGTCACACCGGTGATCATGTTCGCCACCAGCGTGCGGGACAGGCCGTGCAGGGCCTTGCTCTGCCGCTCGTCGTTGGGCCGCAGCACCTGAAGGGTGCCGTCCTCGGCCTTAGCGATGTCGATCGGCGCGATGACGGTGTGGGTCAGTTCGCCCTTGGGGCCCTTGACCGCGACCGTACGGCCGTCGATGGTGACGTCCACGCCGGCGGGAACCGGGATGGGGAGCTTGCCGATACGCGACATTGCTGTCTCTCCTCCGTTCCCGAATTACCAGACGTAGGCGAGGACTTCCCCACCCACGCCCTTCTTCTGCGCCTGCTTGTCGGTCAGGAGCCCGTGCGACGTGGAGATGATGGCCACGCCCAGGCCGCCCAGAACCTTCGGCAGGTTGGTGGACTTCGCGTACACCCGGAGACCGGGCTTGGAGATCCGCTTGATGCCCGCGATGGAGCGCTCACGGTTGGGGCCGAACTTCAGCTCCAGGACGAGGTTCTTGCCGACCTCGGCGTCCTCGACCTTCCAGCCCGTGATGAAGCCCTCCTGCTGGAGGATCTCCGCGATGTGCGACTTGATCTTGGACGCCGGCATCGTCACGGAGTCGTGGTACGCCGAGTTCGCGTTCCGCAGACGCGTCAGCATGTCTGCGATCGGATCAGTCATGGTCATGAATTGGCCTGTGGCCTCTCTCGCCGGGGTTTCCTGGTGCGCCATCCCTCTCCCCGATCCGAGACGGGACGGGTGCGGCGCGGTGGACCTACGGCGTAGTAAGTCGTAAGGGCGGCGGCAGACGCCCAACCCCACAAGCCTAAGGCATGTGGGCTGGGCGTCCTGCCGCCCCAGATGCTTACCGAGAGCCCTGCGAATCCCCTATTCGGGGGATTACCAGGAGCTCTTGGTCACGCCCGGCAGCTCGCCACGGTGAGCCATCTCACGAAGGCACACGCGGCAGAGGCCGAACTTGCGGTACACGGAGTGCGGGCGGCCGCAGCGCTGGCAGCGGGTGTAGCCACGCACACCGAACTTGGGCTTGCGAGCAGCCTTAGCGATCAGAGCCTTCTTCGCCATCTCGCTCACGCCTCCTTGAAGGGGAAGCCGAGGTGACGAAGGAGCGCGCGGCCCTCAGCGTCGTTGGTCGCCGTGGTCACCACGGTGATGTCCATACCCCGGGTGCGGTCGATCTTGTCCTGGTCGATCTCGTGGAACATGACCTGCTCCGTGAGACCGAAGGTGTAGTTGCCACGGCCGTCGAACTGCTTGGGGGACAGGCCGCGGAAGTCGCGGATGCGCGGCAGCGCGAGCGACAGGGTGCGGTCCAGGAACTCCCACATGCGGTCGCCACGGAGCGTGACGTGGGCACCGATCGGCTGGCCCTCACGCAGCTTGAACTGCGCGATGGACTTGCGGGCCTTGGTGACGGCCGGCTTCTGACCGGTGATCGTGGTGAGGTCGCGGATGGCGCCCTCGATCAGCTTGGAGTCGCGGGCGGCGTCGCCCACACCCATGTTGACCACGATCTTGACGAGACCGGGGATCTGCATGACGTTCTCGTACTTGAACTCGTCACGCAGCTTGCCCGTGATCTCCTCACGGTACTTCTGCTTCAGACGCGGGCTGGTGGTGGTCGTCATCAGATGTCCTCACCCGTCCGCTTGGCAACGCGGATCTTGTTGCCTTCGTCGTCGAAGCGGTAACCGACGCGGGTCACGACCTTGTTGCCGTCCTTCTCCACGACCAGCTGGACGTTGGAGACGTGGATCGGCGCCTCGGTGGTGACGATGCCGCCGGCCTGCGAACCGCGAGCCGTCGGACCGGCCTTGGTGTGCTTCTTGACCCGGTTGACACCCTCGACCAGGACGCGGTCCTCGCGGGGGAAGGCCGCGATGACCTTGCCCTGCTTGCCCTTGTCCTTACCGGTGATGACCTGAACCAGGTCGCCCTTCTTGATCTTCATGCTCACAGCACCTCCGGCGCGAGGGAGATGATCTTCATGAACTTCTTCTCGCGCAGCTCCCGGCCGACCGGGCCGAAGATACGGGTGCCACGAGGGTCGCCGTCGTTCTTGAGAATGACGGCGGCGTTCTCGTCGAAGCGGATGTACGAGCCGTCCGGACGGCGGCGCTCCTTGACGGTGCGAACGATGACCGCCTTGATGACGTCACCCTTCTTCACGTTGCCGCCGGGGATCGCGTCCTTGACGGTGGCGACGATGACGTCACCGATACCCGCGTAGCGGCGACCGGAGCCGCCGAGCACACGGATGCAAAGGATCTCCTTCGCACCAGTGTTGTCGGCGACACGCAGTCGCGACTCCTGCTGGATCACGTCTATCTCCTGATTGTCTGCCGGTTCCCGGGGCGGGTGCGCACGTTGCACACCCACCCCGAGCCTGGCGGAACGATGCCTAGGGGGTCCCCCTAGGAGGGATTACTTGGCCTTCTCGAGGATCTCGACGACGCGCCAGCGCTTGGTCGCGGACAGCGGCCGGGTCTCCATGAGGAGGACACGGTCGCCGACACCCGCGGCGTTCTGCTCGTCGTGGGCCTTGAGCTTGCTCGTACGACGGATGACCTTGCCGTACAGCGCGTGCTTGACGCGGTCCTCGACGGCGACGACGACGGTCTTGTCCATCTTGTCGCTGACGACCAGGCCCTCGCGGGTCTTGCGGAAACCGCGGTCCGTCTTGGTCTCTTCAGTCACGTTGCTCTCGCTCATCAGGCGCTCTCCACCGTCTCGATGCCCAGCTCGCGCTCACGCATCAGGGTGTAGATCCGCGCGATGTCCTTGCGGACGGCCTTGAGCCGACCGTGGTTCTCGAGCTGACCCGTCGCCGCCTGGAAGCGGAGGTTGAACAGCTCTTCCTTGGCCTCGCGAAGCTTCGCGAGAAGCTCCTCGTTGCCCAGCTCGCGCAGCTCAGACGCCTTGGTACCGGCCGACATCACGCTTCACCTGCCTCGCGCTTGACGATCTTGCACTTCATCGGCAGCTTGTGAGCCGCACGGGTCAGGGCCTCGCGCGCGATCTTCTCGTTGGGGTACGACAGCTCGAACATCACACGTCCGGGCTTGACGTTGGCGATCCACCACTCAGGAGAACCCTTACCCGAACCCATGCGGGTCTCGGCGGGCTTCTTGGTGAGGGGGCGGTCCGGGTAGATGTTGATCCAGACCTTGCCGCCACGCTTGATGTGGCGGGTCATCGCGATACGAGCCGCCTCGATCTGGCGGTTCGTCACGTAGGCCGGGGTCAGCGCCTGGATGCCGTACTCGCCGAACGCAACCTGCGTGCCACCCTTGGACATGCCGTTGCGCTTGGGGTGGTGCTGCTTGCGGTGCTTGACCCTACGGGGGATCAGCATGACGGTCAGGCCTCCGTTCCGGTGCTCTCAGCCGGAGCGGCGGCGGGAGCCTCAGCCTTGGGGGCCTCGGCGCCGGCAGCCTGCTGCGGCTTACGACCGCGCCCGCCACGCTCGCCACCGCGGCCACCACGGGCCGGGCGGTCGGCGCCACCACGGGCCGGGCGGTTACCCGCACGGGCCGCAGCGTTCTCGGCGCGGACCTCGGCGATGTTCTTGACGTCGCCCTTGTAGATCCAGACCTTCACGCCGATGCGGCCGAAGGTCGTCTTGGCCTCGAAGAAGCCGTAGTCCACGTTCGCGCGGAGCGTGTGCAGGGGCACGCGGCCCTCGCGGTAGAACTCCGAGCGGGACATCTCGGCGCCACCGAGGCGGCCACCGCACTGGATCTTGATGCCCTTGGCGCCGGCCTTCATCGCCGACTGCATGCTCTTACGCATGGCGCGGCGGAAGGAGACGCGGGAGGAGAGCTGCTCGGCGACGGCCTGGGCAACCAGCTGAGCGTCGGTCTCGGGGTTCTTGACCTCGAGGATGTTCAGCTGGACCTGCTTGCCGGTGAGCTTCTCGAGGTCACCGCGGATGCGGTCGGCCTCGGCGCCGCGGCGGCCGATGACGATGCCCGGACGAGCGGTGTGGATGTCCACACGCACGCGGTCACGGGTGCGCTCGATCTCGACCTTGGAGATGCCGGCGCGCTCCATGCCGGACGTCATCATCCGACGGATGGCGACGTCTTCCTTGACGTAGTCCTTGTACAGCTTGTCGGCGTACCAACGCGACTTGAAGTCGGTCGTGACACCGAGCCGGAACCCGTGCGGGTTTACCTTCTGGCCCATTACCGGGTTCCTTCCTTGCTGCTGACGACCACGGTGATGTGGCTGGTCCGCTTGCGGATCCGGTAGGCACGGCCCTGGGCGCGCGGCCGGAACCGCTTCAGGGTCGGACCCTCGTCGACGTAGGCCTCGGAGACGAAGAGGCTGTCGACATCGGTGTGGTCGTAGTTGTGCGCGGCGTTGGCGATGGCGCTGTCAAGCACCTTGCCGACCGGCTGGCTCGCGGCCTGCGGGGCGAAACGCAGGACCGCCTGAGCCTCCGTGGCGTTCAGGCCACGGATGAGGTCCACCACGCGGCGGGCCTTCATGGGCGTGACGCGGATGTACCGCGCCTGGGCCCTGGCTTCCATGGTTGTCCTTCCAGTGTCTGTCATGGTCATTCCACCCCGCGCTTAGCGGCGCTTCGACTTCCGGTCGTCCTTGACGTGACCCCGGAAGGTGCGCGTCGGCGAGAACTCGCCGAGCTTGTGGCCGACCATCGACTCGGTGACGAACACCGGAATGTGGGTCTTGCCGTTGTGCACCGCGAGCGTGTGGCCGAGCATGGCCGGCACGATCATGGAGCGACGGGACCAGGTCTTGATGACGTTCTTGGTGCCGGCTTCGTTCTGGGCGTCCACCTTCTTGATCAGGTGGTCGTCGACGAAGGGCCCCTTCTTCAAGCTACGAGGCATCTCAACCCGTCCTTAGCGCTTCTTGTTCGTCTTGCGGCGGCGGACGATGTACTTGTTCGACGCCTTCTTGGGCGAACGAGTACGGCCTTCCTTCTTGCCCCAGGGGGACACCGGGTGACGACCACCCGAGGTACGGCCTTCGCCACCACCGTGCGGGTGGTCCACCGGGTTCATGACCACACCACGCACGGTCGGGCGAACGCCCAGCCAGCGCTTACGGCCCGCCTTACCCCAGTTGATGTTGCTCTGCTCGGCGTTGCCCACCTCGCCGACCGTGGCGCGGCAGCGCTGGTCGACCAGGCGGATCTCACCGGACGGCATGCGGAGGTGGGCCATCGAGCCCTCCTTCGCGAGCAGCTGCACCGAGGCGCCGGCGGAGCGGGCGAACTTCGCACCGCCGCCCGGACGCAGCTCGATGGCGTGCAGCGTGGTACCGACCGGGATGTTGCGCAGGGCAAGGTTGTTGCCCGGCTTGATGTCGGCCCCGGGACCGTTCTCGACGCGGTCACCCTGCTGCAGGTTGCGCGGGGCGAGGATGTAGCGCTTCTCGCCGTCGGCGTAGTGCAGCAGCGCGATGCGCGCGGTGCGGTTGGGGTCGTACTCGATGTGCGCGACCTTCGCCGGCACGCCGTCCTTGTCGTGACGACGGAAGTCGATCACGCGGTAGGCGCGCTTGTGGCCACCGCCCTGGTGGCGGACGGTCACACGACCGGAGTTGTTACGGCCACCCTTGCTGTGCAGGGGGCGGACCAACGACTTCTCCGGCGTGGACCGCGTGACCTCGACGAAGTCGGCGACGCTGGAGCCGCGACGGCCCGGCGTAGTCGGCTTGTACTTGCGGATTCCCATTTCTCAGTCCTCGTCCGATATCGGACGATCCGGACCGCCCTCAGGCGGTCGGACCGCCGAAGATGTCGATACGGTCGCCCTCAGCGAGGGTCACGATCGCGCGCTTGGTGGACGCGCGCTGGCCGAAGCCGGTGCGGGTCCGCTTGCGCTTGCCCTGGCGGTTGATCGTGTTGACCCCGGTGACCTTGACCGAGAAGACCGCCTGGACGGCCTGCTTGATCTGGGTCTTGTTGGCGCTCGGGTCCACGACGAACGTGTACTTGCCCTCGTCGAGAAGCGCGTAGCTCTTCTCGGAGACGACCGGCTTGAGCAGCACGTCACGGGGGTCCGTGAAGGACTTGCTCAGCGGGGTCTCGACGGTGTTCTTGCCCTCGGCGGCGTGGCGGCGCGCCTTGGCGACGCGCGCGGCCTTGGCCTTCTTCGCCGCCTTGGAGGCGATAGCGGGGTGACGGATAGCCATCAGACCTCGCTCCCTTCGGTGTCATTGGCCTTCGGGCCGGACACGAAGGACTCGAAGGCGGCCTTGGTGAAGACCACGTCGTCCGAGACGAGAACGTCGTACGTGTTCAGCTGGCCCGGCTCCAGGATGTGGATCTGGGGCAGGTTGCGGGCGGACAGCCACGCGGCCTCGTCGGCGCGGTCGACGACCAGGAGCAGGTTCTTGCGCTCCGAGATCTTGCCGAACAGCGACTTGGCGGCCTTGGTGGAGGGGGTCTCGCCCTCGACCACGCCGGAGACGACGTGGATGCGGTTGTGGCGGGCCCGGTCGGTGAGGGCGTGGCGCAGGGCCGCGGCCTTCATCTTCTTCGGGGTCCGCTGCGAGTAGTCACGCGGCTGCGGGCCGTGGACGACGCCACCGCCGGCGAACTGCGGCGCACGGGTCGAACCCTGGCGGGCGCGGCCGGTGCCCTTCTGGCGGTACGGCTTCTTGCCGCCACCGCGAACCTCGCCGCGGGTCTTGGTCTTGTGCGTGCCCTGACGGGCAGCGGCGTTCTGCGCGACGACGACCTGGTGGATCAGCGGGATGCTGATCTTCTCCACGCCGAAGATCTCCGCGGGGAGCTCGACGCTACCGGTCTTCTCGCCGGCAGGCGAAAGGATGTCAACAGTGCTCATCGGTACCTCAGGCCCCCTTGGCCGCGGTGCGGACCAGGACGAGGCCGCCGTTCGGACCGGGAACCGCGCCCTTGATGAGCAGCAGACCCTTCTCCGCGTCAACGGCGTGGACGGTCAGGTTCTGGGTGGTGACACGCTCGTTGCCCATGCGACCCGCCATGCGGAGGCCCTTGAACACGCGGCCCGGGGTGGCGCAGCCACCGATGGAACCGGGCGAGCGGTGCTTGCGCTGGGTGCCGTGTCCGGCGCCGAGGCCCTTGAAGTTGTGACGCTTCATGACACCGGCGAAGCCCTTGCCCTTGCTCTTGCCGGTCACGTCGACCTTGAGGCCGGCCTCGAACACCTCAGCGGTGATCTCCTGGCCGAGGGTGTACTCGCTGGCGTCAGCGGTACGGATCTCGACGAGGTGGCGGCGGGGAGTGACGTCGGCCTTGGCGAAGTGGCCCTTGAGGGGCTTGTTCACCTTGCGCGGGTCGATCTCGCCGAACGCGATCTGGACGGACTCGTAGCCGTCGACGTCGTTCGTGCGGACCTGGGTGACGACGTTGGGGCCGGCCTTGACGACGGTGACCGGAACAACACGGTTGTTCGCGTCCCACACCTGCGTCATGCCGAGCTTCTCGCCCAGGATGCCCTTGATCTGCTTAGCCATTCTCAGATCACCGGCCTTCAGAGCTTGATCTCGATGTCGACACCGGCCGGGAGGTCGAGTCGCATCAGAGAGTCAACGGTCTTGGGGGTCGGGTCGAGGATGTCGATCAGGCGCTTGTGCGTGCGCATCTCGAAGTGCTCGCGCGAGTCCTTGTACTTGTGCGGCGACTTGATGACGCAGTACACGTTCTTCTCAGTGGGCAGCGGCACCGGGCCTGCGACCGACGCACCAGTGCGCGTCACCGTCTCGACGATCTTCTTCGCCGAAGAGTCGATGACCTCGTGGTCATAGGCCTTGAGCCGGATGCGGATCTTCTGTCCCGCCATGGCTACTCAGTAGTCCTGTCTCTTCTCACGCTCTGGAACCCGGTGGATTCCCTTTGCTGCCTTCGTTCCTCCGACCCACGCGGTCGGGCGTGTCGCTCTTCCGCTGACACGGATGTCCCTTGTTCGAACACCCCTGCTGGGAATGCGCACGGCCCTTCCGGAACCGCAGGCCGGGGGCGAAGGCCCACCGGGTGCCTGGTCGGTGCCGCGCTGACACTTCCCGGAAGATTCCCGTACGTCCGCCCCAGCGCTGCCGTGATGGCAGTTAGGGCGACGAGTACTGCGGGACTCGCTTCCGGTCCCCCCGGCGGGAGGCGCGCAGCATCAACACTCGACCGAGCAACTCGGACAGTCTGCCATATGGGGCAGGGCCGACGCCAATCGAGCCGAGGAGAATACCCCGGGGGGGACTTGGGTCAAACCCAAGGCCGGACCGGTCCGGGCCTCTCCCCTTCCAGGAGCCGCTCCAGTTCTGCGTCGTGGCCCGACAGCCGGCCTTCACCCAGCCGGGTGCGTCGGACTCCGGCCGGATCTCCACCGCTCCCCCGAGCGGCCCGAAGGCGGTCCGGGCCGGCCGCCCTTCTTTCGGGACGCGCGTCTTCTCCTGATTGAACAGATCACTCGGCCCAGGGAACGCGCACCGGCTTGCGCTTCCACCACTCGCCGAGTTCCTCTTCCGGCCTCGCGTTCGTCGGGCGCACCCAGGGGCGAAGTGAACGCTCCGGGTCCGGGACGGTGGCGGCGCGGAAGCGGGCGTCCAGCCGCGCGAGCAGCTGCCCGAGCGCACCCTCGCGCGCCTCCGTCGGCAGCGCACGTATCACCTCGTCCAGGGCGTCCCGGGAGTCGAGGTCGTTGTCGTAGGCGCTGATGGGGTAGAACTCGTCGCTCCACCAGCCGGGCTCCATCCGGCGCACCAGGCGTTCCCAGGAGGCGAAGCGGTCGGCGACCGAGTACGCGGGGCTCGTGATCTTTTCCCGTAGGTGGGGTGCGACGCGCGACCGCTCCACCTCCAGCCGCTCCGCATCACACCGGGCGATCGCCTCCAGGACGGGCGGGGAGAGCTCGCCCCACGCGTCCCGGCTGTCGGGGGCGGCCCAGAAGACGTCGCGGGGTGGCCGCGGCTTGCCCCGTCGAGACCGACCGTGCCCGGCTGCGCTTGCCAAACCGCTCACTCCTTCAGCTGTTTCAAGAAGTACTCGTAGCCACCGTCGGGCTGCATGAAGGTCCCATTGTCACCCTCGCGGATCAGCATCGTCCCGGTCGCGTCGTCCCACCATGCGAAGCGGGGGATACCGGACGGAGTGCTGCGCATGCGCAGTCCCTGCGAGCCGGTCAGCATGTCTTCCAGGTACTCCGGCACGTCCAGGTCGTCGACCCCCGGAATGCCACGTTTCTTGATGTCGCCGTGTGCGGCGATCTTGTCCGCGATCATGGGCAGATTACCCGCCTGGCTCGCGGCGTCCGGCTTTCCGATCTCGTAGAGCCCGTACAGATCCGCCGAGAGCTGGGGATCGAGGAAGTAGAGGAAGGGGTTGGGGGAGGGGCCCAGTCCGAGCGGGTCGGCAGTGATGTAGCGGGCCGTCTCGGGGTCGTAGTAGCGGTGGAAGTTGTAGTGCAGGCCGCTCTCGGGGTCGTAGCACTGGCCGGGCAAGCGCAGCGGTGTATACGCGCTGCTCCCGCCCGTCCAGGCGGTGACACCCCACAGCGTGCTCCTCGCCTGCCAGGCCACGTTGCCGTCCTCGCCGACCAGTTCGGTGGGAGCTCCCGCGAGGTCGGTGACGATGGCGAAGAACCGTGTATCGATCTCTTCCCGGGAAGCGGTGAGGAGACGCTCTGTCTGGGTGAGGGGGCGTGCTCCGTCGTAGTCCCAGGTCAGCGCCACGTCGTGCGGTTGGCCGGGGCTGGTCGTGACCTGTTCGACAAGCATGGCGCCGTCCCAGGTGAAGTCCGTCTGCTCTACCACGGTGGCACCGTCCGCGCCCAGCCGCTGCTTGGCGATGCGGCGGCCCATCGGGTCGTACCGGTAACGCCACGGCGTGCCGTCCGGTGTGCGGACGCCGACCAGGCGGTCCTCCGCGTCCCACGTGTACGCCCATGTCTCCGGCTTGCGTGACAGGCGGGCGCGCCATCGCCCCACCACCCGCCCCTGTGGGTCGTACTGGTAGCGAGTGTCGCCGGCCCGGACCAGCCGGGTTCCCACGCTCTCTCGTCGGCCGACGGCTTCCTGACCGGGGTGCTGGCTCGGCCATGCTGCCTGTGTCTGCGCCCCGTCATCGCCGTACGCGTACGACTCCGTCCAGCGTTCGGCCCGGACGACAGTGGTGCGCCCGGCCCGGTCCAGCTCGAAGGTCCTGTGCTCACCGGCGGGGCCGTCGACCCCGACGAGGTGTCCGTCGGCGCGGTAGTGGTAGGCGCGGTCGAGTATCGTGCCGCCTGCAGTGCTACGGACGACCTGCGCGCTGACTCGCCCTCCGTCGTCGTACGCGTGCGTCAGCGACAGGGCGTCGTTCACGCTGATGGACAGCAGTTGCCCCGCCGCGTCGCGGTCGCAGGCGAGGGTGCGGCCTGCGGTGCGGCACCAGGAACGGTCACCACGGTCGTCGTAGGCCCATGCGCTGGTTGCCCCGGTGGGGGTGGTGCGGCTGAGGGGCCGCCCCGCGGCGTCGTAGGTGAAGGTGCTGGTCCTGCCGTTGACCGTCTCCGCAATCGTGCGCCCTTCGAGGTCTCGCAGCAACGTCACGGTCGCATCCTGGCCCTCAGCTCCGACCAGCCGGTCGTTGAGGTCATAGGTATACGTGCTGACTGCGCCGTCCGCGTCCTTGCCGATCATCCGCCCGAACACGTCCCGGGTCATGCGGACGGTCTGGCCGAGCGCATTGACGCGCTCGATGACCTGGCCCCTCGCGTCGTGTCGGTACATCTGGGTCCGGCCGTCGAAATCGGTCTCCGCGACCAGCCGTCCCGCGATGTCGTAACGGTATTCCCAGTGCCGTTCGTCCGGGCGGCTTACACGGACCAGTCGCAACGAGGGGTCGTAAGCGAATTCGTGGCGGACGCCGTCGGGCGAGGTGCGTGACGCGAGCAGATTGAAGTAGGTGTACTCGAAGCGGGTGACCGCGCCCACGGCATCGGTGTGGCTGGTCCGGTTGCCCTCACCGTCGTAGGTCCACCCTTCGGCCGCCCCGTCCGGGACGGTCCGACGCAGCAGTTCACCGTCCACGCCCCAGATCATCAGGGTTGTACGACCCAGCGGGTCGGTCACCCTCGTGACGCGGCCGAAGGCGTCGTGGTCGTAGCGGGTGACACCGCCCGAGGGGTCACAGACGCGTTCTGCCAGTCCGGCGGCATCGCACCTCACACGGGTTATCTGTCCCAAGGGGTTGGTGACAGAATCAAGGTGCCCGGCCTCGTCGTAGGTGTAACGGGTTGTGGAGCCCCCCGGTTTGACGATCATCACGCAGTTGCCCCGGGCGTCGTACTCGCGGCGCAGCACGTGTCCGTCCGGCCGGGTCACGGCGATGGGGTCGCCCTGGGCGTTGTACTCGACACCGACCGTCGTGCCGTCGGGACGCACGACGGTCAGGAGACGGCCGAAGCTGTCGTAGCTCCGGTGGGTGGTGTTGCCCAGTTCATCCGTCCAGGCCGTCAGGTGGTGGTGCTCGTCCCAGGCACTGCGGGTTGTGCCGCCGAGCGGATCGATCTCGGCGACAATCTGGCAACTGCCGTTGACGACATACCTGGTGGCAGCGCCGTCGGAGGTGGTGACAGCGGTGATCCTGTTGCCTGGCCAGGCGGGGTCCGTTCCATCGAAGTCCAGCGTGAGGCTGAGGTGCCCTGCCTCACCACCTTCAGCCACGCAGCGGTCCTGGGCGTCGTATGTGTAGGAGTAGCTGCGGCCGTTGCGGTCGGTCCAGGACGTGATGCGGTACCTGGCGTCGTACGTCATCCTCATCGCATGGCCGGCCGCGTTGACGACAGCGGTGAGGCAACCGTCCAAGTATTCGTATCGGCGCAACGCGACGTCCGAGCCGTCCTCGCCCGCTCCGGCCAGGCGAAGGGCCGTGACGCGCCCCTCGTCGACGGTTATCCGGAGGTGATATCCGCCGGAGTGCCGGATGGCGAGGGGGGTCCCGTCGCCCGCGTACTCGAAGTCGATCGCGTCGCCGTTCCGGTCGGAAATCCGCTGCAGGAGTGCGATGCCGTCCCGAGGCGCACCGAAGCGCCGAATCACACCCGCAAGAGGGTCTTCGATTTGATACGAGCCGTCAGCGAGGCCGATGAGAGGGAAACGAGGACCCGTCTCGGGCAGCACGGGGTGCCGAGGGCCGGTCGGATGCGCATACGCGAGGAGCATCCCGTCTTCGGTGACGAACACGACCCCGTTGTCGTCGACTTCCAGACGTTGGTCGATGGTGGAGGCCCAGGAGGGGCCGAACCACCAGCCGCAGCGGTAGTCCGAAGCAGCCCGGCGGGTGAGGGCCAGCGGCAGGCTGCCGGGCAAGGTGATGTCGCTGTCCGGGAAGAACATCGTTCCGGTAGCCATGTCGATGGGGTCGCTGCCCTTGGAACGAACGACGTTCTTGAGCCGGTCGTAGGCACCCTTCGCACCGTCCGCGAGCATGCCTCGGGCGTTCTTGCCCAGCCCACGAAGAGCGAGCCCCATGCCCTTCAGGCCGCCCCTGAGCCCCTTCAGCGCCCCAAGTCCGCCCTTCAGCCCCTTGGCCAGGCCGCCGAGCGTGGTCAGCCCCTTCATGCCCGGTATGCAGTCCAGCGCAGCCAACCCCACATCCCACAGGGACGCTTGGCCTTTGGAATATTTGTAGAGCGTGTCAGCGAGGACCACTGCGGCGGCGATCAGCACGATCGCGCCCAGGATCGGCCCACCGATGATCATCGCGACGATCCCGACCACCGCGACGACGACCTTGCAGACCGCGACGATGGTGTCCCAGTTGTCGGTGAACCAGTCGCCGACCTCCTCCCACCACGACCGGTTCTGAATACCGGCGTCGGAGGCTTCGTCGATCTTCGACTTGGCCTCGCGGGACGCCTCGTCGCGCATCTTGCGCGCGTCCTCGGCCATCTTCTTCGCGGCGGCGAGGGCGTCCTGGGCGTCGGAGACGTCCGACTGGGCCTTTGTCTGCGCCGACTTGGCGTGCTGGACGTCCCGGGTGGCGGCGCGGACCTTCGCTTCGTCAGGCTTGTCCGCGTCCGACTTGCTGCCGGTGGGATCGTCCTTGTACTTGTCCGCCTCCTTGCCGGCCCGCGTCACCCACGAGTCCGCCGAGGCGAGACGGGACTGGGCGGAGGACAGGGTGTCGCGCGCCTCACGGCCCTTGCGCAACGCCTTGTCCGCCAGCGACTGCGCACGCTCCAGCTTCGGCCAGAAGTCCGACAGCGCGTCCCCGCACATCTCGTAGGACTTCTTCAGCTTCTTGAGGTTCTTCGGGACATCCGCGAAGTCCTCCTTGAAGACGTCAGCCGACTTGCCCGCCCACTCCAGGAGCGTGCCCTCCCCCGCCATGCCCTTGACCAGACGCAGCGCGTCGGACACGTCGTCGGCGAAATCGTGCAGAGTCTTCGCGAGCGTGCGCACCCGCTGCGGATCACCCGGCGTCGGATCCTTGTCCAAGTCCAGGACATGCCAGTCCGAAGGCCTGTGCCCCGCCATACCGCAACCCCCGTCACGCGCACATCTGCAGCAACAACCGTATGCACACGTGAACTTACAAGGCACAGTCGTTCGAGGGAAAGGCGGGGCTCATGGTGTGGACTACCCGAAATCCGCCTCAGGGGCGACGTCCTCGCACGGCCCGCCGGGTGTCCTCGATGGCGTACAGACACCGCAGCCACCAGGCTTCCAGTTTGTTCCGCACCGCCTCATACGCCCACCGCCACTTGAACCACGCCGGAAGCTTCCGGAACGGCACGAAAGAAAGCGTGTCCCCGATGGCGTTCTCGGCGAAACCGCCGGGGCCTTCGGCTCGCAGGGCCGCGTACAGTTCCGGGGTCAGCTCCCCGTTGAGCCGGGCCGCGTGTCCCGCCGCTGTGAAGGCGAACCCGCGCTGACTGGCGTCCGGCAGCCGCATCGCCCTCACGATCCGCGGAGACACCTCCGCCAGCGTGCAGTAGAACGCAGTCCGATCACCGCCGTCCCCAGACGCTCTTCACCGCGCTCGAAGGCCGCGTCCCACTCCCCCGGGTCGTCCAGCCTCAGCAGGCCCTCGCCGCTCTCCCAGTCCCACCCGCGAGACACCGACACATCAGCCCGTGAACCGGAACGTAGACGTGATCGCGTCGAAGATGTCGAAGAAGGAGTCCGCGAGGTCGAGGACCTGGCTGCTGCCGGCGACCAGGGCCACCTTGCCCTCCTGCCCCGGCACGGGGATGTACGTCTGCATCAGCACGGCCCGGATCGTGCGGTTGAGCGCGTCACCCGGTACGGCGATGTCCTCGATGCCCTGTGTGCGCGCGGCCGGACCGACACCGGGGATGTCGACCGTCGTGACCTTCCGCCAGGAGTCGCCCTCCCGCTTGGCCTCCTTGACCGCGAGCTGGCCCGCGATGACGGCGGGGTCGTTCGACAGCGGTTCGCCCCGCTCGTTACGGCCGCCCACCAGCGAGACGGTCACCGAACCTGTGATCGGCGTGTCCCCGCCGAAGTTCTCCGCCATGCAGCCGCAGTACATCGCGCCCGACTTCCAGGCGTCCGCGGCGGCCTTCTGGAGGAAGTCGACGTAGGTGCCGCGGTGCTGCTCCAACTCCGGCCGCTGCCGCACCCGTTCGCTCACCATCCGACGGATCGAGTCGTCCCGCGAGTCCGGCCGTACGTCGAACTCCCACCACGACTCCGGCACCTTGATCCGGAAACCGCCGCGCTCGACGGTCAGGGTCTCCATGTAGCGGGCCATGACGCCGGCCTCCCGTTCACTCGATCACAAGTCCGGTCATCGTCCCATCGTGCGAGGGCCGGGCGCGACCACGGCCAACGGCGGGAGACAGACGAGACACGCGACAGCCATGGGAGTGGCCGGTGCGGAGCTCATGGGCTCTCGGCCGGCTCACCGAGCACCTTGCGCTCCTGCTCCTGCACCGTCCAGAAGGGCGAGTCCCTCGGCGGTGCCGGGCGTACAGGGAGCGTGGCGAAGTCGATGTCCGCGTCCGCGACCGGGTCCCCGACCGGGCTGCGGCCCCGGGCGTCCAGGCCGTAGTACAGACCGTAGGCCCAGTACTCGGGCAGCTCGTGCCCCATGAGCTGGAGGTCCAGGGCGACCCACTGCCGCGTCCCGTACGCCGCGTTGACCCTGGCGACCGCCTCCGCACGAGGGACACCGAGGCGCTCCACCAGCACGTCCACCATCTCGCGGAAGTAGCCGAGCATCTCCTCGTCGAGGGGGAGCACGAACTCCGTCCCCGTGGTGCCCGCCGTTGGACACGCCCCGTACTCGACGAGCCACCGCAGGCGCCTGACCTCCGCCACGAGTCGTGGCACCGTCTCCCTCGCCCTGGCGGCCAGTACGGCGTCCGGGATCGAGCCCGAGCACAGGTCCTCGATCGCGTCCAGGTCGGGGTGGTCACCGATCGTGTCGGCGCCGGGATCGATGTGCTCGTCGCGCGCCGGTTCCGAAGTCATGCTCCAGTGTTACGACCTGGCAGGGCGGCACAAATCGGGGGGGTAGCCCCCATCCCCGTCCACCAGCCCGCCGGATGGCCGGCCCTCCCCTCCCCCAGCCACCGTGGTGGCACACGACCACACCACGGGGGAACCCACCATGCGCACCATCACAGCCACCGCCATCACCCTGGCCCTCGCCGCGGCAGCGGCAACTGCAACCGCAGCACCGGCCACCGCGGTCACCCCCGGCAAACCGAGCACCGACGGTCTCTGGCGCATGGACGGCTACGGCACCGTCCTCTCCCTCGACGGCGACACCCTCCAGGAGTTCCAGACGACATCCGTCAGCTGCATCAAGGGTGACAGTGCCCGGCGGACCGGCCCCGGCACGTACGCGACCGCCGACGGCACCACATTGACCGTCCGGCCCGGGCCCGGCAGGGACCGCGCCACCCTCGGCTACGAGACCTCGGTCGGACAGCGCTCGCTACGGCGCATCCAGGAACTGCCGGCCGAATGCACCCGCCCCACCCCGCAGGACCCCCGCACCGCCTTCGACGTCTTCTGGCACTCCTTCGCCGAGAACTACCCCTTCTTCGCCGCGAAGGGCGTCGACTGGCAGGACATGAGGGACCGGTACCGGCCGAAGGTGCACCAGGACACCACCCGCAAGGAACTCTTCGGCATCTTCGGCGACATGGTGCGGCCCCTCTACGACGCTCATGTCGCCGTCCGGGACGGGGATGAGGTCTTCGCCCAGGTCCGGCCGGGCACCCAGCCGCCCAGCGAGGAACTGGACACCAAGGTCAAGAAGTTCATCACCGAACGCGACCTCAGGAACGCCCCGTACCGCCAGGACTTCGCCAACGGCCGCATCACCTACGCCGACCTGGCCGGCCGCGCCGCCGGCCAGGGCTACCTCCGCATCTCCGGCTTCGCCGGTTACGCCCCTGACGGCGCCCCCTACCCCGTCCACCTCGCCGAACTCGACAAGGCCCTGGACACGACCCTCACCACCGAGCGCACCCGGCGGCTCAAGGGCCTGATCATCGACCTGCGCATCAACGGCGGCGGCTCCGACGCCCTCGGCATCCACATCGCCGAGCGGCTCACGGACACGCCCTACGTCGCCTACGCCAAGCGCGCCCGGAACCACCCGACCGACCAGGGCCGGCACACCCGCCCCGAGCCCATCCGGGTCGTACCGGCCGACGGGCCCCGCTACACCGGCCCCATCGCCGTACTGACCTCGGGCACGACCGTCAGCGCCGGTGAGACCTTCACACAGGCCCTGATCGACCGTCCGGGCGGCACGGTCCGTGTCGGGCAGCCGACCCAGGGGGTGTTCTCCGACGTCATGATGCGCAACCTGCCCAACGGGATGACGGCGATCCTCCCGAACGAGGAGTTCCTCAACCGGTCGGGCCGTACCTACGACGGCACCGGCATCCCGCCCCACCTGACCGAACCGGTCTTCACGAAGGAGGAGTTCGCCAAGAAGCGCGACTCGGCCTTCGACCGCGCGGTGAGCGTCCTGAGGAACGACGTCTAGAAGGAGGCCAGGAACTCCGACCAGGCCTCCGGCGTCAGCGCGAGCCGGGGGCCCTGGGTGGCGTGCTTGGAGTCGCGGACGTGGATGGTGTGGGGTGCTATCGCGATCTCGACGCAGGAGTTGCCGTCAGGGCCGTCGCTGTGACTGCTTTTGAACCAGACCAGTTCAGAGACGTCCTCGGCAGAAGCCTTGCGGATCATGTTTCTCCCAGCACTTGCTCGATGAAGGCCAGCGACTCCCCCGGCGTAAGAGCCTGCGCCCGGATGGTGCCATACCGCAGCTCAAGGATCCGCAGGTGCTTCGGATCGGATGTTGGCCGACCACTGAACGCGCCGTCGGAGCGACCGACCACAGCGCCGTCGGCGAACTTCAACACCTCGATCCTGCCGTCCAGCCCAGGATGGGCTCCCGAGCTCATCCGCATCACCTGAAGCGTGACGTTACGCAAGCGGGCCACCCCCAGCAGGTGTTCGAGCTGCTGACGCCACACCATTGTGCCTCCAACCCGTCGGCGCAGCGTCGCCTCTTCCAGGACGAAGCTGAGCGCCGGAGCAGGAGAACGCTCGAAGATGACCTTCCTGGCCATGCGCGCGGCGACGAGGTGCTCCACCTCTTCCTCCGAGTACGGCGGCTGCCACGCCTCGAACAAGGCTCGGGCGTGCTCCGGCGTCTGCAACAGCCCGTGGATGCTCAGCCCGACGTACACCCCCAGCTCAACCGCTCTGGCCTCCAACTGTGCGAGCGCCCGCACGCTCTTGGGATACCGAACCCTCTTCACGTCCTCCCAAGCCGCCGCAATCAGCCCACCCGCCCCCAGCACCTCATCCGCCCTGACCAGATAGTCCTGCCGGGGAATCCGCTTCCCGCCCTCGATCTTGTAGACCATGTCCTCGCCGTAGCCGACCGCCGTCCCGAACTCGGCGGCTCGCATCCCCACCGCCTCACGCCGCAGCTTCAGCTGCCGCCCGACCGTGGCGATGACCGCGACGCCCCACTCGTCGTCCGGGTCCACCTCCCAACCCGGCTCGTCCGCCTCGCCCTTGAGCCGTCCCGAGTCCGCCTCGACCGTCATCCCGCACCCTTCCGCCGCCGTACGACCGTGCCCAGCGCCCTACCCGTACGCCCGGCCCCGACAGCCCGGACAACGCCGGACAAGCTCCGGACAGTCACCGTACGCACTCGCCGAGTCACTGTTCACGGTAAGCGCGGACAGCCACGCTGAGTGACGTGAAGCAGAACTCCACCGAACTCCGCACCCCCGTCCGCAACTTCAGCCTCCAGCTCTCCGCCACCCCGCGCGGCGCCCGCCTGGCCCGTCTCCTGGCCACCGAACAACTGCGCTCCTGGGGACTGCCACTGGACCCGGCGCGGCAGGTCGTCGCGGAGCTCTCGGTCAACGCGGCGACACACGGCCGCACCCCTGGTCGTGACTTCCGCCTGCTCCTCTACGTCGTCGCCGACACTCTCCGCATCGAGGTGACGGACACCCGCGCCGACCGCCTGCCGACAGCCCGCCCCGGCTTGGGCCTGCTCCTGGTCGACGCACTTGCCGACCGCTGGGGCGTCACCCGGGGCCTGCTGCCCCGCAAGACGGTCTGGGCGGAACTCGACCTCGCGCCGGAACCCGACAATCAGTGCTCCGGCGGCACAGGCACCCTCCCCCAAGGATCACAAGGGTGAAAGAACCCGACCAAACCCCACCCCTCCTCCCAGCCGCAGGGCTGCCTCACCCTCGCGAGTGAACATCGCCAACTCAGCTGGATCCGGGGGCCCTTGTCTGCCCTACGCTCAGCGCAACACAACCGCAGACATGCGACGGCCCTCGCCGGGACGGCAATCCCAGTGCGAGGGCCTGACCACCGAGGAAGGCTCCAACTTCCTGATGGATACGCAGAACCCTAACGTGCCCTCGCACGCCCACACCCGGGTTGCCGGAAAGAAGCACCCGAACCGGCGGAACCCCCACGGCGGCCTGGTTCACGACAACACCCGCCACACCACCCGCTTCACGGTGATCGGCAACCACCTGGCCCAGCACCCGGAGCTGTCCCTGCTCGCGATCGGGCTCTCGGTACACATCCAGTCGCTCCCGGCGGGCTCCCGCATCGACATCAAGTCCCTGGCGGCCCGTTTCCCGGAGGGCACGACCCGCATCGCCGCCGCCCTGCGCGAGCTGGAAGCCCACGGCTACCTGCGCCGCACGCGCGAACGCGTCCCGGACGGCCGGATCGTCACCCGCACGACCTCCTGCAACCAGCCGGGCCACAGCCGTACGGACACCCCGTGCCCGGCGCCGGGGAAGCGCACGAGGCAGCCCGGCGGCAAACCCCTCCCCGCGGTACCGCGCCCGGCCTGCCCCGCCCCCGCCCTCCTTCGACAGGCCACGGACCTCCTCAGCCGGCTCCGCCGCGAAGACCCCCGTCTCCTCCTGTCCACGAGCGACACCGCCCACCTCGCCCCGGGGGTGGCCGCCTGGCTCGAACGAGACGTCACTCCGGCCGCCGTACGGCACGCCCTGACGACGGACCTCCCACCGGAGCCCCTGCACCGCCCGGCCGCCCTCCTCGCCCACCGCCTCACAGCCCAGCTGCCGCCACCGCCGCCCTTCGGGGCGCCACAGGCGCCCCCGCCACCCACCCGGCACCCCCTTCAGACCTGCGACGGCTGCGACCGCGCCTTCCGCGCCCCGAAACCCGGCCACTGCCGCGACTGCCGCGCCAGTCGAGCCGAACTCCTGGAAGCCGCATGAGGAGAGCAACTGCCGCCCACGTTGCCGCGCTCCCCTGCCACCCGGGCGGGATGGCCCGGCCGGGGCACTCCCTGGAGGTGGACACGATGAGCACCCGGGCCGACCACGGACATGAGCTGGTCCCCGCCCCCAGCACACTCCTGACGCCTTGCGCGCCGCCCTCGCCGCTGTCGATCCGGCTCGCCTGGAAGAGATGCAGGCCACGAAGGACGACGCCTTCGCCAAGGCGGTGGAGTGGCAGTCCCTCAGTCCGGTGCAGAGCTGGGTGCTGGCTTGGGCCCGCGACATCGAGATCGCCCGGCGTCCCGACCTGTCCGCCCGCTACGCCCGCGCGAAGAGCAACCTGGAGCACGAGATTCCGCCATCGCCCAAGAGGCCCTGCGTGAACTGAGCGCTGTCCTGGACGAAGCCATGAACGCGGTCCGCGAGTGAGCTGGAAATGGGAGTACGCCTTCGGCGCGGAGTAAGTGGCCCGAACCGCTCCCCACGGCTTCCTCGTGGAGGTGGAACGCACGGCGGATGAGCTGGTCAGGGCCGCCGAAGCCCTGCACATTCACGGACTGGCACATGACGGCGTCGACCCGAAGGGCGGCGACGTCATCGTCCCGGCGGCATGTTCACGTATCAGGTCGTCGTCCGCAGCGAGCGGATCTACGTCCTCCAGATCACGTACCTGGGCTTCTGACTCGCCACACGAAACGCAGCTCGCCGGCGCCCGTTGCAGGACAACGCAAAAGGGCCCGCACGACCGAAGTCGTACGGGCCCCTTCGAGCCACTCAGGTCAGTAGACCCTCAAGCCAGTCCGAGGACTCACTTGTTGATCTTGGTGACCTGGCCGGCGCCCACGGTCCGACCACCCTCACGGATGGCGAACTTCAGGCCCTCCTCCATGGCGACGGGCTGGATGAGCTCCACCTTCATCTCGGTGTTGTCACCCGGCATGACCATCTCGGTGCCCTCGGGGAGGGTCACCACGCCGGTCACGTCCGTCGTACGGAAGTAGAACTGCGGGCGGTAGTTGTTGAAGAACGGCGTGTGGCGGCCACCCTCGTCCTTGGACAGGATGTAGGCCTGCGCCTCGAACTCGGTGTGCGGGGTGACCGAGCCCGGCTTGATGATGACCTGGCCGCGCTCGACGTCCTCGCGCTTGATGCCACGGAGGAGCAGACCGACGTTCTCACCGGCCTGACCCTCGTCGAGCAGCTTGCGGAACATCTCGATGCCGGTGACCGTGGTGGTGGTCTTCTCCTGCTTGATGCCCACGATGTCGACGGTCTCGTTGACCTTGAGGACACCACGCTCGATACGACCGGTGACGACGGTGCCACGACCGGTGATCGTGAAGACGTCCTCGATCGGCATCAGGAACGGCTTGTCGACGTCACGCTCGGGCTGCGGGATGTTCTCGTCGACGGCCTTCATCAGCTCGAGGACGGAGTTGCCCCACTCCTTGTCGCCCTCGAGGGCCTTGAGCGCCGAGACCTTGACGACCGGCAGGTCGTCGCCCGGGAACTCGTACTCGGAGAGGAGCTCACGAACCTCGAGCTCGACGAGCTCCAGGATCTCCTCGTCGTCCACCATGTCGGCCTTGTTCAGGGCGACGACGATGTACGGAACGCCGACCTGGCGGGCCAGGAGCACGTGCTCCTTGGTCTGCGGCATCGGGCCGTCGGTGGCGGCGACCACGAGGATGGCGCCGTCCATCTGCGCCGCACCCGTGATCATGTTCTTGATGTAGTCCGCGTGACCGGGGCAGTCGACGTGGGCGTAGTGACGCGTCTCGGTCTGGTACTCGACGTGCGCGATGGAGATGGTGATACCGCGCTGGCGCTCCTCAGGAGCCTTGTCGATCTGGTCGAAGGCCGAGGCCTCGTTCAGGTCCGGGTACGCGTCGTGCAGCACCTTGGTAATGGCGGCCGTGAGGGTCGTCTTACCGTGGTCGATGTGACCGATGGTGCCGATGTTGACGTGCGGCTTAGTCCGCTCGAACTTCGCCTTCGCCACTGGGGTCCTCCTGAGAGTGGTTCTGGTACGCCTTACTCATCGGCGCCAGGTGATCTTTGCTGGATGGCCCGGATCCCCGGGGCATTCCCTCCGCTGTTGCGGCGGAATGCCCCACGAGGCTCCGGAGTCAAGCCTACGGCGTATGAACGCGGTGCGTTACTCGCCCTTGGCCTTCGCGATGATCTCCTCGGCGACGTTCCGGGGAACCTCGGCGTAGGAGTCGAACTGCATCGAGTAGCTTGCGCGACCCGACGTCTTGCTGCGGAGGTCTCCGACGTAGCCGAACATCTCCGAGAGGGGCACGAGGCCCTTCACGACGCGGGCACCGGCCCGCTCCTCCATGGCCTGGATCTGACCACGGCGGGAGTTGATGTCGCCGATGACCTCACCCATGTAGTCCTCGGGCGTGGTGACCTCGACGGCCATCATCGGCTCGAGCAGCACGGGGCTGGCCTTGCGCGCGGCCTCCTTGAAGGCCTGCGAACCGGCGATCTTGAACGCCAGCTCGGAGGAGTCGACCTCGTGGTAGCCACCGTCGATCAGGGTGACGCGCACGCCGGTCATCTCGTAGCCGGCGAGGATGCCGAACTGCATGGCCTCCTGCGCACCGGCGTCAACCGAAGGGATGTACTCCTTCGGGATACGACCACCGGTCACCTTGTTCACGAACTCGTACGAGGCGTCGCCGCCTTCGATCGGCTCGATCGCGATCTGCACCTTGGCGAACTGACCGGTACCACCGGTCTGCTTCTTGTGGGTGTAGTCCACGCGCTCGACGGCCTTGCGGATCGTCTCACGGTAGGCGACCTGCGGCTTGCCGACGTTGGCCTCGACCTTGAACTCACGACGCATGCGGTCGACCAGCACCTCGAGGTGCAGCTCGCCCATTCCGCCGATGATGGTCTGGCCCGTCTCCTCGTCCGAGTGGACCTGGAACGACGGGTCCTCCTCGGCGAGGCGCTGGATCGCGACGCCCAGCTTCTCCTGGTCGCCCTTCGACTTGGGCTCGATGGCGACCTGGATGACCGGCGCCGGGAAGTCCATGGACTCCAGGATGACCGGGTTCTTGTCGTCGGACAGCGTCTCACCCGTGGTGGTCTGCTTGAGACCCATCACGGCGACGATGTCGCCGGCGCCCACCGACTCGATCTCCTCACGCTTGTTCGCGTGCATGCGGTAGATCTTGCCGATGCGCTCCTTCTTGCCCTTCACCGAGTTGAGCACGGCGGTGCCGGACAGGAGGCGGCCGGAGTACACGCGGACGAAGGTGAGCTTGCCGAGGTGCGGGTCGCTCATGATCTTGAACGCCAGCGCGGCGAGGGGCTCGTCCTCCGACGGCTTGCGCGCGATGACCTGCTCCGGGTCCTTGACGTCGTGGCCCTCGATGGCCTCGACGTCGAGCGGGGTGGGCAGGTAGCGCACGACGGCGTCGAGCAGGGGCTGAACGCCCTTGTTCTTGAACGCGGTGCCGCAGAACACGGGCGTGACGGTGGTGCCGCCGCTCTTGCCGGACGCGATGGTGATACGACGGATCGCGGCGTAGAGCTGCTCCACGGTGGGCTCGGTGCCCTCCAGGTACAGCTCCATCAGCTCTTCGTCGTTCTCGGCGACGGCCTCGAGCAGCTTGCCGCGGTACTCCTCGGCAGCCTCGGCGTGGGTGTCCGGGATGTCGACGGTGTCGTACATCTCGCCCTTGGTCGCCTCGGCCGACCAGACCAGGGCCTTCATCGTCACGAGGTCGATGACGCCCTTGAAGTCCGCCTCGGCACCGATCGGCAGCTGCATGACCAGCGGCTGGGCGCCCAGGCGGTCCGAGATCATGTCCACGCAGCGGTGGAACTCGGCGCCGGTACGGTCCAGCTTGTTCACGAAGCAGATGCGGGGCACGCCGTAACGGTCGGCCTGACGCCACACGGTCTCGGACTGCGGCTCGACACCGGCGACACCGTCGAACACCGTCACGGCACCGTCGAGCACACGCAGGGAGCGCTCCACCTCGACGGTGAAGTCGACGTGCCCCGGGGTGTCGATGATGTTGATGGTGTAGTCGTTGTCCTCGAGCGGCCAGTGACAGGTGGTCGCAGCAGACGTGATCGTGATGCCACGCTCCTGCTCCTGCTCCATCCAGTCCATGGTGGCAGCGCCGTCGTGGACCTCACCGATCTTGTAAGACACACCGGTGTAGAACAGGATCCGCTCGGTGGTGGTCGTCTTGCCCGCGTCGATGTGGGCCATGATCCCGATGTTGCGGACCTTGGCCAGGTCAAGTGAAGTGGTAGCCATAAGGCTTCAGTCTTCTCTCGGTCTCGATGTGGGTAGCGACTACCAGCGGTAGTGCGCGAAGGCCTTGTTGGACTCGGCCATCTTGTGGGTGTCCTCGCGCTTCTTCACAGCGGCACCGAGGCCGTTGGACGCGTCGAGAAGCTCGTTGAGCAGACGCTCGGTCATCGTCTTCTCGCGACGGGCGCGGGAGTAACCGACCAGCCAGCGCAGCGCGAGCGTGTTGGCACGACCGGGCTTGACCTCGATCGGAACCTGGTACGTCGCACCACCGACACGGCGGGACTTGACCTCGAGGGTCGGCTTGATGTTCTCCAGCGCGCGCTTCAGCGTGATGATCGGGTCGTTGCCCGTCTTCTCACGCAGACCCTCCATGGCGCCGTAGACGATGCGCTCGGCGGTGGAGCGCTTGCCGTTCAGCAGCACCTTGTTGATGAGCGACGTGACCAGAGGAGAACCGTAGACCGGGTCGATGATGACCGGGCGCTTCGGGGCGGGGCCCTTACGAGGCATTCTTACTTCTCCTTCTTGGCGCCGTAGCGGGAACGGGCCTGCTTGCGGTTCTTGACACCCTGGGTGTCGAGGGAGCCACGGATGATCTTGTAGCGAACACCCGGCAGGTCCTTCACACGGCCGCCGCGCACGAGCACGATGGAGTGCTCCTGCAGGTTGTGTCCCTCACCCGGAATGTAAGCGGTGACCTCGATCCCGCTGGTCAGACGCACACGCGCGACCTTACGCAGGGCCGAGTTCGGCTTCTTCGGGGTGGTCGTGAACACACGCGTGCAGACGCCCCGGCGCTGAGGGGAACCCTCGAGTGCGGGCGTCTTGTTCTTCTCGACCTTGTCCTGCCGGCCCTTCCGGACCAGCTGCTGGATCGTAGGCACTACTTCTCCGGTTTCTGTGTGCCGAATGGTGAAGCTAACCTGGAACGTCGCCGACCCACGCGGTCGGGTGTGTCGAACCCGCGGACTCCCGCCGCGAGGCAGAAACTGCGCAGATTACGGTGGCCGGTGTCGGCTCGCCGTGCGGTTCATGGCACACACGCGAGCCAGGGCACACCCCAGGCACAAGGTCTGAGCGTACCTACCGCATTCGCTGCGGTCAAAACAAATGGGCACCGCCCGCATCGCCAGGCGGGACATGTCAAGCCCGCGAGCCGTTGTCGATCTTGAATTCGGCGGCCCGTGTCCGAAATGCACACCTTCACGATGCTACGACGGACACCACCGTGAGGAACACCAGAACGAGTGCCCAGCCCGCCGTGGACAACCACCCGAGCACCAGACCGGTCAGCGCGAGCCCGTCCCCCAGCTCTCCCCGGCTGCGGATCTCGGCCCGGGCCACATGCCCCAGCACGACCGCCGGGATCCCGGTGAGCCCCATCGTCGGCACGCACAGCAGCCCGCACACCCCGGCCGCGACGGCCTTCCCGTTGGTCCGTGCCCGCGGCACGGACATGAACGTCGCCGGCACGGGCACGACCGAGGCCGGATGCGGCAACGGCCCCTGCGGCAGATCCGCGACGAGCAGCGCCAGCTCCCCCACGGTCCGCGCCGCGTACGCCCGCCCGACCCGCTTCTCGAACTCGCCCTGCTCCATCCGCCCCTCGCCGTACCCGGCTCTGAGCACGTCCACGGCCCGCTCCCGATCGGCATGCGACGCCAGCATCGAGGGAGCACCAGGACCCTGCCAGGGCTGCCACGGCGGATAGTGCGACTGCGACACGGAGCACCTCCCCGGGTGCCGGAGTCCTTCCATGATGCGCCGATGCGGGGGTTCCGGCACCGGTGCGTCGACGGAAGGGCGTCGTATGTCGGCCAGACAGGCGGCAGACGCGCTCCGGGGCGGGCACGCTCCCGGGACTCACCTCCGGACACCGGGAGGCGCTGAAGGCCCGCAGGAACGGCGTGCGGGCCGGACCCGCGGGACCCGGGCCCCACGAGCGCCGAAGGGCGGCCACCCCGCAGGATGACCGCCCTTCGGCTCAAGCGACTCGCTTACTGGTTGTACGGACCGTAGTCGTAGTCCTCCAGCGGAACGGCCTGGCCGGAGCCCGTGCCGAACGGCGAGTAGTCGATGTCGTCGTAGCCGACGGCCGAGTACATCGCGGCCTTGGCCTCCTCGGTCGGCTCGACCCGGATGTTGCGATAGCGGGACAGACCCGTACCGGCCGGGATGAGCTTACCGATGATGACGTTCTCCTTGAGGCCGATGAGGCTGTCGGACTTGGCGTTGATCGCCGCGTCCGTCAGGACTCGGGTCGTCTCCTGGAAGGAGGCGGCCGACAGCCAGGATTCCGTCGCCAGCGAGGCCTTGGTGATACCCATCAGCTGCGGACGGCCGGAGGCCGGGTGACCGCCCTCCTGGACCACACGACGGTTCTCGGTCTCGAACTTCGAGCGCTCGACCAGCTCACCGGGCAGCAGCTCGGCGTCGCCGGACTCGATGATCGTCACGCGGCGCAGCATCTGCCGGATGATGATCTCGATGTGCTTGTCGTGGATCGACACACCCTGCGAGTTGTAGACCTTCTGGACCTCGCCGACCAGGTGGACCTGGACGGCACGCTGGCCCAGGATGCGCAGCACGTCGTGCGGGTTGGTGGCACCCACGGTGAGCTTCTGGCCCACCTCGACGTGCTCGCCCTCGCTGACCAGGAGACGGGCACGCTTCGAGATCGGGAACGCCGTCTCGTCGCTGCCGTCGTCCGGGGTGACGACGATCTTCTTGGTCTTCTCGGTCTCCTCGATCCGCACGCGGCCCTGGGCCTCGGAGATCGGGGCGACACCCTTCGGGGTACGGGCCTCGAAGAGCTCGACGACACGCGGCAGACCCTGGGTGATGTCGTCACCGGCCACACCACCGGTGTGGAAGGTACGCATCGTCAGCTGGGTACCGGGCTCACCGATGGACTGGGCGGCGATGATGCCGACCGCCTCACCGATGTCGACCAGCTTGCCGGTGGCCAGCGAACGGCCGTAGCACATCGCGCAGGTGCCGACGGCGGACTCGCAGGTCAGGACCGAGCGGGTCTTGACCTCCTCGACGCCGCGCCGCACGAGCTCCTCGATGAGGACGTCGCCCAGGTCGGTGCCGGCCGGGGCCAGCACCTGTCCCTCGACCACGATGTCCTCGGCGAGGCAGCGCGCGTACACGGAGGTCTCGACGTCCTCCGTCTTGATCAGCGCGCCCTCGGCGTTCCGGTCGGCGATCTTCAGACGCAGACCGCGCTCGGTGCCGCAGTCCTCCTCGCGAATGATGACGTCCTGGGAGACGTCGACCAGACGACGCGTGAGGTAGCCCGAGTCGGCGGTACGCAGAGCGGTGTCCGCCAGACCCTTACGGGCACCGTGCGTGGAGATGAAGTACTCCAGCACGGACAGGCCCTCACGGAAGGAGGCCTTGATGGGACGCGGGATCGTCTCGTTCTTCGCGTTCGACACCAGACCACGCATACCGGCGATCTGACGCATCTGCATCATGTTGCCTCGTGCACCCGAGTTCACCATCATGAAGATCGGGTTGGTCTTCGGGAAGTTGTCGTTCATCGCCTCGGCGACCTCGTTGGTCGCCTTGGTCCAGATCGCGATGAGCTCCTGCGTGCGCTCGTCCTTGGTGATCAGACCGCGCTCGTACTGCTTCTGGACCTTCTCGTCCTGCGCCTCGTAACCCTTGACGATCTCCTTCTTCGCCTCGGGAACGACGACGTCGGAGATGGCCACGGTCACGCCGGAACGGGTGGCCCAGAAGAAGCCGGCCGCCTTCAGGTTGTCGAGCGTCGCCGCCACGATGACCTTGGGGTAGCGCTCGGCGAGGTCGTTGACGATCTCGGAGAGCTGCTTCTTGCCGACCTCGTAGTCGACGAACGGGTAGTCCTCGGGCAGCAGCTCGTTGAAGAGCGCACGGCCCAGGGTGGTGTTCAGCCGGAAGGGGTCACCCTGCTGCCACTCGCCCGCGGCGGAGCCGCCATCGGATGCAGCGCCCTCCTCACGCGCCGGCGGGGTCCAGCCGCGCGGCGGGATGGTGCCGACCGGGAAGCGGACGTCGATCTTCGACTGGAGCGACAGCTCGCCCGCGTCGAAGGCCATGATCGCCTCGGCGACCGAGGCGAAGGAACGGCCCTCGCCCTTGAGGTCGCGCATCTCGCCGTCGGTGGTGAGGAAGAACAGACCGAGGACCATGTCCTGGGTCGGCATCGTCACCGGGCGGCCGTCGGCCGGCTTGAGGATGTTGTTCGAGGACAGCATCAGGATGCGGGCCTCGGCCTGCGCCTCCGCGGACAGCGGCAGGTGCACGGCCATCTGGTCACCGTCGAAGTCCGCGTTGAACGCGGTGCAGACGAGCGGGTGGATCTGGATGGCCTTGCCCTCGACCAGCTGCGGCTCGAAGGCCTGGATGCCGAGGCGGTGCAGCGTGGGCGCACGGTTCAGCAGAACCGGGTGCTCCGCGATGACCTCTTCCAGCACGTCGTACACGACCGTGCGGCCGCGCTCGACCATGCGCTTGGCGCTCTTGATGTTCTGCGCGTGGTTCAGGTCGACCAGGCGCTTCATCACGAACGGCTTGAAGAGCTCCAGCGCCATCGCCTTCGGCAGACCGCACTGGTGCAGCTTCAGCTGCGGACCGACGACGATCACGGAACGCGCGGAGTAGTCCACACGCTTACCGAGCAGGTTCTGACGGAAGCGACCCTGCTTACCCTTCAGCATGTCGCTGAGGGACTTCAGCGGGCGGTTACCGGGACCGGTGACCGGACGACCACGACGGCCGTTGTCGAACAGCGCGTCGACGGCCTCCTGGAGCATGCGCTTCTCGTTGTTCACGATGATCTCGGGCGCACCGAGGTCGAGAAGGCGCTTCAGGCGGTTGTTCCGGTTGATCACACGGCGGTACAGGTCGTTCAGGTCGGAGGTCGCGAAGCGGCCACCGTCCAGCTGCACCATCGGACGCAGGTCCGGCGGGATGACCGGCACGCAGTCGAGCACCATGCCCTTGGGGCTGTTGCTGGTCTGCAGGAACGCGGAGACGACCTTCAGGCGCTTGAGCGCACGGGTCTTCTTCTGGCCCTTGCCGGTACGGATGATCTCGCGGAGACGCTCGGCCTCCTCGTCGAGGTCGAAGGACTCCAGGCGCTTCTGCAGCGCCGCGGCACCCATCGAGCCGTCGAAGTACGTGCCGAAGCGGTCACGCAGCTCGCGGTAGAGCAGCTCGTCGCCCTCGAGGTCCTGGACCTTGAGGTTCTTGAAGCGGTTCCACACCTCGTCGAGGCGGTCGATCTCGCGCTGCGCACGGTCGCGCAGCTGCTTCATCTCGCGCTCGGCACCCTCGCGCACCTTGCGGCGCACGTCGGCCTTGGCGCCCTCGGCCTCCAGCTCGGCCAGGTCGGTCTCGAGCTTCTTGGCGCGGGCCTCCAGGTCGGCGTCGCGGCGCTGCTCGACCTGCTGGCGCTCGACGGAGACGTGGGCCTCCAGCGAGGGCAGGTCACGCGTACGGCGCTCCTCGTCGACGTACGTGATCATGTACGCCGCGAAGTAGATGACCTTCTCGAGGTCCTTGGGCGCCAGGTCGAGCAGGTAGCCCAGACGCGACGGGACACCCTTGAAGTACCAGATGTGCGTGACCGGCGCGGCCAGCTCGATGTGGCCCATCCGCTCACGGCGCACCTTGGCGCGGGTGACCTCGACGCCACACCGCTCACAGATGATGCCCTTGAAGCGGACACGCTTGTACTTGCCGCAGTAGCACTCCCAGTCCCGGGTCGGACCGAAGATCTTCTCGCAGAAGAGTCCGTCCTTTTCGGGCTTGAGCGTGCGGTAGTTGATCGTCTCGGGCTTCTTGACCTCGCCGTGGCTCCACTGACGGATGTCGTCAGCGGTGGCCAGACCGATCCGGAGCTCGTCGAAGAAGTTGACGTCGAGCACTATGCGTCAATCCCTCTCAGGGTTGTAAGTCATGGGGTCTGATACGGGGGTCCTGGGGCCGGAGGCCTTCATCGCGAAGGCCTCCGGACTCCCGTCAGACCTCTTCGACGCTGCTCGGCTCGCGCCGGGACAGGTCGATGCCAAGCTCCTCCGCAGCGCGGAAGACGTCCTCGTCGGTGTCGCGCATCTCGATGGACATGCCGTCCGAGGACAGCACCTCCACGTTGAGGCACAGGGACTGCATCTCCTTGATGAGTACCTTGAAGGACTCGGGGATGCCGGGCTCGGGGATGTTCTCGCCCTTGACGATGGCCTCGTAGACCTTCACGCGGCCGGTCACGTCGTCGGACTTGATGGTCAGCAGCTCCTGGAGGGCGTACGCGGCGCCGTAAGCCTCCAGCGCCCACACCTCCATCTCACCGAAGCGCTGGCCACCGAACTGGGCCTTACCACCCAGCGGCTGCTGGGTGATCATCGAGTACGGACCGGTCGACCGGGCGTGCAGCTTGTCGTCGACCAGGTGGTGCAGCTTGAGGATGTACATGTAGCCGACCGAGATCGGCTCCGGGAACGGCTCGCCGGAACGGCCGTCGAACAGCGGCGCCTTACCGGTCGGGAGCACCATGCGCTCGCCGTCGCGGTTCGGGATGGTGTGGTTCAGCAGACCGGCCAGCTCGTCCTCACGCGCACCGTCGAAGACGGGGGTGGCGACGTTGGTGCCCGGCGCGACCTGGTCGGCCTCGATGGCCTGCAGGCGCTGCGCCCAGTCGTCCGCGAGACCGGAGACGTCCCAGCCGCGGCTGGCGAGCCAGCCGAGGTGGATCTCCAGGACCTGACCCGGGTTCATTCGGGACGGCACACCGAGCGGGTTGAGGATGATGTCGACCGGGGTGCCGTCCTCCAGGAACGGCATGTCCTCGATCGGCAGGATCTTCGAGATGACGCCCTTGTTGCCGTGGCGGCCGGCGAGCTTGTCACCGTCGGTGATCTTGCGCTTCTGCGCGACGTAGACGCGCACCAGCTGGTTCACACCGGGGGGAAGCTCGTCGCCCTCCTCGCGGTCGAAGACGCGGACGCCGATGACCTTGCCGATCTCGCCGTGCGGGACCTTCAGCGAGGTGTCACGGACCTCACGGGCCTTCTCACCGAAGATGGCGCGCAGCAGGCGCTCCTCGGGCGTCAGCTCGGTCTCACCCTTGGGCGTGACCTTGCCGACGAGGATGTCACCGGCGACGACCTCGGCACCGATACGGATGATGCCGCGCTCGTCGAGGTCGGCGAGGACCTCCTCGGAGACGTTCGGGATGTCCCGGGTGATCTCCTCGGGGCCGAGCTTGGTGTCACGGGCGTCGACCTCGTGCTCCTCGATGTGGATCGAGGACAGGACGTCGTCCTGCACGAGGCGCTGCGACAGGATGATCGCGTCCTCGTAGTTGTGACCCTCCCACGGCATGAACGCCACGAGCAGGTTCTTGCCGAGCGCCATCTCGCCGTTCTGGGTGGCCGGACCGTCGGCCAGGACCTGGCCCTCGATGATCCGGTCGCCCTCGTTGACGATGACCTTCTGGTTGACCGAGGTGCCCTGGTTGGAGCGGGCGAACTTGGCCAGGCGGTACGTGATGTACGTGCCGTCGTCGTTGGCGGTGGTGATGTAGTCCGCGGAGACCTCCTGGACCACACCGGGCTTCTCGGCCTTGACCACGTCGCCGGCGTCGACCGCGGAGCGGTACTCCATGCCGGTGCCGACGAGCGGGGACTCGGACTTGATCAGCGGTACGGCCTGACGCATCATGTTCGCGCCCATGAGGGCACGGTTGGCGTCGTCGTGCTCGAGGAACGGGATCATGGCGGTCGCGACCGACACCATCTGGCGCGGCGAGACGTCCATGTAGTCGACGTCCTCGCCGGTGACGTAGTCGACCTCGCCGCCCTTACGGCGGACCAGCACCCGGGCCTCGGCGAAGCGGAGGTCGTCCGTCAGCTGCGCGTTGGCCTGCGCGATGACGAAGCGGTCCTCCTCGTCGGCGGTCAGGTAGTCGACCTCGTCGGTGACCTGGCCCTCGAACACCTTGCGGTACGGGGTCTCCACGAAACCGAACGCGTTGACCCGGCCGTAGGAGGCGAGCGAGCCGATCAGACCGATGTTCGGGCCTTCGGGCGTCTCGATCGGGCACATGCGGCCGTAGTGCGAGGGGTGCACGTCACGGACCTCGAAGCCAGCCCGCTCACGGGACAGACCACCCGGGCCAAGAGCCGACAGACGGCGCTTGTGGGTGAGACCCGACAGCGGGTTGTTCTGGTCCATGAACTGCGACAGCTGGCTGGTGCCGAAGAACTCCTTGATGGAGGCGACGACCGGCCGGATGTTGATCAGGGTCTGCGGCGTGATCGCCTCGACGTCCTGGGTCGTCATCCGCTCGCGGACGACACGCTCCATACGCGCCAGACCCGTACGGACCTGGTTCTGGATGAGCTCGCCGACGCTGCGCAGGCGGCGGTTGCCGAAGTGGTCGATGTCGTCGGTCTCGACGACGATGTTCGTCCCGCTGTCGCCGACCGTCTCGGTCTCGCCCGCGTGCAGCTTCACCAGGTACTTGATCGTCGAGATGATGTCCTCGACGGTCAGGATGCCCGCGTCCAGCGGAGCGTCCGCACCCAGCTTCTTGTTGACCTTGTAGCGGCCGACCTTGGCCAGGTCGTAGCGCTTGGGGTTGAAGTAGAGGTTCTCGAGCAGCGTCTGCGCGGCCTCACGCGTGGGGGGCTCGCCCGGACGCAGCTTGCGGTAGATGTCGAGCAGCGCGTCGTCCTGGCCCTGGGTGTGGTCCTTCTCCAGGGTGGCGCGCATCGACTCGTACTCGCCGAACTCCTCGAGGATCTGCTCGGTGGTCCAGCCGAGCGCCTTGAGCAGGACGGTGACGGACTGCTTGCGCTTGCGGTCGATGCGCACACCGACCATGTCGCGCTTGTCGATCTCCATCTCCAGCCAGGCACCCCGGGACGGGATGATCTTGGCGGAGAAGATGTCCTTGTCGGACGTCTTGTCGATGGAGGAGTCGAAGTAGACACCGGGCGAACGGACGAGCTGCGACACCACGACACGCTCGGTGCCGTTGATGACGAAGGTGCCCTTGTTCGTCATGAGCGGGAAGTCGCCCATGAAGACCGTCTGGGACTTGATCTCGCCGGTCTCGTTGTTCGTGAACTCAGCGGTGACGAAGAGCGGGGCCGCGTACGTGAAGTCGCGGTCCTTGCACTCGTCGATGGAGTTCTTCGGCGGCTCGAAGCGGTGGTCGCGGAAGGTCAGCGACATCGACCCGCTGAAGTCCTCGATCGGGGAGATCTCCTCGAAGATCTCCTCGAGCCCGGACTTGGTGGGGACGTCCTGACCGTTCTCGAGAGCCTCCTCGACCCGACTCTGCCAGGCGGTGTTGCCGAGCAGCCAGTCGAAGCTCTCGGTCTGCAGCGCGAGCAGGTTCGGAACCTCGAGAGGCTCCTTGATCTTTGCAAAAGAGATGCGCAGCGGGGCAGTGCTGGCGGCGTTGTTCGTATTCGCGGTCGAGGCGTTGCGCGAGGCGGCCAAGAGGGGGTCCTTCCGAGGGCTCGGACTCACTACGCGCGTACCGGCCCCTCTCCCGTACACGGAGACAAGCTGCGTCGGTCCGGCGATGAGGCCAGGTCAACGGATCTTGTCGTCGATGCTCGGGCGAGGGCAGACCCCTGGTGACGGGCAGGGGACAGCTAACAGGCAGCGCAAAGGGTCAGTGTAGCCACTTGGCACACTGATGTCCAGTGCGGGTCCTGGAACCCGTGTTCACCCTCGTTGTTCCACTCCTGCGACACGGCGCTGCCCTCAACGCACGTTAGTACTGCCCTCTTCGTCGCCGATCCATGCCTCGGATTCGGATCCTGTGACGACGCGTCCTGAGAATTGCGCGCTGCGTGCGGTTCGTCAAGGCCCCTTTGCCCGATCCGGGGCCGCCCGGAGACACGACGAAGATCACCATACCCCCCGTCACCGGGGCTTCAAGGCAACCGTGGCCCGCCCCCCGAGAACGCCGAAGAGCGACCACCCGGATGGATGATCGCTCTTCCGCGCTTACGCGTTACACGTCCAGTGGGACGTGTGGTGGATCCTGACGGATCCGAGGGTGTTACTTGACCTCGACGGAGGCGCCGGCGCCCTTGAGGGACTCGGCGGCCTTCTCGGCGGCGTCCTTGGCGACCTTCTCGAGAACGGGCTTCGGGGCGCCGTCCACGAGGTCCTTGGCCTCCTTCAGACCCAGGGAGGTCAGCTCACGCACGACCTTGATGACCTGGATCTTCTTGTCGCCGGCACCCGTGAGGATGACGTCGAACTCGTCCTGCTCCTCAGCGGCCTCGGCCGGGGCGGCCGGGCCGGCCGGGCCGGCGACGGCGACGGCCGCGGCGGCGGTGACGTCGAACTTCTCCTCGAACGCCTTCACGAACTCGGAGAGCTCGATGAGGGTCATCTCCTCGAACTGCGCGAGCAGGTCTTCCTGGCTGAGCTTCGCCATGATGGCGGTCCTTCCACTAATTCGGCAGGTGCCGGATGTACATGTGAGGCGGGCGTACGTCTGGCCCGCGACGGTCGCCGCGTTCAGGCAGCGGCGGCCGGGATGCGAGCCGAGTTACTCGGCACCGCCCTGCTCGTCCTGCTTGGCACGGAGCGCGTCCACGGTGCGGACGAGCTTCGAGGGAAGCGCCTGGAAGAGCTGAGCAGCCTGGGACTGCTTGCCCTTGAAGGCACCCGCCAGCTTGGAGAGCAGAACCTCGCGGGACTCGAGGTCCGCAAGCTTCTTGATCTCATCGGCGGACATCGCCTTGCCGTCAAGGACGCCGCCCTTGATGACGAGGTTGGGGTTGTCCTTGGCGAAGTCACGGAGACCCTTCGCCGCCTCGACCGGGTCACCGGTCACGAAGGCGACGGCCGACGAACCCGCGAAGAGGTCGTCCAGCGTCGTGATCCCGGCCTCGTTGGCCGCAATCTTGGTCAGCGTGTTCTTCGCCACACGGTACTGAGCGTTCTCACCGAGTGAACGACGCAGCTGCTGGAGCTGCGCGACGGTGAGACCGGTGTACGCGGTAACGACGGCAGCGTTGGAGTTGCGGAACTTCTCCCGCATCTCCTCGACGGCATCGACCTTGTCAGGCCTCGCCATGAGCCTCGGCCTCCTTCCGGGTGTGTCGGACCGCGCGGACCCGAAGGAGGACTGGGGAAAACGAAACGCCCCGGCGCAAGCGCACGGGGCGTAGCTCGACCGGTTTCACGCACGCACGAGGCGGCGGGCTCCGGGAGCTTCTCCAGTGTCACCTGCGCGGGTCGTCCGCCGTTCAGCGGATCCTTCGGCCACCGCGCCCTCTGATGAGCGCGCGGTAACGACCAGCGGTCTTTGGCTTCTGTAGGAGAGTACGGGAACGGATCGCCGTCAAGCAAATCCGCCCGTACGGCTGATCAGCGCGGGGCGGTTCAGCCTTGGCGACGGCCGCCGCGGGCGTCATCTCCGGCGACTCCTGGGGGCCGCAGCCGACCGCACCCGCGGCGAGGAGCGGGGCACACAGCCCGGCAGAAGGTATGGATGTCCTCATTGATTCGCCAAGGAATACACGCTTGACGGGACCTCAGAGGGCGTTTATGCAGGTCAAGGCCCGTACATGCCTTATGCGAGTGTCCCATTTCGTCGAGGATGCCCCGATGAGTGAAGAACATCGCCC
>NZ_JACHCX010000035.1:0-46244 GCF_014207295.1 Streptomyces sp. AK010
CGGGAAGAACTCGTACCACGAGCCGTACAGCGCCCGCTCCCGCTCCACGAGAAGCGGCAGGGGCTCACTGCTGGTGACCAGATCCCGCAACGGATACCGCTCCAGGACCGCGTCCACCTCCGGCGTCAGCGCCGCCGCCAGACGAGCCGCCACGGGGCGGTCCTCGTCCCGCAGGGCCTCCGCGGCGGCGAGCAGCACATCGCGGCCGGCGTCCTTCGGCACGCCGGCCGCTGCCCGCTCGTGGAGTTCCGCGCCCTCCTCCAGGACCAGGCCCGGGTCGATGCCCGCCGGGATCTTTATGCCCGCCGTGTGGCGCCAGGTGGCCACCGGGTCGCTCCAGGCCTCCACCCGGTAAGACCAGCGGCCGACGGCGTTCGCGGTGACGTCGGCGCCCCAGCGGTCGCTGCCGGGGGCGAGCTCGCGCATCGGCGTCCACGGGCCCGGGCGGCCCTCGGGATCCTTCAGGACGACATTGGCGGCCACCGCGTCGTGCCCCTCCCGGAACACGGTGGCGGTGACCTCGAACGTCTCACCCACGACCGCCTTCGCCGGCCGGTTGCCGCTCTCCACGGCCGGGCGGACGTCCCGTACCGGGATACGGCCGATGGCCCGGGTCCTACTCATGGTCCTCACCTCCACCGTGCTCGAAAGCCGGGCGGCGGGGCCCGGTTCAGGGGACAAGAAGTGCGGGAAGGGTGCTACCTTCCCGCGGTGGATCTCCGCTCGGCGGCCGGGGATCTCCGCTCCGCCGCCGGCGGTCTGCGTCGGACGGCCGCGGCCGGACGAGGCCGTTCGACGGGTACCTGCAGACAGGTGACGTGCTGCTCCTGCAGGCAGGTGATCTGCTGATCCTCGAGATACGTGACCTGGTTCGTGCGCAGGTACCGCTCGGCCGCGTCCGCCGCCTCGCGTGCGCAGCGCTTGCCCATCAGCACGCAGAGCGTGTAGCCGGAGTCCTCGAACGTGGTCCGCACCGTGCGGTCGTTCGGTGCCGCGAGCATCACGCGTTCCCAGGCCCGGTAACGCCGCAACTGCCGGGCGACTTCGGCTTTGGCGGGTAGCAGCATGGCGCCGATCACCTTTCGGGGCTCGAGGGGCACGGTCTCCCGACGGTCGGACGGCGGCCGTGCGTACAGCGGCACGGGTCCGTAACGGCGATCGAGTTCTTCACACATGGTGCACGCGCGGCGACGCAGCGTCTTGTTGGATCTTCAACCAGTGGCCGCTCTTCTGCGCCGTTCCGGCCACCTCGACTCGCTCACTTGTGTGCCGTACCGCCTCAATCGTGCGCTCGTGTTGCACGAACGGGCTAGCGCCCTCAGGCTGAGGGTGACTCAGAAGCGATAGGCGCTCACGTTCCGTGTTCGGGGAACGTCCCGCAGACCGCGGGAGTGAGAAGGAACTGAGCCTCGCGGTGAGGAGAGCCGACCGATGAAGACCGCAGTGCCCTGCTACTACCACCTCGACGTGGAAGTCAGCCCGGAACGGGTGGGACAGGTCAGCCGCATTCTGGCCGCTCACCTGAAGTTCTGGGACCTGGACAACCTGGTCCAGCCCGTCTGCGGCGGTGCCGAGATGCTGCTCAACGCCATCGACGAGCACGCCACGGACAAGAAGACGTCGATCGAGATGTGGTGGAACCGGCAGCACCTGATCACCGCCATCGGGGACAACGACCGGGCCCTGCGCCCGGACCAGGAGCTGCGAGGCTGCCTGGAGCACATCGCGGCGATGAGCGACGGCTGGGGCTGCTGTGCGACCGAGACCGGCAGCAAGGTCATCTGGTTCTCGCAGCGCGCCCGCGCCGGCGAACGCGTCCCGCTGGTGCCGACCGCTCCCGCGCCGCGGGAGAGCGAGGGTCTCGACGTGCCCCGCGAGGAGCGCGTCGCGCAGCTGGCCGGACCGGCCAGCACGCCGGGCGATGTCCTGGAGGACGCCCGGTGACGCGCCGGCAGAATCGGAAAGGGGTGTCCGCCTGGAGCGGGCGCCCCTACCCGCTGGGTGCGGCCTACGACGGGGAGGGCACCAACTTCGCGCTCTTCAGCGAGGTCGCCGAACGTGTCGAGCTGGTCCTCGTGGACGACGACGGCACCCGCACACAGGTGCCGCTGAACGAGGTCGACGGCTTCGTGTGGCACGGCTACCTCCCCGGCGTCGGCCCCGGCCAGCGCTACGGCTACCGCGTGCACGGGCCGTGGGCCCCGGCCGCCGGGCACCGCTGCAACCCGGCGAAACTCCTGCTCGACCCGTACGCCCGTGCGGTGGACGGGCAGATCGACAACCACCCCTCGCTCTACGAACGCAACCCCGACGGCCCCGACCCGGCCGACAGCGCCGGGCACACCATGCTCGGCGTCGTGACCGACCCGGCCTTCGACTGGGGCGACGACGCCCGGCCCTGCCGGCCGTACGCCGACACCGTGATCTACGAGGCGCACGTCAAGGGCATGAGCCGCACCCACCCCGAGGTGCCCGAGGAATTGCGGGGCACCTACGCCGGGCTGGCGCACCCCGCGGTCGTCGACCACCTGACCTCCCTGGGCGTCACGGCCGTGGAGCTGATGCCGGTCCACCAGTTCGTCCACGACGGTGTGCTGCACGACCGCGGCCTGGCCAACTACTGGGGCTACAACACCATCGGCTTCTTCGCGCCCCACAACGGCTACGCCGCCCACGGCACACGCGGGGAGCAGGTCGCCGAGTTCAAGCAGATGGTGAAGACCCTGCACGCGGCCGGGCTCGAAGTAATCCTCGACGTGGTCTACAACCACACCGCCGAGGGCAACGAGCGGGGCCCCACGCTGTCCTTCCGCGGCATCGACAACTCCTCGTACTACCGCCTGGTCGACGGCGACTGGGAGCACTACTACGACACCACGGGCACCGGCAACAGCCTGCTGATGCGGCACCCCTACGTCCTTCAGCTGATCATGGACTCGCTGCGGTACTGGGTGACCGAGATGCATGTCGACGGCTTCCGCTTCGACCTCGCGGCGACGCTCGCCCGGCAGTTCCACGAGGTGGACCGGCTGTCGGCGTTCTTCGACCTCATTCAGCAGGACCCGGTGATCAGCCGCGTCAAACTGATCGCCGAGCCGTGGGACGTCGGCGAGGGCGGCTACCAGGTGGGCAACTTCCCGCCGCTGTGGTCGGAGTGGAACGGCATGTACCGCGACGCGGTCCGCGACTTCTGGCGCGGCGAGGACCACACCCTCGGCGAGCTCGCCTCCCGGCTCACGGGCTCCTCCGACCTGTACCAGCACAGCAGGCGCCGGCCCCGCGCCAGCGTCAACTTCGTCACCGCGCACGACGGCTTCACCCTGCGTGACCTCGTCTCGTACAACGACAAGCACAACGAGGGCAACGGCGAGGACAACCAGGACGGCGAGAGCACCAACCGCTCCTGGAACTGCGGCGCCGAGGGCGCGACCCGCGACCCGGCCGTGCGGGAGCTGCGCACGCGCCAGCAGCGCAACTTCCTCGCCACGCTGCTGCTGTCCCAGGGCATCCCCATGCTCTCCCACGGCGACGAGCTCGGGCGCACCCAGGGCGGCAACAACAACGCCTACTGCCAGGACAACGACATCTCCTGGATCGACTGGCGGCTCACCGAGGAGCAGCGCGACCTGGTGGAGTTCACCCGGTACCTCATCCGGCTGCGCACGGGACACCCCGTACTGCGCCGGCGCCGCTTCTTCCGCGGCGAGACCCTGACCCGCGCGGACCAGCCGCTGCCCGACCTGGTGTGGCTGGCGCCGGACGCCCGCGAGATGACCGACGACGACTGGCAGCGCGGCGACGCGCACTCCGTCGGCGTCTTCCTCAACGGCGACGCCATCGCCGAACCCGACCCGTGGGGCCGCCCGGTCGTCGACGACTCGTTCCTGCTGCTGCTCAACAGCCACTGGGAGCCGGTCGACTTCCGCCTCCCGAAGGCCTCCTACGGCGAACGGTGGACGGCCCTCATCGACACGGCCGACCCGGAGGGCACACCCGACGAGGCGGAGCACAAGGCGGGGACGGGCCTCACCGTCGACGCCCGCAGCCTGGTCCTGCTGTCCCGGCCGTCACGGGCGGCGCCTGGGAAGGAGTGAGGGGAGTGACACGGGCCGGTGCTCGTGGAGCGGGCCCGGGTCAGTGCTCGCGGCGCAAGGTCACCGTGAACTGCGCGCCGTCGTGGTCCCGCAGCACCGCCTCGTCGCTGCCCTTGGCCAGCACGCTGCCGCCGTGGAGCTCCGCCGCGCGGGCGCAGGCCTCCACGTCGTCGACGGAGAAGTGGACCTGCCAGTGCGGCCGGATCGCGGGGTCGGGGGCCGCTTCCAGGGCGCCGGACTCGATCCGGGCCACCACGTCCCCGCGGCTGCGCAGCACGACCTCGCCGCCCTCGTAGTGGACCTCGCAGCAGCCGGGCCGCTGCGTCGCCCATTCGAGGATCTCGCCGTAGAAGATCGCCGCGTCGAACGCGTCACGGGTGTGGAGCGTGATGAAGGCCGGCTGGGCGTTGCGCCACGTCTCCCAGTCGGTGAAGAGGTCGCCCTCCCAGATGCCGAACGTGGCCCCGTCCCGGTCGGCCAGCAGCGCCGCCCGCCCCGGCGGCAGGGAGATCGGACCGACCGCGACCGTGCCCATACGCTCCTGCACCCGCGCGACCGCATCGTCCGCGCTGCGCACCGCGAAGTACGGCGTCCACGCCACGGCCATCTGCCACATGGCCGCCACCCCCGCGATCCCGGCCACCGGCGAGCCGTCGACCAGCGCGATCCGGAACCGGTCGCCGAGTTTGGCCGGCCGCCACTGCCAGCCCAGCACGGCGCCGTAGAACTCCTCGGTCGCCTTGACGTCCCGGCTCGTCAGGCTCACCCAACAGGGCGCGCCGAACACGGAGTGTGATGCGACGACGTCCTTCGTGCCGGAGGAGGTGGGCATGTCGTGATTCATGGCAGTCGCGTCCTGATCTCGTCGGCCTGGCAGCCACCGGAGGATTGACACCAGTGTCCAACCGGAACCGCCTGGGGCGCCTGCCGAGTACCCCGGCGAGGGCGTCGAAACGGCGTCCGGCCCGGTCCGCCCCGGTGGCACCGGGCGGGCCGAGTGAGGACGATGGATGGGTCGGACACTGCGTCAAGGTACTCAAGCACCCGGTGGGACCTCGGGCGCAGCGGCGCACCGGACCCGGAGGTGACCATGCCCACGGACGGGGGCTCGGACCGGATCTTCGCGTTGCAGGAAGAGGTCCAGCAGCTGAAGGAGGCGGTCGTGTCCCACGCCGTCGTGGACCAGGCGATCGGCATGGTCGTCGCGCTCGGCCGGATCTCCCCCGACCAGGGGTGGGCCGTCCTGAAGGAGGTCTCCCAGCACACCAACATCAAGCTGCGCAACGTCGCGGAACTGATCCTCGTCTGGGGGCGCACGGGCGTGATGCCCGAGGAGATCCGGGCCGCCCTGGAAGATGCCCTCGACCGCGCCGGACCGACGCAGATCCCCGGCTCGCCGCCGGAGGGGTGATCCCCGGCGGCGCCCCCTTCACCGGGCCTCGGCCAGCAGTTCCTCACGCAGATGGGCGAAGCAGCTGCTCAGCAGGCGGGAGACGTGCATCTGCGAGATGCCGAGCTGCTCCGCGATGCGGCTCTGTGTCATGCCCTTGAAGAACCGCAGATAGAGAATGATCCGCTCGCGCTCGGGCAGCGCCTCGAGACAGGGCCTGACGGCGACGCGGTTGACGACGATGTCGAAGGCCGGGTCGGGCCCGCCGATCGCGTCCCCGAGGGCGTACCCGTCGGTCCCGGGCATTTCCGCCTCCAGCGACAGCGCGGTGAAGCACTCCAGGGCCTCCATGCCGGTGCGCACCTCACCCTCGGTGAGCTGGGTGTACTCGGCGATCTCGGTGACCGTGGGGGAGCGCCCCGGGGTGGTCTGCGACAGCTCCTTGGAGGCGTGCCGCACCCGGTTGCGCAGGTCCTGGACCCGGCGGGGCACGTGCAGTGTCCACATGTGGTCCCGGAAGTGGCGCTTGATCTCGCCGGTGACCGTCGGTACCGCGTACGCCTCGAAGGCGTTGCCGCGGGCCGGGTCGTAGTGGTCGACCGCCTTCACCAGGCCGAGAGCCGCCACCTGGTACAGGTCCTCGAGGGCCTCGCCACGGCCCCGGAAGCGGACGGCGATCCGCTCGGCCATCGGGAGCCAGGCCTCGACCAGTTCGTCCCGCAGGGCCTTGCGCTCGGGCCCCTCGGGCAGCCGCGCCAGTCGCGCGAACGCCGCGGCGGTGTCGGGGGCGTCGTCGTGGGGGTGCGTTCGGGTGCTGCCGGCGATACGCATGGTGCGTACCTCCCTGAGCAGGTGCTGAGTATGGACAGACACCGTGGGAAACGCGGCCTCGGACCTCATGGAAAAGCACCGGGGCCCGGTCGGCCGGCTCCCCACGCGCGTGCCTCCTGTCCGAAGCACTAACAATTCAGACAATACGGCATTTGGGGGACGCGGGCGCACTCAAGGTCGCGCTCAATTCGAGGGCGTCCCTCGACCTCGCTTGACCTCAGCTTGGGCCGGTTGCCTCTGTCGCAGAGCCGATCTCGACGTGGAACCCGCTCCAGCTGCTCGCCGTAGCCGCGATCGTCGTCCTCGGCTCGGCCTTCTTCTCCTGCCTGTCGGTGACCATGCCGGCATCGTCCTCAGCCGGGGCCGCCTCATGGGCATCGGGCAGGCGGTCGCCGTGCCGCTGTTCTTCGGCTCCAATGCCCTGTACCCGGTGTCCGTGATGCCCGGCTGGCTCCAGGCCGTCAGCAAGGCCAACCCGCTCAGCCACGAGGCCGACGCTCCGCGCGGGCTCCTGCTCGGCACCCCTCACCATCTGGCGTCCGACTTCGCGGTGCTGTTCGTCGCTGCCGCGCTCGGCGTCACCGCGGGCTCGGCCCCGCTGGGCCGTCTGGCCCGTTGATCTTCACTCGTGGAAGTGATGTGCGGCACGCCGTTGCAAGCGCTTTCTCCGGCTGTTTCCGGATAACTGCTGGGCACGGCTTGATCACCGATCAAAAGGGATGAACTGCCTGGCCACAGCGCATTCTGCTCATTTGACAGTGCGCTGAGACCACAGATAGGAAGCAGCTTCCAGAGGTCGAGAGGGTGCAGCGTGTACGAGCCGAACGTGGTCGGGGACTGGCAGGAGTACGACGAGCATGCCGGTCTGCGCGTCCGCGTCCACCGTCTGGAACTGGCCGAGCCGCCCCGCGGCAGGGACGACGCCGCCGACGGACTGACGTACTTCTGCCTCCGGGTGACGGTCGAGAACCGCGGCAACCGCCGGCTCGGCGTCCACCTCGAGGACGGCCAGATCGACGTCCGGCTCGGCCCGGACGGGGAGAGCGCCTTCATCGACTGGCGCAACTCGCAGTTCATCGAGGGCTTTGACGTCTATCCGCTGCGCCGGGCCACCGCCGTGCTGTACGCGGCCGGCGCCGAGGCCTTGTTGAGCCTCGTGGACGTTCAGGTGCAGTTGCGCGTCGAGGAGGAGTGGACCGGCCGCCGGCTGTGGGCGGGCGGCATCGGGGCGCACGAGGGAGCCGCCGGCGGCCAGCAGGGCGCGGTGCGGGACAGCCTGGCGCACCAGGTGAGTGTCTTCCTGCGGGACCAGGCGGAGGAAGGCACCGCCTGATCCGGCGTCAGGCGTCGCGGAGGTCAGTGCGGGATGCCGTCGATGATCTCGCGGGCACCCTGACGCAGCAGGGCCACGGCGACCGAGGTGCCGAGCGTGGCCGGGTCGAGGCGGCCCGCCCACTCGTGGGCGTTGAGGCGCGTCTTGCCGTCCGGGGTGAACACACAGGCCCGCAGGGACAGTTCGCCGCTGCGGTCCACCTGCGCGAACCCGGCGATGGGGCTGTTGCAGTGTCCCTGGAGCACATGCAGGAACATGCGCTCGGCGGTGGTCTCCCGGTGGGTGTCCGGGTCGCCGAGACCGCTCACCGCGTCGATCAGCGCGGCGTCGTCCTCGCGGCACTGCAGCGCCAGCACACCCGCGCCGATGGGCGGCATCATCGTCTCGGTCGAGAGGATCTCGGTGATCACGTCCTCGCGGCCGATGCGCTCCAGGCCGGACACCGCGAGCAGCAGGGCGTCCGCCTCCCCGGCGGCCAGTTTCGCCAGACGCCGGTTGGCGTTGCCGCGGAACGGCACGCACTCCAGGTGCGGATGCGTGGCGGCCAGCTGCGCCACCCGGCGCACCGAGGAGGTGCCGATCCGCGTCCCGGCCGGCAACTCGTCCAGGGTGAGTCCGCCCGGGTGGATCAGGGCGTCACGGATGTCGTCCCGCTTGAGGAACGCGGCGAACACCGTCCCCGCCGGGAGCGGCCGGTCGGCGGGCACGTCCTTCACGCAGTGCACGGCGAGGTCGGCCTCGCCGGCCAGCAGCGCCGCGTCGACCTCCTTGGTGAACGCGCCCTTGCCCTCGACCTGGGAGAGATCGCCCATCCACTTGTCGCCGGTGGTCTTCACCGGCACGACCTCGGTGCGCACTCCGGGATGGGCGGCGGCCAACTCGGCCCGGACGCGCTCCACCTGGGCGAGGGCCATGGGGGAGTCGCGGGAGACGATGCGAATCAGTTCGGGGACGGACATGCGGCCACGATAGACCCTTCCACGGGGGCGTTCGTGCCGTACCTCCTCCGACTGCCGGGTATCGGGCGTCAGTTCGGAACGAGTGGATCACGCGGCGGAGACCCGGCCCGGCCGGAGAGCCGGACCGGGTCCGCAGGCGTCAGGCGTACGGATCGAAGGAGATGCCGGAGGGCTTGGCCGACGCCAGGTGGTTGGTGAAGTTGGCGTCCTTCAGGCCGAAGTTGGCGCTGCCGAAGTCGTAGGACGTGAGCTTGTCGCGCACTCCGGCCGGGTAGCCGTTCCAGCCGACCAGCGCCGGGTACTGCCAGGTGCGCTTGTGGTTTTCCGGCGGCTCGTCGTTGGAGTTGGCCGCGCGGAAGCAGTGGGTTCTGATGCCGTCCTTGTGGTAGACGATCTTCGCGTGCGTGCCGTCGAAGCGGACCGAGGAAGCCGCGTGCACCGTGAACCCGCCGTGAGCGGACGTCGACACGTACTTCACCCGGTTGTCCTGCACGAACACCGCGACATGCTCGAAGTCGTGCCGGTGGCCGCCGATGCTGCTCCCGGCCACGGCCTGGTCCTTCTCGAAGTAGAGCGCGTACAGGATCGCGCACCAGCCGTTGTTGCACTTGGAGCGCGCGTAGCCGTTGGTGTTGTCGAGGTCCGAGGCGTCCCGGCAGTTGCCGTTCAGGGCACCGGTCGGGTTGAGCCCGCCGTTCACGGCGCCGTCCGGGCCGATGGCGGGGCTCGAGTAGCAGCCGTCGGTGTCATAGTCGTAGGCGGGCTGGTACGTCTGCTCCAGCGCGTCCGCGTTGGCGGGCAGCGCCGGCGGCGGGGCCGCGAAGGCCGTGGCCGGGAAGGCGAGGACGAGAGCGGCGGCACCGGCCGCTCCGGTGAGCCATCTCCTGCGGTGGGCGAACGTGCGTGACGACACTGCGTCCTCCTTGGTCCGGGCGCAGCCCAACGGCTGTGGGGGAAAGGGAGGTTCAGCTTCCAGGCTGAACGCGTCCATGCCAAGAGGGGTGGAGGATCTCCACGGTGAATCGCAGCCCAACAGTCGGCCGTCTGCCGCCGTTTCAGGCCGGGTCGTCCGGGATGTCCGCCGCTGCGTCCTCGGGCGCCAGGTCGGGCCGGAGTCGGAGCCAGGACGGCTGCCTCAGCAGCCCCTCCCGGGTGCGGGTGCTGTAGCGGACCTCACCGACCAGGCGGGGCAGGACCCAGTGCGCACCCGGGGCGCGCGGGGCGGGGTCGAAGGGGCAGACGTCGGTCGCGGCGGCCCGCAGCAGCCCCGCCAGTTCCGTGCGTTCGGCCTCGCTCCAGCCGGTGCCCACGCTGCCGACGTAGCGCAGCCGTCCGGCGGCACGCTGTCCGACCAGCACCGCGCCGGGCAGGCCGGTGAGCCGCCCCTTGCCGGGCTGCCAGCCGCCGACCAGGACGTCCTCGGTGCGCATGTTGCGGATCTTGATCCAGGCCCGGGAGCGGATGCCCGGTTCGTAGACCGAGTCCAGCCGTTTGCAGACCAGGCCCTCCAGGCCGTGCTCCCGGGTGGCGCGCAGGGCTTCGGCGCCGTGTCCGACGAGGGCGCGCGGGGTCGACCAGGAGGGGCCGGAGAGTCCGAGGTCCTCCAGCGCCGCGCGGCGTCGTGCGTAGGGGAGTCCGAGGAGGGAGTGGCCCTCCAGGTGCATCAGGTCGAACAGCACGAGATGGACCGGGACCTTCGCGGCCCGTCGCGCGGCCCTGGCGGGTGCGTGCGCCAGGCCCATCCGGGACTGGAGGAGCTGGAAGCTGGCGCGGCCCTGGTCGTCCAGGGCCATGATCTCGCCGTCCAGTACGGCGGGTGTGGTGCCGAGTGCGGTGCCCAGCGGCCGGAGTTCGGGGTAGGCCGCCGTGATGTCGTCCCCGGAGCGGGCGCGCAGCAGTACGCTGCCGTCCCCGGGCAGGTAGACCACCACGCGCTGGCCGTCCTGCTTGGTCTCGTAGGCCCAGCGCGTGTCCTGAGCGGCGGGCGGCAGGGTGCCGGACGTGGCGAGCATGGGCGGGATCAGCGGCAGGTCCACGGGTGAGGTGTCGACGAGCCGCCCGGCGCTCACGCGTGTTCGCGGCCTCTTTCCCCTGAACGGCGCCCCGGGCTCGATTTAGTTGAGTTACGCAATGAGATGGTAGTTTGATGCTCATGTCCACACCACCGCTCCCCGACGTCCCCTCCCTGGAAGTGATCGAGATCGAGCGCGCGCTCACCCGCGTCACCTACCTGAGCACGCGCGCCCGTCAGCACGACCGGCTGATGGCCCTGGCGGGGGTGCCGCTCGACCGTGCCGCTGTCGCGCTGCTCCGTCAGATCGCCGACTCCGAACCATTGCGGCCCGGGGAGCTCGCCGTCCGGCTGGGCGTGGAGGCCTCGCACGTCACGCGCACGGTGCAGCAGTTGCACAGGTCCGGGTACGTCACCCGCGTCCCCGACCCGGACGACCGCCGCGCCCAGCGCATCGAGCTCACCGACGCCGGCGGCGAGGCCATCGCCAAGGTCCGCGACGCCGGGGTCCGCGGCATGCAGATGGCCCTCTCGGACTGGTCGCCCGAGGAGCTGCGCCACCTCGCGACGCTCTTCCACCGCATGGTCGACGATTTCCTCGCCCACTGTGTCGACGAGGAGGGCGAACCTCAGTCGGCCCGAGCCGGCGCGGCGTGAGCCCCGGCCGGTCCCCTCGACCGGTCCGTCATGTCCCGGCGGGGAAGAGCCCGGCCGGGCGCCGCCGGAGTTCCGCTCCCGGTCGGATGACGCCGGCAGGCCGTCCCTGAGCCCCTCACCCCTTCACCGGGCCACCGGCTCCTGCGGATCCGCCCGCTCGGGCACCGCGGCCCCCGGTGGCACCGGCTCGCGCAGCCCGTACAGCAGCAGTCGGCCCGCGCGGGCAGTGCGACGAGCGCCAGCAGGGCCGTGCGGAGGGACGTCGCGTCGGCCAGGGCGCCGAGCGCGGGGGCCGCGAGGCCGCCGACGCTCACCGTCAGGCCCAGCGTGACCCCGCTCGCGGTGCCCACGCGCCGGGGCAGGAAGTCCTGGCCCAGCGTGATGTGCAGTGAGAACGGCACGTACAAGCCCGCCGACGTCAATGCCACGAACAGGTACACCGGCGGCCCGGGCACCAGGACCAGCCAGGCCACGGCCAGGACCGTCAGGGCGTACGACCGGCGCACCACCGCCGTCCGCCCGTGACGCTCCGCCGAACTCGGGGCCGCGACCTGCGTGGGGGAGCGGACCCTCAGCCGGCTCTTCCGCGGCGAGTTCGGCATGACGTTCCCGCGGTGGCGCACCCGGTCGCGGCTCTACCACGCCCTGCGGATGCTGGCCGACGGCCTGCCCGTCACGGCCGTGGCCCACCGCTGCGGCTGGTCCTCCGCCAGCGCGTTCATCGACGTCTTCCGCCGGTCCCTCGGCTACACGCCCGGCAGTCACCACCGGAACACCGGGGCCCGGTGAACCGACCTTTGTACCGACCGGCAATAATGCGCGGCAGGCCATCAGAGGAGGAACCGTGTCCCGGTCCGAACGCTCGCCCCTGCTGCTCGCCGGCCTCCTGGCCACCGCGGGCGTCGCCCACTTCGCCCGCCCACGCCCGTTCGACGCGACCATCCCGCGCGGCCTGCCCGGCACGCCGAGGGCCTGGACCTACGCGAGCGGCGCCGCCGAGCTCGCCCTCGCCGCCGGTCTGGCGCTGCCGCGCACCCGCAAGGCCGCCGCGCTCGCCACGGCGGCCTTCTTCGTCGGGGTGTTCCCCGCCAACGTCAAGATGGCCGCCGACTGGCGCGACCGTCCCACTCCGCAGAAGGCCGCCGCCTTCGGGCGCCTGCCCCTGCAGGTGCCCCTCGTGCTCTGGGCCCGCGGCGTCGCCCGGAACGCGGAGGGCAGGTCGTGACCGCGCGCGTGGAGACCGGGGACAAGGTCGAGGACTTCGCCCTGCCCGACGAGACCGGCACCGTCCGCAGCCTGTCCGAGCTGCTCGCCGGGGGCCCCGTCGTGCTCTTCTTCTACCCGGCCGCCCTGACCCCCGGCTGCACCGCCCAGGCCTGCCACTTCCGTGACCTCGCCGCCGAGTTCGCCGCCGTGGGGGCACGCCCCGTGGGTATCAGCGGCGACGACGTCGAGCGCCAGCAGGAGTTCGCCGGACGGCACGGCCTCGGCATGCCGCTGCTGTCGGACGCCGACGGCGCGGTCCGCGAACGGTTCGGGGTGAAGCGCGGCTTCTCCCTGGCGCCCACCAAGCGCGCCACGTTCGTCATCGCCCAGGACCGCACCGTCCTCGACGTCGTCCGCAGCGAACTGCGCATGAACGCACACGCCGACCGGGCGCTCACCGCGCTGCGCGCCCACCGGGCCTGACAGCGTCACGATGGCGGCGTCGCGGTTGATAGCGGGGGATGAAGTCACCGAACTCGTCGTCAGCGAACCGGTCACCAACGCCATCCGGTACGGCGCCCCGCCCATCCAGCTCCGCCTGATCCGGGACCGGACCCTCATCTGCGAGGTGTCCGACGGCAGTTCGGCCTCCCCGCACCTGTGACGGGCCCACCAGGACGACGAGGGCGGCCGCGGACTGCTGCTGGTCGCCCAGCTCACCCAGCGCTGGGGCAGCCGGCAGACCACCCGGGGCACGACGATCTGGTGCGAACAGTCCCTCACACCGCTGTTCTGACCGGTCGGCTCACTCCTCGGACGCGTCCGAGGCGACCTGGGCGAGCGTGCGGCCGGACGTGACCGAGCGGGCCCGGCGGGGATCGGGAGCCCCGTGCGTACGGGCCGAGCCCCCGGCCCGCTTCACCAGCAGCCAGGCCTCCTCGCCGTCGCCGTCCCGACCGCCGCGGAACCGGGTCAGGGCGTACTCGCCGTGCAGCTTGGAACCGCTCAGCCGGAACGTGGCGTGCCCGCGCTCCAGCGACTCCGCGAAGTCGACGGGCCGGCCTGCGTGGTCGTGGCTCAGTGGCTCGTACGTGCCGTGGTCCCAGACGATCACCGTGCCTCCGCCGTACTCGCCGCGGGGGATCACGCCCTCGAACTCCACGTACTCCAGCGGATGGTCCTCCGTGGGCACGGCGAGCCGCTTGTCCTTCGGGTCGGCCGAGGGGCCCTTCGGGACCGACCAGGACTTCAGCACGTCGTCCACCTGCAACCGGAAGTCGAAGTGCATCGTGCTCGCGTCGTGGATCTGCACCACGAACCGGGGCCCGTCGCCGCCGGACGCACCGCGTCCCCGGGGCTCGCCGGTCCGGTCGAAGTCGCGCTCGCCGCGGTGGTCCCGCAGCCGGTCCCGCTCGGCCACCTGCGGCTCCTTCCTGACTCGGGTGCCCCGGGTACCCGTCAGAACTCCTCGTGCACCTCGGGGTCCCCGCCGACTCTCCGCTGCGGCCTGTCCGCGACGGCCCGCATCTCGTCCTCGCTCAGCTCGAAGCCGAAGACGTCGAGGTTGGCGCGCTGCCGCTCGGGGTTCGCCGACTTCGGGATCGGTACCGCGCCCAGCCGCGTGTGCCAGCGCAGCACGACCTGCCCCGGCGACACCCCGTGCGCCTCGGCGATCCGCGCCACGGCGTGATCCTCCAGCAGGGGCGTACCCGGCCGCAGCGGGCTCCAGCTCTCGGTGACGATGCCCTTGCCCGCGTGGAAGGCACGCAGCTCGTCCTGCGGCAGCAGCGGGTGCAGCTCGATCTGATTGACCGAGGGCAGCACCCCCGTCTCCTTCTCCAGCCGCTCGATGTGCCCGGCCGTGAAGTTGGAGACGCCGATCGACCGGACGAGCCCCTCCTCGCGCAGCTTGATCATGGCCTTCCAGGAGTCGACGTACCGGTCCACACGTGGCAGCGGCCAGTGGATCAGGTACAGGTCGACGTACTCCAGACCCAGGCGGGCCCGCGACTCCTCGAAGGACGCGAGGGTCTCCTCGTAACCGTGGTGCCGGCCCGGGAGCTTCGTCGTCACGACGACCTCCTCGCGCGGCACCACGCCGGAGGCCACACCGCGGCCGACCCCCGTCTCGTTGCGGTAGTTCGTCGCCGTGTCGATCAGGCGGCAGCCCGCCTCCAGGGCCGAGAGCACCGCCTGCTGCGCCTCGTCGTCGCCGAGCGGCCAGGTCCCCAGACCCAGGGCGGGGAGCGTCGTACCGTCGTTGAGCGTGTGTGTCGGGATGCCGATCACCATCGGACCTTCCCGTGGACCGTGTCGTCCCTCCAGCGCACGGATAGGGTGAGCAGTGATCAACCGGACGGGTGGGGGATGAAGGCGGCGGACGGCATGGGAAGCGCCGAGGAGAAGCCGGCGACGGGATCGGGACGACCCACCTCGCGAGACGTCGCACGGCTCGCCGGCGTGTCGCACACCGCCGTGTCCTTCGTGTTCAACGGCCGGGCCGCCGGCAACCTCTCGCCCGCCACCCAGGAACGCATCCGGCAGGCCGCCACCCAGCTGGGCTACCGGCCCGACCCCGTCGCCCGCGGCCTGCGCCGCAGCCGTACGGCCGTGATCGGCCTGGTCACCGACGAGATCGCCTCCTCCCCGTTCGCCGGACGGCTGCTGCGCGGCGCCATGGACACGGCCTGGGCGGGCGAGCACCTGGTCCTCACCATCGACTCCGGCGGCGACCCGGACAAGGAGGACGCCGCGGTCGCCGAGCTCCTCGACCGGCGCGTCGACGGCATCATCTACGCCGCAATGTCGCTGCGCCGCGTCCGTGTCCCGGAGGGCCTGCACCGCACCCTCTCCGTCCTCGCCAACTGCCTGCCTGAGGACGACTCGCTGCCCGCCGTCATCCCCGCCGAGCGCGCCGGCGGCCGTACGGCGGCCCGGCTGCTCCTGGAGCAGGGGCACCGGCGGGTCGCGCTCGTCGGCGGGCAGGACGACATCGCCTCCGCGGAGCGGCTGCGCGGCTTCCGCGACACGCTGCGCGCCGAGGGCATCACCGTGCCGCGCGACTGGGTGGTCCGCACCGGAGGGGAGATCTCCGCCGGCTACGAGGGCGCCACACGCCTTTTCGACAACGCCGCGCCCGAGCTCAGGCCCACCGGGATCTTCGCCTACAACGACCGGGTCGCGGCGGGCGTCCTGCACGCCGCGACCCGGCTCGGCATCACCGTCCCCGGCGATCTGTCGGTGGTGGGCTACGACGACCAGGAGCACATGGCCGCCCACCTCGCGCCGCCCCTCACCACGGTCGCGCTGCCCCACCGGGCGATGGGGGAGGCCGCCGCGCGGCTGCTCCTCGACTCCCTCGCCACGGGCCGGACGCCGCCCGCCACGGTGCGGCGCCTGGCCTGCCCGGTGATCAGCCGCTCGTCGGTGGGACCAGCGCCCATCCGGTGACGGACGCGCCGGACGTCACGCTCAACTCCCTGCTGTCGTCCGCGCGTGCGTAGACGCGCTCGGTGACCGTGGCCCGGTCGCCGACGAACAGTTCGTACAGCGAGCCGTCGACGAGGACGCGCAGGGTGAGCTCCTCGCCCGGCGGCACCGGGACGACGACCGGTGCCGCGGCCTCCGCGCGGGGCCACCCGTCCCGGTTCACTGTCACCGTGCCCGCGTCCGGGTCCAGGCAGACCGTCAGCTCATCGCCCGCGGCCGACCTCAGCAGACCGACCGTGGTGCGGACGCGGGCGCTGACCGTCAGGTCGTAGGCCGCCGGCAGCGCGGCCCGGCCCGGGGCGGTGACGAACGGCTCGGCGGCCCGCAGCCGGTGCAGCTCCGGCGCCGGGGACACCCGCAGCGCCCCGTCCGGATGGACGTCGACGACACGGGGAGCGGTGAGGACACCGGCCCAGTCGGCCTCGCCCTGCTCCCGGGCCTCCCACGACCAGCCCCACATCAGAGCCCGGTCCGGCTCCTGGAGCACGGCGGGGGCGTAGAAGTCACGGCCGTGGTCGAGCAGGCCGCCCGTGCGGGCGGTGAAGCGCAGGTCCGTGTCCAGGCGGCCCGTGAGGTAGCCCGTGGTCCACGGGTTGCCGTCCCACAGGGACACCACCAGCACCCACGCGCCGTCCCGCGCGGCGTACAGCTGCGGGCACTCCCAGCCGGTGGCCCGGCCGCCGAACGCGGCCCGGGCGGCCGGGTCGTGCCCGTCCAGGAGCACCCCCGCGAACCGCCAGTCGGTGAGGTCGTCGCAGTCGTAGAGGAGGACCGACGGGGTGCCGTCGGCGTGCCCGGCGCCGACCAGCGCCCGGCGCCGGCCCTCGTGCCGGAAGACGAACGGGTCGCGGAACATCACCACGTCCAGACCCTCGGGCGGGCCCGTGACCACCGGGACGGGCAACGGCGTCCACTCGGCCAGCGCGGGGTCGTCCGGGTCCGCCGCCCGGGCCAGGCAGATCGTGCCGAGCCCGGTGTGGTCGTGGTCGACCCCGGTGTAGACGGCCGTCGGCACGCCCCCGTCGTCGACCACGCACCCCGACCAGCAGCCCGCCTCGTCCGGGCCGCCCGGGGTGGGGGTGAGCGCGATCGGATGGTGCTCCCAGTGCGCGAGGTCGGCGCTGGAGGCATGGCCCCAGTGGACGTTGGCGTGCACCGGGGCGTCCGGGTTGTGCTGGTAGAAGAGGTGATGGCGGCCGCGCCAGCGGAAGGGACCGTTGGGGTCGTTCATCCAGTTGGCGGGCGGGCGGACCCGGAAGCGCGGGGCGTGCGGGTCGTGCGGGGGAGCGGCGAGGCTCAACGGTTGACTCCAGCGGACGTGATGCCCTCGCGCAGAGGGCGCTGGCCGACGACGAACACGGCGACGGCGGGGATCATGGACAGGACGACACCGGCGAGCACCACGGAGATGGAGCCGGTGCCGAGGTTGCCCTGGAGGGAGACCAGCCCCAGCGGCAGCGTGTAGTTCTGGCCCGACGTCTCGAGGATCAGCGGGCGGAAGAACTCGTTCCAGTGGTAGTTGAAGGCCAGGACACCGACGATCGCGAGGCCGGGCGCGGCCAGCGGGGCGTACACCGACCGGAAGGTCCGCCAGGGTCCGGCCCCGTCCAGCATCGCCGCCTCGCCCAGGTCCTTGGGCATGCCGAGGAAGTACTGGCGCATCAGGAACGTGCCGAACGCGGTCGGGAAGGCCGGGATGATCAGCCCGAGCAGGGTGTCGGTCAGGCTCATCGACTTCAGCACCAGGAACACCGGCACGATGGTGACCTGCAACGGCACCATCATCGTCGCCAGCACCAGGCCGAACAGCGGCTTCTTGAAGCGGAACTCCAGCCGGGCGAAGGCGTATCCGGCCAGGCCCGCCGTGATCATCTGGCCGACGGCGATCAGGGCCGTGACCAGCGTGGAGTTCAACGCCAGCAGCCAGACGTCGATCTGGTCGAAGACCCCGCGGTAGGCCTCGGTGGAGGGGTTCGACGGGATGAGCTGCGGCGGGAGGTCGAAGGCCTCGGCGGGGGTGCGCAGCGAGGTGGACACCGTCCACACCACCGGGCCCAGGGTGAGCAGCGCGCACACGGCCAGGCCGGCGATCCGCGCCCACGGTGCGAGCCCGTGCCGCACACGGCTGTGGGAGAGGGTTGCTTGGCTCATGGGAGGACTCACCCGGCTCACTGGTAGTGGACGAAACGCCGGCTGAGCCGGAACTGGAGGGCGGTGACCGCCATGATCAGCACGAACAGCAGCACACCCACCGCGGACGCCTCACCGAAGCGCAGCTGCTCGAACGCCGTCTCGTAGATGACCATCACGACCGTGCGGGTGGAGTCGCCGGGGCCGCCGTTGGTGAGGACGTACGGCTGCTCGAAGACCTGGAGGGCGTTGATGATGCCGACGACCGAGGCGACCAGCAGCGTCGGCGAGAGCAGCGGCAGTGTGACGGTCAGGTGCTTGCGCAGGCCCGTCGCGCCGTCGAGGGCGGCCGCCTCGTGGATCTCCTTCGGAATGTTGTTCAGCCCGCCGACGAACAGCAGGAACGAGAAGCCGAACTGCTGCCAGACGTAGACCAGGACCACCGTCGCCATCGCCGCGTTCTCCGACGTCAGCCACGGCACCGGCGCGATCCCGACGAAGCCGAGCAGCCAGTTGATCACCCCGAAGTCCTGGTTGAACAGGTACTTCATCACCACCGAGATCGACGCGGCGGACAGCACCAGAGGGAAGAAGAACGCCGAGCGGAACACCGACCGCAGCCACACCGGCATCCGCCCGTTGATCGTCAGCGCGAGGGCCAGCGCGACGAGGAGTTGCAGCGCCACGGCGAGCACCATGAACACCAGCGTGTTGCGGAAGGAGACCAGCACGGTCTCGTCGCCGAACACCTCGCCGTAGTTGGAGAGCCCGGCGTAGGACGGCGAGTCGATGACGTTCCAGTGGAACAGGCTCAGGATCACCGAGCCGGCGATGGGCACGGCCGTGAAGACCACGATCCCGACGATCGTCGGGGTCAGGAACAGTGTGGCCAGCAGCCTCGTGCCGCGGTCACGGGCCGAGGGACCCTCCGGCGCCGGGGCGGGCGGGGCCGCGGGGCGTTCGGCTCGCGCGGGCGGTATCCGGGTGTTCGTCATACGTCACGCTCCATGGCCTTCTCCAGATCGCCCTGCATCCGGCGCAGCGCGGGACGCACCGAACGCGCGGAGGCCAGGGCCGTGCCGGTGTGCTTCAGCAGCACCTGCTCGACCTCGGCGACCTGCGGCGGCGCCGGGATGGGGCCCGTGTCCGGGAACCGGTCGAGGGTGTCGTAGAAGACCGGCCAGTGGGCCGGGCCGGTCTTCGCGTAGCGGCCGGCGGTCAGCAGCGAGCGGCGGGCCGGGGTGGTCTGGTTCGTGGCGAACAGCCGCTCCAGGGTGTCCTTGCGGGCGGCGTACTTGATGAACTCCCACGCCTCGTCCTGCATCGTCGAGGTGCGCAGCAGGGCGTAGCCCGCCGCGCCGTACTGCATGCGCTGGGTGCGCCAGCGCGGGAAGTACTGCACGTCGAAACCGTCCCGCTCCATGCCGGCCAGGTGCAGTCCGCCCGCCCAGAAGCCGCCCGCCGGGGTGACGCCGACCCGGCCGGTGGAGAACACGCCGATGAGGTTCTGTCCGTTGCCGCCCTCGGGGCGGGTGCACAGGCCGTCCTGGATGAGGGAGGCGAGATAGTCGTAGACCTCCTCCACCCGGTCGTGGGTGGCCTGCGGTGTCGTCCAGCGGAAGCCTCCGCCGCGGCCCTTGCGCTGCCCGGCGGGGTAGAAGCCGTCCCACAGCCAGTCGCCTCCGGGCGCCTTGGACTCGGCGAGCAGATTGGTGTCGTTCGCGAACAGCCAGGGCACCACACCGCCCCAGAGCCGGTTGGTCCAGAAGTACGGCGTGAAGCGGGAGCCGCTCGACCTCTTCATGTCCCGCAGCAGCGCCGTGAAGTCGTCGCGGGTCCAGTCGGCCGGCGGGAACCGCGCGCCCGCCCGCCTCAGCACCTGCTTGTTGAAGTACATGTCGGCCGCGTTGAACTCCACGGGGAGCTGGTGGAGGCTGCCCTCGTACATCATCGACTCCACCAGCGAGGGGTGGACGTCGGCGAAGTACTCCTTCAGCTCGGCCGCGTCCCGCTTGACCCACTTGTCCAGGGCCACCCCGAGGCGCTGCGCGAACAGCTGCACGCCCTCGGTGGCGACATAGACGAGGTCGGGGGCGGTGCCCGCGGCGACCTGCGTGAGGATCTTCGCGAAGAAGTCCGACCAGTCGACGGCCTGGACCGCGTTGATCCGGAGCCTGATGTCGGGGTGCATCTCGGCGAAGCCCTCGCGGAGCGTGCGGATGGCCTCCGGCCCGTAGGCGGGGCCCAGCGTGGCGACGACGAGGGAGCCGTCGTCCCGGCCGGGGATGTCGGCTCCGGTGAGCCGGTCCCAGCTCGCGGTGGTGCCGGCGAGGGCGGCGGCGCCCGCGCCGTAGGCGCCGTACCGCAGCAGGGCGCGGCGGGTGAGGTGCGAGTCGGTCATCGTGTGTGGGGCCTAACTCGTGTTAGCCGTGGGTTGATGCCCCAGATGATGTGAGCGCGGAAGGACCCTGTCAAGGCGTGCGAGTGCTTGACCTTTAACGAGTTAGGTCCGAAAGTCCTGATCCCATGAGCCGCAGTTTCCGAGGAAAAGGACGAGGTGTGTGATGCGCGGGATGACCAGGAGAGCTCTGTTCGCCGGGTCGGCCGTGGGCGCGGCCGGCGCTCTGCTGCCGACGGCGGGTCCGGCGGTAGCCGGGCCCCGGGCGGCCCGCGCGAGCTACCGCGCCGGGTACCACTTCACCGTCCCCGAGCAGTGGAAGAACGACCCGCAGAGGCCTGTCTGGATCGACGGCAGCTATCACTACTACTACCTGCACAACGCCGACTACCTCGCCGGTGAGATCGGCACCGCCTGGCGCCTGGCCACCAGCACCGACCTGGTCTCCTTCACGGACCGGGGGATCGCCGTGCCCAAGGAGACCACGCCGGGCGGCGACGTCTGGTCGGGGTCGGCGGTGGTGGACACGCACGACACGGCCGGCTTCGGGGCGGGCGCCGTCGTCGTGCTGGCCACGATGTCACCGCACGACGGTCCCGCCGACCAGGCCCAGTACCTGTACTACTCCACCGACGGCGGCCGCACCTTCACCCCGCACGGCACCGACCCGGTGCTGCCCAACCCCGGCGTGCGCGACTTCCGCGACCCGAAGGTGATCCGCGACGAGGAACGCGACCGGTGGGTGATGACCCTGGCCGAGAACGACAAGGTCGGCTTCTACCACTCCGCCGACCTCAAGTCCTGGACGTACGTGAGCGGTTTCGTCCGGGGCGGCATCGGCGTGCTGGAGTGCCCCGACCTGTTCCGGATCCGCGCCGGGGACGGCACGCCGACGTGGGTGCTCGGGGTGAGCGCCAACGGCAAGGGGGCAGGGCTGCCCCATACGTACGCGTACTGGACGGGCTCCTTCGACGGCACCGCCTTCACCGCCGACACGACCGATCCCCAGTGGCTCGACCACGGCTGGGACTGGTACGGGGCGGTCACCTTCGACAAGCGCGGCACCGACGGCACCCTCGACGAGGGGACCCGCTATGCCATCGGGTGGCTGAACAACTGGGACTACGCCCACATCACGCCCACGATCGACAGCGACGGCTTCAACGGCACCGACTCGATCGTCCGCGAGATCACGCTGAAGCGCGGGGGCGACGGCAGGTACTTCCTGGCGTCCCGGCCGGTCGCCGCGCTCGACGGGTACGTCTCCCGCACGGTGACGCTGGGCGACCTGGAGGTCGAGGGCACGCGCCTGCTCGACTACCGGGGCACCGCCTATGAACTGACCTGCGAGATCACCTGGGACCAGCTCACGGGTGCGGGGGTGCAGCTGCGGCGCTCCCCGGACGGCGTCCGGCACATCGACGCGGGTGTCCACCGCGACTACGCCTACCTCAACCGCCGCCCCACCGTGTCGCCCGACATGACGGGCCGGTGGCAGGAGAGCCACAGCCCCTTCGACCCGGGCCGGCGGGCGGTGCGGCTGCGCATCCTGGTCGACCGCACCTCCGTGGAGATGTTCGTGGACGACGGCCGGTACGTGCACTCGTCGGCGGCCTTCCCCTACCTGGTCGACACGGGGATCGCGCTCTTCACGGTCGAGGGGAAGGCGGTGTTCCGGAACACCGTGATCCGCGAGTTCAGGGTGTAGGCGGGGCCGGGGTGCGGGGCCGGTCAGTGTGGGGCGGGTGGGCCGGCGCGGGACGGGTTTTCCCGCCCGGCCCGCGCGTCCGAGCCGGTAGGGCGTCACCTCCCGCCGGAGCATGCCCAGTTGGCACCGGAATCCCTTGGGGCAGCGAGCACTCCTCTCGCGACCTGGTCGCCCTCCGCGGAGATCACTGTCACGATCTTCGGAAAGGCCGGACCACGCCCACGACCAGCGGAGCGCTCATGACGACGGACAGCGGGATGACGGACGAGGCGGCGCGCGAGGCCGGGTTGGAGGTGAAACCGGCCGCCGGGTACATCGGGGCCGAGATCGGCGGGGTCGATCTGGCCGGGGATCTCGACGACGCCGTGATCGCCGCGATCCGGGCGGCGGTGCTGCGGTGGAAGGTGGTCTTCTTCCGGGGGCAACGGCTGGACCACGCCGGGCACGTGGCGTTCGCGCGCCGGTTCGGCGCGATCGTGGAGCTGCCCCGGCGCGGCAAGGCCTCGCCCCCGGACTTCCCCGGGATCGAGACGACCGCCGACCGGCTGGAGCTGGGCGGGCGGTTCGGCATGGAGCACGACGAGTGGCTGCGGCGCCGCCGTCACACCCTGCTGCGCGGCTGGCACTGCGACCACGGCGCCCGCGTCGACCCGCCCGCCGCGACGATCCTGCGCGCCGAGACCGTACCGCCCTACGGCGGCGACACCACCTGGTCGAACCTGGCGGCGGCGTACGCCGGGCTCTCCGCGCCGCTGCGGCGGTTCGTCGACGGGCTGCGGGCCGAGCACCGTCTCGGCGTCGGCTACCAGCCGCGTCCCGGCGACGACGCGTACGTCCGCCACCTGCTCGACCGTCAGGTCGCCTCCCTGCACCCCCTGGTGCGCGTCCACCCGGAGACGGGGGAGCGGATCCTGTACGTCAACGGCTACTACGTCGAGCAGATCGCCGGCCTCTCCCGGCCCGAGAGCGCCGCGATCCTGGAGATGCTGCTGGAGCAGGCGGTCCGGCCCGAGTACACGGTCCGCTTCCGCTGGGAGCCGGGCTGCGTGGCGTTCTGGGACAACCGCGCCACCATGCATCTGGCCCCGGGCGACACGTCCCGGCTCGACCATCCGCGCATCATGCACCGGGTGATGCTCGCGGGGGACGTGCCCGTGGGGGTGGACGGCACGGCGTCGGAGCCGATCACGGGGAGCAGCCCGGGCCACTGGTGACCCGGGGGAGGTCTGAGTGCCCGGTCTGCAGGTCTACGTGCCCGGTTGCCACCCCAGGGCCGGGCCCAGCCTGGTCGCCATGTCGGTGAGGATCTGTTCGTGGTCCTCGTGCTCGAAGGTGAAGGGCAGCGCGAACGCCACCTCGTCCACCTCCCGGAACGCGGCGTGCGCGTGCAGTCGTTCGGCGATCTGCGCCGACGCGCCCACGAGGTCCGGTGCGAAGAGCAGCCGTCCCGGACCCTGGGGCGAGGCCGTCCGGGGGGTGCGCCGGTCGGCGTGGGCCTCGTAGCGTGCGCGCTGCTCGGGCGAGGCGGAGTCCGTGGGGATGACGACCAGGCCCTGCGAGACCCGGGCGGCCTCGCCGTCGGGGTGGGCGGCGCGGAAGGCTCGGATCTGGGCGAGCTGGATCTCCGCGAAGTCGTAGGGGACCTCGGGCTCTTCGGCCTTGACGACACTGCTGGTGAGGAGGTTCATGCCGTGCTCACCGGCCCACCGGGCCGACCGCAGGCTGCCGCCGCCGTACCAGAGGCGGCGGCCCAGGCCCAGGGAGTGCGGCTGCACCCGGTCGGAGAAGGCATCGAAGCCCTCGACCCCGCTGGAGTCCGTCGCCGCCTCGCCCCGCACGAAGTCCAGCAGCCGCTCCACCCGCCCGTAGCCGAAGTCCTCGGCGTCGGCCGTGTCCGGGTAGAGCGCCCCCTTGACCTGGTCGAAGTGCATCGGCGGGCCCACGCTCACGCCTGGGTTGAGCCGGCCCCCGGACAGCAGGTCGACCGTGGCCAGGTCCTCCGCCAGCCGCAGCGGGTTCTCCCAGCCGGGCGGGATGACCGCCGTGCCGAGTTCGATGCGGCGGGTGCGCTGGGAGGCGGCGGACAGGACGGCGACGGGGGAGGAGATGCCGTATTGCAGGTGCCGGTGGCGCGCCCACGCGCTGTCGAAGCCGAGCCGCTCCCCGAGCTCGATGATCTCCAGCGTCGGCTCGTGGCCCCGGCGCGGATCGGCCTCGTCGAACAGCCCGATGGTCAGGAAACCCAGCTTGCGCAGCGGTCGTGGGGTCGGCGGCACGAGTCCTCCAGCACGGAACCTTCAACGGCCTGCGGAGGTGCCAACCCGGCGGCGGCCCGTGCTGTTCCCGTTCCGCCCGGTCAGCGCAGCGGGATCGTCACCTCGTCCTCGACCGGCGGGGCGACTTCCTGGGCGCGGTTGCCGGTGGCGGCGTGGCAGCGCAGCCGGACCGCCTCCGGGGAGACGTCCAGACGCAGGAAGCACTTGAAGAACGGCGGACTGTACGTCGCCGAGCTCGGCGAGAACAGAGACGTGTAGATCTTCCGCACCGGCAGCCGGAAGCGCCTGGCCTTGTCGGGGCGGCGGCCGGTGCCGAGCAGTCCGGCGACCAGGCGGACGCGCCGGGTGATACGGGTCGGGGCGCCCGGGGCGCGGGTGGGCTTGATGCCGAGGCGCTCGGCGATCACGGCCGTCGCCTCGGCCTCGGTGAGCGTGAGGAAGCGGCGCAACCGCAGCCGCCGGCCGTAGAGGCGGCTGTAGAAGGCCAGGGAGTCGCCGCGCAGCGGGTAGCAGCGGAAGTCCTGCTCGGTGACGCCCGCGACGTTGACCCGGGGGATGGTGTGGGTGGCGTGCATGAACGCGCCGCCCCCGCCCGCGACCACGTACTGGAGCGTGCGCCCGTCGTCCAGCCGCACCGGGTAGCGCTGGTAGTTGTGGATGTCGCCGCCGATCGCCGCCACGTAGTGGTGGTCCGGGTCGCGGACGATGTCGTCGACGGTGCCGCCCCCTTCGATGGCGCAGGGCTGGCGCCGGCCGTCCACGTACAGGGGTGAGCCGGTGACGAGGATCTTCGGGCGGGGGCCCCGGGAGATTTCGCGCAGCCAGGCGCCCTGCTCGGCGTCGAGGGTGCCGAGCAGACCCGTGTCGATGCCGATGATCCGCACCGGACCGGCGTCGATCGCCCAGTACGGGCCCGGCTGGACGGCCTGTTGCTCGGGGGCGGAGCGCAACTTGCGTGCCTCGGCGAGGTGTTGCCCCGCCTCCGGGCGCGGCCGGTGCCACAGCAGTGAGCGCAGCCAGGCCCGGGTGAGCGGGCGCGGCCGGGGCTCGGGCGGCGGGGGCGGGGCGTCGTCGCAGAAGACGCGCATGAAGCCGCCGAGGTCCTCGTACCAGTCGTGGTTGCCGGGTATCGCGTAGATCGGCGCCCGGTAGTCCTGGTACGGGCGGAAGAACTTGGTGTCGTAGTCGTCCGCGCTGCCCACCGGGTAGATCACGTCGCTGGCCAGCACGGCGAACCGGGTGTCCTGACCGGTCTTCAGAAAGCCCGGCACGACGGCGTACTGCGGGTCGTCGCCCTCACCGGTGTCGCCGATCACCAGGAACGAGAACCGGTCCGGGTCGTCGCGGCGGATCACCTTGTCGGCCGGTGCGCCGGAAGCCGCCCGCTGAGCCACCCACCGGCTGCGCGTCCGGCCCGTCGGATCCCCGAACCACGAGGCCAGCACGCCGTTGCGCGCGACCCACAGCATCTTCGGATCCAGCCAGGAGATCTTCTCGGCCTTCGGCGGCATCAACCGCCGGTACGCGCCCCGTTCGCTGGTACCCCAGCCGGCGCCTTCGGCGGTATCGCGTGAGGAGTCAGACACCGGTGCACCGTAACAATCGATTCAGGCCCGGTCCGCAGGCGGGCAGCTCACCACTTGCGCGTGGATGAGGCCGACGCGCGCCATGAAGGGCGTTTCGGGGCCGGCGAGTCGGCGGCAGGAGCGTGCGGCCGGGGCGCCGGCGACCGCTCGCCCAGCACCAGCAGGGGATCGAACATCACCACGACCCCGGCCAGCAGCAGGAAGACCACCGGTCCCAGCAGCATCGGCAGCAGCAGGGAGGTGGGTGAGTCGCCCGCCCATGTCCCGCCGGTCGAGTCGTGCACATGGACGCTGACGGCGGCCATGCCCGTGTAGTGCATCCCGGACACCGCCACGCCCATCACCAGGCTCGCCCCGAGGCTCGTCAGGAAGCCGCGGATGGTGACGGCCGACCACAGTGCGGCGGTCGCGGCGCCGATGGCGATCAGTACGGACAGCGCGACACCGACCGGGTCGTAGCCGACCTCGCCGTTCAGCCGCATCGCCGCCATGCCCAGGTAGTGCATGCCCGCCACGCCCAGTCCGGTGATCGCGCCGGCGGCCGCCAGCGTGACGCCGCCCGTGCCGCGGTGACCGACGATGAACACGCCGACGCCCACCACGACGACGGCCACGACGAGACTGAGCACCGTCGTGGCCGCGTCGTACCGGATCCGGGTCTCCTCCACATGGAAGCCGATCATGGCGATGAAGTGCATCGTCCAGATGCCGCATCCGATGGAGGCGGCGCCTAACGCCAGCCATCCCGCCTTCCAGGACTGCGCGTCGAGCAGCGAGCGCACGATGCACCGCAGCCCCAGCGCCCCTCCCAAACAGGCCATCAGATAGGCCGCCACCGGGGTCACCGCACCGTAGCGGAACCCGTCGACCGTGCCGTCCATGAGCCAACTCCCCCCAGAGTCCTGGCTGGTTTTCAGCAAGGTCTACGCGCTCGGATCACGGGAAAGCAAGCCCTTACCGTCGGTAGGCCGTCAACGCGCGTTCCCAAGCGGTCGATTGGCGTCAGAATGTGCGCTTCAGCAGGTCGAGCAGCACCGACCAGTGCCGCTCGTCGCCCTCCTGGTGGTACGACGCGGTGTCGGCCTGCGTGAAACCGTGGGGCGCGCCCGTGTACACCTCGCACCGGTGGCGGACGCCGGCGGCCGTCAGGGCGTCCTCCAGGCGCTCGATCTGCTCCTCGGGCAGGGAGGGGTCCTGGTCGGCGTGGCCGAAGTACAGCTCGGCGGTGACCTTGCCGGCCACCAGGTGAGGGCTGTCCGGGGTGTCCGTGGCCAGCCGCCCGCCGTGGAATCCGGCCGCGGCGGCGACCCGCTCCGGGTAGGTGCCGGCGGTGAACAGCGAGAGGCGGGCGCCCATGCAGTAGCCGGTCAGCGCGACCGGGCCGTCGGCCACGGCCGGGTGCCCGTCCAGCCAGCCCAGATACGCGCCGGCGTCCCGCATCGCCAGGTCGGGCGTCAGGGTCTGCATGACCGGGACGATGCGCTCGAATATCTCCGGGCGGGCCCCCGGGTCGATGAACTCGGGCAGGTCGAACAGCGGGGCGCGACCGTGCCGGTGGAACAGGTTCGGCACCAGCACCGTGTAGCCCTCGGCGGCCAGCCGGTCGGCCATGGACCGCAGTTGCGGGCGCAGTCCGAAGGCGTCCATGAAGACCAGGACCGCCGGGTGGGCGGCCCCGTCGTCGGGGTGGGCCAGATACGCGTCGGCGGTGCCGTCCGCGGTGGGGATGTCGACGGCGGTTCCCTGTACGGCGGTCATGGCTGGGTTGCCTCTCTGCGGGGGTGGGGGCCAGGAACCCGTCCGCGTGCGTGACCGGGCGGATCACGCTCATCGTGGCACGCCCGTTCCGGGGGCATTTCGCCCACCCCCGGCACGTGGTTCAACTATGAACGACCCTTGGTTCCCGCTTTACCGTCTACTCGAACCGTGAGGCGTCCCCCGCGCCGTACCGCACGATCTCGGCCTCTCCGCCGGAGAAGTCGACGACCGTCGTCGGTTCGGTACCGCAGTCACCGGAGTCGACCACCCCGTCCAGCACGTGGTCGAGCAGGTCCTTGATCTCCCAGCCCTGCGTCATCGGCTCCTCCTCGCCGGGCAGCAGCAGGGTGCTGGACAGCAGCGGCTCGCCGAGCTCCGCGAGCAGGGCCTGGGTGACGACATGGTCGGGGATGCGCACGCCGACCGTCTTCTTCCTGGGGTGCTGCAGCATGCGCGGCACCTCCTTCGTCGCGGGCAGGATGAACGTGTAGCTGCCGGGCGTCGACGCCTTGATCGCGCGGAACACGTCGTTGTCGATCCGCACGAACTGGCCGAGCTGCGCGAAGTCCTGGCACACCAGGGTGAAGTGATGCCGGTCGTCCAGCTTGCGGATCGTACGGATCCGGTCGATGCCGTCCCGGCTCCCGAGGCGGCAGCCCAGTGCGTAGCAGGAGTCCGTCGGGTAGGCGACAAGAGCGTCGGCACGGATGCTGTCGGCGATCTGGCCGATGGTGCGGGGCTGGGGGTTGTCGGGGTGCACGTCGTAGTACTTCGCCATCCGCCGAGCTTATGCCGCCGGTGCGGGTCGGCGGCGCAGGAGGGGGGCCGGGCCCGGGGAAGCGGGACCCCCCCGGTCCGCGCGTCCGGTCGGGGCGAGGGCCTCAGGGACGTGAGGTAACGTCCCCGACCGGTGCGCCGGAGGCGGTGCGAGGAGCGAGGGGAAGGCCGAGGTGACAGGCCGAGAGGACGACAACCGGCAGCGGGAGACGCAGGCCGGCACGGATCCGGCATGGGCGGAGGAACTGCTCGAGCATCTGCGGCCGGCGGGGCGCGACGTCCGCAGGGTCGTCGCCTGGCTCGCCGGCACCGTGGGCGCGACCGTGGCCTTGCAGGACGCCGCCGGGAACCTCGTCGCCGGACACCGGCTGCCCCTGGACGAGGACTTGGTCACGGACATCACCGCCGGCCGGCTCGCCTCCGCTGCCTGGGAGAGCCGGGAGCGCCACCTGCGTCTGGTCGGGGTGGAGCACCCGTCCCACACCTGCGTGCTGGCCGTCTCCCGGCAGGACCCCTTCGACCGGCGGGCCTCCGAGGTCGTCACGCACACCGCCCAGGTGATCGAACTGCTCCTGGCGGCGGGCGAGTCGACCGCGGCGGGGCAGCGGCTGCGCCGGGCCACCGCCGACCTGCGTCTGGCGATCCTGCAACTGCTGATGGTCGAGGACACCATCGCCGCCCGCCGCGTCGCCGCCGGACTCTGGCCCGGCCTGCTCGACGCCGAGACGGCGTGCGTGTACGTCGTCGAGTCCGCTCCCGCCGAACGCGACCGCGTCGCCGAGGAGTGCCTGGACAGCACCCGGGAGGACGCCCTGGTCGTGCGCTGCCCCGCCATGGACGGGCACGTGATCGTCGTCAGCCCCCGGGAGGCCACGGGGGACGCCCTGCGGTCCCTGGTGGGACGGCATCCGGACCTCTTCCTCGGCGGCAGCGTCCGGCAGAGCCTCGCCCGGACCGCCACCGCCTACGGGCAGGCCGTCAGCGCCCTGGCCGTCGCGCACTTCCGGCCCGACAAGACGGCCGTCTACGCCGAGCGCACCCACCCCGAGCGCCTCATGGACCCGGTGGCGCTGCGCGGCTGGACGTCCCGGGTGCTGCGCCCGCTCGACACTCTGCCGCACCACACCCGCGCCGAACTCCTCGCCACCAACCGGCTCGGCCTGGAGTTCACCGCCGTCAACGCCGCCAAGGTCCTCGGAGTCAGCCGCAACACCGTCCGCGCCCGTATGGAACGCGTCGAGACGCTGCTCGGCACGGACTTCGCCGACCTCACGGTCCGGGCGGTCGTCCACCTGGCGCTCAACACCCAGATCGGCCTGCCTGACGCCCGGCCCGACGACGGCACCGACGACCCGGGGCTGCGGCTCGCCGACCTGCTGTCCGGCCCTGGCGTCCGCACCTGGGCGCAGGACCTGCTGAGCCGGCTGGACGCCGACATCAGGAACCCGCGCCGGACGCTGCGCACCTGGATCGCCGCCGGCGGAAACGCCGAGCGGGCCGCGCAGGCCCTCGGTGTGCACGCCCAGACCGTGCGCGAACACGTCCGCAGCGCCGAACCCGTCCTGGAGCGCCAGTTGCTCGCCGCGGGCACCGATCTCTACGAGGTCGTGCTGGCCCACCTGGCCGTGGGTGACCTCGACGTGCCGGATTTCCATCGTCCCGGGTGAGGCTGTTTTGCCTCTCGGGCAATCGGTCGGCCCGGTCCGGGCGGGACGAAACCGGGCCATCCGGACTCGGCTGTGCACGGGTGAGCCCTGCTGAGCGTGTAGCGGGCATCGACACGGTTCACAAGGGCTCGGCCATGGACGTAAGTTCAACTACCGCGGGGGCACGACCGGAACGGGGGACCGGTCGCGCTCCCGTGCGCCGCCCTGTGAGGCGGCGTGCCCCCGGTGGCGTCAGCCCCGCAGCCGCACCGGGATCTCCTGCCAGCCGAACGCGATGAACGACGGCACCTGCCGCAGGCCCCCGTCCCCCTCGGCCAGGCGCAGGCCGGGGAACCGTTCTAACAGCGCGGGCAGCGCGGTGAGGGCCTCCAGCCGGGCCAGTGGTGCCCCGATGCAGCGGTGGACGCCGATCCCGAACGACAGATGGTCGTCGGCGGCGCGCGCGGCGTCGAACCGGTCGGCGTCCTGCCCGTAGTGCTCGGGGTCGAGACCTGCGGCGGCGTAGGTGGTGATGATGGCGTCGCCCGCCGGGATCGTGACGTCCCCGACGGTGAGGTCGGTGACGGCGAACCGCAGCGGCAGCGACGCGATCGACGGGTGGGCGCGCAGTGTCTCGTCCACGACGGCGTCCCAGCCGATCTTCCCGGCGCGAACGGCGGCCAGCTGCTCGGGATGGCGCAGCAGGGCCACGACCGCGTTGCCGATGAGGTTCACGGTGGTCTCGAACCCGGCGCCGATCACCAGCAGCAGCGTGTACAGCAGCTCCTCGTCGCTCAGCCGGTCGCCGTCCTCGTCGCGGACCCGGATCAGCTCGGTCGTGATGTCGTCCCCGGGGTGCTCGGCCCGGTGGGCGATCAGCGCGGGCAGCACCGTCCCGATCTGCCGCTGCACGGACGCCGCGTGCTCCGGGCTCGGATCGGAGGTGTCCATGATGGCCGCGATGAGCCGGCCGGTGTCCTCCCACAACGCGTCCGGCACACCCATCAGTTCACAGATCATCCGCATCGGCAGCGGATGGGCGAGGCCCGCCTTCACGTCCACGACCTCGCCGTCGGCCGCCTCCAGCGCGGCCAGCAGCTCCGACGTGATCGCCTCCACCCGGGGCCGCATCGCCTCGGTGCGCCGGTGCGTGAAGCTGGGAGCGACCAGCTTGCGCAGCCGGGTGTGGTCCGGGCCGTAGGTGGAGAGCATGTTGACCACGCCGACCCAGCCGAGGATCCAGCCCCAGGAGGGATGTTCGCCGATCTCGGGCCACAGCCGCCAGTGCAGCCGCGGGTCCCTGCTGACCCGGGGGTCGAGGATGAGCTCCTTCAGCGTGCCGTAGCGCGTGGGCGCCCAGGCGGGGATGCCGCCGGGCAGCTCCACGGGCACGATCGGCCCGAGGGCGCGCAGCCGGGCGCTCTCGGCGGCGATGTCGGCGCCGAACGGGTCCAGAGCGATGCGGTCGGTGACGGTCACGGTCGTCCTCCTGGCTGGTCGGGGGAGCGGGGGCTGAAACGGACGGGCAGCGCCGTCAGAGAGCGGTGGAACGGACCGGGCCGCCACGTCAGGCGCTCGCGGGGCAGCACGGGTTCGAGGTCGGGCAGCCACTGGGTGAGCCGTTCGATCGCCTCGGTGGCGATGAGCAGCGTGTGCTGCTTGACCGGACAGGCGTGCGGGCCCGCCGACCAGGACAGGTGAGAGGCGTCGGACGGGTGGCGGTCCGTGCCGCGCTCCTGCTCGGCGGCCTGCGCGAGCGCCCCGTAGGAGATCACCACCGGCACCGCGGCCCTGATCCACACGCCGTGGAAGGTGACGGGCGTACGGGCGTAGTGGATGCCGTAGTTGGCGAGCGGCGTCTCGTGGTGCAGGACCTCCAGCACCGCGTCCGTCACGGGGCGGGCGCCGCTGGTCAGCGTCGAGTAGTAGGCCGGGTTGCCGAGGATCCGGGAGAGCGCGTTGGACACCAGGTTGGCCGTCGGCTCGTGCCCCGCGCCGAGGGTGAGGAACACCTGCCAGGTGACCTCCTCGGGGGTCAGCCCCGCCGGATGGTCCAGCAGCCAGCTCGGCAGGTCGTCGCCCCGCTGCTCGCTCTTGGCGGCGATGAGCTCCAGCACGTAACCGCCGAACTCGGCCTCGCCCCGGGCGGCCTGGGCACCGCCCTCGATCAGTTTGCCCAGCGCGGCGTCGAGCCGCTCGCTCGCGCTGTCCGGCAGCCCGAACAGGCTGTTGAACACCAGCGCCATCAGCGGCCGGGTGAAGTCGCCCACCAGGTCGGCCTCGCCGCGCGGCCCGATCCGGCTCACCAGCAGGTGCACCGCCCGGTGCACCCTGGCCCGCAGATCGTGCGGTTCCACCAGGTCGAAGGCGTCGATCAGCGAGGTGCGGTAGCGCAGGTGGGCGCCCCCGTCCGCGAACAGGGTGTTGGGCCGCCAGCGCATCATGCCGAGCACCGGCGAGTCGTCGGGGACGGTCGCCTCCCACGGCCGGGGATCGTGCGAGAACGTCTCCGTGTCGTGCAGCAGCTCCAGCGCCGCCCGCCGGTCGGTGACGACGTACGCCGGGACACCGGGGGCGAGTTCCGCCCAGCCGACCGGGCCGTGGGCGCGCAGGGCGGCGTAGTAGGGGTGGGGGTCGCGGGCGAATCCGTCCTCCCACAGGCGGACGGGCGCCGCGAGGGAGAAGGCATGCTCGGCGGGGGACGGGTGGGTCACCGGGGCTCCGGGGGGTGGTGGTCGATCAGGTGCTGCACCAGCGCGAGCAGGGCGTCGATCGAGGAGTTCGCCTCCCGCGCGTCGCAGGTCACCATCGGGGTCGTGGGCTCCAGGTCGAGGGCGGCGCGCAACTGCTCGGGCGTGTGGTGGCGGGGTGCGTCCGGGAAGGTGTTGAAGGCGACGGCGTACGGCAGCCCGGTCTCCTCCACCAGCCCCAGCACGTCGAACGAGGCGTCGATCCGGCGGGCGTCCACCAGGACGAGCGCGCCGAGCGCCCCGTAGGCGATGTCGTCCCACAGGGACCGGAACCGCTCCTGGCCGGGCGTGCCGAACAGGTACAGCACGACGTCGCCCGGCAGGCTGATCCGGCCGAAGTCGATGGCGACCGTGGTGGTCGACTTGTCCCGTACGCCGGCGAGATCGTCGACCTGCGCGGACGCCTCGGTGAGCTGCTCCTCCGTGTGCAGCGGGCGGATCTCGGAGACCGAGCGGATCAGGGTGGTCTTGCCCACCCCGAACGGCCCGGTGACCAGGATCTTCACCAAGTCCCGGGCGGTGTCGGGAAGGTGGATGTCCGTGGCGCCGGGAAGGTCGTCAACGGTGCTTGAGGTCGCGGAGGCCATCGGCCACTCTCTTCAGCAGGTCGGGGTCGAATCGGCGGGCGGGCGGGATCGGCGCGCGGGCCAGTACCAGGTCGCGGTCGAGGAGGTCGGCGGCCAGCACGAGCACCGCGGAGACCGGCAGCCGCAGCAGGGCCGCGGCCTCCTGCACCGTCAGCGACCCGTACTCCAGCTCCTCCAGCAGGGCCGCCTGGGCGGCGGGCAGTTCCGCGGGGGCCTGCTCACCGCTGCCGGTGAGTACCGACAGCCGCTCCAGATGGGCACGGCTGGGCCGCGCCACCCCGCCGGTCGACAGGTACGCGGGAACCAGGGGACGGCCGCCTCGGCGGCCGGTCATGCCGGCGTGTCGCCGTCGGCACCCCGGGGCCCGGCGGCCATGGCCTTCTCGCCCAGCCGTGCCACCTGCGAGTGCACCCGGTGGGCGAGCAGGTCGAGCCGCACCTCGGGGTCACCGTAGGCGGCGACGCAGGTGCCGTGGTCCGTCGGCACGATGAGCACATAGCCGTGGTCCGACTCGATGACGACCTGCCGGATGTCGGCCCGGTCGGTGTCGGCGAACGCGGCCGCCGCGGTACGGCAGGCACCCTGCACGGTGCTGGTGATGGCCGCGACCCGCTCGGCCGACGGCCGCGACAGCGCGTCGGTGTAGCCGGTGACGAGCCCGTCCCGGGTGAGCAGGACGGCGGCCACGACGTGCGGCACCTCCAGGACCGGTTCGAGCACCCATGCCGTGTCCCCCGCTGCGCGGCTGGTCATCGAGCCGTTCCCCCTTCGTGGTCGTTGCTGTCGGTGTCCTCGCACGCCCCGTCGGCCGTGGTCGCGGCCGGCGCACCGTCAGATACGGCTGGGACGGCTGTGGTGTTCGGCCCGGCGGCGGTACGCGCCGCGGCGGTGCCGGACTGGAGGGCGCCGAGGGCGGCGGCGGACTCCTCGGGGCGGCGGGGACGGCGCTGTGGTGCCGCTTCGGCCGCGGGACGGGCAGATGCCGCGGGCTCGGCCGCGGCGGTGCCGCTGGAGTTCGTGGCGCGGCCGCGGCGACGCCGCTGAGGGAGGCCGCCGCTCTCCCGCGGGCCGTGGTGACCGGGGACCGGGGTGTCGTCGCCGGCGTCCTGCTCCGAGCCGTAGCCGTGATCGTGCTCCTGGCTCGCGGTGGCGGTGGCGGCGGTGGGGGGCGGTTCGGGACTCCCGGGCTCGGCGGCCGGCCGGGAGCCGTCGGACTCGGTGGCCGGGGCGGATTCGGGCTCGTGCGGCGGGGCGACGGATTCGGGCTCGTGCGCTGGGGTGGCGGGGACGGGCCGGGGCGCGGGGGGCGTCCCGGGCAGGGCGGCGCCCGCACCCCTCGGTGTGCCGGAACCGCTTCCCGAGCCCCGCACCACCGCCTTACGGGTCGAACGCGGGGCGCTGGCCGCCGGGGGCAGTTCCTCGGGGTCGATGCGCGTCAGCAGGTGACTGTCGACCCGCAGCACCGCCCGCACCCCGCCGTACGGCGACGGGGACGACACGTCCACGGACAGATCGAACTGCCGGGTCAGCTGGCCGATGGCCGCGAGCCCCATGCGCGGCGGATCACCGAGCTCGGTCAGCAGGATCGGATCCGAACCGGCGACCATCCGCTGGGCCCGGGCCCGCTCGTCCTGCGTCATACCCAGACCGGCGTCGTCGACGGTGACACAGACACCGTGGTGGACCGCCTCGAGATTGACCACGACGTCCGTGTCGGGCGCGGAGTGCCGCAGCGCGTTGTCGAGGAGCTCGGCGACGATGATGGCGACCGGCTCGACGGCGTGGGAGACCAGGGCCGTACCGGAGTCCAGGTGGTTGGCGACCCGGACGCGCCGGTAGCCCGCGAGCCGGGCCTGGCCACCCGTGACCGCGTCCACCAGGTGGGATTCCTCCCGGGCGAGCCCCACCCAGGCCCCGCACACCACGGCGGCGATCTGCGCGCGCCGCAGCGACTGCTCGTTCTCGTGGTCGAGCTCGAACAGCGTCTGCGCCAACTCGGGATCGTCGTAGCGCTGTTGCAGTCCGCGCAGGGCGTCCTGCAGCCGGTACAGGGCCGCCTGGATCTCCCGGGTGGCCCCGCGCATCCCGGCCTGTGCCGCGGCGTCGATCCGGGTGCGCTGCGCGGCCAACTCGGCGTGCAGCCCGTTCAGGACCTGGTCCAGGGCGAAACCCAGGGGCGAACCGGCCAGTTGCGGGTTCAGCGGGCCCGGCACGGTGACGTGGGAATGGGCGGCCTGCCGGGCCGCGGCGGGCAGCCGCCGCGCCGCCAGATGCTCGACCTCGGAAGTGAACGTCCGTGAGGTGCCGTCGAGTTGCGCCCGCAGCGCGGCCGTCTTGGCGCGCTGCGCGGCCAGGTGCCGTCGTGAGCGCAGCAGCCCGCCGCCGAGGGCGAACGCGGACAGTGTGCCGAGGGCGAGGGCGCCGACGGCCAGGTCCGGTACTTCGATCATCGAGTCGATTCCAGGAGGGAGTCGGGCAGGGCTGGGTCCGAGGGGCTCTGGCGAGCCACCCGCAGCACAGTACACACCGTCATCGACCGGTCTCGCACGGTGGAGTGCCACTTCGTTCCGAAAGTGATCGGTGTCTGTGGGCATCCGAGGCAAGTGTCTGAATTGCCATACAGAGGAGGGGAGTTGGTGGTGCGTGGGAGTCTGACCGACCGGCACGGCGCCGTGCCGGGGTGGGTGCTGCACGTGACGGGCGTACCTCCTGCAGTTCTGGCCCGCCCCGCCCGAGCCGGACCGCGTCCTGAAGGAGACCTCGCGGACCGCCGCCTACTGGCACCGCTACGCCCGGACGCCGCCACCCCCTCCCACCCCTGCCGAGCGTGCCGAAACCGCACGCCGGGAGCGCCTCGCGCGAAAGACGGAGGAGCGGGAGCAACAACTCGCCCTCGAACGCCGGCAGTGGGGCGGACGCCTGCCGAGTGACGCGCTGCACACGGTCGGCGGCCACGTCAGCGGGCTGCGCGACTTCGACCCCGCCCTGCTCCACGCCATCGACGCCGGGGCCCCGCCGCCCAGCGCGCGGTGGCCCGGTTCGCCGCCCGCCGGGCCTGCGAGGCGGCCGGACTCACCGCCCTCGGCCGGGTCGCCCACGCGCTCACGGCCCTGGCCGAAGACCTCCCGCTGCCCCCGCCCTTCGACGACGACGCCCGCATGTGGCACGCCCTCGCCTCCGACCCGGACGTCCCGGACCGCACCGTCGGCCGGGCCGTCCCGCCCGAACGGCCGCCCTCCGAGTCCGCCGACTCCGCGCTCACGTCCGGGCTGTTCCAGACGGCGGCACCGTTCGTGGTGGGCCTCGCGGCGGCCTTCGAGGAGCCGCGCGACCCGTCGCCGCCGGACCGCGCGACCCGTCGCTGCCGGACGAGGAGCCGCGCGACCCGTCGCCGCCCGACAAGGAGGGGCAGGACCCGCCGCCGTCGGACCCCGTCTCGAGCCCGCTCGTCGCGATGCTCACCGTCGGCCGCCCGGACCCGTCCCTCCGCATCTCGCAGCCGCACATGGCCCTGCCCGCCGTGCCCGCCGCCGACCCCGACCCGCTCGGCGGCTCTCGACGCCGTCTACGCGGCCGTAGTCACCTACGGCGAGGACCATCCGGCCCTCCTCGCGGAGGTCCGGTCCTTCTGCGAGGAGCGGCCCGCGCCACCGGTGCCCCGGTTCACGCCCTGACCATTCCGGCAGGCCCCAGGTGTGACGGAGCGTAGCGACGGTGCCGTCCCCGGCTCGGGGGAGGGCACCGCCGTCCGACGAAATCCGTGGCACGTGAGTGACTCCGCCTCTTCGGGTACCCGGCCCGTCCCGCCGGGACCGGCCGGGCGCCGCTCGCGGCGGCGCCCGGCCGGCCGCGGCCCCGAGCCGAAGGAGCCCCCACACATGACGGATGTATCCGGCACCGGCCCCGCACCGGGCGACGACCGCGAGGTACTCACCAACCGCCAGGGCCATCCGGTCCACGACAACCAGAACCAGCGCACCGTCGGCGCCCGCGGCCCGGCCACGCTGGAGAACTACCAGTTCCTCGAGAAGATCAGCCACTTCGACCGGGAACGCATCCCTGAACGCGTCGTGCACGCCCGCGGCGTCCTGGCCTACGGCCACTTCGAGGCCTACGGCACCTGGGGCGACGAGCCGATCAGCCGCTACACCCGGGCCAAGCTGTTCCAGGAGCGGGGCAAGCGCACGGACGTCGCCGTCCGCTTCTCCACCGTGATCGGCGGCCGCGACTCCTCGGAGGCCGCCCGCGACCCGCGTGGTTTCGCCGTGAAGTTCTACACCGAGGACGGCAACTGGGACCTGGTCGGCAACAACCTGGGCGTCTTCTTCATCCGCGACGCCATCAAGTTCCCGGACGTCATCCACGCCCTCAAGCCGGACCCGGTGACCTTCGAGCAGCGGCCGGGCCGCATCTTCGACTTCATGTCGCAGACGCCCGAGGCCATGCACATGCTGGTCAACCTGTTCAGCCCGCGCGGCATCCCCGCCGACTACCGCCACATGCAGGGCTTCGGCGTCAACACGTACAAATGGGTGAACGCCCAGGGCGAGACCAAGCTGGTCAAGTACCACTGGATGCCCAAGCAGGGTGTGCGCAGCATGACCGAGGAGGACGCGGCCAACGTCCAGGCCGACACCCTCGGCCACGCCACCAAGGACCTGTACGAGGCCGTCGCCCGCGGTGACCATCCGGAATGGGAATTGCTCGTCCAGATGATGGACGACCACGACCACCCCGAGCTCGACTTCGACCCGCTGGACGACACCAAGACCTGGCCCGAGCAGGACTTCCCGCCGCGACCGGTGGGCCGGATGGTGCTCGACCGGATGCCGGAGAACTTCTTCGCCGAGAACGAGCAGATCTCCTTCGGCACCGGTGTCCTCGTCGACGGCCTGGACTTCTCCGACGACAAGATGCTCGTCGGCCGTACCTTCTCCTACAGCGACACCCAGCGCTACCGGGTCGGACCGAACTATCTCCAGCTCCCCGTCAACCAGGCCAAGAACGCGAAGGTGCACACCAACCAGCGCGACGGCCAGATGGCCTACCACGTGGACGGCGGAGGCGAGAACCCCCAGGTCAACTACGAGCCGTCCATCACCGGTGGCCTGCGCGAGGCCCGCTACCCGACCCACGACGAGCAGGGCCCCGATATCCACGGCCGGCTGACCCGCAAGCGCATCCCCCGCACCAACGACTACCTCCAGGCCGGTCAGCGCTACCAGCTGCTGGAGGACTGGGAGCGCGACGACCTGGTGAAGAACTTCATCGGTCAACTGTCAGCGTGCGACCGGGCGATCCAGGAGCGCATGGTCTGGCACTTCCTGCTGGTCGACAACGACCTCGGCCTGCGGGTCGGGGAAGGGCTCGGCATCGGACCGGAGGACGTGACCTCGCTGGAGCCGCTGGCGAGCCAGGACCTCACGGACGACGACCGCGAACGCCTCGCCGACCTGGGCAGGAACAAGCCGCGCGACGTCGAGGGCCTCACCATGACCCACTGCGTCCCCGACACGCGGCACGTCGTGACCCGCTGACCGCTCACCCCGCCAGAACCGTACGGGCCACCGCGAGGGCCTGTTCCGCGTAGCCCCGGCCGAACAGCACGGCGTGCACCAGCAGCGGAAACAGCTGGTGCACGCCGACGCGCTCCGTCCAGCCACCGGCGAGCGGTGCCTCCTCCTGGTAGCCGTCCAGCACCTGGTCCAGATGCGGACAGCCGAAGAGGCGCAGCATCGCCAGATCGGTCTCGCGATGCCCGCCGTGCGCGGCCGGGTCGATCAGCCACACCTGCCCGTCGGCCGCCCACAGCACGTTGCCGCTCCACAGATCGCCGTGCAGCCGCGCGGGCGGCTCCGCGGGCCCCGCCAGCCCCGGAAGCCGCTCGCACAGACGCTCCACGACGACCGCCTCGCCGGCTCGCACGGTGCCCTCGTCGACCGCCCGTCGCAGATAGGGCAGCACGCGCTGCTCGGCGTACCAGCGCGGCCAGTCGGCCGCGGGCTCGTTGCGCATCGGCGCGAGCCCGATGAACGCCTCCACCGGCCCCTCCGGCGGGGGCGCGCCGAACGCGGGTGCCCCGGCGGCGTGCAGCGTGGCGAGGTCCCGGCCGAACCGCACCGCCGCCTCCGGGCCCGGACGCCCCTGCGGAACCCGCTCGACGACGAGCCAGCCCTCCTCGTGGCCGTGCACCCTCGGCACCCGCACACTTCCCGCGGCGGCCAGCCAGCGCAGCCCCGCCGCCTCGGCCCGCGCCGCCCCCGGCGCGTCGGACCGCTTGACGACCACGGCCCGCCCGTCGTCGAGGGTGACTTCGGCGAGAGCCCCCGACAGCGGCCTCTCGTCCCTGACGGCCCGGCCGGTGTGCCGGGCCACGACCTCCGCACGGGCGGCCATACGTACTCCCTTTCAGCGCCGTGCCCGACCGGCACCCAGAGTACGACGACGGCTGCTCAGCCCTCGGACCCGCACTCCACGTCGAGCAACTGGATCGGGCGCGTGGCGTCGAGGTCGACGTACGCGGTGAAGTCGGCCTTGTCGGAGCCGCCGTTCCAGTACGTGCTGACCGTCGCCCAGCCGACCCGCGCCGACTGGGCCGTCGTGACCGGGCCGATGTCGATGGACGCCGGGATGTTCTGCGCGCACAGCAGGACGTCGAACTCCGGGTTGTCGGCTACCTTCTCCTTGAGCTGCGGCGAGATGCCGTAGGTGCGGGCGAAGTCGCCGGGGCCGTGCTCCCCGTAGAAGTCCTCCAGGAACGTGTGGATCTCCTGCGCGGTGTAGCGGTCGTTGCTGTCGGTGGCCGGCGCGGCGGCGGCCGGAACCGCGGCGGCCGCGATGCCGAGGGCGGCGACACAGCCCACGGCGACGACACTCCAGTGGTTCGGGCGTGAGGCGTTGCGGAACATTCTCGATACCCCCGTGGTGGTCACTTCTCCGTGCTCCCCGGGCCGTTCGCCCGGCGAGCCGATCGCAGGAGCAGACCTCTCGCCCCCGGCACCCGTTGCACCGCCCCCGAGGGCTGTTTCGAACCCCGGACATTCGCCACCCGCCGGTCACGCGGGGCGGTGAAATCCCGCCGCCGGCCGACAGAACCGGCCTTCGCCGGGGAAGCAGTGGGGTCATGACAAGCTCACCGTTCCAGCGCACCATCGCCCTGCCCGCCCCCGTGTGCGAACAGGCCGCACAGCATCTGGAGCAGGCCGCGCACCGGGCCATCGACGGCGTCGCGATCCCCCTGAAGGCGTTCCGCACGGCCGCCGACAACGACTTCACCCTGCCCGTCTCGGTCGTCGAGCAGGCGGCGGCCTGTCTGCTGGTCCTCGCCACCGAGACCGCCCAGACCGTCCGTCCGTCCGCCCTGCGCGCCACCATCAGTGTCGCGCTTCGGCTGCGCGACGCGGTGCAACTGGCCCATCAGCCCGCCCTCAGCAGCAGGTTCTGGTGAACCGGGGCCGGTCTCTCAGGCTCCGCGGAAGGCGACCTCGACCTGCCTGTGGCGCAGCCCCTCCAACGTGGTGTGCTGCCGCCGGGCACGTTCGATGAGGTCGTCGAGCTGTCGCGGGTCGAGACGCATGTCCGTGGCGGCCAGATCGCGGAGCGTCTCCCAGCCCGCCGGCTCGCCCTCCACTCCCAGCGCCAGCGCCTCCAGCTGCCACAGCATGCTCAGCGGGGACCGCCGTACCAGGCTGCCGTTGCTCTTCGGCCGCCCCACCTGCTCGGCGGCGCGGCCCGCGTAGACCTTGTAGCGGCGCACCGGCACGTCCAGGCGCCGCATGATGTGCAGCAGACTCGTCCGGTCCTCGGCGATCCCGGCGGCCACCGGGGCCAGCGCGTCGGCGAGCGGGGTGCCACCGCACGACCGCAGCAGGTAGCGCACCCGCGCGGTCCCGGCGGTGGCGCCGGCGAGATGGTCGTTGAGTTAGATGCCCAGCAGGGACATGTCGGTGGCCGGGGCACGCCGGGCGTCCGGGGAATCCGCTCGCTGTTCCGTCATGACGCAGCTCCTGTGGTACTCCGGTCCTGCCCCACGGTCACCGTCGTGGTGACCCGTACGAGGCAGGGACGGCGGGGTGTCGAGCCGGATCCGAAGCGCACCGGAGGCTGGACCGGGGCGAGAGCACCGAGGTCGTCGGCCCCGAAGGTGACGGTGGCCGAGGTGACCGGGTGCAGATCCCGGGCGCCGTACCACTGGTGCCGTCCGGTCCGGGCACTGGCATGGGTGTGTGCTCCCAGCAGCAGTCGGGCGGGCCGGTCCCACAGCGCGATCCAGCCCGGGCGGGTGGCGAGCGCGCCCGGCACCGCCCGCAGCGCGAGGCCCGGCAGGCTCCTGCGGCCGGTCCCGAACCGCAGGTGGAGCGGCGGGGCGGTGACGGTCCAGTGGCGGCGGTCGGCGACCCGCACCTCGACCGGTACGACCCGCACCTCGTCGAAGACATAGGTGCCGGCGACGAAGTCGGCCGTCTCGCGCGTCGGCGCCAGCAGCAGCCGGCGTCCGTCGGCCTCCTCGACCATCACGTCACTGAAGGGCCCGAACGGCGAACGTGGCCAGTGGCCGAGCACCACGCGGGCCCCGGACGTCGTGCCGATCCCGGCGATCCAGCCGTCGAAACGCAGCGCCCGCACCGGCGACCGGCTGCTCGCACGCGGGGCCGGACCTGCGGATTCGGGTCGGTGAGAGGACACGCGGGCCGAGTGCCCGGCGCGTCTGTGGCGAAACGGACGGCGACGCCGCGCGCGGCGCCCGGGGGGCGGGGTGCCGGTCCTCCCGCTCGGCGCCGCGGGTCGGTGCGGGTGCCTGTGCTCGGTCGACGTTCTGCTCGGTCGACGTTCGCTCTCAGGGGTCCTTTCACTATGAGCGTCCGATCAGGGCGCGTGGTCTGGTGCCGTGCGTGGCAAGGCGCCGGGAAGCCCTCGTAGCGGAGCTACTAGGGCTTTTCGGCAACGCGGCGAGGTGCGGTGCCAGGCCGCGCGACCCGGACGGGCATAGTGAAAGGACCCCTTAGTCGACGCCTGCCTGCGCCACCGGCAGCGGCACCGCCCGGCACCCGCTGGCGCTACTCCGACTACGGCGTCGCCGTCCTCGGACACGCCCTGGCCGCCGCGACCGGCACACCGTGGGAGGACCTCGTCACCGACCGGGTGCTGCGCTCGCTCGGCCTCGACGGCACGACCCTGCGCGCGGACGACTCGGGACTCGACGCCGTCGGGCACGGCAGGGACGGCGAGACACCCGTGCCCCCCTTCCACGCGAGCGGCTTCCAGGCGGCCGGCGCCGTACGCGCCACGCCGCAGGACCTGCTCGCCTTCCTGGAGGCGCATCTGTACCCGGGCGAGGCACCACCGGAGCTCGCGCCCGCCCTGCGCACGGTGCGCCGCCCCGTGCTCCGCAGAGGCCTGACGCACCGGCACGCGCACGCCGTCGCCTGGTTCCGTCACCCCACCGACGGCGGACCGCTGTACTTCCACAGCGGCGCGCCCCAGGGCCAGCAGGCGTTCCTCGGTTTCCGCCCCGACACCGGCACGGCACTGGCCGCCGTCTGCACCCGCCGCTTCGGCGCCCACGACCCGTTCGTCGCCACCGCGTACGCGTTGCTGGCCGGGGAGTGACCGGGCCCGCCCGGCGCCGGCGGCACAGGCCGCTCCGGCGCCGGACAGCCCTGACCCTTCGTCACACCCGCTGCCACAGGGCAGGAGTGCCGGCGGGCGCCCAGGGGCCCTGGGCCTGGTGGGTCTGCAGGCACTGGTAGCGCACACCCGCGTGCGTCACCGTGACCCCGGCCTCGTACACGCGGCCCGCGGCCCAGGTCTGCGCGACGTTGCCCTGCGGCGCCGGGGTCTCGGCCTCGGCGGTCTTCAGAGTGAGGCCGAAATCGCTGAGCAGCGTATTGATCGGCTGGTAGTACGTGGTGCCGCCGGTCGTGCAGTCGCCGGAGCCGCCGGACGTCACGCCCTGCGCCTGGACGCCCGCGACGTACGGCCCGCCCGAGTCGCCCGGCTCGGCGCACACCGTCGTCCGGGTCAGCCCGTCCACCCTGCCCTCGACGTAGCTGACACTCGTGTCGTGCTGCTCGACCTTGCCGCAGTGCCACTCCGTGGCGGAGCCCGATCGGCAGACGGCCGCCCCGACGAGCGCCTGGACCGAGCCGGTGATCTCCACCGTCTGCCCACCCTCGCCCTTCACGTTGGGCGTGGCCTGCCACGGGTCGCTGACGGCCACCCACGACATGTCCTTGCCGGGGAAGGTGGAGGCCTGGAAGGTGCCCTGCGCCGCCTGGTTGTACCCGGTGGTCTTGGCGCCCTGCTTGCCGCAGTGGCCCGCCGAGGCGAAGCCCTCCTGCTCGCCCTTGGTGACGGAGAAGCCGACGGAGCAGCGGGCGGTGCCGTCGATGTAGTAGGCGTCGCCGCCGGTGAGATCCTCCATGAGCCGCGGCCGGTTCTTCGTGACCTTCACGCTCACGCTCTTGCCGTCGAGGCCGGCGGCCTTGACGAACGCGGCCGCGGCGGCCTTGCTCCCGGCCTCCACCACAACACGGTTGGCCGGGATGTCGACGTACCACAGGGGCGTCTCGCGGGTGCTGACCCGGGCGGCCGCCGCGTCCAGCTTCTGCTTGGCTGCCCGCAGGTCGGCCAGCGGCTTCCTCACGACGGCCGCCTTCGCGCCCTGCGCCTTGATGGCGGGCACGTCCGTGGCGTCCGTGGTCGCCACCATGAGCTCCTGCGACGTCGTGCCGCGCAGCCAGGCTCCCGCGAAACGGTCACCCAGGGCGTTGCGCAGACGCCCCGCCCGGGTGCCCGCCTCCGCCTCGCTGACCAGCCGCCGGGACGCCTGAGCCGGTGTCAGCCCGAGGTCGCGTTCCAAGGCGCGCAGCATCGGGGCCGACGGCCGGTCGGCGCCGAGGGTCTGGGCGGCCGAGGGCAGAGGGCCCGCAGCGGGGGTCGGCTCGGCCGCCACGGCGGCCGGGATCCCGGTGGCGACGAGCGCGCCGAGCGCGGCCAGCGCCACCCGGCGGCCGGTCACGGCATGTCTGTGGACCATGCGATGCGTCTCCTTCGATCACAGCGTTCGATACGGGTCTCGATACGCATGGCCTAGCCGGAACGGCCCGGTGTGATGTCCCGGCCCGTCCCGGTTCGCGCTTTGGTGCGGGCAGGCGGCGCCATGTGCAGTACGGCAAACGCCTCAAGCGGACTTCAGGCCGGGCGGACCCACCTCCGTGACGAAGGGCGCGGTCGTCGAGATGCCGCCCCCGGGCGTCGTGGTGGCCGGCACGGTCCGGAAGTCGACCTGCGAGAGCTCGCGGTCCATGTCCACGCGGACGTTATCCGCGCCGGCCGTCGAATTGCTTGATGTGGGGGTTGGCCTTCATGTACGTGTCCCACTCGGCGGGCTCGCTGTGTCGTTGCCGCCACTGGCGACGGAGGTGCAGGTGAAGACCGTGCTGACCGTCTTGGAGGCCGGGTCGTCGAGGTTCTCCTTGATGTCGAAGGCGTATCCGATGTGGACGTCGCCGGTGAGGACCATGAGGTTGGAGATGCCCGCGGCCTTCGCGCCCGCCATGACGCGGCCGCGGGAGGCCCGGTAGCCGTCCCAGGCGTCCATGGAGACCCGGGCCGGTTCGGTCAGGTCGAACTTGCGCCGGGAAGAAGCACACCTGCTGGGGCAGCACGTGCCACAGCGCGGTCGACTTCTGCCAGCCGTCCAGCGGCCAGCGCTCCTGATCGGCACCGGTGAGGGTGCGTGCCGGATCGTCGGACTCGGGGCCCGGTGCGTGCGGCCGGTCGTTGCAGTCCTGGTCGGAGCGGTACTGGCGGGTGTCGAGGATGGCGAACTGGGCAAGCGAACCCCAGGTCAGCCGCCGGTAGGGCCGGGCGTCGGGACCGTTCGGCAACTGCTCGGCGCGCAGCGGCTGGTTCTCCCCGTACGCCCGGCAGGCCGCGGCCCGCCGCACCAGGAAGTCCTCCGGGGCGCTGCCTTTCTCGTCGTAGGCGCCCGCGTAGTTGTTCTCCGTCCCGTGGTCGTCCCAGGTGACGACGGACGGGTGCGGGGCGTGCGCGGCCTGGAGGTCCGCGTCGCTCTTGTAGAGCGAGTAGCGCATCCGGTAGTCCGCGAGCGTGGTCGCCTCGCGGTTGAACACGTCGGGCAGCTTGCGGTCGGTGTAGCGGCGGGCCCCGCCGGCGGAGTCGACGGCGTACTCGTACAGGTGGTCGCCGAGGAAGAAGACCACGTCGACGTCTTCCTGCGCCAGATGCCGGTAAGCGGGGTAGTAGCCGTCCTGGTAGGCCTGGTCGGCGACGGCGGCCAGCCGCGGGCTGTCGGCCTCGCTGCCCGGGGCCGGGGCGGTGCGGGTGCGGCCCACGGAGCTGATCCAGGCGCCCACCCGGAAGCGGTAGTAGTACTCGCTGTCCGATCGCAGGCCTTTGACGTCGACGTGCGCGCTGCGGGCGTACTCGGGGTGGTGGGCCGCGGCCGTGCCCTCCTGCTCGACAGGACGAACCACTAGTCCCAAGGCCGTTCAGTTTGCGGTTGGGGGAGGTTGTCAAGGGCCTGCGGGTGCGAGGACTTCGATGCCGGTGGTGGCTTTGTAGCTGGTCCGGTCGATGTGGGGGCCTCGGGCCTGGTACTTGGAGATGGCGCGTTTGACGATGCGGGGGCTGA
>NZ_JACHCX010000036.1:0-37832 GCF_014207295.1 Streptomyces sp. AK010
CGACCGGACCAGCTACAAAGCCACCACCGGCATCGAAGTCCTCGCACCCGCAGGCCCTTGACAACCTCCCCCAACCGCAAACTGAACGGCCTTGGCGCTAGTCCTGGTACTGCGTGAGGTCGATGCCGTACACCGCGAGGTCGTGGCCGTGGACCGGGTCCTGCGCGGTGCCTTCCGCCCGCATGCCGAGTTTGTCGAGGACGTTCGCGGAGGCGGTGTCGGTGATCCGGCGCACGGCCACCACCCGGTCGAGACCGCGGTCCTGCACGGCGAATTCCAGGGTGGCGTGAGCCGCTTCGGAGGCGTAGCCCTGACCCCAGAACACCCGCCCGAGTCGCCAGCTGATCGCCACCTGCCCGGCGATCTCCGCCGGAGCGGCGGCCACGGACAGCCCGACGGCGCCCGCCAGCTCACCGGAGCCCAGGAGTTCCACGGCGAACATCCCGAACCCTTCCTCGTCCCACTCCTCCTCCCACGTCTCGATGTCCTGCGCGGTCTGGTCCTCGGAGCGCGTCGCTCCGTCGCCGATTCGGCGCATCACCGCCGGATCGGCGTGGATCTCGGACAGCGGGACGAGGTCGTCCTCCTCCAGCCAGCGGCGCAGGAGGAGGCGGGGCGTGCGAATCTCGGTCATGGCCCCATCCTGCCGACGCGGAGGTGAGAGCGCGAACCGCGGTGCCGTCCGTCCACTCACGGATGGCGCCGGCCGCGTACCGGACGGGCCCCGCACCGGTCCCGGCCGCGGCTCACGAACCCGGGCCGTTGCGCTTGCCGATCAGGTCCCGGTACAGGGCCGCGCGTTCCTCATGCGTCGTGGCCTTGGCGAACTCGGTCTTCCAGTCCTTCTCCAGACGCTTCAGCTTCTGCACCCAGTCGCCGAACTCCCGCAGATCGACATGGCGCTGACTCGAACCGAGCGGGGCCTTGGCGCCGGGCTTGTCGTCCTTGTGGCCGCCGAGGTGGCTCACGGGGTTGTTGTTCTTCTCGCTGCTCGTCACGCCGTGCTCATAGCCGTCGGGCGTCCTGCCTCCCGGCCCGGCGGTCTCGATGCCGACCTGAAGTGCGCCGTCGCGCTTGCCGGTCGGGGGCTTGTAGCCCATGAACAGGTGCCCGTACGATTCGTCCGGGAGGCCCGTTATCTGCATCTGTCAAGTGCAACTACTGGTCACAGGCGCATAGCTTGTGCAGGCATATCAGGCATGTCCCTCACCGTGACAGGTACCGGTGGGCGTCGTATGCGGCAGTTGCGGGCCGAGAGAAGGTTTGGGAGTACCTGCTGACGGGCGTTCGACACCTGCACGGCGCCCTCGCTCGCCGCGATGAAGGCTGGAAGACCGGCTTCTACGGTGCCGCGGCGGTGTACATCGGCGGCAAGAACCGCGGCTGCGCCAAGCCCAACCTCACCGCGCCCTGGGTGAAGTCGGTGAGCGCCGTTGGCTGGAAGCTCATCCCGCTCTACGTCGGAGCCCAGCCGCCCTGCCAGACCAGCAGGAACCCGGAGAGGTTCACCGCCTCCACGGCGGCTTCCCTCGGGGCGAGCAACGCCAAGGACGCCGTCGCCAAGGCTGCCGCCCTCGGCATGAAGCCTGGCAGCCCTATCTACCGCAACATGGAGTCGTACGACATCACGAACAAGGCGTGCAACGACGCCACACTGACGTACGTGCGCTCCTTCACCAAGACCTTGCGGGCGAAGAGGTACCGCGCCGGCTACTACCTCCAGCGCCAGGCCCATGGCCACCGCGAAGGACCGGACCGACCTGCCGGGCAACCTCTGGTACGCGCTGTGGAACAACAAGAACAGCACCACCGCCGACTGGCCCTGGGATCCCAAGCTGTACACCAACCACAGCCGCGCCCACCAGTACATGGTCAACAGCAAGGAGACGCGCAGCGGCTACACCATCACCGTCGACCGCAACGCCTGGGACGCCCCCGTGGCCCTGATCGGATAGGAGCCGCATCTCGCCGCGCCAGCAGGGCTGGACGGCCGGAAGGAGGCCGCCGAAGCCGCCGAAAGGTTGTGCTGCCAATTGCAAATCTCGATGATGTTCTGAGTCATCACGCGGGCCGGCAGTCGATGGCGCCCCATTCACCTCACCAGGTGACGTATGTCACTCCTGCAACCGGCGGGAGGGAGCCCCGCCTTGCCCTCGGACGCCCGCATTGTCCGTCTTTTTGCATAAGTTATCTTCACAGTGCCATCACGCCTGTGATGCATGACACGAAGTCAAAGGGCCGGAAAATCATGGTGATTCGCACGCCTGCGTCCCTCAGACGCAGACGACCCTGGGCTGGGAGAAACACTCGCTGGATAGCGGGAAGTCTGTCCCTGGCCCTGACCGTCACACTGCTTGACAGCGCATACGCCGCGGCCGCGTCCGCCCCCGCGGCGCAAAGCTTCAAGGCGACGAAGAAGGCGACGGCCACACAGGCGGCGGACATCCCGTCCGCGCGCGTGGCCGCCCGGCTGTCGGGCAAGCGGGTGGAGGCGCTGTCCGAGCGTACGGAGACCTCCACGACGTGGGTGAACAAGGACGGCTCGCTCACCACCGCTGGGTGCCGATCGGTTCAGGGACGAGGCCACAGGAGAGTGGCGTGATGTCGACCTGGACCTCGTTGAGGAAGAGGGCGGGGCCATCGAGCCCAAGGCGCACCCGGGCGGGCTGCGTCTGGCCGGCAAGTCCGGGACGCCCGCGAAGTCGCTGCAGGCCGCTCGCGACGCCAAGGCCACCGACCTGGTGACCCTCGGAGAGGGCGACCAGCAGATCACCTGCAGTGGAAGGGCGGGCTGCCGAAGCCGAAGCTCGACGGGACACGCGCGGAGTACGTCAACGCCGTTCCCGGCGCTGACGTGGTCGTCGAGGCCACGCGGACCGGTTTCGAGCAGTTCGTCGAGGTCAAGCAGCGCCCCGACGCGGGTGGCTTCTCCTACACCCTGCCGCTGAGGGCCAAGGGCCTGAAGGTAAAGCAACTGTCTGACGGCAGTGTGCAGTTCACCGACAAGAAGAACAAGAAGCAGGCGGTGATGCCGGCCCCGGTGATGTGGGACGCCACCGTCGACAAGCGGTCCGGCGAGCACACCCGCAAGGCCAAGGTCGGTCTTAAGGTCGTCAAGAAGGGTCCGTCCGTCGACCTCGTGGTCACCCCGGACGCAAAGTTCCTCGCCGACCCCGACACCCAGTACCCGGTCACCGTCGACCCTTCCACCTCGTCGCTGTCCAACGTCTTCGACACCTATGTGCAGCAGGGCGAAACCGTCGACTGGTCCACCGACACCGAGCTGGACCTGGGCAACCCCGGCACCACGAACGCCGACGGCACCCCGCGCACCGCGCGCTCCTTCATCTCCTGGAACACCACACCGATCCAGGACGCGCTCGTCCTGGACGCGAAGCTGTCGCTGTGGAACTTCCACGCGGGCAACAACACCGACTGTGCGCTCTACCCGTGGGAGGTGTGGTCGACCGGCGCGGCCTCGACGTCGTCGCGCTGGACGGCGCAGCCGTCGTGGACGGCGAAGAAGGCCACCTCCACCGAGACCCGCGGCAACGCCGCGTGCACCTCGCAGCCGGACGGCTGGATCAACGCCGACGTGTCCACGCTGGTGCAGGAGTGGGCCTCAGCCAAGGCCACCCGCGGCAACATGGGCCTGCGCGCCTCCAGCGAGACCGTCGTGGCGCAGTGGAAGCGGGTCAACTCCGCGAACGCCGCTTCCAACCCGCCGAAGCTGGTGGTCAACTACAACTACCGTCCGCGCACCGGCACCAAGCAGGAGGCCGGTCCGCCGTACTTCTCCTACAGCGGCGCCTACACGGTCAACACCACCACGCCGACGCTGCGCGACACCTTCGTCGACGCCGACGGTGACAAGGTCAACGGCACGTTCCAGATCTACGACAACGCCACCAACACGCAGGTCGGCGATGTCATCGTGTCGAAGTACGTACCGTCCGGGCAGGTCGCATCGGTGACCGTCCCGTCCGGCGTGCTGTCCAACGGCAAGACGTACAAATTCCGCACGTCACCGTATGACGGCGCGCACTACAACACTGGCTGGTCGGCGTGGAAGACATTCACCGTCGACACCAGTGCCCCGTCCGCGCCGTCGAAGATCACCTCGACGGACTATCCGTCGAACGCCTGGGTCAAGGGCGCCGGTCAGGCCGGCGCGTTCACCGTCACCCCGCCCGCCTCCGACCACAACTGGCTAGAGTGGTCGCTGGATGGCGTGACCTGGACAAAGGTCGCCACCGGCGGCTCCAGTGCCGCCAAGAACATCTCCATCACCCCGCCGCAGGACGGCAGCCACACCTTGCAGGTGCGCGCCGTGGACAAGGCGGACAACAAGTCCGAGGCGATCGAGTACACCTTCCACGCCGGGCCGGGTGGCTTGGTTCAGCCCTCTGACGGCGAGCGCACCGCACGCCGGCTGCCGCTGGTCGCCGAGGCCGACGCGAGCAAGTACGACAGCGTCTCCTTCTCCTGGCGCCGCTCTGAGGCCGACGCCTGGACGAAGATCCCGGCCGGGGATGTCACCTCCGGCGGCACCCCGCTGTCCTCCTGGCCGGTGGCGCTGACCGGCGGCAAGAACGCGACGCTCGTCTGGACCGCCACGAGCACCGTCGACCCGGACGGCAGTGTCGAGATCAAAGCCGACTTCACCGGGCCGGGCAGCGCCTCCGGCAGCACCGATCCGATGACCGTCGTCGTCGATCGCAACGCCCAGGGAGCCGCTTCCACGCGGGTGGGCCCCGGCGCCGTGAACCTCCTCACGGGCGACTTCACGCTCTCCGAACTGGAGGCGTCCTACTTCGACCTGTCGCTCTCGCGTACGTCGTCCTCCCGCGAGCCCGACGCGAACGCCGAGACGGACGGCCAGGTCGCGATCTTCGGCAAGGAGTGGTCCGCGGGCACCTCCGCGGCGACCACCGGCTCGGACTATGCCTACGTCCGCAAGGTCTCGGCCACGGCCGTCGACGTGGTGTCGAACAACAACGACGCGGTGCACTTCACCGCGAACGCAGGGAAGACCGGCTGGGTCGCCGAGCCCGGCGCGCAAACGCTGACCCTCACCGGCAGCCTGACCAGCGACTTCACACTCACTGATACCGACGGCTCGGTCACGGTGTTCAGCAGGCTGGACAGCGCCCTGCCTGTGTGGAACGTGTCGTCGACCGAACTGGACGGCAAGAGTGGTTCCACCACGACGATCACCTCGGAGACCGTCACCGTCGGCGAGACCAAGCTGGCCCGGCCCAAGCGGGTCGTCGCCCAGACCTCCGCTGTCGCCCCGGCCACCTGCGCGGCCACCCCGGCGACCAAGGGGTGCCGGGTGATGGAGTTCGTGTACGCCACGGCCACCACCGCGACGCCGGGCTCCTTCGGCGACTACACGGGCCGGGTCGAGGAGATCCGCTTCTGGTCCACCGAGCCGAGTGCCTCCGCCGCGACGGCCAAGGCGGTCCAGGCTTACGCCTACGACTCCACTGGGCGTCTGCGGCAGACGTGGAACCCGCAGGTGTCACCGGCGCTGAAGACGTCGTATGACTACGACACTTCGGGCCGCGTCACCAAGTACAGCGCGGCCGGGGACCTGCCGTGGACCTTCGCCTACGGCAAGGCCGGCTCGAGCAGTGCGGCCGGTGAGGGCATGCTCTGGAAGGCGTCGCGTTCCGCGCTCAAGCAGGGCACGGCCGACGTGATCGAAGGGGAGGCCGTCACCAGCATCGTCTACGACGTCCCGCTGACCGGGACCAACGCCCCGTACGCGATGGGCACGAGCGATGTGAAGGCGTGGGGACAGACGGATGCGCCGGCCGACGCCACCGCCGTCTTCCCTCCCGACTCCGTGCCGGTCTCGAACACCGGGGGCGACCTGGCGTCCGGCGAATACCGGCGCGCGTCCATCCAGTACCTCGGCGTGTCCGGCGCCGCAGTCAACTCCGTGACGCCCGGCGGCCACATCGGCACCAGCGAGAACGACCGCTTCGGCAACACGGTCCGCGAACTGACCGCGGCCAACCGCTCCCTGGCGCTGGGGCTCACCGCCGCCGACCGGGCCGCGCAGGCCGAGCTCGGCATCGCGCAGCTCACCGGTGCCGAGCGTGCGGAGCTGCTGTCCACGCGCCGGATCTACGACGTCGACGGCACCCGCAAGCTGGAGGAGTTCGGGCCCCTGCACCGGCTCGACCTGACCGCCGACCTCAAGTCCGGCACGACGACGCTGGTGTCCGCAGGCACCTCCGTCATCGGCCGCTCCTGGGCCGTCAACGCCTACGACGAGAGACGTCCGACGGACGGCACCGCCACCGTCAAGGACCAGGTCACTCGCACGACCACCGGCGTCGAGGTGCGTGAACACCCCTCGGTCCAGGGCGAGAAGCGGGTGACCCAGACCGTCTACGACTGGGTGGGCGGGCTGCCGGTCAAGAGCGTCCAGGACCCTGACGGACTGGCCCTGACGACGACCACTGAGTACGACAGCCAGGGGCGCGTTCGCAAGGAGATACCGCCGGGAGCGACCGGGACGGACGCCGCGACGCGGGTGACCACCTACTGGTCCGCCGACGGCACCGGCGCCTGCGCCGGCCGCCCGGAGTGGGCGGACCTGCTGTGCTCCACCGGTCCGGCCGGCACCATCACCGGTGGCGGCTCGAATCCCGCGCAGCTCGTGACGTCCACCGCGGAGTACGACTGGTGGGGCAACACCGAGAAGGTCGTTGAGACCGCGGGTAGCGTGACGCGCACTACCACCACGACCCACGACGGCGCCGGCCGCCCGGTCAAGTCCACGGTCACCGGTGGCCTGGGCGCGGCCCTGCCGGAGATCACGACGGAGTACGACCCGGACAGCGGGCGCCCCGCCAAGACCGTCTCCACCACCGGCGGCACCATCACGCGCGCCTTCGACAAGCTGGGACGGCAGACCTCGTACACCGACGCCGACGGCGGCGTGACCAGGGTGGAGTTCGACAGGCTGGACCGCCCGGTCAAGATGACCGACTCCGTCCCGTCGACCACCACCTTCACCTACGACGACACAGCCGAACCTCGCGGTCTCGCGACGTCCGTCACGGACTCCGTCGCCGGCATCTTCCGCACGTCGTACGACGCGGACGGCTCGGTCACTCGCGAGACCCTGCCCGGCGGATACACGCTGAACCAGGAGAAGGACCCCACGGGCAGCGCCGTCTCCCGCGTCTACACCCGGGACAGCGACGGAGTCGTCGTCTCTCGAACCGCGTCACGGAGTCGGTGAACGGGCAGGTGGCCACCCACGCGGGCTGGTCCGACCAGTCCTACGCCTACGACGCGGCCGGCCGACTGACCTCGGTCGACGACACCGCGGACACGCTCTGCACCCGGCGCACCTACGGGTTCGACAAGCGCAGCAACCGCACCACCTTGGCCACCGCCGTCTCGGCGCCCGGCCAGGACTGCACGAGCACGGGAGGAACTACCCAGACAACGGCCTACGACAGCGCCGACCGGATCGCCGACCCCGCCTGGACCTATGACGCGCTCGGCCGGGTGACGTCCGCCCCCTCACACGGCACGATCGCCTACTACGCCAACAACCTGGCCCAGCGTCAGACTTCGGGCGGTCAGCGGCAGACTTGGCAGCTCGACGCCAACCTGCGGTTCCGGTCCTGGACGGTGGAGCAGGGCAGCGGCTCGTCCTGGACGCAGACTGCGTCCAAGGTCAATCACTACGACAGTGACGACGACACCCCCCGCTGGATCGTCGAGAACACCGCCACCGGGGCGGTCACCCGCAACGTCCAGTCCGTCACCGGAGGCCTGACGGCGACCACCGGCAAGTCGGGGGACATCGTTCTGCAGCTCACCGACCTGCACGGCGGGGCGGGCGGGGGTGCCGCTGCGCGGACCTTACGCAGGACGGCGGAAGCCTCTTCGAGGTGGCGCCGATCTTCCTCCGGCATCACCTCGATCTGGCGGCGAAGGCTGGTGACGACGTTCTGGAAGGAGTCGATCTGGTCGCTGAGGTTGCGGACGACGAACTCCGCGGTCCCCAGGGCCCTGGCCATCTCGCGGTCGGCTTTGAGCGCACGGATGTGGTCCTCGACCGCAGGGAGGAAAGAGGGATCGGGGCGGTAGAAGGCGCACCCGGAGCACTGGAAACGAATCCGGCAACTGCCGCCGCCGGCCTTTACGTTAGAGGGCTCCTTGCAGTTGCCGAACGGCACGGCGACCGAGCGGACCTCGTACGCGGTCGCGGACGGCGTCGGCGACGGATTGCCGTACCGGTCGACGACGTGCTGGCTCATCGTCTCGACGGCCTTGCGATGCTTCTCCGTCGACACTTTGAAGTACCCCATAGTGGTATCCGCCGATTTGTGATCCATAAGGTCACGCAGGGTGTTCAGCTCGGTGCCGGCGTCCGCGTGGCGCTGGGCGTAGGTGTGCCGGAAGGCGTAGGCGAAGATGCGGCTGCGGTCGAAAGGCAGGAGGTTGCCGTCCTTGTCCACGGTATCGGTGAGCAGCTCCGGCAGGCCGTCGACCCATCGCCGGAGCATCTTGGCCACGGTGTCCGCGTCGATGCACGCGTCGTAGCCGTGGCGCGCGGTCGGGAACAGGAAGGTTCTCGAGCGGGTGGGGACCTTCAGGGTCCGACGGATCGCGAGCCACTCCTGGATGGCGAAGGCGGTCTCCCTGCCGATCTCCAGGCGGCGCCGGTTGCGGCGGGCCTTGTGGTTGTCCCAGATCAGGATGTACTCGCTGTCCTGGGCTTCGAGGCAGTCCATCCGGAGCCAGCGCACTTCCCACGGGCGACGGCCGGTATCGCGCAGCAGGATGTAGACGGTGCGCAGCATGGCCTTCACCGCGTCGGGTGCCATGTCCGCGTAGGCGAAGTCTTCGCCGATCAGGTGGATGTGGGCATCGAGCTGGGCGAGTACGTTCTCCGGGATGGCCCTGCCGGCCATGTCCTCGGCGGGGTCCTCATACGGGATCTTGTGGTGAGGATGACGGGCGAAGACGGAGGTGACATGGTCGAGGATCTGGAAGCGCCGACCGAAGTCGAGCAGCTGGCAGAAGTGCGCGAGGAGATCGGCGCGCGATCCGTAGGAGAGAGTGGCGGTGCCGTCCTGGCGCTTGCGGTCGCGGATCGTGGCGACGACCGCGTCCATGTCCGTGACCTTCAGGGCACCGGGGTCGTGTCCGCCGCCGGGTCGCGCGGACAGGGCCCGCGATGCCGACAAGCAGCCCTCGAAGGTGCGTCGGAAGTCGTTGTTGTCGGGAGTGGTCTCCCTGCCCCAGTCCGCCAGCACCCGGCGCAGCCACTCCTGTCGGATCTGCGTGACGTCCAGCCGGCGCGACGACACGCGGACACCGGATTGCGTGCGTGAGCGCAGGCCGAGGTCGCCGAGCTCCCAGACCGGCCGGTCCAGCGGGTCGACGCCCCGGAAGCCGTCGAAAGCACCCCTCACGAGACGTACAACATCGTTCCAGTGCGCCTCGCAGTTGCGGTCGAGGTATCCGAGGTCGCCGAGCTTCTTGTCCGTGAGCTCGGCGATCGACGACACGTCCGCGAGCCCCCGGACCATCAGCCGCATTGCGACGGGGCTGAGGGTCGGGCGCTGCTTGTCGCGTTCCGCCAGCGCGTAGCGGAGCTCGTGGCGGAGCAGTTCGGGCAGGGTGACGAGTGAGAACTGGAAGCCGGTCAGCCACGGTGGCTGTACGGCGGCCCACTCCACCATGCCCTCATGGATCGTGCCCTTCATGCCGGCATCTTTCCGGTGAAGGCGCCAGCGATCGCGGTGGTACGCACACAGCGGCACCCGGCCTGCGGCGCTTCCGGCGCAGGCCCCGACCAGGCCCGGCGGGAGCGGCTCGGCCTCGACCTGGAGCCACTCATCCAGCGTCCGCGCCGTCCTTCCGGCCTTCAGGTGATAGCGCCATTTCACGTAGTGCGGGTTGCCGGCGCCCCGCGACTGGGCCCGCGAGGCGCAGCGCACGCCGTCACGCTCGACCGAGCACGACGGCCGTTCCCCCGGCAGGGGGCGAATCATCGCTCGGCGGCCGACCTCGGCGAACTCCTCGCGGCTCAGACCGCTTTCAAGGAACTGCTCGTAGCAGGACCGGCACAGGTGCCGTGTCGCGCGGACCGCGACGTGGCAGCCGGCGCTGTTGCACCGCCATATCGCGGTCTCGTCCTTGTCGGGATCGCCGGTGAAGAGCCAGTTCGCCGCGTCCCATTCGTCCGGACGCCAGTCGGGTTCGGTGTTCCCGATCAGCCACGCCATCCACCCCTCGTGGTCGACGGGCAGCGTGACGACGCGGGACTCAACCCTGGCGGCTGTCAGCTCGACGGTCATCGCGCCATCTCCCGGCGTCGGGCGTCCGCGCGCTCGACTGCGGCCCGGCGACTCCCTTCGTCGACGTGGACGTACGGGGCCATGGACGACTCGGACATGCGTCCGAGGAGGTCGGAGACCACCGACCGGTCGGTGCCCTGTCGGATCCACTCGGTGGCGGCGCTGTGACGGATCATGTGAGGCCGGGCGATCAGGTCCGCCCGCCTGGCGAGCCGGTCGAACAACCCCTTGACCCCGGAGTACGTCATCGCCCGTCCGAGCGGCTCCCGGAAGAGGTTGACCAAGACCTGCTCAGTGAAGTCTGCCTGAGGGACCTCGGAACGCTCGTGGAGGTAGTCGGCGTAGCAGATGCCGAAGTCGGCGGTCACCGGGATGGCGCGCGGCTTCCGCGACTTCGCCCACGCGCCGTTGCTGTTCAAGCGGCGCTGCACGTGCACGTGCGGGCCCTTGACCTGGCAGCCGAATACCTGCGAGTCGGCCAGGGGGTGCATGTCCTCGCGCCGCAGTCCGAGCGCCTCGCCGATTCTCATGCCGGTGCACCACAGCAGGAGCACCAGGAAGCGGTCCCGCGCGTGCCGGGTCACGTCAATCAGGCGGGCTATCTGCTCGACCGTCAGCCACTCGATCCCCAAGTCGACGCCCCGGAGCTTGAGCAGCCGCGAGCGGACCATCTGATGCTGGCCGTTCTCACCGGGGTTGAAGCCCTTGGGCAGATACCGCAGGTAGCGGGGCTCGGTGAGCTGCCCGGCGAGTTCGGGATCCACCCAGTTCATGCGTATGCCGAAGTTCAGGAACTCGCAGACTGTGCCCACGATCACGTTGGCGGTGTTCTCGTCGCGGAATCGTTCCGGCCCGCCTCCTCCGCGGGCACGCGATGGCAGTGCCTCCTCCACCAGCCAGTGCATGAAGCGAGCGAGCTGCCACACGGTGATCTGCGCCCAGTCCAGGCGGTGGAAGGTGCAGTACGACAGGTACAGCGCCGCCCCCCCCGGCGTACGTCCTCTCCGTGTTCTAGGCCCGGCCGGCGTCTCGCAGACCTGCGAGAAACAGCGAGCCTTCACGGTGGAGGGCGTAGTCGTCGGTTCCGACGATCACCCACCCTGTCTTGTCCTTGGTCAGCGTCGCCCGCTCTGCGCGGAACGACGTCACAAACGTGCCTGTGATGTCAAACACCCCTTGGATACCGATGATCCGGCCAGTGCAGCATGCATGTGGCTAACGTGGCTGTTGGAAGGATCACCGTGAAGATAAGGATCGTGTCGCCGTGGTAGTCGTTGTTCCCCATGCCGCCCACGGCGAGGGGCAGGCCGTAGAGGTGGCTGTGGGGGTCGAGCCAGTTCTGCACGATGGCCCCGATCTCGCCCTTCTCCACGAACTCGCCCCGCGTCCCGTCCTTCTCGTTGTCGCCGATCTCCATGTGGTGCGTGCCGAACCCGCGCCGGTACACCGGTGCCGTCGGTGTCGACCGGGGCTCCCAGGCCTTCCGGTCCTCCTTGGTGATGTGGAGCCACTGGGGCAGCTCGTAGCCGTGCTGGCCGTCGGCCAGCTGCGGGATGCGGACGTTGACGCGACCGCCGTAGGCCAGGGCGTGGGCGACGTCGTCCTTGAAGTCCTCGTGGATGCCGGCCTCCGGGTTGAAGACCTTGAGCCCCTCCTTCAGGATCAGGAAAGATCCTGGTCAGCAGTTCGGTGCCGCGCTCGACGCGCCGGCGGTGACGGTCGGCGTCCGGTACGTCGTCGCTGATGCCGGGCGGGAGGAAGGTCTTGACGAAGGTCTGGAAGATCTGCTCGTTCCGTTCCCCCTCCAGCTGGTCCTTCTCGGACCGGGGAGTCTCGTCGGCGTGCATGGCCATGTGGCGGCCGAGTTGGTAGTCGGATCGCGTGGACTTGGCCGGTGGTATGCCCTGGGCGCGGTCCTCGATGTTCTGCTGCCACCGCAGGGTCGCCACGAGCAGCCGCTTGCCCTCGGGCTGCTGGAGCCAGCCGCGGAAGTCGCCCGCCTTGATGTAGGCCTCCGCCTCGGCGTGGGTGCAGATGCCCACGGTCTTCAGCCACTTGGGGTCCTCGGACTCCACGGCCCTGATCGCCTGGAGCTCCTCCTCCGTAAATCTCGGGCCGCCGCGCACCCGCTTGTGGATGACGTCGCGCACCTGCTTGTTCCTGATCTCCTGGCTGCCGCCGACGAGCAGCCGCGCCAGACGGACCATCGCCGGGGGTGAGAGCGTGGCCGGGGGCGAGGCGGCGCTCGTGGCCGCCGGGTTGGGCCGGTCCGCCCGCTGGACGGGGACGGGTGCACCCGTGTCGGCGCTGCGCTGTATCACTCCGCCGGGTGCGGCGGCCCCCGGCAGTGACAAGTCGGGGTCGGCGCCCCTTGCCATCCTCCAACCGTTGGACCCGGCGCTCCTCTCGAACGGGTCGTCGGGGTGGGAGACCCTCTCGCCCCTGCCGTTGTCGGTGCCCGGCACGGGCCCCAGAGCCTGCTGGCGCACGTGGTCGACCTCTTCGTACATCACCTCGTCGCCGACACCGTTTCCGCCGAGCACGATGTGGGAGCCGGTGGTGCAGGCGAGGGCTCCGAGTTCCTCCGCCGACCGCTGGGCCACGGGCCCGCTGTGCACGCGCACATGGCCGAACTCCATGCCGTAGGCCTGCTCGGCCCGTTGAAGGATGCGGCCCTCCAGGGGGCGGCCGGGGGAGCCGACGGCGTCGAGGACGGAGGGCCGCCGCTGGACCGGCACGGCCCCGTCGCCCTCGCCCTCCCCGGCCCCACTGCGCTCTCCCTCGGGGTGGTGCTCGTCCCGGGCCCGCTGGATCGCGCGGGCCACCGCGGAGTTGCCCGCCGCCCGTTGCAGCGCGATGAGCGGGGGAGGGGCGGTGGCGGTGACCGGCCGGGGCGTGGGGCGTTCGCCGGCGCGGCCGGCGTTCGAGTGGTTCTGTGCCTGGGCACGCATGCGCGTCTCCCCTTCGTTCGACGAGGGCCCTCCCCTCCTACCCGACCGGAGCCGGCAGCCGGGAGGTCCGCGGGGGCAGCCCCGGGGGCAGTCCTCGCCGGAGCACGGCACCTGCCGCTCGGCTTCGCCTACGGGCTGTCCGCAACCGGCTCCTTCTCCCGAGACGGTGCGACCGTGCCCACCGCCGCGAGGAGCAGCACCACCGCGGCGATCACGAGGAGCGCCCGGCCGGTGCCCAACGGCACCAGCAGCAGCGTGCCGAGCACACCGCCGCTGAAGATCCCGCCCACGGTGGCCGTCCACCGGGTCCTTGCCAGACGCTGTTTCGCCGTCATGCCGTGCAGCGCCGCCCGGGGGCGTCGCAGCACGTCGTTGATGAGCTCGGCGATGGCCGTCTGGCTCAGCAGCGTCGGCATGCCCGGCACATGGACGCGCAGGACGGTGGAGGCACGCACGCCCATGGCCAGCGCCACGAGCGCGACGACCCCGCGGTCGTCCTGGGCGGGGATGGCCCCGGTGCCGTGTCTCGCCAGGGCCAGCGTGGCGGCGCACGCCAACAGCACGGCCTCGCAGACGAGCCCGACCGGAAACCACGGCCGTCCGCGCCCCGCGAGCCACGCCAGTGCGACGCCCGCGCCGGCCGCCCCGGCCGTGAACGCGCCGATCGCGACGGCGGATCGCGCCCACGGAACATCGCCCTCCCCGGCGAGCCCGAACGACAGGAAGAGCACGTTGCCGGTCGCCAGCGCGCAGAACACCTTTCCCATGGTCAGAAAGCTCACGGCGTCGACGGCACCGGCCAGCACGGTGAGCACGGTCATGACGGCCACCCGCCGGGCATCGGTCGCGAGGACCGGGGACGCATCGGACATGCGGCCAGTGTGAGCAGCGACGGGGGCCCGCCACCGGACCGTGGCCGGGACACGCGGCCGATGGCTACGGGCGGGCTACCGGTGTTGCGGGCAGCCTGTCCGGGGCGCAGGCGCGCAGCCGCAGGTCCGGGTCAGGGCTTGAGCCGGGCCGCCAAGTCCCCGAAGCAGCTGCGGTGAAGGGTGGTCAGGTCCACCTGTTCGGGATCGAGCAGCCACAGCAGGTGGGCCCCTTCGAGGAACGCGGCCGTCTCCGCCGCCAGGATCGCCGGGTCGAGGCCGGGCCGGGCCGTCGGCGACGGCTCGCGTGAACAGGGCGGACCCTGCGAACCGGCCTCGTCCGCCGCACTGAGCATCGACAACGCCGTCCTCCACCAGCACATCCGCAGCGCCGCCAAAACCCTTCAGCGCAGCCTGCTGCCCCGGCCCTCGCCCCGCCGCCCCGGCCTGCAGATCGCTGCCCGGTACCGGCCCGCGCAGGCCTTCAGCGAGGTCGGCGGCGACTGGTACGACATCATCTCCCTCAGCGGCGACCGCACCGCCCTGGCGGTCGGCGACGTCATGGGCAGCGGCATCCCGGCCGCCACCGCCATGGGCCGGCTGCGCACCGCCACCTCCACCCTCGCCGACCTCGACCTGGCACCGAGCCGGATCCTCACCCACCTCGACAAGATCACACAGGGTCTTGACCCTGCATCGCCACGTGCGTCTACGCGGTCTACGACCCGCACGAGCGCCTCTTGCACGTGGCCTGCGCCGGCCACCTGCCCCCGGTCCCGGTGCGGGCCGGCGGACCCCCCGAACTGCTCGCCCTGCCCACGGGCACCCGCTGGGTGTCGGCAGTGGACCCTCCGAAACCTCCACCCTCGCCATGAACCCCGGCGACCAACTGATCCTGTACACCGACGGTCTCGTCGAGACCCGCGACTCTCCCATCGACAAGCGCCTGGACCATCTCCTGCGCCTGCCGGCCCCACCGCACCCGTCCGCGGAGGAGACCTGCGACCGGCTGCTCCAGGAGCTTCGTCATCCCGAGGACCATGACGATGTCGCGCTTCTCATCGCGCATGCGCGGCCACTGACCGGGCTCTGAGCGGATCCCGGTAACTGGGGGCCCGAGAGGCCCGGCCGGGACGGGCCCTTCGGTCACGGCAGCGGCACCGTCCGCCTCCACCCCGCTCGCTGGTGTGTGCGAAGCGGCTTTCGGTGTTATTCAATGAGGTGTGCGGTCAGGGACTCGGGGCCCCATCGCACGGGTCCGAAAACACCCCGGCACCCGCGCCGGGGATTGCTGAGAGAGCCGCATGGACTCCACACCCTCGCCCTCGTCCTCCTCGGCGTTCGACCTGGTCAGCCGCGCTCTGGGGCGCTACATCCCGCGTGGCGGAGCGGCGACGCCCGCGGGCACTGCCGAGGCGCAGGGCGACCGCGGCCCCCGACGGCTTCCCGAGAACCCGGCAGCCGGCCGTCAGGAGCAGATCCTCGGCGCGCTCAACCTCGACACGGACCTGATCATCACCCGCTGCAACCTGGAAGCGCCCGTGTTCGCGGGGCTGGACGCCGGAGCCGGGAAGCCGTTCGTCGATCTCCTGCCCCCCGGTGACGTACCGACGGTCACCCGGCGGTTGCGGCAGGTCATCGAGAGCGGTGAGGCGCACGTCGCCCGGATCCAGCGACTGCGCCGGGGTGACGGGTCGGAGCTGGTGGTCTCCATGAGCATCCTGCCCTCCGCGGCACCCGAGGAGGGCCTGACCGTCTCCGTGATCGCCATGGCCAGGAGGCTGCACCTCTACGCCGCCGAGACCGCGATCGGCACCTCGCTGGACATCGGCGAGACGGCGCAGTCGCTGGCGGAGTCCCTGCTGGCCTGGGGCGACGTGGCCGCCGTCGACCTCGACTTCGCCGTGTGGACGGGCGAGGGAGTCACCGGAAAGGCGCAGGGGCGCATCCATCTGCGGCGGGCGGCCCTGGTGCCGGACCGGGTGTGGCCCGAGGGATACATGACTCCGGGCGACGATCTCCCCGGGGACGCGAGTCGCCTGCTGGCGCAGGCGGTGCTGCGGGACGACGCCCCGCAGACCATCGTCATACCCGACCGGGAGGCACTCGAGCGGGTCTTCGGCAGCCCACGCGTGGTGCGTGCCCTGGTGCCCGGCGACCGGTCGGCGGGTCTGGCGTGCATACCCCTGGTCCTGGACGGCGCCCCGCCCGTCGTGCTGGGCGTGGCGGAGGTCTGGCGGCGGGCGGACTGCCCCTTCCGCGACGGCGAGCTGTTCGACCTGCAAGAGCTGGTGGCCCGGACCGCGCACCACGTCGACCTCGCCCGTCAGCACCAGCGCGAGCACACCCAGGTGCTGGCGTTGCAGCGCCGGCTCCTGCCCCGGACCGGCGGCGACACCATCGACATCGCCAGCGTCTACCAGCCCGCGACCCCCGACAGCGCGGGCGTCGGCGGCGACTGGGTGAACAGCTTCCCGCTGCCCGACGGCCGTACCGCGCTGGTCGTCGGCGACGTCGTCGGCCACGGCCTGGGAGCGGCGGCCACCATGGGCCAGCTGAGCATGGAGGCCCGTGCGCTGCTGTCCGCCGGACTCGCGCCCGACCAGGTGCTGGAGCACCTGGACGAGACGGTGACGGTGCTGGACGACGCGGACTCCGGGCTGGCGGCCGGCTACAGCGCCCTCGGATCGACGTGCTGCATCGCCCTCTACGACCCGGTCGGCCACCATGTGACCCTGTCCAGCGCCGGGCACCTCCCCCCGATCCTGGTCTCCCCGGACGGGCGCGCGGGCCCGCTCTCGATCCGGCCCCACCCCGGCCTGGGAGCCGAGTTCGCGCTGCGGGAGCCGTTCGACGTGTACACCATCGGCGTGCCGCCGGGCTCCATGCTCGCGTTCTACACCGACGGCCTGGTGGAGGACCGTGACCTGTCGATCGACGAGGGCATCGGCAGGCTGTCGAAGGTCGTGTCCGCGGTGCACCCCTGGGACACCCTGCAGCAGGCCGCACGGCGGATCGTCTCCACCCTGGCGCCCGCGCCGCAGCGCGACGACGTGACTCTGCTGCTCGCGCGGATGATCGGCTACCGCAAGGAGGACACGGCGACCTGGCGGCTGCCCGCCCGCGGCGACGCCCCCGCCCGGGCACGCACGCATGTCGCCGAGCTGCTGGGGCGGTGGGGCATCAGGGACGTCACCCGGGACACCGTGCTGTTGCTGGTCAGCGAGCTCGTCACGAACGCGGTGCGCTTCGCCGAGGGGCCCGTCACCGTCCGGCTGATCAGGGCGGGTAACGGGCTGCTGTGCGAGGTGGGCGACAGCGGCAACGGCAGGCCGCGTCTGAGGCGGGGCGATCTGCTCGACAACGGCGGTCGTGGCCTGAGCATCGTGCACCGGCTCACCACCCGGTGGGGGGTGCGGTGGACGGACACCGGGAAGGTCGTCTGGGCGGAAGTCGCGAGGTGACGCGGCCAGGCGTCGGGGCTGCGGCCGGTCCGGGAGAGCGCCGCGAAGGCTGGGGCGGCGTGCACGTCGGGCGGCGGCGCCCTCCGGCGTGCTACAGCCACTGCCCTTCCAAGGCGGTGGCGGTGAGCCCCGGTGCCGCCGCGTACAGCACGGCGCGGTTGCCCGGCTTCTGCTGCCCGGCGTCGTGCGCCCGCCGCAGGATGTCGAACACGGCGGCGCCTCCGCGGTTGCCGCTGGTGTAGCTGTCCCGGCTGTAGTCCAGCAGCCCCGAGGGCCACGCGTCGGGCATCGTCTGCTCCATGTACTCCAGTACGCGGGTCCCCCCGGGGTGCGCGAGCACTACGTCGGGGTGCCAGGCGTCGGGGTCGTCCTGGTACCGGGTGCGCAGCCACTCCCACATCGCGGTGACCGTTTCCTGTACGGCGCGCGGCCCACGCCGGTCCATCACGAAGTGGGTGCCGTCCTCCCGGGTCTCCAGGCGGTGCAGGTCCTGGGTGCCGGGCAGGGTGTGGTGCCAGGCGGCGTCCAGCCGCAGCACCGACTCGGGCCTCGGGCGGCCCGTGACCACCGCGGCGACGGCCGTGTCCGCGAACAGCAACCGGACGATCAGGGACTCGAGGGTGTCGTCCGCGGGCTGATAGGTCGTGCTCAGGGCCTCCGATATGACGACCAGGACCACCCGGTCGGGGTCGGCGGCCACGAGGTCGGCCGCCAGCGCCAGGGAACGGGTCCCGGCGATGCAGGCCCACTGCGTGGCCGGCAACAGCATCGCGTCGCTGCGCAGCGACAGCCTGTTGGCCAGGGACATGTCCAGACCCGGCAGCGCCGGGGTCGTGGAGTGACTGGTGATCAGACAGTCGACGTCCGCCGCGTCCAGCCCGGCGATCTGCAGGGCCCCGCGCGCCGCGTGCTCGCCGTAGGACTGCACGGCCTCCCAGGCCGGTGCGGTGCGTTCCTGGACGGTCTGGGGCGCGGGTACGGTCTCCAGGGCGGCGATCACGCGGTCCACGTCCTGCCGGGTGAACCCGTCCCGGGCCAGCGCCTCTTGGGCCGGCTCGACGCCGACGGCCCGCAGGGCGTTGCCGTTGCCGGGTGCGACCGCGGTCTCCAGGGGCAGCATCCACCCGCGGGTCTCTATGCCGGTACTGGCCGCGATCCCGTCGATCCGCGGCGCCCACGACGCGTTCGGGTGCCGGTCGCTCACCTCCGCCACGATCTGGCTGGTCTTCACGGCATGCTCGCCGTGTATCACGGCAGGCGGGCAGAGGTATGCGGCCATGGTGGGGCACCTTTCGAGGGGGTGGGGAGAATGTCACGAGGGCTGCGTCAAGGGTCACTCTGGAGTTCGTGCCCAAGAGAATGCCGATGGGCCCCACTTCGGGAGCCGACGTCCGGTTCGAGCATGGACGTCAAATGGACATTTCCGCTGTGATGCAGACAACTTAGGCGGACTTTTGAGGGTGTGACACGGCACACACCGCCCCATCGGACGGTTTCAGTGCGGAACCGGCTCCAGCTTGCAGCGCAAGTGACCAAGGAGCGGCGGCTGTTCGACCATGCGGTGGCCGGGGATCCGCTCCTTGTCCTTGACCGTGGCCGCGAGGACCTCGCCGACGTTGTTCAAATGCCCGATGCCGTACGTCCTGCGGGGAAGCGCGAGCCGGACCAGCTCGTAGGGTGCCGCAGCCGACCGGGGCACCGTTCCCGTCCTCGCTGCCGAGGCAGAGGGAACCCGGCTCCACCGAGCGGATGCCGCCTTCGAGGTAGAGCCGGCAGGCGAGCGCGTGGTCCGGAAAGCGGTGCGCGCGATGTGCGGAAGCAGACGGCCCGCGTTGAGGCAGAGGGCGTGCAGCCCCGGCGGCTCGACGATGGCGATGCCTGCCTCGCGGGCCAGGTTGGCCAGGTGCCGGCGGCGTCGGCGCGGGCCCGGAGGTAGGCGGGCTCCGTGCCCTCCATCAGGCCCTGGGCGACCACGTCCAGCTCCCGGCCCGCCAGACCGCCGTAGGTGGGAAAGCCTTCCGTGGCGATGAGCAGCAGCTCGCACCGCTTTGCCAGGGAACGGTCACGCAGGCCGAGGAAGCCGCCGATGTGGACGATGCCGTCCTTCTTCGCGCTCAACAGGCAGCCGTCGGCCAACCGGGAACGCCTGCTCGGCGACCTGCCGTGGACTCATGTCCCGGTGGGCGGCCTTGTGCTGGGTGACCAGCCAGGCGTTCTCGGCGAGGCGCGCGGCGTGGCTCCTCGGCGCCGCCCACCGCGTGCGTCGGGACACGGGCGTGGCGCTGATCGGCCTGCGCCCGCTCCGCGACGCACACCTCACCGCCGAGCGACAGGTGCGCGCGTCCCTGGGCGCCGAGGAGTACGCGGCGGCCTGGTCCCGGGGTGCCTCCGCCGAGGACACCCCGGGACCGGCACCGAAGGAGGGGCCGTCACCGGTGCGGTCGACACACACCCGGACGGGTGGTTCCCACACTCCGACAGCGTAGGACGGCGCCTCACGCGGGGCGGCGGGAGCGGGTCCGCCGGAAGCTCCATGGAGCCGCGTGTCGCCCGGCACCGCCAGGAACCGGACTGCCTCCCTCAGCACCGCACCCCCCACGGCCCGGAGCACCCCATGTCCCGTACGACCCCTCCGCGCGTGAGCGTGATCATCCCCGCGTACAACGCGATGCCGGAACTGGCGCGATGCGTCACCTCCGTCATGGAGCAGACGCTCGGTCCGGACGAGATCGAGATCATCGCGGTCGACGACGGCTCGACGGACGGCTCCGGTCACGAACTGGACCGCCTCGCACAGACCTGGTCCGGCATGCACGTCGTCCACCAGCCCAACAGCGGAGGGGCCGGAGGCCCACGCAACACCGGCCTGGACAGGGCCGTCGGCGACTACGTCTTCTTCCTCGACTCCGACGACTACCTCGGCCCGGACGCCCTGCGCCGGATGGTCGCCATGGCGGACGAGAACCGCACCGACGTGGTCCTCGGCAAGATGGTGTCGGTCGGCGGACGAGCCGTGCCGACCGCGGTCTTCTCGCACAACCAGCCCCGGACGGACGTCTTCTCCTCCGCCGCCTACCGCACCCTGGGCTGCTGGAAGCTGTTCCGGCGCTCGCTGATCGAACGGCTGAACCTGAGGTTCCCGCCGTACCGCAACTGCGAGGACAAGCCGTTCACGGCTGCCGCCTTTCTCAACGCCGACGGCATCTCCGTGGTCGCCGACTACGACTGCTACTACTCCCGCAACCGCCAGAACGGCAACAACCTCACCCGTACCGCGGCCGACCTCGTCCACCGCATGGACGGCACCCGGCTGTGCTTCGAAACGGTCGCCCGCTACCTGGAGCCCGGACCGCGCCAGGACCGGATCATGCGCCGCCACGTGGAGTGGGAACTGTGCGGGCCCCTGCGTGCCCTGCTGCCCCGCGAGAGCGAAGAGCAGGCACGGGAGTTCTTCTACCCGCAGTTCCGGCACTGGGCGCTGAACCACGTGAGCGACGGCGTCTTCCGGTCGATCGCCCCGCAGGACCGGCTGATCGTCCACCTCCTGCGCGCCGACCGCTTCGAGGACCTCATGACCGTGGCCCGGCACGCCAAGGAGGACGCGGCGCGCGGCCACGTCGTGGACAAGGGCCGCGTCTACTGGTCCCACCCCTTCTTCCGTGACCCCGCGAAGGCGGTCCCGGACGCCTGCTTCGACATGACGAGCCGCATTCCGGTCCACCACGAACTGGCCGAAGCCGCCTGGACCGGCGACGGCGATGTGCTCCGGATCGCCGGTCACGCCCACATCGAGTCTTTCGGCCCCCTCCAGTCCGACACCCGGCTGATCCTGCGCCCGAGCGGCTTCCGGCACCCGGACATCCCCGTGCCCACGAGCGTGGGCACGGGCCCGCACCACGCCCAGGACGCTGCGACCGGCTTCACGGCCGACGTGGACCTGGACACCGTCGACTCGGGCGCCCCGCTCGGCAGCGGCCGGTGGGACCTCTACCTGGACGTCCGCGCCCAGGGAGTGAGCCGAACCGTGAGGCTCCGGCGAGCCCGGACGGACGCGAAGGGCGAGCGGCACGCTCCATCGCAGCGGCAACTGGCCCCCGGCCCCCGGCCCGGGCACGGCCCCACCACCGCACGCCCCTTCTTCACCCCCCAGGGCGGCTTCTCCCTGGACCTCCGGGAAGCCGAGGTCGCTCCGATCTGCCGCGTGACCGGGATCGCCTGGGACACCTCCGCACCCGCCACCCTCGTCGTCGGCGGCCGCCTGACCGACGATGCCGCGGGCCGCCCCGTCACCGCCCTGCGCGCCGAAGGGGACGCGGGCTCGGTGCGAGCGGTACCCGTGCTGTACGCACGCGAAGGCAGCCCCGCCTTCACCGCCCGCCTGCCGGTGGGGACCCTGCCACCAGGACGGTGGACGCTGACCCTCCGCACGGACGACCCGGGCAGCCGCATCCCCGTTCCGCCCGCGCGGGGACTGTCCGGCACCCGGTGGTTTCGCGCGTCCCGGCTCGGCCGCCCCTACTACGCCAAGCCGCTCCCGGGCCGCCCGGGGGGAGCCCTGGTGCTTCGCGTGGCGCCGGTCAGGCTGACGGCGGCGGCCCTGCGCCGCGTGAAGGGCATCAGCCGGTGGCCGATCCGCTAGCCGAGGGGCCGGCCGGCGCGGAGGCCGGTGTACTGGCGGATCGTCTGAAGGAACGCATCTACGCGACGATCACGATGATCGCCGTGGTGGTCGGTCTGTCCTTCGGCGAGGTGAGCGCACTCGGCGCCGTCGCCACGGTCCTGACGACCGCTCTGGGTCTCTGGCTCGCGGCGCTCGTCGCCGACCAGCAGGCCCACCGCACCGTCCACCGGCACCTCGCCACCGGCCGGGAACTGCGCCGCATGCTGTACGTCAGCAGCCCACTGCTGTCCTGCGCCGCGGGCCCGTCCGTGCTGATCGGCCTGGCCGCACTCGACGTCCTGACACTGCACGCCGCGTTGCTGGCGGCGGCGGGCGTGTGCGTGGTCTCCCTCTTCCTGTGGGGCTGTGTGGGCGGGCTGCGCATGGGAGGCGGTGCCCTGGCGGCCCTGATGGCGGGCCTCGCGGACGCCACGATCGGTGTGGCCGTCGCCCTGGTGAAGGTGGCCGCCGGGCACTGACCGGCGGGATCAATCCCGTTGCGAGGCGAGCAGCTCCCCGAGTTTGCCGAGGCCCTGACGCCAGCCTTCCTCGTGGAGGGCCCGCCGCCGCTCCGAGGCGAAGTCGCCCTGGTCGAGGACCAGTTCGGACCGTGCGGCGTCGATGTCGTGAAGCGACAGCGTCACCACCGTCTCCCGGTCCTCGGGGTCGGGATCCTCCCAGCGGAAGGTGTACGCCAGGCGTTGCGGGGGCTCGACCTCGAGGAACTCGCCCACCAGGTAGAACAGTTCACCTTCCGGGGGCCGCATCGCGATGCGGTAGGCGCCGCCCGGGCGGAGGTCGCTCTCGACGCTCGGGATGGTGAACCCGTCCGGCCCCCACCAGCGGGCCAGTTCCCGGGAATCGGTCAGCTCCCGGAACACGGTCGGGCACGATCCGTCCAGGGCGCGCCGCAGGCGCACTCTCAGCTCGCTGCCGTCTGTCATCACGCCCACCTCCCATCGTGAGTGCCGGGAAGGACCGTCACGTCCAGTCTATGGTCCCGGGGGATGGGAAACCCCTGCTGGACGGGGTGACGGGCAGGCGATGCCCAGCCGGTGCGCGACGGTGCCGAGGGCCGTGCCCAGCGGCAGGGAAACCCTGGTGAGGGCGTGTTGGTCACCCCGGGTGTGATCCCGGTTGACGATCAGCACCGGCTTGCCTTCCTTCGCCGCCTGGCGGACGAACCGAAGCCCGGACATCACCGTCAGCGAGGAGCCGAGGACCAGCACCGAGGTCGCCGCGCGGACCAGCTCACGGCAGTGCTCGACCCGCTGCGGCGGAACGGTTTCGCCGAAGAACACCACGTCCGGCTTGAGCGTGCCGCCGCAGGCCGCACAGGGCACCACGCGGAAGCCCTCGACCTGGTCGTCCGTGAGGTCGGCGTCCCCGTCCGGGTTGATCCCGGCGGCCACGGGTTCGAACGCCGGGTTGGCCTCCTCCAGTCGCAGGGCGAGTTCGTGGCGCGGGCTGAAGGCGCCGCAGGAGAGGCAGATGACCCGGGTCAGGGTTCCGTGGAGTTCCACGACGTCCTCGCTGCCCGCGGCCTGGTGCAGGCCGTCCACGTTCTGGGTGATGACACCCGAGAGCAGACCCTGCCGCCCGAAGGCGGCCACGGCCTGGTGGCCGGCGTTGGGGCGGGCCCGGCCGAAGGTGCGCCAACCGAGGTGGCTGCGGGCCCAGTACCGTCGCCGGGCCCGGGCGTCGGCGGTGAAGTCCTGGTAGGTCATCGGTGTGTGCCGGCTCAGGCTCCCGCCCTCGCCCCGGTAGTCGGGGATGCCCGACTCCGTGGAGATGCCCGCTCCGCTGAGCACCAGCACTCCACCCGTGCGCAGCGCATCGGTGACCGGCTCCAGATCCGTGGTCGCCGGCGGCGGGTCCCCGGCAGGGGTCCAGCTCAGGGTGGGGCGCATGCGCATGCCGTCAGGGTACGGAACAACGGCCCGTCGGCGGCTCCCGATGCGGTCCGTGGAGCGTTCACTTCCATTTCATTGCAACGAATCGGGTGGTGTTGTTGCGTTAGGCAGCAGGATCGTTGCAATGAATTCTCGGCTCTGAGCTGTTGTTATGTGTTTTGCGTACAACGGAGTTGTTGCCGGTTGCGTGAATGCAACGACCGGATCCACAACACCCTCAAGAACGCCGACGGCGCCGCCGGCCCGACCCTCCACGCGACCACCGCCCAGGGCGGCATCACCGCCCGCAGCCTCTGGAAGCCCGCCACCCGTCCGAACGAGTTCGGCAACGCCCTCACACGAAAGGTCCAGGACATGACGGACACCAGCACCTGTCCGAAGCAGCCGCGTTGGACCGGCACGGTGCCGGTCGAGGACACGGCCCTGGCCGTCACCGACACGGGCGGCACCGGAACCCCGGTGGTCTACCTCAACGGCCAGTTCGCCACCCAGGGGTACTGGCGGCACACCCTCGCCGAACTGGGGCCGGGGTGGCGGCACATCACCTGCGACGAGCGGGCCCGCGGCAAGTCGAAGCGCTCGGCGGACTATTCCTTCGAGGCCGCCGTCCGGGACGCCGACGCCGTCCTCGCGGCCCGGGGCGTGGACCGGGCGCTCCTGGCTGGTCCTACGGAGCGGTCGTCGCGGCTCACTGGGCCGGACGCAATCCGGACCGCACCGTGGGCGCGGTCCTCGTCGACGGCGCCTTCCCCTACGACTGGCTCGACGACGCCATGGAGCAGCGGATCCGGAAGCTGTTCCGGTGGATGGGGTGGGTGCTGCCGCTGCTGCGCCCGACGGGCCTCACCCCGCGGATGACCGCCGAGGAGCAGGCGAACGGCAACATCGAGCTCGGCAGGCTCTCCCGCGCGCATGAGCTGGGCCCCGTGCTGGACGGCATCACCGTCCCGGTGCGGTATGCCCTCGCGTCGGGAACGTCGTTCGGAAGCCGCGGTGACGAGCAGGAACGGATCCGCACCGGCCTGGAGGCGGTGACCGCTCGTAACGCGAACCCCGACAGCGTCAAGGTCGCCGCCAACCACGGTGCGATCTTGAGAAAGGACTCCCCGGCCATCGCGGATGCCGTGCGCGCGGTCGTTGCCCTCGACGGTTCCCGTCGGACCACCCGTCAACCGGCGTCGGAGCGGGGCCTGCAGAGCTGATATCGGACGGTGACGTTTGGGCGGGCGGGATCGGCGCACCCGATGACTTACAGAATCCTTACACGACGAAGCGGAGACGCACCATGGGCATCATTGCTTGGATCATCATCGGGCTCCTCGCCGGCGCGATCGCCAAGGCACTGATGCCGGGCAAGGACCCGGGCGGCATCATCATCACCATGCTCATCGGCATCGTCGGTGGTCTGCTCGGCGGCTGGCTCGGCAAGGTCATCTTCGGTGTGGACTCCATCGACGGGTTCTTCGACCTGTCCACGTGGATCGCCGCGATCGTCGGCTCCCTCATCCTGCTCGCCCTGTACCGCGTCGTCGCCGGCAACCGGCGCTCGCACCGCCACGCCTGACCCGTCGCGGGCACGCACCTGCATGCACCCCAACAGACCTTGAGGGCTCCCCTCCCGTACGCACGGGAAGGGAGCCCTCAAGGTCTATTCAGTCGTTGGCCGCCCCGTAGGGCAAGGGCTCCGCCACACCCCGAGTTCCGGCTCCTTGCGCATCGACGACAGCCTCAGCCGGCGGGACTCGGCACAGAAACTGCTCCGCGGCTCCTTGTACTCCACGTGGAACACCGCCTTGCCCGCCTCGATGAACGGGGAGAGCTCGCCGCACTCGTCGTACTGGGCGCACTCCTCGTTGACCGCGAAGTCGAAGTGCCGCACGAGCTGGGGGATCTGGGGAAGGTCGTTCTTCAGCCCCACCGACAGCCCCCGCTCGTGGGCGATGTCCGCGATCATGCGGTTGTACCTGAGCTGGTCACGTGCGGTGAGCGGAAAGCCGGTGTCGTTGCCGTAGCCCTCCACCAGGTCGGGCTCCACCGCGTCGAAGCCCTTGTCGCGGCACATGTCGAAGCGGCGTTCCATGATCGGTCGCAGGACGGACAACTGCCGGATGTCCAGCCACCGCTCGCCCGACCACCCGTTGGGCTCGCCGAGAACCGAACGGGGGAAGGCGTCCCGGTCCGGCCGGAAGTCCTCCCACGCGCCCACGTTGACGTAGCAGATCACCTTCCTCCCCGCGCGGTGCAGCCGGGCCACGTCCGCGGCGGAGTTCTCGAAGCCGTCGATGTCGTAGACCGGCACGTCGGCCGACGCGTCGACCTTGCCGTCGAGCTGCCACTGCCAGGCGAGACCCGGGCGGGGCTTCCACACGGCCCGCGACGGCGACGCCGTACCGTGCGCGTCGCCCGGTGGCTCGGTGCCGCCGGAGCAGCCCGTCAGCGCCGTGGCCGCCAAGGCGGTGAGCAGGGCCGCGCGGGAAAGGGCCCGCCCGGTCATCGCTGCGCCCCGGCGAGGGCCGGCGTCAACTGGGCCCAGGGGTTGGGTGGTTCGCCCGTCACCGGGCCGCAGACCGCCGCTCCGCGCTCGTGCGCCGTGCGAACGGCCAGCGGAACGAGCGCCTCGGGCACGCCGTACACGAGATGGCACAGCCCCGCGTGTGAGTGTCGTGCGGTCCACGCCGGCCGGCTGAAGGCGGAGACGTACGTCGACCAGTGCCCCTCGAAGGTGACGGTCAGGTCGGCGAGGCGGGCGTATCCCGGGGCCGGGTGGACGCCGGGGTTGAGGACGACCGTCCCCACGCCCAGCCGGCGCAGCGTCCGCACCAGCCGGCGGCAGGCCGGCAGCCCGTCCGCCGTCGCCGTCACCCGGTCCAGGAAGCAGCCGTCCGCCGCGTACCACTCGCGGTGCCGCCGCACGTCCTCGGTGATGTCCGCGGGGTCGCGCACCCCGTAGTCGGTGTCGACGTAGCCCAGCAGCCGCGCCCCCGCGGCCCGCAGCGCACCGGCCGCCGCGGTGAACGCCGGGTCGGGGACCTCGCCCGGACCGCTCGCCGGGTTGAGAACGACACCGTAGGTGCGGGTCGCCGCGGTGATCAGCCGGTGCCAGGCGCCCGGGTCCTCGGCCGGATGGACGTACAGCGGGATCAGCAGGCTCACGGCGTGCGGCCGCCTTCCCACAGAGTGGCCAGCGCGTCGTCCAGCGAGTGCGCCGGACGCCACCCCAGGGCCTCCTCGGCGGCGGAGATGTCCGAACACTGCCACGACACCTGCGCGGAGCGGGCCGAACCGGCCGGGCTCGCCGCGCCCTCCTCGATCCGGCCCCGGAACCCGGCCAGTCCGGCCAGACTCCGCACCAGGTCGCGCACCGGGACGGCCCGGCCCCCGCCGAGGTTGAGGACGGGCGGCAGCGGGCCCGGAGCCGTGGCCGTGAGGACCACCGCCCGCGCCACGTCGCGTACGTCGACGAAGTCGCGGTGGGCGGACAGGTCGCCGAGCCGCAGCACCGCCGCCGGGTCGGGCCCGGCCTCGCGCAGCAGCGCCGCGATCCGGCCGGGCAGCCCGGTGGGCGGCGCACCGGGCCCCACCGGATTGCCCACCCGCAGCACCACCGCGTCCAGGCCGGACGAGGTCACCGCGACTGTGCCCGCGAGCTTGGTCGCACCGTAGGGGCCGACCGGGCGGGTGGCCGCCGACTCCGTCACCGGGGTGTCCGGCGTGCCCGGGCCGTACTCGGCGGCCGAGCCCAGGTGCACCAGACGGGCCGCCGGGGAAGCCTCGCGCAGCGCGGAGCACAGCACCGCGGGACCGCGCGCGTTGACCTCGGCGAGCGTGACGGCGTCGCCGCCGGTCGCGCCCGCGCAGTTGACGACCGTGTCGGGCGCGGCCGACGCCAGGGCCTTCGCCAGCTGCTCCGTGCGGACGCGGGCGAGATCGACGTGGACATCGGCGGCCGGCGACCGGCCGCCGACGAGGACCCGCGCGCCCGGCAGGGCGCGCAGCCGCCGCGCGACGTGAGCGCCGAGATAGCCGGTTGAGCCCAGGACGAGGATGCGCATGACGTGCTCAGGCTCCCTTGAGCAGAAGCGACTTGCGGGTGGTGAACTCGGCGTTGGCCCGGTCGTAGTCGTCCGGGCGTCCGATGTCCAGCCAGTACCCGTCGAAGTCGTAGGCGTGCGGCTGGTTGTCGGTCCTGAGCAGGTCGAGCACCAACTCGTCGAAACCGAGGGGGAGTCCGGCCGTGTAGCCCTCCAGGGTGCTGCGGGAGAGGCCGTAGACGCCCATGGAGACGCGGTAGTCCATGCTCGGCTTCTCGGTGAACGCGACGACCTTGCTGGAGTCGGTGGTCAGCACCCCGAAGTCGATGTGCACCTTGCGGGCGTACGTCGCGATGGTCAGCGGGGCACCGGACGCGCGGTGCCGGCGCAGGACGTCGGCGTAGTCGAGGTCGGTGAGGACGTCGCCGTTCATCACCAGGAATGTCTCGGGCAGGCGGTCGCGCAGGTTGAGCAGCGGGCCCATGGTGCCCAGCGGGCTCTCCTCGGTGGCGTAGTCGACGGCCAGGCCCCACTGGGAGCCGTCGCCGACGTAGGCGCGGATGATCTCGCCGAGGTGGCCGATGGCGATGGTGCAGCTGGTGAAACCGGCCGTGGACAGCTGGCGCAGCACGATCTCCAGGATGGCGTGCTGGTCGCCGATGGGCACGAGCGGCTTGGGCAGCGCGGTGGTGTACGGCCGCAGCCGGACGCCCTTGCCTCCCGCCAGGATCACTGCGTGCATGGGCTCCTCCTTCGTGAACGCTTCGTGGACGTGCGCGGACGTGACGGACGAGATCCGCTGTGCGGTGTCAGATGTTGTAGATGCCGGTCTTGTAACGGGCGAGGTTGGCCGGGTCGCGGAAGAACTCCACGGTGGCCGCCAGGCCTTCCTCCAGGGTGTGCGCGGGCTGCCAGCCGGTGGCGGCGGCGAGCCGGCTCGCGTCCGCGACCAGCCGCATCACCTCGGAGTTCGCGGGACGGATGCGGGCGGAGTCCTCGCGGACGTCGAGGGCGGTGTCCATCACCTTGCCGATCAGCGCGACCAGGTCGCCCACCGAGATCTCCCCACCGGTCCCGGCGTTGAAGGTGCGGCCCACGACCTGCCCGGCGGGCGCGGTGCCGACGGCGAGGAAGGCCTGCGCGGTGTCCTTGACGAAGGTGAAGTCCCGGGTGGGACGCAGGTCGCCGAGGGTGATGGTGCGCTCTCCCGCCGCGACCTGCCCGATGACGGTGGGGATGACCGCGCGCATCGACTGGCGCGGCCCGAAGGTGTTGAAGGGCCGCAGGGTGACGACCGGGGTGTCGAAACTGGCGTGGTAGCTGTCGGCCAGCCGGTCCCCTCCCGCCTTCGAAGCGGCGTACGGGGACTGGGTGTTGATGGGATGGTCCTCGGTGATGGGCACGGTCTGCGCGGTGCCGTACGTCTCGCTGGTGGAGGTGTGCACCAGCCGGGGCGTGCCGAGGGCGCGCACCGCCTCCAGCACGTTGAGGGTGCCGGTGACGTTGGTGTCCACGTAACTGTGCGGGGCCTGGTAGGAGTACGGGATCGCGATCAGGGCGGCCAGATGGTAGGCGGCGTCGGCGCCTTCGAGGAGGCCGCGGACGGAGCCGGGGTCACGGACGTCGCCGAGGACGATCTCCACCTGGTCCAGGACGTCCGGGTGCAGGGTCTCCAGCCAGCCGTAGGAGGAGAAGGAGTTGTACTGGACCATGGCCCTGACCCGGTGGCCGGAGGCGACCAGTGCCTCGGTGAGGTGCGAGCCGATGAAGCCCTCGGCTCCGGTGACGGCGGCGAGCGGTGCGGAGGTCAACTGCGGTGTCCCTTCGGTTGGGTGGGATGCGAGCGGGGAGCGGGGTGGGACTCAGGCGTGCGGTGCGGGCCGGCCGAGCAGCCACAGCGCGCACGCCGCCAGACCCAGGGCGGCGGCGCCGCAGGCGAGTGGCAGGGCCAGGGCGGCGCCCGGTGGCAGCCGGAACAGGACGACCGCTCCGGCCCCGGCGGCCGCCGCCAGGCAGATCCCGGCCGACGACCAGGCCGCCCCGAACGCCTGGAGCAGCAGCGCGGTCCACAGGACGGCGGCGAGCAGCAGCAGGGCGGCCGGGTCGGAGCCGATGAGCAGCGCCGCGGGCAGCAGCGGTGCCAGATAGGCGAGCAGACAGAGGCCGAGGACACCGGCCGAGCGCAGCAGGAACCCGGCGGGCGTGGCGGTGGCCCGCAGCGCGGCGACCGACAGCCCCCGGTAGCGATACAGCAGCCATTCCGCCGGCCCCATGCTCAGCGTCAGCACGATCACCGCGTACGGCTCCTCCCGCCCCTCCAGCAGCACCAGCACCCCCGCGGCCAGCCCGAACAGGCCGTACGGCAGCGACCACAGCAGCCGTGACCGGGTCGCGTCGGTGACGGCCGGGACCGCGAGGGCACCCCGCAGGACCCAGCCGGTGACGGTCAGCGTGGCGAGCAGCGCCAGCAGGGGCAGCCCGGCCCGGAGCGCGGGGCCGGGCTCCCACCAGGGCGCGACGGCGGCTCCCGCGAGCAGCGGGCTGAGCGCGGCCAGCAGCAGCCGTTCCCGGCCCAGCACCAGCAGGACACCGGCGGCCGCCAGGTACGCGGACTGCGCGGCCGCCACCAGGGTCACCGGTCCGCCCTCGGCGGGCAGCGCGGCGACCGCCGTGGCCACCACCGCTCCCACGGGCGCGCCGAACAGGAGAGTACGGCCTGCCTCCCGGCGTCCGGTCGCCATCCGCAGGTGCGCGCGGTGGCCGAGCGCCTGCCCCCACGCCCAGGAGACGAGCCCGGCCACGATGAGCGCGGGGGCGTACCCGCCGGCGTTCCACAGCGGCGCGGTCAGCAGGTAGGCGAGCCCCGGCAGGGCGAACAGCACCCCCCGCAGCAGACAGCGCAGGGTGTCGGGACGCCAGGGGTCGGCCGCCGGGGCGGGCTCGGGGAAGGTGCGCGGCACCCGCTCGTAGAGGGCGGAGGCCAGGGAGAACAGGTTCGGGTGGCCGTAGCGTTCGTTGATCAGGGAGGCGGACAGTCCCTCCGCCTCCAGCAGCGCCGCCACCTCGTAGGGGTGGACGGCGGGGCCTATGCGATCGGCGAGTTCGGCGGCGAGTTCACTGACCGCCTCCTCGTCGGGGCCCTGCCGGGGCAGCCGGATGGCGAGTGTGGTGTCGTCCAGGGCCCAGCGCGGCCGGCGGCGCGGCGGGCGGGGACCGGCCAGCCGGATGGCCAGCGTGTCCTGCTCCGTGCCCCCGGGTTCGAGAGACATCGGCCCGCTCACAGCGCGAGGCTTCCGGTGCCGTGGACGGCCGGCGCGGACACCCCGAACGTCGGCACGACCGTCGGCTCCTGCGTCGGATGGGCCAGTTCCAGATAGACGGACCGAAACGTGTCAATGGTCTGCCGGAGGGTGAACTGCTCGATGACCCGCAACCGGGCCGCCTCACCCATGGCCCTGCGCCGCCCGGGATCCCCCAGCAGCTCCAGCGCGGCCTCGGCCATCGCCGCCGGATCGCGCGGGGGCACCACCAGCCCGGTGTCACCGACGGCCTCGCGGACACCGCCCACGTCCGTGGAGACGGTCGCCCGTCCGCAGGACATGGCCTCGATCAGGGTGAAGGGGAAGCCCTCGCTGATGCTGGAGAGCATCATGACGTTCCCGGCGGCGTAGGCGTCCTTGATGTCGTCGACGCGCCCTTCGAAGGTGACGGCGTCGGCGTGCCCGAGCTCGGCGGCCAGCGCCTCGCAGCGCTCCCGGTAGGCCTCTCCGCCCCGCGGTGTCCCGCCGAACAACCTCAACCGCGCGTGCGGGAGCCGGTCGCGGACGAGCGCGAAGGCCCGGATGAGGGTCTCCAGGTCCTTGATGGGGTCGACGCGGCCGGCCCAGCTGAGGGTGGGGGAGTCCGGTTCGGGCCCGGCCGCCGGGAAGGCGGCGGGGTCGACGCCGTTGTAGACCGTGCGGATCGACTCCGGGTCGGCGCCGCCCTCCTCCTCCCACAGCCGGTTGTAGCGGTTGCCCGGTGTGATCAGGGCGGCCCGGCGGTAGCTCTCCTGCGCGAGCAGCCGGAAGAACCCGAGGACCACGGCCTTCACCGGCCAGCGGTAGGGCGCGGTGCGGTAACCGAGGTAGCGCTCACGCAGATAGACCCCGTGCTCCGTCAACAGCAGGGGAACGCCGTGCTGTTCGAGGGCCGCGAGGCCCGGCAGGACGGCGACTCCGCCGCTCACCGCGTGCGCGACCCCGCTCTCGGGGGCCGGGGCGGCCAGTGGGCGCAGGGCGTGCTCCAGCAGGGCGGTCGCGGTGAGCGCGTCGTGCAGGGTCGGCCGCGCCTCGCACACGGCGAGTCCGGGGCGGTTCCACAGCGCGGTGAGGATCGCGATCGCCCGGTCCCCGCGCAGGAAGGGGCTCAGCGTCCCGTCCGACGCGGCCCGTGCCAGTGCGTACAGGGCGGGCGCGAACCCGTCCTCGGCGCGTGGGTCGAGCAGCGCGGTCAGGAACCGCTCGTAGGAGGCGGCGAGTTGGTTGCGGGATCGGCCCCGGGGCGGCCGGCCCTCGGGCGGGGCGCCCCACATGGGGACGGACAGCACGCCGACGACGTGCGCGGGCAGGTCCCAGACGACCGGCTCACGTCCGGTGCCGGTGACGGCGATGACGTCGAAGGCCAGGTCGGGCATGCCCTGGACGAGCTGGTCGCACCAGACGCTGACGCCTCCGTGGCTGTGCGGGTAGGTGCCTTCGGTGAGCAGGGTGACGCGCGTCGCTCCGGTACGTCGCGCGCCCTGAGGAACGGGCATCGATGTGCTCCACGGCCGAGGTGTGGGGTGGTACGGGCCGGTCCTGGCCGCCGCGGGGCCGCCAGGACCTTCAGGTCGTGCGCGGATGCGCCGTTCAGCCGTCTGTGCTGCGACCCACCGGGTCGGTGACGCCCGCGGGGACACGGGTGTCCGGGGCAGGCCTGGTGGCCGGGGCGGTCTCGGTGGCCGCGTCGGGGGCCGGAGCCACGGCGGATGCCGGCAGGGTGAGGGCGAGCGGCGCGCCCGTGGAGGGCGTCCAGCCGGACACCGACCCGGCGTAGGCCTCGCCGAACGCGGAACCGGCCAGCGTGGTGCCGGTGGGCAGGGTCGCGGTGACCGCCAGTCCGTCCGGCGCGTCGACGGACACAGTGCCGCCGATGCGGTAGGCGGTGATCTCTCCGGATCCGAGTGCGGCCCGCCACTTCGCTCGGCGCTCGAGTTCCGCGCCGATGTCGCGCATCCGCAAATTCACCACGGGGGTGTTCTCGGAGAACAGTGCCTTGTAGGCGTCGAGGACGCCGTCGAGCACGGGGTAGGCGATGCGGTCCTCGGCCAGGTTCGACTGGTGGATGAAGTGCGGCTTGGGGTCGTTGGCCAGGACGTGCCCGAGGGCGATCTGCTTCTCCAGCGGGACGATGTGGTCGGCGTAGCCCGTGGCGGTGTCCAGCGGCGCCGGCAGACACGTGGTGGTGGCCGGGTTGTCCTCGCAGATGCCGCTGCCTCCCTGGGCGCGGCTGGTGTAGATCCAGTTGTACTCGTCGACCTGCTCGGCCGCCCGGCCGGCGTTGTAGAAGACGTTCATCGGGTAGCGGGGCACGGTCGTGGACGGACCGACCCTGCGCTGGCCGGGCTCACGGGAGTTGTCGGAGCCGAGCCAGGCGATGTCGTTGTCGCCGAGGGCGAGGGCCAGGTTGGGGTTGTCCTCGGGCTGCTGCGGCAGGACCTTCATGCCCGAGTGCTCGCCCGTCACCAACTCGCCGTTCACCAACGGCAGTCCGGCGCTCACGCCCCAGACCCGGTTGATGGCGATCTCGTCGGAGATGTCGTTGCGGCTCATCCAGCGGGTGCTGCCGTCGGCGTTGGTCGCGCACTTCCAGGGCACCACGGTCGTGTCCTGCACACAGCCGAGGAAGGGGTGCGAGTAGGTGTGGTTGATCCACCGGAACTCGCCCCGACGTGCGATCAGCCGGTCGGCGAGCGGGTCGGCGCCGTTGTTGTCCTCGCGGTGGTCGACGCTGCCCGCGCCGTTGTAGGCGAAGTCGAGGGTGAACTTGTTGCTGTTCTGCCAGTCGACGGCGTGGTCGACGTCGGAGGGTGTCATCCGGATCGGGTCGGGGGTCGCGGTGGGATCCGTGCAGTCGACGTCGCCGGGCGTGCAGTTGAGCCGGCTGTTCCACCGGTCGTCCGCCGCGAACACGTCGTCCACGTGGACGGCGAAGTAGTTCCGCGAGGCGCCCAGGTGCACACCGCCGGTCATCCACTCCACGATGCCGCGGGCCAGGAGCCGGAACTGCTGCTGGTACCGGTTGTAGACGAAGGTGACGACCAGCTCGCGCCGGCCGTCGTGCCGGTACTCGCCCACCAGCGTGCCCTTGGCCGACTGACCGGGGATCGCCGCTTCGACGTACGGGGTGAAGTCGGCCCCGGCCACGGGCTTCGACAGGTAGGCGTAACTCTCCCCGATCGCCGGGTCGTTGTCCTCGAAGGGCACCGTCCCGTCGAGATAGCCAAAGGGGCCCGACCTGCCGGCGGCGGTCACCTCCGCCCGCTTGCCGTCGATGCTGCCGGAGTAGCCGCCGTGGACGGGGTACTGCAGACCGGCTTCGGGACGCGCGTAGGTGTAGGCGTCGACCTGGGGCACGTCGTACGTCTGCTCGTACGCCGCCAGGGCCGCCATCTCGGACGAGCCGGCCGGGAACGGGTTGTCGTTGGGCAGCACGACGGCCTGGAACTTGGCGCGTGGCCTGCCGTCCACGGTGTCCGCGAGGAAGTCGGCGTCGATCACGGTCCGGCCGGACTGCGTGAGGTCGATCCGGGTGTACGGCGTACCCGCCGCGGCCAGTTCGGAGGCTATGGCGTCGGTCGACGGGCCGCCGTCGCTCACCACCAGCACCCGCAGATCGATGCGGGGCGTGGTGTCGGCGCGTGCCGCACCGGCCGGCAGGCCCAGTGCGGCGATGAGCGCGCCCACCGTGAGCACGGTGGTGCGTGTGGTCCGCTTCATGCGGTGAGGTCCCCTCCCCGGGCAGGGGTGAGTACTGCTCCGCGGAGCGGACGCACCCCCTTGCGTGCCGCCGGCGTCCCCCTCAGAAGCCAGTTCGTCACGCATCCGTTCGCGTCACATAGTGATGCCTGTGTGGAGATTTCGCGGTCATGTTGCGGAACATGACGGAAAAGCGCAGGTGTCGAACGGGGTGGTTCCGAAAGCGAAATGAGCCGTTCCCGGTCGCGGTCCGACGTCGGAGCAGGTGGGCGCGGGGGCCCGGGACGCTGGTCCGGGGCCTGAGCCGCCGACCGGCGGGCCCGTGGGGCCCGCCGGTCGGAGTGCCAGTGATCCAGACCGGGGCGGCTGCCCGGGCGTGGAGGCTTTCAGGTCACCGCCTCGGCTCCGGACGGAGTGTCAGGAGCAGAGCACGCGCGTCACGGGCGTGTACACCGGGCCGCCGCTGACGTTCGTGGAGTCGCTGAACTCGGCGTAGAAGTACGAGTAGAAGCCGATGTTGCCGTTGCAGCCGGAATCGGCGGCGACGTCCAGCGTCAGGGTGACCGTACGGCTCTGACCGGGCGGGATGGTGGCGCCGTAGTTGCCGCCGAGGTTGGCCGGGCCGGTGCCGGTGCACGGGGCGGGGCCGTTGACGGTGGTGAGACTGCACCCGGAGAAGCTGTACTTGAGGTCGGGGCGCTGGGTGGTCAGCCAGGTCGGCTCGATCGTCTGGTACACGAACCAGACGTCGTAGGTGTTGTTGTTCTTGATGGTCATCGACAGCTTGACCGAGCCGCCGGGCGTGGTGGTCGCGCTGTCGGTGGCGAAGGTCAGCTCCGCCGGCGCCGGGTCCGCCGCACTCGCGCTGGGGGCCAGGCCGAACACGGCGAGGGCGAGGGCGAGGACGGCGCCGAGGCCGAAACGTCTCATCAGGGGTGATCGCATGGCCTGGGAGGCTAGGCAGGGGCCGGGCGGAGCGTCTGCCCCCCGGTGCGGGTGCTCCTCGCCACGCGGCTGGAAGTGCCCATGGCGTGTTCGAGGTGTGCCGAAAATATGGAGGCGCGGCGGAGTCGGTGTTCGCCCAGGCAGTCGGTGTCATCCGGGGCGACCACGACGGCGGAACGCGGCCGACCGTTTCCGCGGTGCTGGAAGATGACATTGGCGCGTATCGGTCCCGGCGGCCCTCTTCCCCGCTCGCGATCATCCTGGGATTCTCGGCCATCCGACGCGATCCGGCCTACGCGTCACCCGATCCGTCAGGACGTTCCGAGGCCGCGCAGCAGCGTGTCGACCACGACGTCCGCCGCCTGTGCGGGGCTCAGTCCGGGCATCTGCCGGGACGCGAGGTGCATGAGCTGAGGCAGGAGCGCGCTCGCCCATCCCTGAGGGAGGTCGGAGCGCAGAAGTCCCTCCTCCGTGGCGCGTTCGAGGAAGACGTCGACCTCGCGCACGGAAGCGTCCCGGCGGGCGCGGACGCCGTCGTCGGCGAGCATGCGGGCGATATCGACCGGCCAGGTGCGGTTGACGGCGATGGTGTTCTCGACGTAGCGGTGCAGGGCGACCGCGACCGGGGCCTCACGCAGCCGGGCGTCCTCCATGGCGTCCTCGATCGCTGCGAGGCGGGAGGCGTAGATCGCGGCGAGGAGATCCTCGCGGGAGGCGAACCGCCGGTAGACGGTACGACGGTCCACGCCCGCCTCGGTGGCGATGTTCGCGATACTCGCCCCGGGGTCGGCGGCGAGCAGGCGCGCCCCCGTCGTCAAAACGGCTTCCAGATTGCGTGCTGCGTCAGCTCTCACCCCGCCGAGTTTAGTCAGATCCTGTGGCATCTGAGATGTCTAGTACCTCTCTGATGTTGTGAAATGGGCGCTAAGTGCTACGGCGACGTAGCGCTTATCGATGGAGCGAGGCGTCAGTCACCTGTCGAGATGGTGACGGCGTAAGGGGAGTGCATGTGCGAGGCTGGTCCCGCAGGGACGGATACGGGCAAGAAAGGTGATGTGCCATGAGTGATGTCGAGGAGAGGGCACTGCTCGCGGGTGGGTGCTTCTGGGGCATGCAGGAGCTGATCCGGTCGCTCCCCGGCGTGATCCGCACCCGGGTCGGCTACAGCGGTGACAATGACAAGCCACACCCCACCTACCGTGATCACGGACGGCACGCGGAGTCGATCGAGATCGTGTTCGATCCGACCGCGACCGACTATCGCGCGATCCTGGAGTACTTCTTCCAGATCCACGACCCGACCACGAGCAACCGGCAGGGCAATGACGTCGGCCTGAGCTACCGCTCCGCCATCTTCTACCTCGACGACGAGCAGCGGCGCGTCGCGCAGGACACCATCGCCGACGTCGAGGCGTCCGGTCTGTGGCCGGGGCCGGTGGTGACCGAGGTGGTGCCGGCGGGTCCGTTCTGGGACGCCGAGCCGGAGCACCAGGACTACCTCCAGCGCTATCCGGACGGCTACACCTGCCACTTCCCGCGCCCGAACTGGCGGTTGCCCAGGCGCGGCTAGTCCCAAGGCCGTTCAGTTTGCGGTTGGGGGAGGTTGTCAAGGGCCTGCGGGTGCGAGGACTTCGATGCCGGTGGTGGCTTTGTAGCTGGTC
>NZ_JACHCX010000037.1:0-36440 GCF_014207295.1 Streptomyces sp. AK010
ACGCCAACGCCAGCCACACATCGTCCGGGGCTACTTCGGCGGCCCGCACGTCCGCTACATCCTCGAATAGAACCCTTTGAGTTTCGGATCAATAGGGGCGTTGATCGGACCTCAACGGGCACCGCCAACGTGCTTTACCTGGGGCTCCTGCTGGAGTGGCTGGGCCTGCGCCGGGGCGCCGTACATGGCGAGGACACCCTGCTGGCGGTCGAGGAACCAGAAGCCCATCTCCACCCCACCTTGCAGCGGCACCTGTTCGCCCACCTACTCGCCCAGCCCAACCGCCTGCTGCTGACTACCCACAGCCCTCATATCGCCGCCGTAACCCCGCTGCCCAGCCTGGTGCTCTTGCTGAATGGCGCTGCTGGGTCCGAGGCGCGTGTCATGTCCCCCAACCTACTTACGGCGCCCGAGCGAGCGGACCTGCAGCGGTACCTCAACGTCAACCGGGCAGAACTGCTCTTCGCGCAAGGCGTCGTTCTAGTTGAAGGGATCGCTGAGACTTACGTCTTGCCCGCGCTCGCCCGATCCGCCGGGTTCAACCTTGATGCCCACGGCATCGTCGTCGCCAGCATCGACGGAACGGATTTTGCTCCCTACGCGAAACTTCTGGGCCCCTCCGGTTTCAACCGCCCCTTCAGTGTCCTGACCGACGGCGACGCCGTCGACACCGACGACAAGGAGAAGTACCGGCGCGAACTGGGCCTGAAGCGTGCCCTCGGCCTGTTGACAGTCCTCGCCGATGCAGCAACGGCCGATACGTACGAGGAAGCGTTGGGCGTTCTGCAGGAACAGAACCTTCCGGACACCGGAGGTTCGCGGACGGGGCGCAGAGATCTTGTCACCACTGCCGCGGGCTTCGGCATCTTCGTCGGCCCGGACACCCTGGAGACCGACCTTGCACCGCTGCTGGGCAAGGAGATGAAAGCCGCCTTCAACGAACTCGCTAACGGGCGGATACGCCGCGAGAACTTCGCCAAGGCCGTGGATCAGGTCTCTGCTGGGCCTTCTACCGCCATCCAGCGCGACGCCATCGTCTCCCGTGTCGAGCGCGATCCTGTCAGCAAGGGCCGCTTCGCCCAGCGGCTTGCAGCCCACGTCGAGCAACTCGATCTACCCACTCGGATCCGGGAATTGCTCAGCGTCTCCGCCGAACAACCCGTGAGCCAGACAGACCTGCTGGGTTTGCCTGGCTGCGGACCGCTGTTGGCGCTCCTGGACTATCTGCGCCGCCGCTACGAGAATCTGCCTTTGGTCCCCGCCCTCGAAGAGACGAGTGGATCATCTCCCGGCGAACAGGGGACGGGTAGATGACCTCTGCCCCGCCTGTCCGTGAGCCTGCGGCAGACGCCTCCACCCCGCCGCTGGAACACACCGTGCAGCTGACGCCGGACCCGGCATTGCTCCGGCTGCCTCCGGCCTTGGCCCAGGAGATCGCCGACCTGCATCCGCGACAACGCCAGGCTGTACATCATCAAGGCAACCTGGTTCTCGTGGCTGGCCCGGGAGCGGGAAAGACACGCACCCTCGTGGCCCGCGTCGGCCAACTTCTGGCGACCACCAGCCCTCACCGCGGGATCGCCGCGATCACCTACACCGATGCGGCCGCCGCCGAAGTCACCACCCGGCTGCGAGTCCTGGGCATGCGCCCCGGCCGACGGCTGGCCAGCCGCACCGTGCACGCCTTCTGCCTACACCACATCCTGCGGCCGTACGCACGATTCACTACCGTGCCGTACGCCGACGACCTGCCCGTCCTCAGCGACACCGAAGCAAACAAACTCTGGGCCCAGGCCACGTACACGGCTGGCCTGCCGGTGAAGGACAAGCCAGAAGCTCTGCTAGCCAAGATCCGGCGTCTCATGGCCGCCGGACACAACCTGCAGGGCTACCAGCACCAATACGTGAATGCCGTCCGCCTCTACGAGCAGTCTCTGATCGACCGCGGCTGCTGGGACTTCGACGCCATGCCAGGCCGAGCGCTGGCTGTACTCCGGGCCAGCGAGCCCGCCCGCGAAATGCTCTCAGCCCGATTCCCCCACCTCGTCGTCGACGAATACCAAGACCTCAGTCCCGTGCTGCACTCCGTGGTCATCGAACTCCTCATGGCCGGGGTCCAGGTGACTGCCGTCGGCGACCCCGACCAAACTATGTACGCCTTCCAGGGCGCTGACATCCGATACTTCAAAGAACTCCACGAGCGAGATGACTTCACCACCATGCAGCTACTGGTGAACTTCCGTAGCGGCAGCAACCTGGTGGCCGCAGGTCGCGGCGCGCTGGGCAGAGACCGCGGCTACAGCGCCGATCCGGATCAGGAAGCACCCGGAACCGTCACCCTCGAAGAATTTACTGATGAAGAGGCAAGCGATCTCGACGACCACGCGCAACGCGCCGTCGACGTGATTCGTCAGCGAATCGCAGCAGGCACCTTGCCCGAAGATATTGCCGTGCTCTATCCGGGCAACAAGAATCTCCTAAAGCGCCTCATCGACGTCCTCCAAACCGCCGACCTGCCCTGCGACATGGAGCGCACCCGTAAGATCCCCGGCGGACCTCTCGCCGACTTCGTCTCCGCCTGCACCGCTCGCCGACTGGCCGGCCCTGTACCCGGTCCTGAGGACATGCCGCCGCACGCTTCCGATGGTGAGGTTGGAGGTACGGCGGATTCGCCGTCGAAGCCCGCACGGCGGGGGACGTCGGCGCAACAGGCCAAAACTGTCCGAGAACTAGCTTCCACATGGCACCACCGCCGACAGGCCGCGGGTATCACCCTGGAGGAGGAAACACCGCGCAGCCTCGCCCGGGATCTCCTGACACTGCTCGACGCCCCCGACCGCGAAGCCCCAGAAGATGACACCACGGCCTTCCTCGACCGCCTGCTCGCCCACCTCAGCGTCGACGAGCTAGCCAGCCTCGCTCCCGATCTTCGAGACCAGCAAGCACCGCGTGCTCTCCGAACTGCGGCGGCAAACGGCCTGACAATGGCGGAACTTGCCGGCGAACGAGCACCCGGCCGCATTGTGCTGACTACATACCACAGCGCCAAGGGACGGGAATTCTCGGTCGTAATCCTTCCCGGCCTGGTCAACGGCCTCATGCCCTTCTATTTCGCGAACCAGAACCTGACGACCAGATCCCTCAAGGAGCAACGCAACAACTTCTATGTCGCAGTCACCCGAGCCCAGGACGAAGTCGTCCTTATTGCCGGTGACCGCTTCACCGACCCGTACTACGGCGAACGAACCGAAGGACGATCCCGGTTCGTCGACGACATCCTCAACCAGGTATCGAATTCGGCCTGAACCCCGCGCTCGGGCCAGGCAGTCGCCAGGTCAGTCTGATGCCGACGCCCAAGCGCCGCCTGGGCTGGAGCCTGGGCGCGGTCGAGATTGATATCCATGGTGCCAGGACTCGTCGCGTGGAGTGCTGATGACGGACGCAGCCCGTCCCCCGTCAGACCTTGAGCAGGCCCGACTCACTCGCAGACGGCTGGGTTCGCTGTCAAACGCCTCGATTGGATGACAAGGGACAACTGCTGTCCGCCGACATTGTGGGATCTCCGATTCGGTGGCCGAATCTCACGACCAACGGCCACCCAGTGGCCGATCAGCCGCAACCCGAGACTGGTTGGTCAGACAGGCGCGGCATGGATCAGACGTCACCTTGGGAAAAGACAGTGACGGTGTCAGGGTCTGCTCCTATCTTCAGACCATGACCGTCACCGCACGGCGGGAGCTGGTGAGCCCGGCGACCCGCAACGCCTTCCGCTCTCTGGCCACGGACCTGACCGTCCGGATTGTCGCCGAACTGTGGGAGGACCACGGGTTCGCGCCAATCCCGCCAGATGAGCTGAAGTACCAGGACTCAGGCCAGCGGCGGACTGAATTCATGCTCTACGCGGAGGGCGTGGACTGGTCGGATCCTAACCAGGTTCGACGTGTACTCCTGGTCTTCGAGGACTTCATCCGCGCGTACCGGAACCCGGACGATCAGGGAACTCCGAAGTGGCTTGACGACATCAGGGTCCGCTTGGAGCGGGACGGCTTCACTCTCGATAAGGAGGGGAGGATCTCCTGGTCCAACCCGCCAGTGCTGGTCCGCGACCTCAGCACCCTGAGCGACGCCTCCGGCATCACGATCGAGTTGGAGCGCATTCGGAGGGACCTGACCACCGATCCCCATGGGGCCATCGGCGCGGCCAAGCAGCTCATCGAGGCAACGGCGAAGACCGCTCTTGGGGAGTTGAACATCGAGGTCGACCGGAACGCCGCGCTCCCAGCCCTGATCAGCACGGTCCAGAAGGCGCTGAAGCTCGACGCTGGCTCGGCTCCTGATGGGCCGGACGGCAGCAAGGCCGTGAAGAGAATCCTTTCGGGCTCTGTGAACATCGCAGTCGGCGTCGCCGAACTGCGCAACCAGGGCTTCGGCAGCGGTCACGGTCAGGCGAGCGCACCGTCTGGGCTTGGAGTGCGTCATGCCCGCCTGACGGTCAATGCTGCCGTGACCTGGTGCGAGCTGATCCTCGACACGCTCTCGGACCCCGCCGCGCCGTGGCGCAAGACCAAGGTCTGATCACTTCGCGAAGAGGGCCAGGTTTCGGGGTAGAGGAGATCGCGCCATCCCGCAGGCGTGACGTCAGCTCGCCAACTTGGACCTCCCGCCCACCGGCCCCGGCGGGCCTACTACACCCTGGGGAAATGCCCCGGCCGTGAGACGGACCGGCTGTGCCATCAACTTGAGAAGCGTAAGAGCTGCTGGTCAGCAAGGACGGCCCGTACCCCGAGCCGCGAGATCCTACAGACATCGAACCCAGTCCGTGGAGTTCCTTGCCATCCAACGCAGTCGCCGCAGGTCACGGCGCTGGTGAGCGGGGACGACCTCACCAACGCCCTTGCCAATCAAGTTAGTCGCCGCCGGTCAGCGCGGGGCGGAAAAACCGCGCCATATTCTCAGAGCGGACTGCACAGCAAAATTGATCTACGGCATGAACTTGACGCTGGACAATGAGCCGGGCACTGTGGCAGCGGCGGTGGGGGCCGGACCGTCGCAGGGCTCCGAAAATCAAAGTGATCACTTCCTTGTCTCCCCTACCCTGCCGGGCACCGACAGCCCCTCCTGACGAGGACATCCCGATGACGAGCAGCCCCGCCGTGCGCCCGGAGATCATCGACTTCTACACCCGGTCCGACGAAGCCGCACGGCTGCAGAGCACCGCCACAGGCACCCTGGAGTTCGCGCGCACCCGCGAGTTACTGCGCCGCCACCTCCCACCGGCACCGGCCCGCGTGCTCGATGTCGGCGGTGGTCCCGGAGCGCACGCCCGGTGGTTGGCCGACGACGGCTACACGGTGCACGTCGTGGACCCCGTCCCCAAGCACGTCACCCAGGCAGCCGCCATCGACGGCGTGACGGCCGAGCTGGGCGACGCCCGCCGCCTCACCACCGCGGACAGGACGTACGACGTCGTTCTGCTTCTCGGCCCGCTCTACCACCTCCACGACAAGGCCGACCGGATCTCCGCGCTGACGGAGGCGGCCCGCGTGGCCCGGCCTGGCGGACTCATCGCCGCGGCAGCGATCTCCCGGTATTCGCCCCTCCTCGACTACATCGCGACCACCGGTATCACCGAGTCCGCGATCCAGGACGGGGTCCGTGACACCCTGGCCGAGGGCCGCTACGCCGGCCAGCGCGGCTTCACCGTCGCCTATTTCCAGACCTCCACCGAGCTGCGTGCGGAGGTCACGGAGGCCGGTCTCACCGATCCCAGCCTCTACGGAATCGAAGGACCCGGCTGGGTGGCGGTCAAGGCCATCGAGAAGTACACCAGCGCCAACCTCATGGGCACTGACATGTATGAAGCGGCCCTCGCCGCGGCCCGCATCGCGGAACCGCACGCCGCCCTCACCGACGCCTCCGCCCACATTCTCGCCGTCACTGGGCCCTGACCCGGTCTAGGGTGTCGCCTCATGACGCTGCTGATCGTGGGTGGGTCCGGGTTCCTGGGCACCGAGCTGGTCCGGCAAGCTGTGTCGGCGGGGCGTCCGACGGCCGCGACCTATACGACCAGGCCCGGCAGTGCGACGGGGGTTACTTGGCGCAGCCTCGACCTGCGGGATTCGGGGAGCGTGGAAGCGGTCGTGGCCGAGGTGAACCCTCGCGTCATCGTCAATGCGTCGAGCGGCGGGGCCGACTGGGCCGTCACAGCCGAGGGACCCGTCCGCCTCGCGATCGCCGCGGCGAAGGCCGGAAGCAGAATGATCCAGGTCTCCAGCGACGCCGTCTTCTCCGGCGAGAGCCACGTGCCCTACGACGAACACTGCAGGCCCGACCCCATCACCCCGTACGGGGCGGCGGAGGCCGCCGCGGAAACGGTGCTTCTACTTCATCCGGACGCCGTCGTGGCCCGCACCTCGCTGATCATCGGCGACGGCCAGTCCGAGCACGAACGCACCGTCCACGCACTGGCCACCGGCACCCGCGAAGGCGTCCTCTTCACAGACGACTTCCGATGCCCGGTCCACGCGAGGGATCTGGCCGCAGCGCTCCTCGAACTCGCGTCGGGCGACACGACCGGCGTCCACCACCTCGGCGGGAACCAGGCTCTCAGCCGGCACGAGCTGGGCGTGCTCATCGCCCGACGCGACGGACTCGACGCATCGCGACTGCCCACCGGCCTACGGGCCGGCAGCACCCTTCCCGGGCCCCTCGACATCCGCCTCGACAGCCGCTCGACACAGCGCAAGTTGCGCACCACGCTGCGCGGCGCGCACCAGTTCCTCGCCCCGGGACGGCCTCACCAACACCCTTGCCAATCAAGTTAGTCGCCGCAGGTCAGCGCGCAGGGCTTCGGCGAAGTCTGCTGACGTCTGTTTCGTGATCATGTGAGCCCGGGGAGCTGAAGGGGTCGGCTCGGGTTTCGATCGCGCGCAGACTTCCTCGCCACTCGCTTTGCGAGAGAGGCCCCTCGACCCCCGCGCCTCTGGCGCCCGCTGGTGCTCCTCGGTCATGCTGCGGGAGCTGAGCCCCATGATCGGACGGAGTCCCGCATGATCGTCTTTGAAGTCCTCTCCGGTGAGCTAGTCGACGGGTTGAGCCGCCAGGCCGCCGAGGCCGGCATCACCGACGCGGCGATCGTCTCCCTGATCGGGGCCGCCGACTCCTTCACCGTCTCGACCATGCCCGAAGGCGACGCCCTCAAGGACAACATCACCAAGTACGACCTGCCCGGCGAGATGACCGGCACCGGCGAGATCCGCAACGGCCTTGTCCACCTCCACGTCGTCATGGGCGTCGAAGGCGACCGCGCCATCGCCGGACACCTCCACGAATCCGTCATCGGCACCCACTTCGCACGCGCCTACGCCATCCCCACTGCCTAATGCCTGTACCGCCCACCAGCGGCCGTTCTGCAATGGATTGACGTTCCCCCGCCGCTGCGCGCTCGCCTCGAAACCGCCCTCGGCGCACCCGTCACCGACGCGGTCACCCCGGGCGGCGGCTTCGGCCACCAGCTCGCCGCCGCCCTCCGCCTGGACAGCGGCCGACGGGTCTTCGTCAAGGCCGCCCCCGACGACGACCCGCTCACTGCCGCCAACCTCCACGAGGCAGCCGTCCTCGACGCTCTGCCGCCTAGCGCTCCGGCCCCGGACCTGCTGGGCATCCACCGCGCCGCCGACTGGACCGCCGTCGTCATCGCCCACCTCGACGGACCCCACCCGGACCTCTCTGCGGCCTCCGGCGACGCCAAACAGACCTGGGACCTGCTGGCCAAGCTCACCTCCAGCCCCGCTCCCGCGCCGTACACCGCGGCGGTGAGCGCCGTACCCTCCACGGCGTCCCTGCACGGCTGGGACGAGCTCGCCGCTGATCCGCCGGACGATCTCGCCCCCGCCGCCCGCGTCCACCTGCCGCAGCTCGCCGAACTGGAAGCGACCTGGCCCGCCCTGGCCTGCGGCACCCGCATCGTCCACGGCGACCTGCGGGCCGACAACATGGTCCGCGACCACGACCGGGGTGTGACCTTCGTGGACTGGGCGCACGCCACCACCGGCCCGGCCTGTATCGATGCGGCTTCCCTCGCGCCGCAGCTCGTCCTCGCCGGACACGCGCCCGCAGACATCGCCCGTCTGCTCCGTGACCACCCCGCCACCGCCAGCAGTCCCGACACCACCACGGCGTTCCTCGCTGCGCTCACCGGCCACTGGCACCGCAATGCCCGCAGGCCCTCGCCCCCCGGCGCCCCCGGACTGCGCGCCTACCAACGCCGCGCGGCAGCCGCCGGCCTCGCCCTCCTCGGCTACCGCCTGCGTTGACACCTCACTCGTCACCGAGTTGCCTCCGTTGGACCTAATGGGGCTGACCGGTCGTGACGTGCGATGGCGCTCCCCCCTCCTGCTTTGAGTGAGCGCCGTTCTCTGGTCCCTTTCACCCGAGTCACCAGTGCGCGTCGGCCGCCTCAATCGCAGAGCCGCAACAAGTGGTTCCCAGAGACCGTGGACCATGTGGGGAACAACGCGGTGTGTCCGTTCCTGGCACGGGTCAAGACGACGTACAGCAGCTCGGAGCCGGTCGGGTACGGCTCTCCTTCGGAGCCCTGGAACTCGTTGCTTCCGAGGAGCAAGATCGTAGTGTCGGCTTCCCGGCCCTTGGTCTGATGGAGGTTCATGACCTGGATCCGGGCCTGCCAGGCTGTCCCTGCCCCGACCAGCGCTTCGTCGCGTGCGCGGAGAAGCTCCTGCCCGGCCGCAGCAGCGTCGACGCTGCCCTCGCTGGAGTGACGGAGGGCGACACTCGTGCGGCGGGCCCACTAAATCCAGGTCTCCTGGCCGCGGACGGCCCTGACCGCGTTATGGGCGTTTGACCGCCTCCGCGAGCCTCCCGTCGTCGGGCCGGACCTGCGGCCTGTCTACTCCAGCAACTCTGATTGGATCCGGTCCCAGCTCGGCCGCGGGCTGTCGACCGGATGCACGATGGTGAGGAGGCGGCCTTCGAGGAACACGTCGAGCCGATCAGCCGTTGGAGAGTCCAGCCGGCGGCGCTGGGCCCTGTGGTCCAGGGGCAGGCGCTCTCCCAGGACGCCGAGCAGCACCTCTTGGCGTGCCGGGCCGACAGCATCGCCGCGGATCCACCGGCCGCGGACCTCAACGCCGGAGAACGTGCCGAGTGTGTCCTCACGGCCGAAGGACCGGTTCATGGCTGCCTCGACCAGCGGTTCGGCCCGCCTGATCGCCCCCTCGGGGTAGGCCCCGGCTCCATCGGCCGGACCCTCACCGCTGGATGGGGGTATGTCATCAGGCCAGTTCAGGAGGGGTTCCTCCGGTTCCAGGTTCGGGCGTCGGCGGGGATCGGGCCGGGGAACACGGAATCGCCAGGGAGTTGCGCCGCCCGGCGTGTCGATCCACCCAGTGCTGAGCCCGGCCGTGGCCGGGGAGTCGTCGGGGAGGAAGATGTCGACGTAGACGCCGCCCGTGCCGAGCCAGACCCAGCTCATGAAGTAGGCGTGATCGTCGTGGTCGACGGACCACTGCGCGAGCTTTTCCAGGCGTGTCTTCTGCGGCTGGGTGCCTTTGCCGGCAGGGAACATCTGCTGGTGGTCGCGGCGGCGGCCCCGCGCCTCTCCGGCGAGCGGACCGGCGGCAAGGTCGTACAACAGGTCCGGCCGCACACCCTTCTTCGCGTAGGTGCCGACTAGTTTCCCGGGCAGGACGTCGAAGCTGCTGAGACCGTTGGCCCCTGGCTCCCAGTCGAAAAGGGCCTCGCTGACAGCGGTCATCACCCCAAGGCCGGTGCACTCGCTGACGAAACGCCGGATGTGGAGGGAGCTGGAGTCGAGGGCGGGGCAGTCGACCCCGAGCGGGCCAGTACCCGGGCTACCGGCGATATAGCTGAGCAGGAGGCTGATCTCGTGATCGCGCACACGCTGATCGACCGTCTTGCGCAGGTCGCAGGCAAGGGCGTTGATGTTGACCACAGCAGCCAACGACACCGGCAGAGAGCCCTGCCCGATCTCGACGGCCTGGACAGCGTCAGCGCCAGCCATGCCCTTCTCAACCGTGAAACGCCACACCCGGGCACGCACCGTACTCATGGGGGAAGCCTAGGGCCGCCATCCGCCGGTGCGGACCTCTGGCTCCGTAGGACCCTGCAACGCGCTGGCCTACGCGGCATCCCCGATCGGCTCCGGGTGCCGGACAGCCTTCTTCACGTCCATCTCGACCGAGACCCGGTCCTTGCCCTCCGCCTTTGCGTACGCCGTCACCTTCATCTGGAACTCCGCGGAGGCGTCGAACCAGGGCTTCCACGACTCCGCGCTGTAGGGCAGGTCCTTGACCGCGTCGTTCGCCTCGACGGCAGCGCGCTCCAGGTCGATCAGGTCATCGAACGAAATAGCGGTCACGTCGAAGGATCCTACGTCCGGCCACGGCAAGGCCGGTCCCTCCCGTCCGTGGTCGGCGAGCCGAACCAATCGGGTTGCGCGGTCCCCTTTCCCTGCCCGATCCTTCTAGGTTCGCCACATTCACATCTGAAGGGCCGCACCGGTGACCTCGACGACCAACGACCCCCTCGCCGCGCTCCAGGCCGTGGACCCGCGCGTCCTGCATTTCACGCCGTTCGGCCTCGGCGGACCCATGCGGCCCCAGGACGCCGCGGACTATCAGCAGCGCCTGATCAGCAACCTGGTCCTCGCCGACGACGTGGCACAGACGACCCGCCAGAAGTTCGAGCAGCTGTGCGCCGGCTACGCCCACGGGCTGTTGTGCTACGACCTGTTCACGCTGGTCTCGGACGCCGCCAAGCTGACGCTGGAGCAGGCGCTGCGGGACCGGTTCGCCGCCCACCACCACGGCACCATCACCGCCCGGAACCAGGCAGGCAGCGAGCGCCAGATCGCCTACACCAGCTACGCAGACTTCCACGATCAGTACAAGAGGCTCCGCAAGCCCGAGATCCGGATGGGCAGTTCGAACACCTGGACCCCGTTCAACGGAATGCTCGACGGGCTGCTGAAGTGGGCGCGGCGCGAGGGCCTGCTGCGTGGCCAGCGAAACCGCGGGATCGAGAGGGCGAAGAAGAACCTGCGGAACGTCACCGCCCACGGCATGTTCCACCTCCTCACTCCCGTCGACGTATACAGGGATCTGTCCGACCTCGCGGAGATCATCAACCATTTGTGGGGCCACGCGACACCGGGAGGCCGGCTCTACCCGGCACCCATCCCGCGCGACGTGGTCGCCATCCGGTGGAACACCACCACCGGCTCCGTGAGGGCCGGGCACGCAGCCCAGCTCGCCGACCAGCAGGAGCAAGAGGAGGAGGACGGATTCACCTTCGTACTCATGCGCGCGGTCTTCTGGCCCGGGGAGCGAGAGGATCCCAATCTGATGGAGTACGACGCCCGGAACGCCACCACGCACTTTCCGGCGGAGTACCTGTGGGGCCCCGGCAGTCGCACGCAGGCCATCGCCTGGCTTGAGCAGGAAGCGCCCGAGCCGGACAGCTGCGACAGCCTGGACCAGGTCTTCGTGATCCGCGTCCACGACGACCGCATCCACCTTCCGATGTACCCAGGCGTCGCCGCGGCGCTCCTGCCCGCGGAGCAGCAGGGATCCTGGTACGCGGTCCGCGCCGACGGCCCGGCCGAGGTTTTCGCACACGCGCGCGCCGCGTCGACTGCCGCAAACGGGCATGACCGGACCGGAGAGTGCGAGCAGTGCCCCGTGGAAACCATCGCCAGCGGAGACCTCGTCACGGTCCTCCGGGCCGCGCGGGACGCCGGCGCCGACATCAGTCCGCTGACGACGCCCGACGTGCGCACCCCGTTCGCCGACCTGATGGCTCCCCGGTCGGTCGCCGCCTCGCCTTGACGTGAGAAGTCCCGCCCGGGTCTATCGCCGTCGGGGACGGGGGCGGGATGCCGTCGCTACCGCCATGGCCTCGGCCTGGTGGACGATGACGTTGACCGCGCCGGACCGCTCCACGTGCCCGTCCAGGAGGACGACGGAGGCTTCCAGCAGGATGCGGCGGCAGCGTTACCACACGGGGGGAGAAGACGAGGCTAACCATGCCGCTCGCGTCCTCCAGTGCGCCGAAGGCGACACTGTTCGCGGTGTGTGGGCGCTGGAGGTATTTGGCAAATCCGCCGAGTTTGCCTCACAGCCGAATACGGCCGCCCGTGCCCAAGCCATGGTGGATCCAAGGTCATCCGGTCCACGACGAGCAGCCCGGAGCCGACGTACTCAAGCAGCTCGCTGACTTCGCTGGTGAAGGAGCCCGTCTCGGGATCGAGGAGGACCTGAGCGGTCTCGTACAGCTCCTCCGACTCTTGCTCCATAGCCCAGTACGCATTTCGGCCGCGGTCGAGGTGCGCCCGGTAGAACGTCATCGACCCCGCGCCAGCGGTGGAGGACGGGCACGCTCCATCGCTCCAGCGTGTCGGCCTGCGGGGTGTCCCAGAGTTCGTCGTCGTATTAGATGCGCAGGTACAGGTCGAAGGGATCACCTGGAAGCTGAGGTCGCTTGCTCACCCGGTAAACCTAGAGGTTCAGGTCCTGCACGATGGCCTCAAGGACCGCACCCGAACCCTCGATCGACGTGGGCATCACGACACCGACCACCGTTCGGTGGACGGCACCGCCCGACAGCAGCGACGGCTCTGGCTTCTTGGTCACGATCCGCAGGATCCCCTGTCCGGGAGCCCCCTCGATCCGGAAGCCGGGTTGGAGGCGCGAGAGCCACCCGTGGTCCACAGCCACCGCTGCGCCCCGTAGCGCGCCGATACGCAGGCCCCGGGTCACCCAGGCCGACCAGACGACCTCGCTCCAGTCCGAGCCGTCAGCCGGGTCCGGAATGACGTCTGAGAGGTCGGGGTGCTGCTCAGCCACCCAGCGTGAGGGCTGCGCTTTACGGAGGACCCACTGCCCGTCCCGGCCGACCTCGCCAGGGTCGAGCCCCGGGGTCAGGCGCATGTCGAGAGCGACGTGGCCGTCGGTGATCCGGTCGCCGTGGACCCAGACCTTGTCCTTATTGACGACCCAGTCGCAGAGCCGCTCCATTGACGCTGTCACTCGTTGTGCTCCCAGGAGAGATCGTTGCCCTTCCACAGTAGGGCGGGGAGCACGGAAAGCCTCTCTCAGACGACCTTTCCGCCTGCGGCCGACGCCAGAGCCACGCTCCGGGCGAACAGCCCCGCGTGCCCATCGCACGCGTAGAAGCGGCGGCCGTCATCGGGGCCGGCACAGGGCTCGAACCACATCACGGCGGCATGTCGGCATGAGTGGTGGTCACAGTCGTGGGGGTCGGTTATCAGATCCCCCAGTCCCATCCGCGCGTGAGTCATCCGTGGAGGCTAGCCGCAGACCGTCACGTGCGGCGTTGCGGGTCGGGCGCGAGCGTGATGGTCATCCAGGGTGCCGCCGCTTCGCGGTAGCTGTGCCCGACCGGAGCTAGTTCGGCGCTGCGGGTGAGGCTGAAGATCGTCACCATGATCATGTCCGAGCCGTCGGCGACGGAGGTGAGCTGAGTGCGGCAGCGCTGGCAGGATCCCCGGTGAAGCGTCGGCCAAGTGGAGAAGTAAGTCGGCTCTCCCGCTGGGCCCGTCCACTTCAGGGCGTCCCTGTGGAACCCGACCCATGCCATCGCCGGCGAACCGGACAGCCGCGTGCAGTGCTCGCACGAGCACAATTCCCTGTCAAGTCTTTGTGTTCAAGCTGAGGGGCTCGTTGATTGCGCCAGCAGCGCCTACGTGAGCTCCCGGTTGATGGCGGGGTCGGCTCCGGCCTCGACAGCGGTAACGGATCGCTGTCTCCCTCCGGTCCAGGAGATGTGACGGTGTGGCACTGACTCTCCCAACCGAGCCGATGCTCGCCGAGGCCCGGCGGCAGCTGCCGCCGCCGGACGAGGCGCCGCCGCCGGAATGGATCGCGGAGCAGAAGTCATGGACAGGTCTTGAAGCTGTCCGTTGTCCACGGAACTCATGAGGCCAACGCGACGGTTCTTCCCGGCTCCTACAGATGGACCAGGGCCTGTCCGATCGGCGGGGAGTGAACACCGGACAGGCCCTGGCGTATTGGGGCGCGGCTGGGCGCGCGGGGGAAGGTCGGCTGGGGCGATCCCGTCGCCTTCGGTCAGTCCAGATGCAGCAGGACCGTGGTGTCCGGCGGCAGGATTCGGTCCTTGCCCAGCGGTCCTGAGGCGAGGAGAGGGCTGCCGGGACGGGGAAGCGGGAATGGCTGGTCGGAGAGGTTGATCGCGCACAGCAGGCTGTCGCCGCGTTTGAAGAGGAGGGTGTCGGGCGGGCTGTCCAGCCAGCGAAACTCCTCGCCGCGCAGGTCGGGGTTGGTACGGCGCAGGCGTAGGGCGGAGCGGTAGAGCTGGAGCATGGAGGTGCGGTCGGCCTGGTTGGCTTCGGCGGTGTACGACTTCCAGGCTTCGGGCTGGGGCAGCCAGGGCGTGGCGGACACGGACGTGCTGAAGCCGTAGGGCGGGGTGTCGCCGGTCCAGGGGAGGGGGACGCGGCAGCCGTCGCGGCCTCGGACGGTGTGGCCGGAGCGTTCCCAGGTGGGATCCTGGAGGGCGGACTCGGGGAGGTCTTCGACCTCGTACAGGCCCAGTTCCTCGCCCTGGTAGATGTACGCGCCTCCGGGCAGGGCCAGCATCAGCAGGGCGGCCGCACGGGCGCGGCGGGTGCCGAGGGCGAGGTCGGTGGGGTGGCCCTGGTCTCGCATCGGGGTGACGCCGGTGTGGGCGCGGCCGTAGCGGGTGACGTGGCGGGTTTCGTCGTGGTTGGAGAGGACCCAGGTGGCGGGGGCGCCGACCTTCGCCAGATCGGTGATCGTACGGTCGATCACCTCCCTCAACTTGTCTGCTTCCAGGGCGCACTTGAGGAAGTCGAAGTTGAAGGCGGTGTGGAGTTCGCCGGGGCGAAGGTAGTCGGCGAAGCGGCCGGGGCGGACGTGGGCCTCGGCGACGAAGACGCGGGGGTCGGGGTAGCTGTCGGCGATGGCGCGCCAGGTGCGGAAGATGTCGTGCACGCCGCCGCGGTCCCAATGCGGGTGGTTCTGCTGGTCCTCGCCGGCGATGACGGAGAACTCGGTCAGGCCGAGGTCCGGGAGGGCCGGGTCCTTGACCATGCCGTGGGCGACGTCGATACGAAAGCCGTCGACGCCCAGGTCGAACCAGAAGCGCAGGACCGACTCGAACTCGGCCCGGACCTCGCCGTTGTCCCAGTTGAGGTCGGGCTGTTCGGGGGCGAAGAGATGGAGGTACCACTGGCCGTCCGGCGTGCGGGTCCAGGCGGGGCCGCCGAATGCCGCGTGCCAGTCGTTGGGCGGCTCGCTGTCGTCCTCACCCCTCCCCTCGCGGAACATGAACCGCTCCCTTTCCGGAGAGCCGGGCGCTGCAGCCAAGGCTTCCTGGAACCACGGGTGCTGGTCGGAGGTGTGGTTGGGGACGATGTCCAGGATCACCCGCAGGCCCAATTCGTGGGCCTCAGTGATCAGCTGCCGGGCCTGGTCGAGGGTGCCGTAGGTGGGGTGGATGTCGCGGAAGTCGGAGACGTCGTAACCGCCGTCGGCCAGGGGAGACGGGTACCAGGGGTTGATCCAGATCGCGTCGACGCCGAGGTAGGCCAGGTACTGCAGGCGGGAGCGGAGGCCGGCGATGTCGCCGGTTCCGTCGCCGTCGCCGTCGGCGAAGCTGCGTATGTACACCTGGTAGATGACCGCGGAGCGCCACCAGGACTTGTTCCCGGCGTTGCTTGTGGCGTCGTGCGTGAGGGTTGGGTCGCTCATGGGGCTCGGTCCTGTCGGAGTACGCAAACGTGCGTGCTGACTGTTGATCACCGCGGGTGCCTGCCCGGCTACCCCTTGGTCGCGCCTGACGTGCCGCCGCGGACGAAGTGCCGCTGGAAGGCGAAGAACACCAGGGCCACGGGGATGGTCATGAGCAGGGTCGCCGCGAGTTTGAGCGGGTACTGGTTGCCCGAGCCGAGCTGGCCGGAGACGAGGGAGGCGACCCCGGTGGTGAGGGTGTTCAGTTCCGGGCTCTGGCGGGACACGATGAAGTGGCCCAGTTCGTTCCATGACCCCTGGAACGACAGGATGGTCAGGGTGAGGAGCGCGGGCCGGGCCATCGGCAGCACGATGGACCAGAAGGTCCGGAAGGTGCTCGCGCCGTCGATACGGGCCGCTTCCTCGACGCTGACGGGGATCGACTCGAAGAACTGCTTCATGATGAACACGCCGGCGGCGTCGGCGAGCAGCGGGGCGATCATGCCCGCGTAGGAGTCGTAGATCCCGATCTGGTTGAGGACGAGGAACTTCGGGATGAGCAGGACGACGCCGGGCACGGCCATGACCGCGATGACGGCGGCGAACAGCGCGCCCCGGCCGGGGAAGCGCAGCCGGGCCAGCGCGTATCCGGCGAGGGAGTCGAAGAAGACGCGGCCCGCGGTGACGAGGACCGCGACGACGACGGAGTTGGCGAACCAGCGCGGGTAGTCCGCTTCCGCGAGCCGGCTGAACGCGGCTGTCGTGAAGTGCTGCGGCCACAGTGACAGCGGGTTGTTGGTGGCGTCCGCATCGGTTTTGAAGCTCGTCGCAACCTGGATGAGAAAGGGGTAGATGTACAGCATCGCGACGACGACGAGGGCCGTGTAGCCGAGCGCGCGGGTGAGACCGCCACGCCGTGTGCGGTTGCCTTTCCCACGGGTCGCGTGCGGGCCTTCTGCGGTGTCTGTGTCGGCAAGCTTGGGATGTGTGCTCATCGCGTGCCTCTGTGGACGTCGAGGGTGGCCGCCAAAGCGGCTGCGGTGGTGGGCGCGGTTGCGCCGGTTTCGGGCCGTGCGCGGTGGGCCGTTGCGGCAGGCGGCGTCATCAGATCGTTCCCGTGGTCGGGCCGGATCCAGAGCGTGCCGCTCTTGCCGCGCGCCTGGTGGCGGCTCTGGCACGGGCCTCGTCCTTGTCGCGCAGGACGAACCGCTGCAGCAGCGTCATCGCGACGATGATCGCGAAGAGGATGAAGGCGATGGCGCTGCCCTGTCCCCACTCGTTGTCGGTGAACGAGGACTGGTAGGAGAGGAACGCGGGGGTGAGTGTCGTCTTCGCCGGTGCGCCCTTGGACATGACGTAGATCTGGTCGAAGACCTGCCAGGTGCCGATGAGTCCGAGGGTCAGGACGAGGAAAAGGGTCGGCTTGAGCATGGGCAGCGTGACGTGGCGGAACCGCTGCCAGCGCCCGGTGCCGTCGATCTCGGCGGCTTCCTCGACCTCGACGGGGATGTCCTGGAGCGCGGCGAGGAACATGAGCATGAACGTGCCCGCCGTCGTCCACACGACCAGGGTGATGATCGCGCACATGGCCACACTGGGGCCGGAGATCCAGTCCCACAGGGACAGGCCGCCGACGGTGGTGTCGGCGAGGGCGGAGGGCGGCGCGTCGGTGTTCATTCCGAGGGCGCCGAGGGCGAGATGGATGATGCCGCGGGGGTCGGCGAACCAGGCCGGTCCGTCGACTCCGATCTTCGCCAGCAGGGAGTTGACCACGCCGCTGGAGGAGAAGATGAACAGGAAGACGACCGAGATCGCAACCGAGCTCGTCACCGACGGGAAGTAGTACGCGGTGCGGAAAAACCCTTTGCCCTTGAGTCGTCTGCCGTTGACGAGGAGGGCCAGGCCCAGGGCGAGCGCGGTCTGCAGCGGGACCACGAACAGGACGTAGTAGGCGTTGTTGCGCAGACTTGTCATGAAGTCGCTCTGCGCCAGGCCGGGTTTGGTGACGATCTGCTCGTAGTTCTGTGCGCCGGCGAAGTGCACGCCTGACGAGAAGGGGCTGCCCTGACCGTTCCAGTCGGACAGGCTCACCCAGAGCGCCATGGCGATGGGCACGACCAGGAAGAGCCCGAGCACGACGATGACGGGTGAGACGAACAGCCAGCCGGCGAGCCCTTCCCGGCCTCGGATGCCGCTGCGGGGGGCGCGGGTGCGGCGGCCTCCACCGGCCGTCTTGGCGCCGTGCGGCCCGGTTGCCTTGCGCAGGCCGTGCGGTGCGGATGACGAGGCTGGGGCTGTGGCGGTGCCTGCCGTCCGGGCCGGGGCCCGGCCGCTGCCCGGGCCCTTGGCGGGCCCGGGATTCGGTTCACTCATCGCAGGTTCACTCTCGTTCTACTCGGGTCCGGCTACTCGCGTCCGGACTTCTGGGTTACTGGCCTACGACCGCCTGGGCGTTCTTCTGGAGTCGCTTGAGGATCTCCTCCGGGTCGGCGCCCGGCAGTGACTGGAGGCCGGTGTCGAAGTCGGCGAGCACCTGGTCGATCTTCGCGACGTTCACCGGGGCCTGGGCATACGCGGCACCGTCGATGAATGCCTTGTCCTGCGGGAACTGGGCGACGTAGTCGACCTGGGCGGACTGCCGTGAGGGCATCACGCCGATCGCCTTGGCGAAGGTCAGCTGGTTGTCCTTCGTAGTCATGGCCTTGACGAAGTCGATGGCCGCGGCCTTGTGCTTGCTCTTCGCCGCGATGCCCCAGCACTGGGTGAAGGCGAGCGTGCCCTTCTTGCCCGTAGGGCCGGCGGGCAGCGGGACCGTCTTGTACTTGACGTCCGGGTAGTCGCTCTTCATGGCGCCGGCGATCCAGTTGCCCTCGATCGTCATGGCCGCCTTCTGCTTCCCGAAGGCTTCGCCCGGCCACCCGGAGTCGAGCTGCTTGGGGTACTTGGCCGATCCGTCAGCGAGCAGCGACTGGACGAACTTCAAAGCCTTGAGGTTCTCGGGAGAGTCCGCGGTGACCTTGGTGGCGTCCTTGTTCGTCACCCATCCGCCCGCCTCGACCATGAAGGCACCGATCCGGTCACGCGTGTCGCCGAGAGCGAGGCCGACCTGCTTGCCCGTGGTCAGCTTCTTCGCCACGGACGCCAACTGCGGCCAAGTGGTGGGATAGTCGGCGTCGGTCAGGCCCGCCTTCGACCACGCCGTGGTGTTGATCTGCAGGCCGAGCGTGGAGAAGTCCTTGGGGACGCAGTAGAGCTTGCCGTCGTACGTGAAAGCCTGACGCAGAGCGGGGTAGAAATCGTCCTTGCCCGGGAAGCTGTCGCCGTACGGTTCGAGACTGCCGGCGCTCGCGTACGTGGCGAAGCGGGCGGCGTCGACGTAGAAGACGTCCGGCGGGTTGTTCGAGGCGAAACCCTGGCCGAGCTGCTGGCCGATGTCCTGCGCCTGGGTGACGGTCGCCTTGTTGCCGGACTTCGCCGCCCATGCGTTGGAGGCGTCCGTGACGGCCTTCGTCTCGGCATCGCCGCTGGAAGCGATGAGGACCTTGATCGAGGCGGGCCCGGACGACGCCTGACTGTCCGCCTTGTCGGTGTCGTCGAACCCGCTGCCACCACAGGCCGTCAGGCTGAGCGACAGCAGTGCGATACCGCCAACTGCCCAGCGCGTACGCTGACTTCTCATGATAAATCTCCTTGTGCAGGCCGGCCTGAGGTGCCGGTGGTAGAGGGGAGAGGGCCGCGTCCCGTCGGCCGTACTGCGGCGGTGAGCAGGATCGCGGAGGATGGCCGGAGGGCCCTAAGGAGCCGCTCGGCGGTGGATGGGTGCGGGTGCCGCGGGACGGGTCAGCCGCTGGCCCGGACGACGAGCCGGGGCGGCAGCAGGATCGGGGTGGGTGGGACGGCCGGCGGCTCGGGAGTCGCCAGCAGTTCCTGGAGCATCCGCAGGCAGGCGGCGGCGGCCTCGTCGTACGGCTGTGCCACGCTGCTCAGGCCGACGACCGCCGCGGTCGGGGAGTCGTCGAAACCGACCACCGCGACATCGGCCCCGGGGCGCAGCCCCCGCGCGGTGATCTCGGTCCAGGCACCCAGCGCCAGCGAGTCGCTCGCGCAGACGATCGCCGTCGGAGGACTCGGCAGGTCCAGCATGGCCGCAGCGGCTGCCCGGCCGGTATCGAGCCCGTCAGGAACGCCCACGTCGTAGCCGTCCGGGACGTCGATTCCGGACACGGCGAGAAGCGCGGACCAGCCGCTGCGCCGGTCGTCGCCGACCTCTCCCCCTTCCGGTCCTTGCGGCCAGCCGAGGAACGCGATCCGCTGATGACCGCTCTCGATGAGGTGCCGGGTCGCGGCAAGGGTCCCTTGCGCGCCATCGACATCGACCCAGCCATGCCGCTCGGCGGCCTCGGGGTCAGCCCCCCAGGGCCGGCCGAAGGTCACGAACGGCACCTTGCGCTCACTGAGCCATGCCGTCCGGCGGTCGCCGGCGTGGGTGGCGTGCAGGACGAAGGCGTCGAGGTCGTGGTCATCGAGCAACTGCTCGTACAGAGAGCACTCGTGATCGTCGTCGCCGGCCGTGAACACCACGATCCGGTAGCCAGCCTCCTGGGTCCGGGCGGTCAGCGACTGCAGGAACTGGGCGAGAACGGCGCCGTTGACACCGTCGCGCACCGGCTCGATGCGGGCGCCGATCAGACGTGAACGCCGGGTCCGCAGCGTCCGGGAAGCCTGGTTCGGGCGGTAGTTGAGCTCCTTGATGGCCGCCTGTACGCGGGCCAGGGTCTCCGGCCGGACCCGGTGCGGCGCGTTGATGACGTTGGACACGGTCTGTGTCGACACGGAGGCATGCCGCGCCACGCTTTCGAGTGTTACTCGCGCCATCGCGAAGCCACCTCCATCAGTCCACTGCGCCGCAGCGTATCCGCCGTTGTGGCGTCGCAGTGTGTTGCCGTCCCACTTCGATTTGAACGTTAAATTTAGCGTTCCAATCGGTTACTGTGGCGATCGCTGCCCGGCCTGTCAAGAGTCGGCGCAGTCACAAACCGCCCCCCACCACCGCCCACGAGACACGAGGGCACCGGACGGAGCTTCCATGACTTCACCCCAGCGGCAGCCGCTCCTGCACGATCTCGCGGTCACCCTCGCCGCCCCGACCGTGATGCTGTCCCGGCCGGACGGCGACCTCGACGCAGCCGCTCCCGGGGCCGGCGTCCACGGGCTCTTCCACGCCGACATACGGGCGCTGAGCCTGCTGCGCGTGACGCTGCGCCCCGACGACCACGCACCGTCCGGCGAGCACGCGGGGAAGGCGCCTCCCGCCGGCGGCGGGGGCCGTGAGGATGAAGGCGAGGCCGGGGCCACGGGCGAGGACTGGCTCCCGGCTGTCGCGGTCATGAACGGGACGGATGGGCCCGGCAGCAGCCGCTTTGTCGGCCTGGTCCAGGCACTCGGTGACGCCATCCCGGACCCGACCGTCCGCGTCGACCGACAGCGCACCGTCACGCCCGGCCGGCTCGCCGAACAGCTGACTGTGCGCTCCACCGCGACGAAGCCTGTGCATCTCGCCATCCGGGTCGAGGTCGCCGGAGACCTCGTGACACTGGAGCACACCAAGGCGGGTCTGCCGCCCCGCTCTCCGGCCGAGCCGACGGGCGAACTGTCCTCCGGCGCAGGCTTGTTGCGCTGGGGCGACCAGGCGGTCGCCGTCACCGTGAGCGCCCCCGGCGCGACGCCCGACGCCGAACGTTCGACCCTGACCTGGACCCTCACCCTCAAGCCCGGTGAGGACATCGACCTGCACCTGGCCGTCGAGGTCTCCGACACGGCCGCAGTCGTCACCGCCGCCGACCCCAAGCCCACCTGGCAGCGCCCGGACGTCACCGCCGACGACCGCCGACTGCCCGCCCTGGTCGCGCAGAGCCTGGACGACCTCCACTCACTGCGCATGGCCACGGCCGAATCACCCGGCGACACCTTCCTCGCCGCGGGCATCCCCTGGTTCTTCACGCTCTTCGGCCGGGACAGCCTGTGGGCCGCACGGATGCTCCTGCCCCTGGGCACCGACCTCGCCCTGGGCACCCTGCGCACCCTGGCCGCCCGGCAGGGCACCCACACCGACCCGGCGGCCGAAGAGGAACCCGGCAAGATCCTTCACGAGGTCCGGCGCGACCTCTTCGACGACGGCCAGGGCCTGCGCCTGCCCCCCGTCTACTACGGCACGGTCGACGCGACCCCCCTGTGGATCTGCCTCCTCCACGACGCCTGGCGCTGGGGACTGCCCGCCACCGACATCGAACCGCTGCTGCCCGCGCTGAAGGCGGCGCTCGGCTGGATCGACACCGCCGCCAAGGCCGGAGACGGGTTCCTCTCCTACATCGACCACACCGGCACCGGACTGGCCAACCAGGGATGGAAGGACTCCGGGGACGCAGCCCGGTACGCCGACGGCCGCCTCGCCGAAGCACCCCTCGCCCTCGCGGAAGTTCAGGGCTACGCCTACGAGGCCGCCCTCGCCGGGGCCGCACTCCTCGACACGTTCGCACTGCCCGACGGTGAACGCTGGCGGACCTTCGCGGCCGACCTCGCCGACCGATTCCGCGCCCGGTTCTGGGTCTCCGACCAGCAAGGCCCCTACCCGGCCATGGCACTCGACGGCTCGGGCCGCCCTGTGGACTCCGTGACGAGCAACATGGGCCACCTCCTGGCCACCGGGATCCTCAACGCCGAGGAGACCGCCACGGTCGCCGCACGGCTCGCCGCCCCCGACATGTCCGACGCCTACGGGCTGCGCACGATGTCGTCCCAGTCCGGCGGCTTCGGCCCGCTGCGCTACCACTGCGGCACCGTCTGGCCGCACGACACCGCCATCGCCGTCACCGGCCTCGCCCGCACCGGACACCCCGAAGCCGCAGCCCGGCTCATCGAGGGCATCCTCGCCGCAGCACCGGCCTTCGCCTACCGACTGCCGGAACTGTGGGGCGGCGACGCCCGCACCGACACCCCCGCCCCCGTCCCCTACCCCGCCGCCTGCCGGCCACAAGCCTGGTCGGCGGCAGCGGCCATCGCCCTCATGAGCGCACTGACCGGACTGGAGCCCGACGTACCCGCCGGCCGCCTCCGCCTCCGCCCGACAGGCCCACTCCCCGTCGGCGCACTCACCCTCACAGGACTCACCATCGCCGGAGAACCACTCGACATCGCGATCGGCACCGACGGCCGGATCACATCGGTTACGGCACCTGCGGGACTGATCGTCGAGGAACACACGGCGCCGCGCTCCTAAGGATCACGCCGACCGGCCGGTGCCACGACCAATTCGCCGGAACCGACGGCTACTCGTTGGCGCTCGTCGCCAACGCTGCCAGTTGCTCGGCCTGAGCAGCGAGGATTCACGCAACTCGGGCTGAGCAACCGAGGGTTCGCCGACCGCGAGGGTGACGGCTCTGATGAGGGCGCCGCCGTGCTCTGATGGTGCGCGAGCACGGCATAGGCGAGGGTCAGGCAGGGTCAGGCGCCATCCGGGCGGAGGGGGACGACATTCCCGGGGGCGGTTTGGTCTTGCCCGGTGGATTTCTGGAAGATGAGGACGGCAGCCGCAAGGACCGCTTGCTCCGCTCGGTGCCGTGATTCGGCCTCGGCAGCCCGGGACTCCTTGAGGGCCTCCTTCAGACGGACAACTTCCTTGCGCAGTCGCTTCTCGACTTCCGGCGTCTGGTGCGTCTCTGCGCGCACGCGTGCGTAGAACTCTTCCTTGAGGTCGGCGTGGCGCTTGTGCAGAGCCATGCGGTGAACATCGGCTTCTGCGGCGAGGGCGACCGCAGTGAGGCTGCCGTTGGAGCATGTGGCCTGGCCGGCCAGGAGGCGGTCGATGGCCGCGCGGATGCGGGAGCGTTCGTCCTCGTGGTCCTGGTTCATGCGATGGCCTCCTCTGCGGAGTGGGCGGCGGAGTCGTGGGCGTCTGCGAGAGCGCGGAACCGGGCGGCGGTCAGGCGAAGCCGGTTGCCCAGGGGCTGGGGCACGCTGGCTGCCTTCGCGTCGAGCCGATCGGCGTGCTTTCGTGCCGCATGTGCGTGGCTGTCGGTGCGGACCGCGTTGCCGCAGCCGAGTTGGCAGGCGAACTGGTTCGGCGCCGTCGCTCCGGGGTCCGGATCGCACAGGGCAGTGTCGCGCTTGAACGCGCAGATGAGGAAGGCGTCCGGGTTGTCGAAGAGGACGAGGCCGTCGCGTTCGAGGAACTTGGCGGCGGCCTTCGGGGTGGTCAGGGCGCCTTCGAAGCTGGGGATCGAGGTCGCTCCGACGATCGCCCGCCGCGCTGCCGGTCCGGAGATCTTCTCGCCAGCCGCCGTGGCATCGCGCAGCCGGGCGGCGGTCTGTGCGGCGGCGAGGGCGGTTTCGACGTCGAGCACCCCGTGAAAGCCTCTGCGCTCGCGGCTGCCGTAGCCGGTGGAGGTGCGGGCGTCCAGGACGGTGCGCATGTGACCGTACTGGATGGCGAGGGCGACCAGGCCGCCGGGCCGGCGGGCGATGTGCCAGGCCAGGGTTCTGCGCAGACGGCTCAGTCCAAGGTTGCCGTGCGGGTCCTCCGGTACCCGTTGATCTGGCAGGCCCTGAGCAGTGGCCTCCTGGTTGATCCACTTCACGAGGTCCTCGACGCGGCGATCCAGCGTGGCCCGCTTCAGCGCACCGTGGTGCCTTCGCTGGGAGACGATGTCGTGGTGGGTGGAGCTGAACAAGAGCTCGCCCTTGGGGACGATGCGTTCCAGGACGCGGATGGCGTTGACGACCGGAGTGATCGCGACCCATGGGACTGCCCGCTCCTCGCCAGCGGAGACATGGTGCCCGTCGGAGTCACGGACGTTCTTGTAGTGGTGGGAGCGGATCAGATGCCGCGGCATGGAGCCATCGGGATTCGGTTGCGGGTCGGGGCAGCAGCCGGATCGCAGCGACCGTGCCTCCTGGGAGCGCATCCCAGTCAAATACAAGATCACGATTGCGGCTGCCGTAGCCAGGTGCCGCACCAGGATCGGCGTCTCCTCGTAGTCCATGAACTCGCGCCATGGCCGTCCCTCGATCCGGCCCGTAACCGGCACCTGCATCGGGCTGGGGCCAGGCCGCTGAGCCGCGAGTCGGTAGAGTCCGCGCCGGGCGACGATGGTCTGGACTTGGGTCCGGCTGCACCCGGTGACCGCGGCAACGTAGTGGTGCGCCAGGGTGACACCGTGCATCCGGCTCACGGTGGCGGGCAGCGGTGCACCGGAGTTGATCAGAGGCAGTAGATAGCTCTTGAGAGCTGCCAGGCCCTCGCGGGTGGTCTTGGCGGCTTTCACCTGTGCGTGCATGCGGCGGCGTTCGTCCCAGGCAGCCAGGATGTCGCCGGAGAAGTCCTCGACCAGACGGATCGACCAGGTGAGCAAAGGGCCGATCACGGTCGGATCCAGCGGCTCGGTCTTGTTCTCCCCACCAGCCTCCGCGGTCGCGGCGGGCAGATAGTCGTCGATGCCCTCGTCCTCCCAGGGAGGACGCGTGATGCCGCAAGGACTGACCGAGAGCTGGTCGAAGGCCCACAGGTCCGAGAGCCAGCGCAGAATCGTCAGGGCATGACCGCGCGTACAGCCGCTGGCGGACTTGGCGGCGTACGCCTTCCAGTGCTCCGTGGTGCAGTCGCTGAGCCGGGAAACGCCTTGTCGGTCGAGCCAGCGCGCGAACCTCAGCCACTGCAAGATGTTGTCGCGCATGCTGATCACGCCGTCGCGTGTCCGGTTCTGAAACCCCCGTTCCCGTATGTAGGTGGGGCGCAGCTCGCCGTTGATCAGGACCCACAGGACACGCCGGATGTCGCTCCGCAAGGGTTCCGGGCACTTCCTCAGATTGATCTTGTGGATGCTGTCCCCGGGGTTGTCGGTTAGCGGCCCCAGCGACCAGATGTCGTCGCTGTAGCGGGAGTTGGGGTGGGGGTTGCCGGCGCTGATCCACCGGTCCATGACGACCGGGCCATCCGCTTCCGGCAGGGGCAGGATGTAGGGATCGGCCTCGATGGACAGTGCGGTCGTCACGGGGCCAGGTCTCCTTCGAGTAGGTGGTCAATGATCATTCGGTCGCGGTCGGTCACCCGGCCCAGTGCCGCATCCCAGGTGCTCTCGTTGACCTTTGACCGCAGGTCATCGAGTCGCAGGAGATGTTCGTCCCAGCGCTCGCGCCAGAGCTTCTCGGGCCAGGCGGAGCGAAGCGAGATCACCTGCCGCCGCAGAAGCGCCAGGCGCGGGTGGTGACCGGTGTGGACCCGGGAGTTCTCGCACGACAGGCAGAGCAGGAAGTCCGCGCCGCAGCCCCCGTTCGGGTCCGGCCAGGGGCTGCTGTCCTCATCCGCGCAGTCCGCCGTCGCGGTCTCTTGGTGGGCCGCGTCGGCCGCGTCCGTCAGGCGCCCGTGGAAGGTGTGCTCGCGGGCCTGTTCGAGGGCTTCCTCGGCGCCCGCCGCGATCACGTCCACGGCGGCCTTCTGGACGTTCTCGTCGGGCAGGACGTAGATGCTCTCGTGAGTGCCGGGCTTGTGCTGCAGCGGCTTTCCCGTCGTGGTGACGGTAGTCCTGCGGGCACGTTGGAAGGGCGAGCCGATGTTGTGGGACCTGGCCCATACTCGTGCGTCGGCCTTGGACACCCCGAAGCACAGCGGGCCGACGTTCCGGGGCCGGTCCAGATTGGAGTCCACGTCGTCACGGCGCCGGTTGCGGGCGACCATCAGCAGGTCGTGGCCCGGTGACAGGGCGGCAGCCAGGGTCCGCCCGTGCTTCGTGGCTTCCAGGGCCTGGGTGACGAGCCTGCCCGGCGAGTCCGCTCCGGAGTCGGTGTAGTTCTCCGTAGCGAACCACCGGCCCTCGCCGGAGCGGCGCTTCTCCACCAGGACCTCGTAGGTAACCGCGGTCTGTTCTCCTGCGGACGGGGTGATCACGGGCACACGCAGACGGTCATAGACCGACAGGTTCCAGCCGTAGCGGTCGGTCATCATCACAGCCAGCGCCGTCAGCTCCGCCCGGCTCAGGAACAGCCGGCCGGTCGTCTTCCCACGGTTCTTCCCGCGCAGCAGATTCTCGGCCCGGGTGTAGACCTTCCCCTCCTTGTCCGGGTACCCAGGCAGTTCACCCGTGGCGGCCAGGTACTCGATGACGGACGCAACCCTCCACTCACGGCTGGTCGGGTCCAGCGAACCTGCCCGGTAGCGGTCCAGCAGCGCGGTGTTCTCCCGGATCCGCAACAGCGCGGCCCGGAACTGCCGTTCGGCGGCCAGCAGCACCTGGCTGCGCTCCGACGGCCGGTAGGACTGCTTGGACGACTTGCCCTTCTTCGGAACCGGGCGAGCCAGCTCCTCGGCGGCCGTGCCCTGCGCCAGCCGCGGCTCGCGCCTCAGCAGCGTACGCACCTTGGCCAGGGCCTCGCGCCCGCCGGGGGTGTCCTTGTGGTTGTTGCGCCACAGCCGGAGCGTGGCCGAAGTGAGGTCGCCGAGGTCCTCGGCGGGGTGCCCCTGGGCCTTGAGGAACCGGGCGAAGACCTCCACAGACTGCCGCTACGATTCGCCGCTTGAGTGGCTGTTCCACCCCATGGACTGCGCGGCGAACGCCCGCGCGAGTGACCCGCGCATCGACTGAGGTATGGAAAGCTCGGCGAAGTCGAAGACCCTCTCGTAGCCCTCCTTGTTGACCACCGTGACCTGCAGTCCGTCGGCGGCTATTCGCTGGGTTGCCTGGAAGCCCGGCGGCGGCAGGACCGCTCGGCGGCCTCTCCCACTCATGAGGCTTCCGCGACGGGCAGGGCGTCGACCAGCACCTCGATGTCCTGGATCCCGGAGGTCTCCCGGGCCAGCCGGGCGAACAGACCGTTCAGATCCTTCGTCTCGTCGGTCTCACCGGGCTCGTCCTCAGCGTCAAAGGCGAGGATCGACTCCAGCTGCAGATGCATGACCGGGCGGAGGTAGTGCTCCTTCGTCGTTTCAACGTCCTTGTGCCCCAACAGGGTCTTCACCAGCCACCACGGGTCGCCGTAAAGCTGGGCGAAGTCGCGCCGGTCCGCGGCGGTCAGCCCGTACTTCTTGTCCATCAACTCGTTGAGCAGGATCAACATGTAGAGCGCCATCGAGTGCCGCATGGAGTGGGGTGTCGCGTACGGGACCTTCCCACGGATCTCCGCGACCCGCAGCAGCCGGGACGTCTCCCGTTCCTGTGGAGTCAGCAGAGCTTGCTCGCACCGTTGGTTGGCCTGCCGGAACACGGTGTTCCATCGGTCCGGCAGCATGGGCAGGCCCTGCTCGGTCAGCCACAACCACGCGGGCTCCGGGCCCTGTGGTCCCTCGACGAACAGCCACTGCCGCTCACGCCAGTCGAGCAGGTTCAGGTCATATCGGCCTTGGACGCCGTCGCGGTCGACCCAGTGGACCGTCGGGGTTAGGCCCGTCGTGACCTTCGTGATCAGCCGCATCAGCGGCAACTTCTCGTAGCGTCCCTGGGCCTGGGCTCGTGCGACTGCCCAGGCCCGTTCCGACTCTGCGTAGGCGCTGACCTGGCGCAGTGACTCGACCGAAGCATAGAAGGTCCGGTCTCGTTTCGAGCGGGACAGCGCTCGTGCCACCTCCCCATGGCAGTAGCGGCCCGAGCGCAGCGGGCGGGACGGCACTTCGAACGTCAACATGGCGCCGGATTCCTGCCGCCGCAGTCCCGAGCTGAGTGTGAACCCGACGAACGAGGTGTTCCGAAGCTCGGTCCGCGCGTCCCAACCCGACACCGGTGTTCCGTCGGGACCGACGCCGCGAAGGCCCACGTCCTGCCAAAGACCCCAGGTGCGCGGAGTCAGCCACGAGACCCGCGAGCTGCGGGCGTCTGCAGCTCGGTCCGTCCGGCGTCGGCTATCCACCGGCAGTGGCGTGACCTTCGCCCACCGGTAGAGCCGCGTGAAAGCCGACGCTTCCCTATCCCACTTCGCCCCGCTGATTCGGCTTGGATTGAGTGGCGAGTCACACCGAAACTCTCGGTACGCGCGCAAGTCGCTCTCGGTCGCCTGCCGCCACGGGATCCCGCGTCGCAACAACCAAGTCAGCAACAGTCGGATATCCAGCGCGTAATTCCGCCGAGTTTCCCGCTCCAAGGGATGGAATTCCGAGGAGAGCACGAATTCCAGCAGCTCTGGGTCGACCACGAAATCAGGCCGTACAAACACCGGATCGCCCGGCTGGAGCCCCACTGCGGCCACAGCTCCCGGCAGGTCGCGGACCCCCAGCACCCCCTCCTCCGGCAGCGGCCCCCACCGCTCCGGATCCGGCACGAACACCAGCCACCACTCGTCCATCAACCACCCCTGTGAGTCCCTTGAACTCACTCAATCATCAGGGAAGCACAAGTGCGGGTCGTTCGGAATACCGGACGCCTCGTACGCGTGGTCGCCACACTGGCAGTGCCCCGTCCATAGGTCGGGGACGACGATCGACTCGGCCATGGGTGGCTCCTCTGGTGCGAGAACTCTGATTTCCCGCGGCAGCTTGCCGCACCTCTGCACGCCCGCGCTGGTGTTCGGTATTGCCCGACACCAAAGAGGTGGTAAGTCCACCCCTGACGGTGAACGCGCGTACGAGTCTTCACGGTTCGGCGATACGCAAGAGCCACGCATGGGCGGCGGGTGAATCGACCGCATCGCACACCGCCTCCGCTCGCATCGGATACGCATCCACGACAGAGCCCCCGGAATCGGGGGATTCCGGGGGCTCTGCGTCATGCCGTGAGTAGGGTCAGCTCTCGCTGGAGCCGTCGTCAGTGGAGTTGTCCGTGCGTCGGCGGCGAGCCGCAATGAGGGCGCCTCCGCCAGCAGCGATCAGAACTCCGGCACTGCCGATCAGCCACGGGGCGGCGTCGGCGCCTGTGTGAGCGAGCGAGCCCGCAGGGGCGGGCGCCGCGGTGCTCGCCGCGGTCTTGTCGGCGGTCGGGGTACCCGAGGCGGATGGCACCGAGACGTCCCCGTCCTTGCCGGGCTTGCTCGGGGAGGGCTTGTCGGTGGCCCTGTCGGTCGGCTTCTGCGGGGGCGGCGGGGTGGTCGCGGTCTGGGCGTTGGTGACTGTCACGGTCACGGGGACGCCGGGACCCGCGCGGAACGTCTTGGACGGCTCGTAGAGGTCGTAGCCGGCGGGAGCCTTGATCTCCTTGACCCAGAACTGGGTCTTCCGGCTCGACACCGGCAGCTCTCCAGAGGCGGTGCCCTTGGAGCCGGTGGTCAGAGTGAGCAGCGTCGAGTCGCCGGTTCCGATGTTCACGGTCGCGCCGGGCAGGAGCTTGCCGGACTTGTCGTCCTTGGCATGTAGGAGGACCTTGGCGGCCTTGAACGGGTCGGTGATCAACAGCCGTGTGGTCGCGCCCGGGGTGACAATGACGTCCTGGTCGGCGACGACCTCGTGGAGCGGGCTGCCAGAAGCCGTCTCCTTGAGCCGGTAGACACCCGGCGCAAGGCCGGGGAAGGTCAGCTTCCCCAGTGAGTCGGTCTTCCCGCGTCCGGCTTCCTGGCCGGTGGAGTCGAGCAGCAGGAGCGTGGCGCCGGGGAGGACGTCCCCGGCCGTGTCCTTCGCGGTGATCTCGACGCTGCCCGCGTCCGGGGCTGGTGTCTCGGCGGGGACGGCAGAGGCCGAGGGGGTTGGTTCGGAGGGCTGGGCGCTCGCGGCCGGCGCCCAGGTGAGGGTGGCGGTCACCGCGACAGCGACGGCGGCGGATCGGACGAGACGTGCGTGCACGAAGAAGAGGACTCCTTGGTCAGTAGGGGGAAGGTCAGCGAGTGCGGCCAACGGCGTGCGTCGCGTCGGGGCGGCAGAGCGGGCGTCGGATAGCTGGGCGGCCGCTTGGCCGCAGCTGGTGCGGCGACGAAGAGGTGACGGCGGGTGTGGAAGGGGACCTCTTTGACGGCGGCCCGGTGCAGGGGCTCGGTGGAGATCAGGCAGACCTTCCTCCCTCCGGAGGGCCTGGGCAGCGTGCGCCACCGATATGGCCGGGACCGGCGAGGTGACCCGGGCGAACCCTCACGGTCTGGGCAGGGTCGAGGTCCTTGAAGGGGTCGGTGAGCGGTTCGGGCAACACGAGGGGAGGCTCCTGCCGGGAAGGCTGCGCGGAACTGAGCTGCGCGAGGATCGGTACGCGGAATCAGCGGGTGCGGGCCCTGGCGGGGGTGGTCGGCGGGACGGGAGTGCTGCGCGGTGTACGGCTAGCCGTGCGTCTGGGCGCGGACGCGGCCCAGGCGCCGGGGAACCAGACGGTGGTGTACTGCTCGATGGCGTCGCGCAGCCCGGTGGTGACGGCCCCGTCCCACGGGGGTCGGCCGGGGCGGTGGTACGTGTCGAAGGTGCCGTACTGCTTGGTGTTCGGTCGAGTGTTGGTGGCTTCGTCGCGGCGGTGGAAGGTCCCGTGGTCTACGAAGCTGAGCGCCACCGCGTCGATCTCGCCGCGGTCCGGGTGGACGACCGCCACACGCAGCCCGCCGTAGGTGTCCGCGTGGATGGTGCCGGTGAAATCGATTCGCAGCCGCAGCGGTGCGTCGGGGACGGGGGCGGCGAAGTAGGTGTTGCCCACGACCGTGTGGTCGTGGAAGGGGAGGCACAGCTCGGCGAAGAACTCGGGGGCTTGCAGGGACAAGAAGGTCTCCGGTCGGGGTTGGGCTGGTCCTACCGGCGTGGGCCGGGCAGGGCCGGTCGGCTGGCGGTGCTCCAGCGCGGGACGCTGGGAGCGGGGAGCGCGGCCGGGCGGCGGGATGCGACGGCCCGCTGCACGTCGAGCGGGGTGGGGGCCGGCGGTCCTGGCGGAAGGATCGGGGTGAGCTGGGCCATCCCCTTGATGTAGCTGAAGGTCTCCTCGCGCCAGCGGGGCAGCGGAGCCGGATCGGCGACGCACTCGGTGACGGCGGTGAGCAGGGCGACGGGGATGTCGGTGCTGGCCGTGGCGTACCAGACGGGCCGGTCGATGGACTTGCCCGCCCACAGCTGCCAGCGAGCGTCCCGCGTCGTTAGCTCGGCCTCCGGATCGAGGTCGCCGGTGGTGAACTCCATGCCGGCGAGCCCGTCCGGTGCCTGGACCGCGAAGACGCCCCAGCGCGGGCGGTCGATCTCCCAGCCCTGTTTCAGGAGCGGGACGACGGCGAGAAAGGGATCGTGCTCGTCGATGCCGGAGACCGGCCGGGCGAGGTAGGCGTCCGGCCCCTGCTCGTACGCCGTAGCGAGGACAGTGGTGAATGCCTGGACGAACTCGGTGGGGACGCGGTCGTTGAAACAGACGCCCCATGCCGGCGGGCCGAGTCCTTGTAGGCGTTGATGCGCCAGAGCCCGTCGTCTTCGCCTTCGGGCAGGTAGCCCAGGCGCACTCGTCGGTCGGGAGCGCTTACGTACACGTTGGAGTCCTCGTCGTACCGGAGGTCCCAACCGAGGTCGAGCAGCGGCGCGAGGGCGGGGTCACCGGTCCCGGTGGTGGAGGCGAGATGGCGCGGGGAGACGTAGACGTCGCCGTCAATGTCGCAGCGCGGATCGGGCTGGTGGCTCATCGGTCCGTCCTCGTGGCGATGGTGATCTCGTCGGCGGCGATATCGAGGCGGTCGGTGACCTCGGCGGTGCTGCGGCCGGTGACGATGTAGAACCCGGCCCGGGCGGTGAACAGGTCGCCGTCGGGCGGCAGGAGGAGCTGCTCGCCGATCTCGCGGATCCACTGGATCTGCCGCAGCCACGGGGTGTGGGCGGCGAAGGGTTGGTTGATGTGCCGTGCGGTGAGGGTGCCGGAGGCGTCCGGGTAGAGCATGCGGATGCCTGCGGCTGCGCTGCGGGTGGGGGTGAGGTCCGGTGCACGGCCGCAGGCAAGGTCGGCGGCGGCCTTGGGCAAGTCGATGCCGGTGGCGAGGCGGACGAGGTGGCCGATCATGTCGCCGCCGACGCGTGCGTTGACCTCGATCAGCCGGGGCCTGCCGTCCACCAGGCGCAGCTCGACGTGCTGCACGCCTTCGGTAACGCCCAGGGCCTTGACCGCAGCAGCGGCTGCCGGGGCGACCTGGTCCAGGAGCGGGTCGGCGGCATCGACGGTGTGGCCAGCCTCGACGAAGTACGGTGCGGGGCCCAGGTGCTTGCGGGTCACGGCGACCGCTGTGGTCGCGCCGCGATGGGTGACGCACTCGACGGAGACTTCCGGCCCGTCGAGGTACTCCTCGACCAGGACGCCGGTGTCCTCGCGGCTGCGGCTCGCACCTGCGGAGGCGAACTCGAAGGCCCCAGGCAGTTCTTCGGGCTGATCGACGCGGATCACGCCGATACTGCCGGCGGACGCGGCGGGCTTGATGACGGCCGGGTAGCCCAGCGTCATGGTCGCAAGGCCAGCCTCCAGCAGGGTCCGCGCCTTCATCGAGGCGGCCGACGGCACTCCGTGGCGGGCGAAGAGGGTGCGGGCGGTGGCCTTGTTGCGGCAGGCCCGCATCACCTCGACGGACGTCGAGGACAGACCGAGCGCGCGAGCAAGGCGGGCTGTGGGGACGAGGTGCCACTCGTCCCAGGTGACCACGCCGACGAGGTCGTGGCGCTCGGCCAGGGCCCGGCCGGCGGCAAGCAGTGCGGTGGGGTCGGTCAGGTCGACTACGGCGTGGTCGACGATGAACGGCTTCTCCCACGACGGCTCGGCGCCGGTGAGCAAGACGACGTCGTACGCGGCGGCCACCTGCTCAAGGAGGTAGCCGCGATAGGTCTCGTCGCCGGGAGAAACGACGAGCACGAGGGGACGTGCGGACAAGAAGGGGTTCTCCGTATCGGTGGACGGCAGGACGGGAGAAGAGAGGGGTGTCTCAGGCGGCACGGCGGCGGCGCAGCTCGAACGCCCCGGCCCAGTGGGGGTGGTCGTCGATCAGGCGGCGGGCGTAGAGGGCGGTGAAGTTGTTGTTCAGCCCGGCGACACCGTACGGGAGTTGGCGGCGCAGGTCTTCGAAGAGGTCCTTGAGGCTGACCCGTGTGGCGCCGGCGGCCAGGCGGCGGGCGGCCATGCGTTCCAGAGCGCGGTAGACGTGCGGGTTGTGTGCGTCGAAGGCGTTGAACTGTTCGCAGGCTGCCGTATTGCATCGAATGCAACACATCTCGCGCTGCGCCAACTCGCTGAGCTGCAGTTGGTGCCCAGGTTAGCGCCGGGTCGGTGGCTGGTTGGGATGCGCTGACCTGGCACCCGTTACCGACTCAACGATGATGCGTTAGATGCATCGTGAGTGCTGTCGTTGATATGCCTGGAGCCGCGCGCCTGGTCCTCGCCGACGGAGTCGTGCACCTGGACCCCGAACCCGCCGTCCTGGAAGCGATGTTGGAAGGCTGGGCACTGCAGCAGCGCACGCGCTTCTTGAGGGAGTCGACGATCAACCCCCGGATTGCGCTGGTCCGTCGGCTGGCCCGATTTACCAATGAGTACCCGTGGCAATGGGACCCCGCCGAGGTGGAGGCATTCTTCGATGATCTTCGTACGCGGCGGCCTGGCAGGCCGCTGGCGGTGTCCACCGCACGGAACTACCAGAACGACCTCCGGCTGTTCTTCGAATACATCACCGACACCCGCTACGGCTGGCCGTCGGCGTGCAACGAGCGCTTCGGCCGGGTTCCAGTACAGCTTCTGCACGAGTGGAACACGATCACCCATACCAGCGAGTACGAAGGAGCCGCCGAGCGCCGCCCCGCTCACCTACGACGAAGTCCAAGCGCTCTTCGACGCCGCCGACGGCCGCGTCGAGGAGATCCGCACACGACGACGCAAGGGTTCGCTCGCGGCGCTTCGTGACGCCATGGTCCTGAAGGCGGTCTACGCCTTCGGCCTGCGGCGCCAGGAAGCGTGCGGCCTGGACCTGTGCGACCTGCGCCGAAACCCCAAGGTCGCCGGATACGGCCGTTTCGGAGCGATCTTCGTCCGTCACGGCAAGGCGTCCAAGGGCGGCCCTCCCAAGCGCCGCAGCGTTCTGACCGTCCCGGAGATGGACTGGATCGTTGACGTTCTCGACCAGTACGTCAGCGAGGTCCGCCCCGCCTTCGTGCCGGGCAAGCACCCGGCGTTCTGGATCACCGAGCGCCGCGACCGGATGTCCCTGAGACGGCTGAACGACGCCTTCGAGACAGCGCGCCGGGCCGCCGACCTGCCGGCGGAGCTGGATCTGCATTCGCTGCGGCACAGCTACGTGACCCACCTGATCGAGTTCGGTTATCCAGAGAAGTTCGTCCAGGACCAGGTCGGCCATGCCTACGCCAGCACCACGGCCATCTACAGCCACGTCTCGGACGAGTTCCGAAACCGGCTGCTGCGGCGCTCACTGCAAGCCCGTCACGGCGATCTATGGGGGCAGGAAACATGATCAGGAAGATGGGCATCGACTGGCAGCTACGGATCCGGATGGCGGAGAAGGGCATGTTCCAGACCACGGAACTCGTCCCGCTGCTGGCCGAACGCGGTGTGCATCTGTCACGTGAGCAGGTCTTTCGTCTCGTGACCCAGACACCGCAACGACTGTCCATGGACACGCTCGCCGCGCTGTGCGACATCCTCGCGTGTGAGCCCAACGACCTGATCCAGGTGGAGGTCGCCAACGCTGAGGTGCGCAAGACCGCCGGCGAGCAGCCGGCGTCCCGACCGCGGGCGCGTCGCACGACGATCCGGCGCCCCGGCCCGGAATGACCGCTCCTCTCCGCCTCGACGAGGCGTATCGGCAGGTCGTAGCCCACCTGACCGCCCGGCTCACGGGGGTGACCGGCGAACAGGCAGCGCAGGCACTGAAGCGCGGGAAGATCACAGCACGTTCCTGCGTCGCCCTTGCCCGCCATTTCCAGGATCACCAGGACGCCCTGACGAGTCCGGGCCCGACACCTCCGCAGAATCTGGTGCGGCTCGCGCATGCCCTGGAGGCCGCCGGACACGGCCCGGTCACCCTGCCGACATGCGCCGGCTGCGGAAAGATCTCGCGCCAACTCACACATCGCCTCCCGGCCGGACACTGCTGTTCGGCCTGTGCTCGTCGGGTGCGGCCGCCGAAGACCTGCTCAGGCTGCGGCCGACAGATGAAGATCAACGCCAGGGGCCCCAACGGTCCGCTCTGCGGCACCTGCTACGGCAAGCACGTTGCCACCGCATGCGGGCAGTGCGGGCGAGTACGCCGCGCGACCTTCCGCATGCCCGACGGCAGTGTCCGCTGTCAGGGGTGCCACCCACGCCCCGAGCGCACCTGCGTCGGGTGCGGAGATCAAGCTCCAGTCCAAGCGATCTCGGTGGACGGTCCGGTCTGCCGGCGCTGCTATCGACAACCCCAGCGTCGCTGCGGCAGCTGCGGAGAAGTCCGCAAGGTCGTCCGGCGCGGCGGCGACGACACGCCCGATCTGTGTTCCCGCTGCTATGACGCACCGCCGGTCACCTGCTCCGCCTGCGGCCGGCTCCGGCCCTGCGCGCGCAAGGTGGCGGGACAGCCGTTCTGCCAGAGGTGTTATCCCCGCACTACGGGTCCATGCGCACGTTGTCTCCGTGACCGTCCTGTTCACGCGTACTGGCCGATGGGCCCGGTCTGCACAAGCTGCTACGCGGCAGTGTGACCTTCCCCTCGTAGCGTAGAGACCGTGACTGCAGGGGAAGTTGGGAGTCATGGCGGGCAAGAGACGGAAGTTCGACGCGGAGTTCCGCGCGG
>NZ_JACHCX010000038.1:0-24506 GCF_014207295.1 Streptomyces sp. AK010
AAACGCCCGGTTACATTCCGAACCCGGAAGCTAAGCCTTACAGCGCCGATGGTACTGCAGGGGGGACCCTGTGGGAGAGTAGGACGCCGCCGAACTCCTTTTATAGCTCTGGCTCTTGGGTGTACAGCCCAAGAGCCAGAGCCTTTTTGCGTTGAGGTAAGGTCAGGGAGCATCGTTGGCTCGTTTCCCACAGGAGGCCCCCGGGTGGAGGTTCAGGAGACTCGCGTCCAGACGGACCGTGTGCTCACCATCCCGAACATCCTCAGTATGGCCCGCCTCGTCGGCGTGCCCGTCTTCCTGTGGCTGATCCTGCGTCCTGAGTTCGGTGGGCCCAAGAGTGACGGGTGGGCCCTTCTGGTACTGGCCCTGAGCGGCGTCAGCGACTATCTGGACGGCAAGCTCGCGCGGCGCTGGAACCAGATCAGCAGCCTCGGCCGGCTCCTCGACCCCGCGGCTGACCGGCTCTACATTCTCTCGACCCTGGTCGGCCTCACCTGGCGGGAGATTCTGCCCCTCTGGTTGACCGCTGTACTTCTGGCGCGGGAGCTCGTTCTGCTGGTGATGGTGGGCATCCTCCGCCGGCACGGCTATCCTCCGCCCCAGGTGAACTTCCTGGGTAAGGCCGCCACCTTCAACCTGATGTACGCCTTCCCCCTGCTTCTGCTCAGTGACGGAAGCGGCTGGATCTCGTCACTGGCTGCCATTTTCGGATGGGCGTTCGCCGGATGGGGTACAACGCTGTACTGGTGGGCAGGAGTCCTCTACGTGGTACAAGTCCGCCGCCTGGTCCGTGCGGACGCCATGGCCGATTGAACTCTCGGATGGTCCTGCTGCCGTAGCGGAGCGATGGCCCGTGCTGGATAAGTGAGGGACAATCCTGGCGGGGGAAGTCGGCTAGACCGTCTCTTTGAGGAGGACGCTTCCGACATGAAGGCCGTCGTGATGGCCGGAGGTGAAGGCACACGCCTTCGCCCCATGACCTCAAGCATGCCCAAGCCGCTCCTGCCGGTGGCCAACCGGCCGATCATGGAGCATGTTCTTCGGCTGCTCAAAAGGCATGGGCTCAACGAAACAGTCGTGACTGTCCAGTTCCTGGCTTCGCTCGTCAAGAACTATTTCGGTGACGGCGAAGAGCTCGGTATGGAGCTCACCTATGCCAATGAGGAGAAGCCACTCGGTACCGCCGGAAGCGTCAAGAACGCCGAGGAAGCGCTGAAGGACGATGCCTTCCTCGTCATCTCCGGCGATGCGCTGACGGATTTCGACCTCACCGAGCTCATCAATTTCCACAAGGAGAAGGGTGCGCTGGTCACGGTCTGCCTGACGCGTGTGCCCAATCCGCTGGAATTCGGGATCACCATTGTCGACGAGGAAGGCAAGGTGGAGCGCTTCCTCGAGAAGCCCACCTGGGGCCAGGTCTTCTCCGACACCGTGAACACCGGCATCTACGTGATGGAGCCCGAGGTCTTCGACTACGTCGAGCCCGATGTGCCCGTCGACTGGTCCGGTGACGTCTTCCCGCAGCTCATGAAGGAAGGCAAGCCCATCTATGGCTACATCGCCGAGGGCTACTGGGAGGACGTCGGCACGCACGAGAGCTATGTGAAGGCGCAGGCCGACGTCCTGGAGGGCAAGGTCGACGTCGACATCGACGGTTTCGAGATCTCCCCTGGCGTGTGGGTCGCCGAAGGAGCGGAGGTCCATCCGGACGCCGTTCTCCGTGGACCCGTCTATATCGGTGACTACGCCAAGGTCGAGGCCGGCTCCGAAATCCGTGAGCACACCGTCGTAGGCTCCAACGTGGTCGTCAAGAGCGGCGCGTTTCTGCACAAGGCCGTCGTCCACGACAACGTCTACGTCGGACCCCACAGCAATCTGCGCGGCTGCGTGGTCGGTAAGAACACCGACATCATGCGTGCGGCGCGGATAGAAGACGGGGCAGTCATCGGTGATGAGTGCCTGATCGGTGAAGAATCGATCGTCCAGGGCAATGTTCGGGTCTACCCGTTCAAGACCATCGAGGCCGGCGCCTTCGTCAACACCTCGGTGATCTGGGAATCCAGGGGCCAGGCGCACCTCTTCGGTGCCCGTGGTGTCTCCGGCATCCTCAACGTGGAGATCACGCCGGAACTCGCGGTGCGTCTCGCGGGCGCGTACGCCACGACGCTGAAGAAGGGCTCGACCGTCACCACGGCCCGGGACCATTCGCGTGGTGCACGTGCGTTGAAGCGGGCGGTGATCTCCGCGCTGCAGGCCAGCGCGATCGACGTGCGGGACCTGGAGAACGTGCCGCTGCCCGTGGCCCGGCAGCAGACCGCGCGCGGCAGTGCGGGCGGCATCATGATCCGTACCACGCCCGGTGTGCCGGACTCCGTCGACATCATGTTCTTCGACGGGCAGGGTGCCGACCTCTCGCAGGGGAGCCAGCGGAAGCTGGACCGGGTGTTCGCGCGGCAGGAGTACCGCCGAGCCTTCCCCGGTGAGATCGGTGACCTGCACTTCCCGGCCAGTGTCTTCGACTCGTACACCGGGTCGCTGCTGCGCAACGTCGACACCACCGGGATCGCGGACTCCGGCCTGAAGGTCGTCGTGGACGCGTCCAACGGAAGCGCGGGACTGGTGCTGCCGAGCCTGCTCGGCAAGCTCGGGGTCGACTCGCTGACGATCAACCCCGGTCTCGACGAGTCCAGGCCGACCGAGACGGCCGACATGCGGCGGTCGGGGATGGTGCGGCTCGGGGAGATCGTGGCGTCCTCGGGCGCCGCGTTCGGTGTGCGGTTCGACCCCGTCGGTGAGCGGCTGTCACTCGTCGACGAGAAGGGCCGGATCATCGAGGACGACCGGGCGCTGCTCGTGATGCTGGACCTCGTCGCCGCCGAGCGGCGCAGCGGACGGGTCGCGCTTCCGGTGACCACGACCCGGATCGCCGAGCAGGTGGCGGCGTACCACGGGACGCAGGTCGAGTGGACGACCACTTCTCCCGACGACCTCACGCGCGTCGGCGGCGAGGAAGGGACGATCTTCGGCGGTGACGGCAAGGGCGGCTTCATCGTCCCCGAGTTCAGCAGCGTGTACGACGCCACCGCGGCCTTCGTGCGGCTCATCGGACTCGTGGCGCGGACGCAGCTCACACTCAGCCAGATCGACGCGCGCATTCCGCGGGCGCACGTCCTGAAGCGCGATCTGGCGACCCCGTGGGCCGTCAAGGGGCTCGTGATGCGGCGGGTCGTCGAAGCGGCCGGAGATCGTTTCGTGGACACCACGGACGGTGTGCGGGTGGTGGAGACCGACGGCCGCTGGGTGATGGTGCTGCCCGACCCGGCCGAGGCCGTCACCCACCTGTGGGCCGAAGGGCCGGACGACGCTTCCGCGCAGGCCCTGCTGGACGAATGGTCGGCGGTCGTGGACAGCGCCGGCCGGTAGAACGGGCTGCACGCGTGCGTGCCGGACAAGTGTCCCCAACGGGGCCTGTCCGGCACGCCGGTGGGGCCGTTCGGAGGTAGTGCTCGCGACGTGCGACGATGTGCGGCATGCCGCAGCAACCCCCCATTCGGAGCACACCCACGCGGCCCCGGCGTCCGGACGCGTCCATGTCGTTGCTCACCAACGTCATGGACCACAGCCTCGACGACGGATACGCCGAGGCCGCCGAGCGCAAGAAGGCGGCGGGCGCCAGCGGCATGCCGAAGACGCTCAGGGCGAAGCTGGGGCTCGCCGCCGGACTGGTGCTCGCGGCCCTGGTCGTGACCGTCGGAGCGGCGCAGGCGCGGGTTGCCGCGCCGGTCGTGGCCAAGGAGCGGGAAGAGCTGGTCGACCGCATCGACCGGGAGACCGAGGCGGCGGACAAGCTGGAGGACTCCGTCGACGAGCTGCGCGGGGACGTGAGCGCACGGCAGCGCGAGGCACTGAAGCACAGCGGTGGCAGCGCGGGCTCCGATCTTGTGGGCCTCCTGTCCGGCGCGGTCGCGGTGCACGGCCCCGGTGTGAAGCTCGTGGTGAACGACGCCAAGGAAGCCGCCTCGGGCGGCGATGGCGACCCGCGTGAGACCTCCGGTTTCTCCGACACCGGGCGGGTGCGTGACCGGGACATGCAGCGCGTGGTCAACGGGCTGTGGGAGTCGGGCGCCGAGGCCGTCTCGATCAACGGGCAGCGGCTGACGGCGCTGTCCGCGATCAGGGCAGCGGGGGACGCCATACTGGTCGACAACAAGCCGCTGGTACCGCCGTACACGGTGCTGGCGGTGGGGGACGGGCAGCGGCTGAGCACGCGGTTCCAGAACAGTGCGGACGGGTTGTATCTGAACGCGCTGCAGGAGAACTACGGCATCAGGACAGGCATCTCCGTGGAGGACGACCTCCGGCTGCCTGCCGCACCGAGTGTGACCGTACGTACAGCACAGCCGAGCATTGAGAAGAGCGAGAAGGGCACATCGTGATCGCCGTACTGGGCCTCGTCGTGGGAGTCGTGGCCGGCCTGTTGGTCCGGCCTGAGGTTCCGGCGGTGGTCGAGCCTTATCTGCCGATCGCCGTCGTGGCGGCGCTCGACGCCGTCTTCGGCGGTCTGCGGGCCATGCTCGACGGCATCTTCGACGACAAGGTCTTCGTGGTGTCGTTCCTGTCGAACGTGGTGGTGGCCGCGCTGATCGTGTTCCTGGGCGACAAGCTGGGCGTGGGCGCCCAGCTGTCCACCGGTGTGGTGGTCGTCCTCGGCATCCGGATCTTCTCCAACGCCGCGGCGATCCGCCGGCACGTGTTCCGGGCGTGAGGCCGATGAGCGAGCACGAGGACAAGCCCGCCGAGGAGCGGGGCGACGCGCGCGACGACAGCGCCGGGTTTGGGAACGGGCTGCGCAAGGAGCTGCCCCAGGAGGTGCCCGCGGCCGCGCCCGCCGCCGAGGAGACTCCCGAGGAGCCGGAGCGCAGGCAGGCAGGGGAACCACAGCAGGCGCCGGAACCGAAGCCGGACCCCGAGCCGCGGCTGACCGGGCGGCAGCGGCTGGTGCAGGGGGTGTGGCCGCCGCGTGTCACCCGGGCACAACTCATCGTCGCGGTGCTGCTCTTCGGTCTCGGATTCGGGCTGGCGGTGCAGGTGGCCTCGAACAGCGACAGCGACAGTGCCCTGCGTGGCGCGCGTCAGGAAGATCTTGTTCGCATCCTCGATGAACTGGATGACCGTACTCAACGTCTTGAGGACGAGAAGCAAGGTCTCGAGAAGCAGCGCGACGAGCTGGAGAACAGCTCTGACCAGGCCGAGGAGGCCCGGAAGCAGACGATCGAGAAGGAGAGGCAACTCGGCATCCTCGCGGGCACGGTGGCCGCGCAGGGGCCCGGCATCACCATGACGATCCAGGACACGAAGGGGACGGTCGAGGCGGACATGCTGCTCGACGCGATCCAGGAGCTGCGCGCGGCGGGTGCGGAGGCGATCCAGGTCAACGGCGTACGGGTGGTCGCGAGCACGTATCTCACGGACTCGGGCAAGGGTGTGGGCGTCGACGGGAACAAGATCAACGCGCCCTATCGTTTCAAGGTCATCGGCAAGTCGCAGGACCTCGAGCCGGCGCTCAACATCCCCGGAGGTGTGGTGCAGACTCTCGAGAAGGAACAGGCCACCGTCACGATCGAGCGGTCCACCGACATCGTTGTGGACGCCTTGCGAGCAGCGAAGCGGCCTGACTACGCTCGGTCGTCGTCGCAGTGAACCGGGGGTGCATGGGCGGCGTTCGGCGAGGGCATGAGGTTGCGGGGGGTCGGCGCACCGAATGGGCGGTGCGTGGTGGAAACTGTCTGGTGCAGACGGACGTTGTCAGGATGTCCGGGTCGGCCAGAGTGTTCAGTCAGGGTTCGTCCTGCCCCACGGGCGGGTCTGTTTCGGTCAAGGGGAATCGCCCGTGAAGTTGTTTGCGAAGTTGTTCGGCAAGAGCGCGCGAGAAGGCAGCGACAATGCGACCGCTCGCCATCGCGCACAGCCTGACGCGGAGGGCCAGCGGCCGCTGTTCCGGGACCAGGTCGGCGGCCCGGGCGGCGATGTTTCCGGTGGTCAGGGCGCGCCGTCGGTTGACCCTGCGCAGCCCGGCGGCATAGGTTTCGGGCAACCGTCAACCTCAAGTGCGGGTGGAGGGTTTTCCGACCCGTATGCGTCCAACGCCCCCGGTGGGCAGCCGCGGCAGGAGGATCCGATGTCGGCCCTGGTGTGTACGAGGTGCGGTAACCGCAACGCGGAGAACAGCCGTTTCTGCTCCAACTGCGGCGCGCCGCTGAGGGCGGGGGCTGCGCCGGAGCGTCCGTCCGAGACGACCTCCACAATCTCCATCTCCGGTCTCGAGGCCTACGACAGCGAGACCACCGGCCAGACGCCGATGCCGACCCTGTCGCCGGAGGCTCAGGCCGCCGTCGACGCGCTGCCGCTGGGCTCCGCGCTCCTGGTGGTGCGCCGCGGGCCGAACTCGGGCAGCCGCTTCCTGCTGGACGGCGACCTGACCACGGCCGGTCGGCACCCGCAGAGCGACATCTTCCTGGACGACGTGACGGTGTCCCGGCGGCACGTGGAGTTCCGCCGTGGCCAGGACGGGTCGTTCACGGTGGCCGACGTGGGCAGCCTGAACGGCACGTATGTGAACCGGGAGCGGATCGACCAGGTCGCCCTGAACAACGGCGACGAGGTGCAGATCGGCAAGTACCGGCTGGTCTTCTACGCCAGCCAGCGGGGCTACTGACCGGGCTCGGTCCGGACAGGCCTCGGCGAAGGTCCATCCGTCAGGGAAGGTCCATGCTTCAAACACCGAGCGGCGGTGCCGGACACGGCACCGCTGCCACGGACAGGGGGCTGCTGAGCATCGGCGCGGTGCTGAACGCGCTGCGCGACGAGTTTCCCGAAGTGACCATCTCCAAGATCCGCTTCCTGGAGTCGGAAGGGCTCATCGAGCCGCAGCGGACCCCGTCGGGGTATCGCAAGTTCAGCGCCCATGACGTCGAACGCCTCGGTCACGTCCTGAGGATGCAGCGGGACCACTATCTGCCCCTGAGGGTGATCCGGGAGCACCTGGAGGCCATGGAGCGCGGTGAGGCCTTGCAGCTGCCGGTCGTGGGGCGTCAGCGGGACGGTGTGTCCGTCTCCGAGCCGCCCGAGGGGCCCACAGCGGCCAGGATCGGGCGGGATGAGCTGCTCGCCGCCGTCGGCGTCGACGAGCAGGAGCTCAAGGAGTGGGAGTCCTACGGCCTCCTCACTCCACTGGAGGACGGGGCGTACGACGCAGAGGCGGTCACCGTCGCCCTGCTCGTCGTCGAACTCGGACGGTTCGGCATCGAACCGCGGCACCTGCGGCCCATGAAGGCCGCCGCGGAGCGGGAGGCCGGTCTCGTGGACCAGGTCGTGGCCCCGCTCAGGCGGCACCGCAACCCGCAGACCAGGGCCCATGCCGAGGCCCGGACCAAGGAGCTGGCGGGGCTCACGGTGAAGCTGCACGCCGCTCTGGTGCAGACGGCGCTCGGGGTACGACTGCCCTGAGGCGGCCGGCTACCAGGGGCCGGATCAGGCGCCCTGTCCCGGCCCGACTACCCAAACGTCCCGAGCACGGCCTAGGGTTGCTGTGTGAACGAGCTCGATGTCGTAGGTGTCCGGGTCGAAATGCCCTCCAACCAACCGATCGTGCTGCTGCGTGAAGTGGGAGGCGACCGTTACCTCCCCATTTGGATCGGTCCGGGGGAGGCGACGGCGATCGCCTTCGCCCAGCAGGGGATGGCTCCCGCGCGGCCGCTGACACACGACCTGTTCAAGGACGTGCTGGAAGCCGTCGGCCAGGAGCTCACGGAAGTGCGCATCACGGACCTGCGTGAGGGCGTCTTCTACGCGGAGCTGGTCTTCGCCAGCGGCGTCGAGGTGAGCGCCCGCCCGTCCGACGCCATAGCACTCGCGCTGCGCACCGGGACGCCGATCTACGGCAGTGACACGGTGCTCGACGACGCCGGTATCGCGATCCCGGACGAGCAGGAGGACGAGGTGGAGAAGTTCCGCGAGTTCCTCGACCAGATCTCTCCGGAGGACTTCGGCACCAGCAGTCAGTGAGCTGCTCGAGGAGCGGCAGCGGTCGGAACAGTCGTGTGGGCGGCCCGACGGACGGTGTGGTCCGTGACCGGGCCGCCCGCCGTTTGTGTCATGGGCGAAATGCCCGCATGTGCCGGTGGCGCGTGAGAGCGTCATACGGTTCTCGCCGGACGCATTCGGCTAGCCTTTCCCCGCGGTGGGGCACGGGAAACCACTCTCAGGGTGATTATCACTCGGCGTGGCGAGTGTGGCGATCGTTGACGCACCCCTGGTGACTGCCTACCGTCGAGAAGGCAGGTCAAGGACGGAGGTCGGCGTGAGAAGCAGCGGCGACGGTACGGCTGGGGGCGGCCCCGAGCGCAGTCTCAGGGCGAGCGGTCCGTACCCTCCCCCCGGCTCACGGCCCCTGCCGGGCGGGGGGTGCCCCCAGCCCGGTGGTGCGGCCGATCACGCTCCGCAGCGACCGACAGCGGTGCCGAGCAGCGGAGGGACGACGTCCATGGCGTCCGAGCAGATCGGCTATCGCGGCCCCACGGCCTGTGCGGCCGCCGGTATCACCTACCGGCAGTTGGACTACTGGGCCCGCACGGGGCTCGTCGAGCCGAGCGTGCGTCCCGCCTACGGGTCGGGGACGCAGCGGCTGTACAGCTTCCGGGACGTGGTCGTCCTGAAGATCGTCAAGCGGTTCCTCGACACCGGGGTGTCGCTGCAGAACATCCGCACGGCCGTCCAGCACCTCAGGGAACGCGGTTTCAGTGATCTGGAGCGCATGACGCTGATGAGCGACGGCGCGACGGTCTACGAGTGCACCTCGCCCGATGAGGTTCATGCCCTGCTCCAGGGCGGCCAAGGGGTGTTCGGGATCGCCGTGGGCGTGGTGTGGCGGGACGTCGAGAGCGCCCTGTCCCAGCTGCACGGTGAGCGCATCGACACCGGCGAGACCCTGGTGGGGCCCAACCCGGCGGACGAGCTGGCGCGCCGCCGGAACCGGGCCGTCTGATCCGTCGGGCGGCGCGGGATGTACGCGGTCGCAGGAGGAGGGACGTTTCCGCGCCCGGCCGTAAGCTGGTGCCAGGGGGTACCACAACGGCTTCCGGTGGGGCGTCCGGGGTTGCCGCGCGGGGCGTTGTCAGTGGCGTAGGGCAGCATCGGAGTTGTGAGAACCGCGCCCACGATCCTGCATCTCGACATGGATGCCTTCTTCGCTTCGGTGGAGCAGGCGTCCAAGCCGAGTCTGCGGGGGAAGGCCGTGGTCGTGGGCGGGCTCGGGCCGCGTGGGGTGGTGGCGACCGCGTCGTACGAGGCGCGGGTCTTCGGGGTGCATTCGGCGATGCCCATGGGGCAGGCCCGGCGGCTCGCTCCCAACGCCGCGTATCTCGTGCCGCGCTTCACGCTCTACAAGTCGATCAGCGAGCGGGTGATGGAGCTGCTGCGTGCGCTGTCGCCTCTGGTGGAGCCGCTGAGTCTGGACGAGGCGTTCGTGGACCTGGAGGCCGGGGGAGTGGCCTGGGACGAGCCGTCGGCGCGGCTGGCCGGGGTCAAGCTGCGCGCGGACATACGGGCCGTCACGGGTCTCACGGGGTCGGTGGGGCTCGCCGCCTCCAAGATGCTCGCGAAGATCGCCTCGGAGGAGGCCAAGCCCGACGGGCTGGTGGTGATCGAGCCGGGGACCGAACGGGCGATGCTCGGGCCGATGCCGGTGCGGACGCTGCCCGGGGTGGGGCCGGCGACGGGGGACCATCTGAGACGGGCCGGAATCACCACGGTCGAGGAGATCGTCGAGGCGGGCGAGGACGAACTGGTCCGGCTGCTGGGGAAGGCGCACGGGCACGGTCTGTACGCCATGGCCCTGGCGCGCGACGACCGGCCGGTGGTGGCGGAGCGCGAGACGAAATCGGTGTCGGTCGAGGACACCTACGACGTGGACATCCATGACCGGACGCGGGTCGGGCTGGAGGTGCAGCGGCTCGCCGAGCGCTGTGTGCGCAGGCTGCGCGGGGCCGGGCTGTCGGGGCGGACGATCGTGCTGAAGGTGCGGCGGTACGACTTCTCGACGCTCACCCGGTCCGAGACGCTGCGCGGGCCCACGGACGATCCCGCGGTGATCCGCGAGGCGGCGGCCAGACTGCTGGACTCGGTCGATACGACCGGTGGGGTGAGGCTCCTCGGGGTGGGGGTCAGCGGCCTCGCCGACTACACGCAGGAGGACCTGTTCGCCCAGGCGGCGGGGGAGCGGGCGGTCGCGGAGCGTCCGGTCGAGGAGCACGCCGCGGCGGCGGCCGAGGAGCAGCCGTCGCTCGCCGAGCGGCGGTGGCCCGCCGGGCACGACGTGCGGCACGCCGAGTTCGGGCACGGATGGGTGCAGGGCAGCGGCCTCGGGCGGGTCACCGTACGGTTCGAGACGCCCGACTCGGAGCCCGGGCGGGTGCGGACGTTCCGGGTCGACGATCCGGACCTGGAGGCGGCGGATCCGTTGCCGTTGGTGTTACGGGGGCCGGATGGGGGAGGCGGCGTGCCCGGGGCGGAGTCTCAGGCCGTCTCGTCGGTGCCCGCGAGCTTGCCGAAGTCGTGGTCCGGCAGCGGGGGCGGGGCAGCGACGTCGAGGCCGTAGTGGTGGTAGAGCTGCAGTTCCTGCTCGGGGGAGAGGTGGCGGCCCACGCCGAAGTCGGGGGCGTCCTTGATCAGAGCGCGTTCGAAGGGGACGTGGAGGGCACCCTCGATCAGTTCGCTGGGCTCCAGGGGGACGAAGGCGTCCCTGCTGAACAGGCCGGTCCGTATGGCCGCCCACTCCGGTTCGCCGGTGGCGTCGTCGAGGTAGACCTCGTCGATCGTGCCGATCCTGGTCCCGTTGCGGTCGAACGCCTTGCGGCCGATCAGGTTGCGCGGATCGATATCGGTTCGCACGGGCCCTCCACATGGTCGCACCTCATTCGTAAACACTACAAAACGGTACAAGTGGGGATGCGGCCACTCGAAGGTTCGTGCGTTGACCTCGCTGGTACGCTAGCAACGGCTGTTGACCCCGCGCGGGAGAGTCCTCCAGACATCATCGGAGGCGCCGAAGGAGCAAATCCTCCCCGGAATCTCTCAGGCTCACGTACCGCACGGACGAGGTCACTCTGGAAAGCAGGGCGGGTGTCGACGGCGTCCGCTCTCACCGACGGTGAAAGCCGGAGGCCTTCGGGCGATCCGGTGAAGCTCTCAGGTTGAGATGACAGAGGGGGAGGCCGTCCGGGTACCCGTGCCGTGGTGCCCCTCGCAGGTCGTGTCGACCAGGAGGCCTCCGTAATGACCGCCCACCGCATTCCGCTCTCCGAGCTCGAAGAGGCAGTCCCCTTCGAGCAGCGCCACATCGGCCCCGACCACGAGGCCTGCGCCAAGATGCTCGCCCAGGTCGGCTACGGCTCGCTGGACGAGCTCACGGCCGCCGCGGTTCCGGCCGTGATCAAGAGCGCCGAGGCACTGGACCTCCCGGGTGCCCGCAGCGAGGCCGAGGTGATCGCCGAGCTGCGCTCCCTCGCCGACCGCAACCAGGTCCTCGGCTCCATGATCGGTCTCGGCTACCACGGCACGTTCACGCCGCCGGTCATCATGCGCAACGTCATGGAGAACCCGTCCTGGTACACGGCCTACACGCCGTACCAGCCGGAGATCTCGCAGGGCCGGCTCGAGGCGCTGCTCAACTTCCAGACCATGGTCGCCGAGCTGACCGGGCTGCCGACCTCGGGCGCCTCCCTGCTCGACGAGGGCACCGCGGCCGCCGAGGCCATGGCGCTGTCGCGGCGTCTGGGCAAGAACAAGAAGGGCCTGTTCCTGGTCGACGCGGACACCCTGCCGCAGACCATCGCCGTGATCCAGACCCGCGCCGAGCCGACCGGCGTCGAGATCGTCGTCGCCGACCTCAGCGAGGGCATCCCCGCCGAGATCGCCGAGCGCGAGATCAACGGCGTGCTGCTCCAGTACCCGGGTGCCTCCGGCGCCGTGCGGGACATCAAGCCGGTCATCGACCGGGCGCACGAGCTCGGGGCGCTCGTCACCGTCGCCGCCGACCTGCTGGCGCTGACGCTGCTGAAGTCGCCCGGTGAGCTCGGGGCGGACATCGCCGTCGGTACGACGCAGCGCTTCGGCGTCCCCATGGGCTTCGGCGGACCGCACGCCGGCTACATGGCGGTCCAGGACAAGATGGCGCGCAGCCTGCCCGGGCGGCTCGTCGGCGTGTCGGTGGACGTCGACGGCAACAAGGCCTACCGGCTGGCGCTGCAGACGCGTGAGCAGCACATCCGCCGTGAGAAGGCGACCAGCAACATCTGCACCGCGCAGGTGCTGCTGGCCGTCATGGCCGGCATGTACGCCGTCTACCACGGCCCGGAGGGCCTGAAGGGCATCGCGCGGCGCACCCACCGGTACGCAACGGTCCTGGCCGCCGGGCTCGCGGGCGGCGGCGTCGAGGTTGTGCACGGGGCGTACTTCGACACCCTGACCGTGCGGGTCGAGGGCCGGGCCGCCGAGGTCGTGGCCGCCGCCCGGGACAACGGGGTCAACCTGCGGCACGTCGACGCCGACCACGTCTCGATCGCCTGCGACGAGACCACCACGCGCGCCCAGCTGCGCGCCGTGTGGGCCGCCTTCGGTGTCGAAGGTGTCGTCGAGGCGCTGGACGCGGCCGCCGAGGACGGGCTTCCGGCCGCGCTGCTGCGGACCGACGACTACCTGACGCACCCCGTCTTCCACCAGCACCGCTCCGAGACCGCCATGCTGCGCTACCTGCGCAAGCTGGCCGACCGCGACTACGCGCTCGACCGGGGCATGATCCCGCTGGGCTCCTGCACCATGAAGCTCAACGCGACCACCGAGATGGAGCCGGTCACCTGGCCCGAGTTCGGGCAGTTGCACCCCTTCGCACCCGCCGAGCAGGCCGGGGGCTACCTCACCCTCATCCACGAGCTGGAGGACCGGCTCGCCGAGGTCACCGGCTACGACAAGGTCTCCCTCCAGCCGAACGCCGGGTCGCAGGGCGAGCTGGCCGGTCTGCTCGCCGTCCGCGGGTACCACCGGGCCAACGGGGACGAGCAGCGCACCGTGTGCCTGATCCCGTCGTCGGCGCACGGCACCAACGCCGCCAGCGCCGTGATGGCCGGCATGAAGGTCGTCGTCGTGAAGACCGCCGAGGACGGCGAGATCGACGTCGAGGACCTGCGGGCCAAGATCGAGCAGTACCGCGAGCAGCTGGCCGTGCTCATGATCACGTACCCGTCCACGCACGGTGTTTTCGAGGAGCACGTCGCCGACATCTGCGCGCAGGTGCACGAGGCGGGCGGGCAGGTCTATGTCGACGGGGCCAACCTCAACGCGCTCGTCGGGCTCGCCAAGCCGGGACACTTCGGCGGCGACGTCTCGCACCTGAACCTGCACAAGACCTTCTGCATCCCGCACGGCGGCGGCGGTCCCGGCGTCGGCCCGGTCGCGGTGCGCGAGCACCTCGCGCCCTACCTGCCGAACCACCCGCTGCAGCCCGAGGCCGGCCCGAAGACGGGCGTCGGGCCCATCTCGGCGGCCCCGTGGGGCTCCGCCGGCATCCTGCCCATCTCGTGGGCGTACGTCCGGCTCATGGGCGGCGCGGGGCTGAAGCGGGCGACGCAGGTGGCCGTGCTCAGCGCCAACTACATCGCCAAGCGGCTGGAGCCGCACTACCCGGTGCTCTACACCGGCCCCGGCGGTCTCGTCGCGCACGAGTGCATCATCGACCTGCGGCCGCTGACCAAGGCGACCGGCGTGAGCGTCGACGACGTCGCCAAGCGGCTGATCGACTACGGCTTCCACGCGCCGACCATGTCGTTCCCGGTCGCCGGGACGCTGATGATCGAGCCGACCGAGTCGGAGGACCTGGCGGAGCTGGACCGCTTCTGCGAGGCGATGATCGCCATCCGCGCGGAGATCGAGAAGGTCGGCTCCGGCGAGTGGCCCGCGGAGGACAACCCGCTGCGCGGCGCCCCGCACACCGCCGGCGCGCTCGCCGGGGAGTGGGAGCACGCCTACAGCCGTGAGGAGGCCGTCTTCCCGGCCGGGGCGTCGACCGCCGACAAGTACTGGCCGCCGGTGCGCCGCATCGACCAGGCCTACGGCGACCGGAACCTCGTCTGCTCCTGCCCGCCGCTGGACGCGTACGAGGACTGACGACCGGCCGACCGGTCACAGGGAGGGGCTCCGCGGTGCGGGGCCCCTCCCGTCGTGTACGGGCGAGTCATGCGGTGGCGAGTGACACCTCGGTCGCCTTGATCAGCGCGACGACGGGGGTTCCGGGCGAGAGGGCCAGGCCCTCCGCGGCGTCCCGGGTGATGGCGGCGGTCAGTTCGCCGCCCTCCACCGTGACGCGGACGGATGCCATCGCCTCGCCGGCGGCCAGGCCGGTGACCGTACCGGGGAGCTGATTGCGGATCGACAGGCCCTCGATGGGCGCGGTCGCCAGGGAGACCTCCGTCGACTTCATCAGGGCGCGTACGGCGGTGCCCGGGGCGAGACGGAGGTCTTCCGCGGCTTCGCGGGTGATCGCCGCGGTGAGGTCCTGGCCGCCGGCGAGGCGGACCGTGACCGTCGCCATGGCCTCGCCCGGGGTGACGGCGGTGACGGTGCCGGGGAGCTGGTTGCGGATGCTCAGGCTCATGAGTGCACGGTAGCCCGGTGGGGGTGTTCGGCCTGGTATGAGATTGTCTGCGTCGCCTCGGCCCGCGTGAAGTCGACCTTCGCCCTCCAGGCCGTCGACCTCTGCCTCCAGGCCTCAGACGCGGTCGATATGGACATTGGTCGACTTCACGCGGGCCGTCGCCTCCATGCCGACCTCCAGGCCCAGTTCCTCCACCGCCTCGCGGGTGAGCAGGGAGACGAGCCGGTGCGGGCCGGCCTGGATCTCGACCTGGGCGGCGACGTCGCCGAGTCTGATCGCGGTCACGATGCCGGGGAAGGCGTTGCGGGCCGAGGTGTACGGGGTGTCCTCCTCGGCGGTGCCGGACCGGGCGAGTTCGACCGAGAAGGCGGCCAGGTCACGCCCGTCGACGAGCCGTCGCCCGGCCTCGTCGCGGTGGGTCGTGATGCGGCCCGCGTCCGCCCAGCGGCGGGCGGTGTCCGGGCTGACGCCGAGCAGCCGTGCTGCCTGGCCGATCGTGTAGGACTGCATGCCGGTCACGATAGGGGCGCCGGGAGGGAACGCCGGCTGCGGGGTTGGCCGTTGGGTGTAACGCGATATAGCGTTAGTGGTCGAGTGGTCGAGTGGTCGAGTGGTCGAGTGGTCGAGTGGTCGAGTGGTCGAGTGGACGGGCCGGGCGGCGTGCCCGGGGGATCGGGGGTGGAGTGATGGCGGCCGAGATCGCGCGGACCGGTGGATCGCCCGAGGTGAGGGCGTCACACGCGGACCGGGACCAGGTCGTGGACGTGCTGCGCGTCGCCGCGGGTGAGGGGCGGCTCACCCTGGAGGAGCTCGAGGAGCGGCTGGAGACGGCGCTGTCCGCGCGCACGGTGGGCGAGCTCGCCGTGCTGACGGCGGATCTGCCCGCGGTGACCGGTCAGGCGTCCGGTGAGGCCGAGGACGTCGTCCGGATCCGGCAGGAGGGGGCCTCGACCCGCCGGGGTGACGGCTGGGTGGTGCCGCGGCGGCTGGAGATCCGTTCGGCGTGGGGTGAGGTGACTCTGGACTTCACCGACGCGGTGATCACCCACGACACCCTGGACATCGACCTGGATCTGCGGGCAGGCGCCCTGAAGCTGCTGACCCGGCCGGGTGTCGTGGTCGACACCGGCGGACTGGTGCTGAACTTCTCCGAGATCAAGGCCCGCCGGCCGGCCGACGTCCCCGTCCTGCTGCGGATACGGATCACGGGCGAGATCCACTACGGGCAGGTCGCGGTGCGCCCGCCGCGAAGGGGCTTCGGCAGGAAGAGCGCGAGCGCCTGACCGCGACGGCCCGACTCAGCCCACGTGCACCCTCGGCCGCCGCTTGCGGTCCGGCTCCGCCTCCCGCAGGACCTCGCGGGTCACCGGGGCGACCTCGCCCTGCCCGAACAGGAAGAAGCGCAGGAAGTTGGCGAAGGGCCCGCCCTCGGTCCACTCGAAGTAGATGTGCGGGGTGCGGCCCGTCGCATCGCGGACGTGCAGCAGCAGCGCGGCCAGGGCGTTGGGGATCGAGGACGACTCCAGGGTCAGGACGCGATAGCGGCCGTGCAGCACCTCACCGCGTACGGTCAGGCCCGCCTCGAACTCGGAGGGGTCGGTCACCGTCACCTCGACGAAGACGAAATCCTCCTGGCCGGACACGTCGTTGTCGTGGCGGATCTGCTCGATCTTGTCGCGGTACTCGGCGATGTCGCGCCGGTCGGGCTCGTTGGCGATGAACCGCATCCGGCGGCTGGCCACGTCCCGGACGAAGCGCTCCGCCATGTCGTCCAGCGTCACGCTGGTCACGCGCAGCTCGAAGGCCCGGGCCAGCCGTGACAGCAGGGAGACCAGGACGATGCCGGCGATGAAGCAGGCGCCGATCTTCACGCCGTCCGGGCGCTCGATGACGTTGAGCACGGTCGTGTAGAGGAACACCGCGGAGATCACCGCGAAGGCGATGGTCCAGTTCCGCTGCCGGGCCTTGCGGGCGGCGATGGTCACCGCGATCGCGGCGGAGCTGATGAGGACCAGCACGCCGGTGGCGTAGGCACCGCCCTGCGCGTTGACGTCGGCGTCGAAGATCCAGGTCACCAGGAAGGCGATCAGGGTGAAGACGATGACCATGGGCCGCACGGCGCGGGCCCAGTGCGGGGCCATGCCGTAGCGGGGCAGGTAGCGCGGCATCAGGTTGAGCAGGCCGGCCATCGCGGACGCGCCGGCGAACCAGAGGATGGCGATCGTCGAGACGTCGTAGACCGTGCCGAAGGTGTTGCCCAGGTAGTCGTGCGCCAGGTATGCGAGCGCACGGCCGTTGGCCTGGCCGCCCGCCTCGAACTCCTTCTCCGGGATGAGCAGGGTGGTGATGAAGCTGGTCGTGATCAGGAAGACGCTCATGATCAGCGCGGCCGTGGTGAGCAGCTTCTTCGTGTCGCGGATGCGGCCGGTCGGCCGTGCCTCCGTGTCGTCCGGGTCGCCCTGGACGTGCGGCATCACGGCGACGCCCGTTTCGAACCCGGAGAGCCCGAGCGCCAGTTTCGGGAAGACGAGCAGGGCGACGCCGATCATGGCGAAGACGTTGCTGTGCTGGGTGGTGAGGGCGCTCGACCAGTCGGTGATCACATGGCCGGCGGTGATGACGTGGCAGAGGCCGACGACCACCACGACCGCGTTCAGCGCGAGGTAGGCGCCGACCAGGGCGACCGCGACGCCGATCGCCTCCAGGAAGCCCTTGAGGAACACCGCCCCGAGCAGGGCCACCAGGACGAGGGTGATCAGCATCTGCTTGTCGTGCAGGGCACCGGTCAGATGGGGGTTCTCCACGAGGTGGGTGGAGGCGTCGGCGGCCGACAGCGTGATGGTGATGAGGAAGTCGGTGGCGGCGAACCCCAGCAGGGTCAGCACGAACAGCTTGCCCTGCCAGAAGGAGAGCAGCCGTTCCAGCATCGCGATCGAGCCCTCGCCGTGGGGGCTCTCCTCGGCCACGCGGCGGTAGACGGGCAGGGCGCCGGCCAGGGTGACGACGACCAGGACGATGGTCGCGATCGGCGACAGCAGTCCGGCGGCCAGGGCCGCGATGCCCGGCTGGTAGCCGAGGGTCGAGAAGTAGTCGACGCCGGTCAGACACATCACCCGCCACCAGCGCTGTCCCCGGTGCGGGGGCTCCGGCTGGGAGTGGGGCCCGGTGTGGCCACCGTCCTTGCCCATGTCGGACAGGCCTTCCAGCATCCAGGCGCGCACACGGCCGGGTGGGGTGGGCTCCGGACGGCTCGGTGCCGGGTGCTCGGTGGTGGCCATCGACGTGCTCCCGGTGTGCGGCTCAGTGTGGTTTCCGGCCATCACTGGACGGCCCGATCAGCGTAAGCGGAGCGTGATGCAGTGGCCCATGAAAGAGGGGGCCGAGCGCGTCAAGCTTCCGTTAAGACTGGCCGGCCGGGCGGTCGCAGGGGTGAAAAGGCGAGATGAGACCCCCTGGGACGACTCCGTCCACGGAATGAGCGCTGCCGATTCGCGGCTCGAACGCGGACACCCTGTGTGATCGCGGCCATGCGACCTTCGGAATGTTCGCCTGTTGATCCGAATGTTTCGCGACCGCGTCCGGTCGCTGCTCCGCAGAGAGATTGAACGCGTACAAGGGGTTGCCACCCTTTGGCCGCTGTCTCTAGGGTGCGGCAGCAACGAAGCTTTCTGGATATAGTTCGAAACTTTCGAGGAGGGCATGATGGGCGACCCGGCACTGTCCCGCCGCGGCTTCCTGGCGGCCTCCGCCGCGGCCGGTCTGGGGATGACGGCACTGACCGCATGCGGCGGGGACTCGGACGGAGGGTCGTCGGGGACGACCACGATCGAATGGTGGAACATCTCCACCACCCAGCCTGCCAAGGGCGTCTGGGCCGCTCTCGCCCGGAAGTACGAGGTGCAGAACCCCAAGGTCAAGATAAAGATCGTCCAGATGGAGAACGACGCCTACAAGTCGAAGATGACGGCGTTGACCGCCTCCGGGAAGCTGCCCGACATCTTCCACACCTGGGGCGGCGGCGTGCTGAAGCAGCAGGTCGACGCCGGGCTCGTCGAGAACCTCACGGAGCGCACCAAGCCGTGGGGCGACGCCCTGCTGCCGGTCGCCCGAGAGCCGTACCTGCTCGACGACCAGGCCTACGGCATCCCGTTCGACATCGGCATGATCGGCTTCTGGTACAACAAGGCGCTCTTCGAGAAGGCCGGCATCGCCGAGCCCCCGACCACCTGGAGCGACTTCCTCGACGCCATACGCAAGCTGAAGGCCGCCGAGGTCACGCCGCTGGCCCTGGCCGGCAAGGAGAAGTGGCCCGGCATGTACTACTGGGCCTACCTCGCGATGCGCACCGCCGGCGCCGATGCGCTCCAGAAGGCCTACGACGACAAGGACTTCACCACGGCCCCCTTCGTCGAGGCGGGCGAGCACCTGAAAGAACTCGTCGGCCTCCGGCCGTTCCAGAAGGGCTTCCTCGGCGCCGCCTACTCCACCCCCACCGGCCAGGCCGCCACCGTCGGCAACGGCAAGGCGGCCATGGAGCTCATGGGCCAGTGGGCGCCCACGGTCCAGGCCGACGCGGGCAAGGGCCTCGGCAAGGACCTCGGCTTCTTCCCGTTCCCCGCGGTCGAGGGCGGCAAGGGCGCCATCACCGAGGTGTTCGGCGGAGGCGGCGGACACGCACTGCGCCGGGGCGCCCCGCAGGAGGCCGTCGACTTCCTCAAGTTCTTCGCGTCCGAAGCCACCGATCTGGAACTGGTCAAGAAGACCGGTGTGCTGCCCGTGGTCCCGGCGGCCGAGAGCGCCATCGCCGACCCCAACATCAAGGCCGTACAGGCGCAGCTGAAGGCGGCCACCGGCTTCCAGCTCTACCTCGACCAGGCGTACGCGCCCGCCGTCGGCCAGGAGGTCAACGACAGCGTGGCCGCGCTCATCGCCGGGTCCAAGTCGCCCGGGCAGGTCGCCCAGTCGATCACGAAGACCGCGAAGGAAGAGCAGTAGCCGGCGATGACCTCCACGTTCCTGCCGGACAAACGGACCGGCCCCGGCGCCGGTTCCCCGCCCCCGGCCGCGGCCCGGCCCACGGGCCGGGCCCGGCGCCGCACGCTGCACTGGCTCACCGCGGCCGGCTTCCAACTCCCTGCCCTGGTGCTGTTCCTGGGGCTCGTGCTGCTGCCGATGCTGTTCGCCCTGTACGCCGCGTTCTTCCGCTGGGGCGGCTTCGGCATGCCCTCCGACTACATCGGCGGCGAGAACTTCACCAGGCTCCTGAAGGACGACGTCTTCCTCGGCGACCTGTGGCGCTGCCTCGTTCTCGTGGTGCTGTCGCTCGCTCTCCAACTGCCGTTCGCCCTCGCCATGGCCGTCCTGCTCAACCAGCGGATGCGCGGCCGGGCGGTGTACCGGATGCTGTTCTTCGCCCCGTACGTCCTGTCCGAGGCCATCACCGGAATCCTCTTCGGCATGCTCTTCGCCCCGGACGACGGCTTCGCCGACCAGGTCCTCGGCAAGATCGGGCTGGAGGGGCTGGGCGGGGAGTGGTTCGCGGATCCGTCCACCGTCATGGCGACCGTGTTCCTGGTCATGACCTGGAAGTACTTCGGCTTCCACATGATGCTGTACCTGGCCGGACTCCAGGCCGTCCCGCGGGAACTGACCGAGGCGGCGCTCATCGACGGGGCGAGTGCCTGGCAGCGGTTCCGCAACGTCACGCTGCCGCTGCTCGCGCCCACCCTGCGCATCAGCGTGTTCCTGGCGGTCATCGGATCGATCCAGCTCTTCGACCTGGTGTGGGTGACCACCGCGGGCGGCCCCGACCACCACTCCGAGACCATGGCCGTGACCATGTTCCAGTACGGCTTCAAGCGCTACCAGGTCGGCTACGCCAGCGCGATCAGCGTCGTCATGTTCGGCATCAGCCTCGTCTTCGCCCTCGCCTACCAGCGGTTCGTCCTCCGGCGCGACCTGGAGGGGGCCACCACGACCATGCGGGGTGACGGAAAATGACAGCCAGTCAGAAGAGCCGGGCGCGGGGGAGGGCCTGGAGCCTGCACCTCGTCCTGACCGTCGTCGGCGCGGTCATGGCCGTCCCCCTGCTCTACGCCGCGCTCTCCGGCTTCAAGTCCACCGACGAACTCTCCCGCAACCCGGTCGGTCTGCCCGAGTCGTGGGTGACCTCCAACTACACCCAGATCCTCGGCTCGGGAGACTTCTGGCGGCTGATCGGCAACAGCACGCTGATCGCGATCGGTACGACCGTCCTGATCGTCGCGGTCTCCGCCCTGTCGGCCTTCTCCTTCGCACGGTTCGCCTTCCGGGGCCGGGAAGCGCTGTTCACGCTGTTCACCATGGGGCTGATGTTCCCGTTCGCGGTGGCTGCCCTGCCGCTGTTCCTGCTGCTGCGCTCCCTGGACCTGCTGGACAACCCCCTCGGCGTGATCCTCCCGCAGGCAGCCTTCGGACTGCCGATGACGATCATCATCCTGCGGGGCTTCTTCCGGCAGATCCCGGGCGAGCTGGAGGAGGCGGCCACGCTCGACGGGTGCAGTTCCTTCGGCTTCTTCTGGCGGGTGCTGCTGCCCATGGCCCGGCCCGCGCTCGGCACCGTCTCCGTGCTGGCCGTCGTCACCAGCTGGAACAACTTCTTCCTGCCGCTGCTGGTGTTCACCGACTCCCAGTGGTGGACGCTGCCGATCGGCGTCCAGCAGTTCCAGGGGCAGTACTCCGCCGACTACGCCAAGGTCTTCGCCTATCTGGTGCTGGCCATGGTCCCCGCCCTCGCCTTCTACTCGGTCGCCGAGCGTCAGCTCGTCGGCGGCCTCACCGCCGGCGCCACCAAGGGCTGACCCGCGCCACGAACGTACGGCTCTACCCACCCACCCGTCGTGAGGAGTCGCACCATGCGCACCACCCGTCTCAGACTCGCCGGCGCCGTCGCCGCGCTCCTGGTCGCCGTCGGCATCGGCGCCGGCACGCCCGCCCAGGCGGGGCACCAGCAGCCCACTCTCGCCGACCTCGCCCAGCGGCACGGCCGCTACTTCGGCAGCGCCACCGACAACCCCGAGCTCGTGGACGGACCGTACAAGGCCCTGCTCGGCAGCGAGTTCGACCAGATCACGCCCGGCAACGGCATGAAGTGGTACGCGACGGAGCCCGAGCAGGGCGTGTTCGACTTCTCCCAGGGCGACGAGATCGTGAACCTCGCCCGGGCCAACCGGCAGAAGGTGCGCGGCCACACCCTGGTCTGGCACAGCCAGCTGCCGGAGTGGCTCACGAGCAGGGAATGGACGGCCCCGGAGCTGAGGGCCGTACTGAAGAAGCACATCCAGACCGAGGTACGGCACTACCGGGGCAAGGTGTTCGCCTGGGACGTCGTCAACGAGGCGTTCAACGAGGACGGCACCTACCGGGAGTCGGTCTTCTACAAGACGCTCGGGTCCGGCTACATCGCCGACGCCCTGCGCTGGGCGCACCAGGCCGATCCACGCGTCAAGCTCTACCTCAACGACTACAACATCGAGGGGATCGGCCCGAAGAGCGACGCCTACCACCGCCTGGCAAAGGAGCTGAAGGCCGCGGGCGTCCCGCTGCACGGCATCGGCCTCCAGGCCCACCTGGCCTTGCAGTACGGTTATCCGGACACCCTGGAGGACAACCTCCGCCGCTTCTCCCGGCTCGGTCTCGACACCGCGCTCACCGAGGTCGACATCCGGATGCAACTGCCCGCGACCGAGGAGAAGCTGGCACAGCAGGGCGAGTGGTACGCCGACGTGACCGAGGCGTGCCTGGCGGTACGGCGGTGCGTCGGCGTCACGCTGTGGGACTACACCGACAAGTACTCGTGGATCCCGGCGTTCTTCCCGGGCGAGGGCGCGGCCCTGCCGTGGGACGAGGAACTGCGGCGCAAGCCGGCGTACTTCGCGCTGCGCGAGGCGCTCGGGGGGAGGTAGCGGGGGCGGGCGGCGCCCTGCCGGACAGGGGGTGGCGGGGCGCCGCACCTCGCGGTGGAGGTCAGGCGGGGGGCGCGGTGCTCGCCCGGACCACCAGGTCGGTGCCCAGCTCCACCCGTGGTGAGTCCGGCTGCTCGTCGCGGGTCATGCGGAGCACCGTGCGCACGGCGAGCTTGCCCATGTCGGCCAGGGGCTGGCGGACCGTCGTCAGGGGCGGTGCCGACCAGCGAACCTCCGGAAGGTCGTCGAAGCCGACCACGCTCATGTCCTGCGGCACCCGCAGCCCACGCCGGCGCAGCGCCTCGATCGCGCCGAGTGCCATCTGGTCGCTGGCCGCGAACAGCGCGGTCGGCGGCTCGGGAAGGTCGAGCAGGGTGGTGCAGGCGGTGAACCCCGACTCGGGGCGGAAGTCGCCGGGGACGACGAGGGAGGCGTCCATCGTGATTCCGGCGCCTTCCAGGGCCGCGCGGTAGCCGTCCAAGCGGGCCCGGGAGCACAGCAGCCGGGGTGGTCCGGCGATCAGGCCGATCCGGCGGTGACCGAGGGACAGCAGGTGCTCGGTGGCCGCCATGCCGCCCGACCAGTTCGCGGCGCCGATCGTGGGGGCGTCCAGGGCGGGGGCGCCCGCCGGGTCGACGACCACCAGAGGAACGCCGAGGATGCGCAGCACCTCGTGCAGGGTCGGATCCAGGGCGGACGTCACGAGGATGACGCCGTCGGAGGCGCGGGCCCGCAGGTTGCGCATCCACTCGCGGGCGTCGCCCGAACGCCCGTGGATGGCCGAGACCACCGTGCCGACCCCGGATGCGTGCGCGACCTCCTCGACCCCACGGATGATCTCCACGGCCCAGGGGCTGTCGAGGTCGTTGAAGACCAGGTCGAGCAGGGCGGCACGGGCGCCCGGGGCCGCGGGGCGCTTGCGGTAGCCGTGTCGGCGCAGCAGGTCCTCGACCCGGGCCCGGGTCTGCGGCGACACGTCGGACCGGCCGTTGACGACCCGGGACACGGTAGGCACGGACACACCGGCCTGCCGGGCGATCTCCGTGATGGTGACCTTGCCCTCGGCGTCGGCCCCACGTGCTCCCACTTGCCCCACCTCCGTCGACGGGTGACCGCGAAACTTTTAGGAGTCTTCCGGAAAACGGGCATCCGTGGGAAGTCGTGCGAGGCGGGAACGGGACGTGGCGGCTGGTGACGGGCAGTGACGACCCGCGGATATGCGTCGGGGCCGGTGCGCAGAATGTCCTGCGGCCGGCCCCTCATGTCTGCCGGCGGGGCGTCACCCCGCCGAACGGCCTCAGGCGGCCGTCATCACCTGGCCGGCCAGCGGGCGGTGCGGGGCGATGGCCCGGCCGTCCGGCAGCAGCTCGCCGGTGTCCTCGAAGAGCACCACGCCGTTGCACAGCAGGCTCCATCCCTGTTCCGGGTGGTGTGCCACGAGGCGGGCGGATTCCCGGTCGGCGGAGTCGGCTGAGGGGCACTGGGTCTGGTGCTGGCACATGGGTGGGATCTTTCGCTGGGTCGAGAGGGATGGTGGGATTGCGTCGGCTGAGTCGGATGATGTCGTGTCTGTTCCGCGGCTAGAAGTGTCGTTCATGGCCGCCCCCCGTTGTGATAAGTCGTCGGAACCCAGTGTTGCCCCACGGGCGTCAATCCGCAGGGATTTCGCGGCACCGCTTCTTACAGGTTCAGGACGCGTCACCCGCGCGGACGGTTCATCCCAACTGCACTGTCCCTTCGGGTGGTTCGCACTGGCCGGATAGGGCTAGTCCCAAGGCCGTGAAGTTATGGCTCGGGCGGGGTTGTCCAGGGGGCCGTAGGCAGCGGTTTCGCCGGACATGAGGAGCGGAGCCCCGGTA
>NZ_JACHCX010000039.1:0-22147 GCF_014207295.1 Streptomyces sp. AK010
ACGCCAACGCCAGCCACACATCGTCCGGGGCTACTTCGGCGGCCCGCACGTCCGCTACATCCTCGAATAGAACCCTTTGAGTTTCGGATCAATAGACCAGGCGCGGTTCTCGTTCTCACGCCGGATGACGTGCACGTGGGCGCCCTCGACGTCGCAGCCAAGCGTGCGGGAGTCCATCAGCAGATGCGGATCACAGCGGCGCAGGCCCGCAACCTGCCCCGGGCGCAGTCCGACCCGCGACAACAGCAGCAGGATGAGACGGTCGCGCGCGGAGCGGCACTGCAGGAACAGGGCGACGATCTCGTCGTCGCCAGCCCGGTCGATGGCGGTCTCGGGTTCTTGGAGCCGGTGGCGAGCCCGCATCCGATAAAGCATGGCGCCGCTCTCACCGCGAGCCTCCTGGGGCAGGTCACGGTCGTCGGCAACCTCGTAGATCTGCTCCAACACCCAGGCCGGAGCGGCCTTGTTCACCACGGCATGCACCAGGAACATCCGCACGGCAGTGAGCACCTTGTTGATCCGGCTCTCGCCCCGGACCGGCTTCGCGCCCGGGCCCGGCACCACCACCCGCCGCTGACCGCCGTTTCCCGGGGCCCACTAATGACGCATGGTGCGTGGGGGCAGTCGGGTCGTGTGGTGCGCTGCCGTGGTGTTGGCGCTGGCAGGCTGCGGGCGGGCGGATGTGCCGCCGGAGCGGCGCCCCGCGTTCGAGAGTACGGAGGACCTGCCCGAGAAGCTCGGTGCGGACGGCACCACCATCATGGTCGGCGATCCCGACGCCAAGGTGAGGGTGCACCTGTACGAGGACCTGCGCTGCCCCGTCTGCGAGCAGTTCGAGACCTCGGGCGGGGGCCCGCAGTTGCGCAAGGCAATGCTCGACCGTACCGCGACAGCGCAGTACACCCTGGCCTCCTTCCTCGACGACGGCCTCGGCGGCAGCGGATCCAAGAAGGCGGTCAACGCAGTGCGTGCGGCGCTGCAGGAGGGCAAATTCCTGGCATACCACGAGGTGCTCTACCTCAACCAGCCCGAAGAGAGCGTCGACGGCTACACCGACGCCTACCTGCTGAAGCTGGCCGGCCAGGTCGAGGGCCTGCGCAGCACGGCGTTCGACGCGGCCGTCAAGAACATGAAGTACCGCGACTTCGCGACCGCCTCACAGAAGGCCTACGAGCGGGCCGGAGGAGCGGAGGAGCCCGAAGGGCCGGGCACACCGACCGCGGTGATCAACGACAAACGGATTCCTGCGGAAGTCAGCGGCGTTCTTCAGGACGGCACCGCCTTCACCGAGCTCCTGCAACAGATCCATGCCAATCCGTGGGAGTGGGAAGCCACCACCTTGTGACCTCGACGCGGGTGCTATCAGGCCCTAGCTGCGCTTGCGGAGCCGTGCCGCGCCGAGGATGACGAGAGCCAGGGCTGCGATCCCGAACAACAGCCAGAGAGGTATACCGTCGAGTCCCTTGTAGGCCAGTACGGTCGCATCAGTGGTCGATGGCACGAGGTCTCCCCGCCTCTCCCCGGTCGTCATGACGTTCAACGTGCCCCCGGGTCCGCCGTTGAAAGCCCATGAAGATGTCGGTCCGCACGGCTGGCCGCGCAGGGCGCTGCTCGTTTCCCTGCGCCGCCAGGAATGCCTGCTTGAAATGCGTAACGGCGGGGCAGACGGATCCTCTGGAACAGGGAGGATGCCATGACCATGACGGATCGACCCGTCGAGCCGGAAGGCGGGAGCAGCGCGTGCTGCGCGCGGCACGACAGCCCGGGTGCGAGACCCGGCCCCGAGGAGCCCGAGACAGCGCGGGAGCGAGTCAACCGGCGCTGGAACGAGATACTGCAGGAAACCCGAGTCACACAGACGGGCGTGCAGATCCTCTTCGGCTTTCTGCTCAGCGTGGCCTTCACCCCACTGTTCAGGGAATTGGAGACGCTGGACCGCGCCATCTACGTCACCACCGTGGTGCTCGGGGCAGCGGCCACCGGAGCGCTCATAGCTCCCGTCTCCATCCACCGGTTCCTGTCCGGGCAGCGCATGAAGGACGAGGTAGTCGAAGCCGCCGGCCGTTTGATGATGTGTGGCATGATCCTGCTCGCCCTGACCATCGGCTGCACGCTCCTGTTGATCCTCCGCTTCGTCGTTCCCGGCGTTCTCGCCGAAGTGCTCGTCGCCGGGGTCATGCTGTGGTTCGGCCTCTGCTGGTACGCGCTGCCGCTGTATCTGCGACGTCGCGGGGACCGGCGCTCCCGCACCACGGACGCGTAAGGGTCGCGAGTGCCATGGGACGGGGTCCTCGAGGGCCCGGCACTCGACGGTGGCATGCAGTCGCTGTCGAGCAGTGAAGGCGAAACCCTACGAGAAGCAGGTGGCGCACAGGCCTCGCCCGTACGCCACCGCCATACCGTTGTCCTGTCGGCCTACACCGCGTAGGGCAGCGGACGCACGAACCGCTCCCGCCCCGCCTCGTCACGCACCGGCGTGCACCCGGCAGCCAGCAGCCGCTCGGCCAGTTTCGCGCGCCGGGTCGTGTTGATCCGGAGTGCGCCCAGCAGGAACGCCGGGGTGAGGACGGCGAGGGGCAGGAGGAGCGGCGTACTTTCCGGTCAGCACGGCCAGCAGCAGGAACAGCACCGGCCCAGCCCACGCCATGGACAGCAGTTGCTTGCGATTGGCGGCGGCCCCGGCCGCGTCGTAGCGGATGAGCGTGGTGATCAGTTCGACGTCCTCCTGCGCCTCGGGGACCGGCGTGAGCGAGCCCGGGTACATGCCCGGCACCGGCCGTCCGGGGCCGGGGTCGGGGAAAGCCGCGATGTTGGCCGCCGCGCGCTGCTGTGCCTGGGGGCTCGTGTCCCGGACCATGCGGATGTGCGCCATCTTGTGCTTGCCGACCAGGCGGACGTCGGCGTACCGGAATCCGTAGCACTCCGCGATGTACGCCAGCGCGCCGAACGTCTGCCACTCGGCGAAGGGGTGAACGAGTTCGATCATGTCCTGGGTCGCGATCTGCCGCACGAGGGCGGTGATGTGGCGGTCGGCGAGGCTCAAGGTCACTCCTGGCGGGAAAGCACTGCTGAATTTCTGGTTCCGCACACCAGACTGATCAAGCGGCTCAAGGGTTGCCCTCCTGACGGGCAGAAACATGTCCCCCATTCTCCGTCCCAGCCTTTGCTTCATCTATCGACATTCGATAGATTCCCATCGGGCGTCGATGGAAGGATGGGCGATGGGGAACTGACGCTGGGTGCGTTGAGTGCTGTGCTCGCGGTGGTGCTCGTCGGCACCGTCTTCGTGCAGGTGTCGATGGTGTGGGCGTTGGCAACCGACCCGGAGGACGGGTCGCTCCCGCTGACCCCACTGCGCGTGATCACGATCCTGGGCATGATCGCGGCACAGGTCGCCACGGTCTGCGTAGGGCGGTTGGTGACGATGGTGCGAGGCAGAACCGTCTTCTCCCCCGCCGCCTTCCGGTACGTCGACGCCGTGATCGGCTCGATCGTGACGGCCGCCCTCCGCTGGTTCGCCGTCACCATCATCAATGCGCCGGGGCAGCGGGAGGACCGGGCGTCACTGTCATCATGGGCGGGATCGGCATGGCCATCCTGGGTGTCGCGCTCATCGTGCTCGTGCTGCGGATGCTGCTCGCCCAGGCCCTCTCACGTGATGTCGAAACGTCACAGATGGAGGCCGAGTTGGACCAGGTGATCTGACGCCGGTCGACCGCGACATGAACAGGCGAAGTGACAGGACCTGCACCGTCCGGCCCTCATGGGGCGGAGGGTGCAGGAAGGTTTCAGGCAGTGAAGGGGTGGACGCGTGGACCGGAGCGAGGACCAGATCCTGGTGGAAGAGCTTGCCGCGCTGGGTGCCGTGAGCGGGGGCAGTGGTCGTTTGACCGGGCTCGTGGCCCGGCTGTTGAAGAAGAACGCCCACGAGATCGACGTTGTCGTCCCCTTGCCGTTCGACGATGCCGTGCGGCGCGTCATCGGAGTACTGGAGCGGGCGGGGCGGTCCGGGAGGTCCGCGCATCTCGAATCGGGCAGGGACCAGGAGATGATCCGTGTCGTGACCGGTGGCGGTGCCGGCGGGATGAACCCCGTAGTGGTCACCGCGCTGGTGACAAGGGGCACGGGGAACCGCACAGAGGTCAAGCTCCGTGCAGCCGCCAAAGAGGGCCTGATCAAACAGCGGGCGGGAGAGAAGACGGCCGCCCGACTTGCTGCACTGCTGAGTCAGTAGGGACGAGCTTTCACACGCCTCTCGTGTCTTCTTCGAACTGACCGACTTGGCTCAGGTGGTCGGTGGGCGGAGCCTGTTCCGCCAGGCGGTGAGTGCCTGGGAGGGGCGAACGCCGTGGACCGCAGTCTTCATCAGCTGCTTCACCGTCTGGAAGCACCGCTCCGGAAGCTGGTTCCCGCCCTCGTCGTGTCGGCCAGGCCCATGAGCGCCTCGCCGATGCAGCCCTGGTCGCCGGGTTCCCTGCCGAGAGTCAGGCTCTCCATATGGGCCTTGACCCCGTCCTCGAACCTCTCGGCGCGCTGCAGCGAGGCCCCGAGGCTGGTCAATGCCGTGGCCTGTCGCATCCGGTCGCCGCGTGTCCGGCTGATGTCCAGGCTCTTTGACGCGACCTCCACCGCCTCGTCCACCCTGCCGCAGTCGGGGAGGATCTGGCTCAGGTTGTTCAGGGCGGTGGCCTCACAGCACGGGTGCTCGATCTCGCGGGCACAGTCGACGGCGAGCTGGGTGACGGTCACGGCGTCGGCGGCGTAGCTGCGGCGGCTGAGCGCGCCGAACGTCTGCCACTCGGCGAAGGGGTGGACGAGTTCGATCATGTCCTGGGTCGCGATCTGCCGCACGAGGGCGGTGATGTGGCGGTCGGCGAGGCTCAAGGTCACTCCTGGCTGGAAGGCAGCACCAGCCCGTCAACGAGATCCTCAACCGGTACGGGCTGCGAGCATCTTGGTCGCGTCGGCGGAGTCCCAGCGCGAACAACCGCTGCGGGCCCGGCCACAGTACGGCTCCTTCACCGTCCCGGACGGTGCCGAACCTGTCATTCCGTGGTGCAGTCGGGTCATGGCATCTCCGCCCGCGGACGACCAGGGCTCCCCGACGCCTGCCCGGCGTGAACGCCCTTCCCGACTGATCGATGTCGGCGTTGCCGTGCTGCTCCTGGTCGCGGACGCGGTCATCGTCGTTTTCGCCGGGTTGCTGCTCGTCGCGGTCGGCATGGGGACCGCCCACGCGCCGCATTCCTCGCGCCCCGTGCAGTCGAGCGGCACTCCCGTCCTGGTTTGGTGCGTCGTCTGGGGCGTACCGGCCGTGGCAGCGGTCGGCGCCGTCGTGCATGCCCGACTGAGGATGCCCGTGACGGCCGTGGTGCAGAGCCTGTTCACACTCGTCTGCGGGCTCCTGGCCGTCGCCTGGACGCGCATGCTGCTGTCCTAGGCCGGCACCGGAACCAAGATCGATTGTCAGTGGTGGGTGAGAGGATTGGAGCATCAAGTCGGAACAAGGGGGAGCTGTGATGTCCGGAACCCAGAATTACATCAATCACGTTGCTCTGGTGCTGGATGCGAGCTCGTCGATGTCGCACCTGAGCCGGAAAGTCGTCGACGTCGCAGACCAGCAGATCGCCTATCTCGCGCGCCGTTCCAGGGAATTGGACCAGGAAACCCGCGTCACGGTGTACGTCTTCGCCGACAAGGTGGAGTGCGTCATCTACGACAAGGACGTGCTGCGCATGCCGTCGCTGAAGCAGCTCTACCGGACGGGTGGAATGACGGCCCTCCTGGCGGCCGCGCTGAAGTCGCAGCGGGAGCTGGCCCAGACGGCCCAGCTGTACGGCGACCACAGTTTCCTGACGTTCGTGCTCACCGACGGACAGGAGAACGCGAGCCACCGCTGCCAGGACGCCCCCGTCAGGAATCCACGCCAACTGGTCCAGGCCGTGGCCGAGATGATCGAGCGGCAGCAGGACAACTGGACGCTGGCCGTGCTGGTGCCCGACCAGATGGGCAAGCGGGAGGCCATGCAGTGCGGCTTCCCCAAGGACAACATCGCCATATGGGACGCCACCAGCACGCAGGGCCTGGAGGAGGCCGGGCAGGTCATCCGGCAGGCCACCGAGAACTTCATGGTGGGCCGCACCCAGGGCATCCGGGGATCGCGTGCGGTGTTCTCCACCGGGGCTGAAGCGGTCAACGAGGACACCATCAAGGCGGCCGGCCTCGCCCCGGTCGATCCGTCGAAGTACCAGTTGATCCCGGTGGCCCGCAATGCGGGTATCAAGGAGTGGGTCGTCGAATGCGGACACACCTATAGGACCGGTGGGGCGTTCTACGAGCTCAGCAAGTCGGAGAAGGTCCAGGCACAAAAGCAGATCGCGGTGCTGGAAAAGAAGACGGACCGCGTCTATACGGGACCCGAGGCCCGATCCCTGCTCGGCCTGCCTGACACGGAAGTCCGCGTCAAGCCGGACCACAACGACCACTTCACCATTTTCGTGCAGAGCACCAGCGTCAACCGGAAACTCGTCCCCAATACGCGGCTGCTGCTCATGCTCTGACCCATGATGACGCCGATGGGGCGCCGGAGGCTTCGCCGCCCCGGCTTCCCGTCACGAGTCCGTTCCACGGCACCGCCGGCGAGTCATGTTCCTTCAGCACATGGCCGGCGACAGACCGAGTTCCTGCTCACCGAGCGGAGTGAAGAAGCGCTCGACCTCGGCGTCGGTGACCTCGCCCAGGGTCTTCGGTGACCAGCGCGGCCTGCGGTCCTTGTCGACGACCTGGGCGCGGATTCCCTCCACCAGGTCGGGTGTGTCCAGGGCCGCGCAGGAGACGCGGTACTCCTGGTTCAGCACCAACTCCAGCGTGCCGAGCTTCCGGGCGCGGCGCAGGGACGCGAGGGTGACCTTCAGGGCGGTCGGCGACTTGGCGAGCAGGGTCTCCGCGGCCTCCTTCGCAGCGGGGTCGCCGTGCGCGAGCAGCCGGCGCACGATCTCCTCGACGGTGTCGGCGGCGTAGCAGGCGTCGATCCAGTCGCACCGGGCGGCCAGCGCGCCCTCCTCGGGGGTCCGCACGTAGGGAGCCAGGGCCTCCCCCACGGGCGACTCGGCAAGGGCGTCCAGGAGATCCGGCAGGGCGGCCGTCGGCACGTAGTGGTCGGCGAGCCCGCACAACAGCGCGTCGGCGGCGTTGATCTGAGCGCCCGTCAGGGCCAGATGGGTGCCCAGCTCCCCCGGAGCCTCGGCGAGCAGGTGGGTGCCGCCCACGTCCGGCACGAAGCCGATGCCGGTCTCCGGCATGGCGACCCGGGACCGCTCGGTGACGATACGGACGCTGCCGTGGGCCGAGACACCGACACCCCCGCCCATCACGATGCCGTCCATCACGGCGACGTACGGCTTGGGCCAGCGGGCGATGCGGCCGTTGAGGCGGTATTCGTCGCGCCAGAACGCGGCGGTGGCCGTGCCGTCACCGTCACGGGCGTCGTCGTGGATGGCGCGGATGTCACCGCCAGCGCACAGGCCGCGCTCCCCCGCACCGGAGATGACGACGGTCTCCACGGCGGGGTCCCGTTCCCAGGCGGTGAGCGCCTCGTCGATGCGGCGGACCATGGTGTGGGTGAGGGCGTTGAGCGCGCGAGGCCGGTTGAGCGTGATGCGGGCGGCGCGCCCCTGGGTGTGGAAGAGGACGGGTTCGCGTTCTCCGGGTCGGCTCATCGGGACTCCTCCCCCGGGCCCGGCACGGGTTCGCGCGTGGGACGGAGCACCATGAGTGAGTCCTCCGGGGCCGCCACCATGGCGAAGGGGAATCGGTCGAGCTCGAGACAGAGTGCGACGTCGTCGGGGTGGACTCCTTGACGTATACCCTCCGCCAGCTCGGTGGCGGCGCGCGACTCTCCGGCGCGGCGGAGGAAGCCGGCCGCGTCCGTCCGGGGCTCGGTGGCCCTCCGGGCGATGTACTCGGCGCACGCCAGGTCTTCGTCGGCCTGCCCGTCCTCGCCCGTGACCACGAATGTGGCACTGCCGCCGGCACACGTCCGCAGCAGCCGAGCCGTTGCCTCCGCCACCACGAAGCCGGCGCACAGCACCAGCGAGGCCTCCTTGACCGCCAGGGCGCCGACCGTCCCTGCCGTGGTCTTCTGCACGACGGTCCGGCCGGTGAGGTCGAGAGACCGCAGCAGGCCCGGCGAGTTGACCGTGTCGAACCCGGGCGCGGGCGGGCCGTCCTTGAGTGCCACCCAGTCCGGGTGGCGGTCCTTGAGGGCCAGGGCCTCGTCCAGCGACTCGGCGAGAACGATCTTTTCCGCGCCCTGGCCGAAGGCCCAGGCAGCGACCGTGAAAGCACGCATGACGTCGATCACGACCGCCACGGAGGGGGTTTCGGTCAGCTCGGTGATGCCGAGGAAGCGAGCGTCCATCCCGCCATGATCGCGCATGCCCCGAAGGACGCGGCCAGGCAGTGACGCGCATCACCTCGACCGTCGACGGTGCCCCTTTGTGCCATCGCCATTGATCCTTCGCGCCCCCGCCGGCGATCCTTCGCGCCCCCGCCGGCCATCCTTCGCGCCATCGCCGGTGGTCCTTCGCGGTGAGCCGGGCGCCGTTCGGCGGGCGGCGCGTGTGCGCTACATTTTGCCTCTCTTTGACCGCGATCACTCATGATCTCTACGCTTCGGAGTTGGCAACCCCATGAGCGACATCGTCAACGGACTCGGGCGGGCCACTGCATACGGCGGTCTGGGGCTGGTTCTGTTGGTCCTCGGCATCGTCCTGGTCGACGTGCTGACGCCCGGAAAGCTCGGCCGGCAGATCTGGGAACAGCGCAATCGCAACGCCGCCACGGTCCTCAGCTCCGCGCTGCTCGGGATCGGCGGCATCGTGTTCACGTCCATATGGACGACGTACGAGGACTTCGGCAAGGGACTGGTCTCGACCGCGGCGTTCGGGCTGCTGGGACTGGTGATGATGGCGGTGGCGTTCCTGGTGGTGGACCTCGTCACTCCCGGGCGTCTGGGGGCGACGCTGGTTGAGGAGGAGCCTCATCCGGCGGTCTGGGTGACGGCCTCCTGCAACCTCGCCGTGTCCGCCATCGTTTCGGCGTCCATCGCCTGACCGGCCGACAGGTCCTGCGCCCCAGCGGCTCGACCACCGTGCTGTCGGCACATTCGTACGAAGCAACTCTCGCCGCACAGTGAACGCACAGCCACTGTCACTCCTCTTGCAGGGCGGAGCCCCCCAACTGAGAGGAACGTGCTGTGCGTTCACGTAGACGTATGCGGTCGCGTCTGTACCCGTCCGGGTCGGTGGTCCTGGCCATGGCTGCCGCAGGATCGGTGCTGGCCGGGCCGGCCGGCTCCGCCCTCGCCGCCGACGCAGGCGGGCGCGCGGATCTGCGGGCGGATGTCAACCGTGACGGGCGGATCGATGTCGCCAGTGGCAGTGACAACACCGGCGAGGACGGCTGGTCCGTCGAGCGTGGGGCCGTGTATCTGCCCAACGTCGATGACGACAGCAAGCGGTGTCCGGCGACCGGGCCCGGTGGCGCACCGCTGTCCGACGCCAAGCTGGCCGCTTGCAACGACGGCGCGGACACGAAGGTCAACGGCGCCGAGGACGCCGCCGACCTCGCCCGAATCCGTTCCGTGCCCCTGCCGGACCTCCCCGAGAACGCCACGGGCAGCCTGAAGATCGCCACGGGTGGCGCGCACGCGCACCTCTTCCTCAACCGCGCCGGAAAGTGGATCCTCGTGACGTCCGCGACCAGGTTGACGGCCGCCGAGCTGCGTTCGGGTGTGGAGTTCGGCGTCGAGGCCACCGATGTCGTCCGGGACAGCGCGAAATGGGACGGCCGCGCCGTGGTCCGCCTGACGATGACGTCCGGGCGGGAGTCCACCTCCGACGCGGTCACCCTGCGCGTCGCACCGCTGCTGACACAGCATCACCTGCAGAACACACAGCAGGTGCTGGTGTCCGAGGTCCAGGGCGATGGCCCGGACAGCCGCCTCCAGCGGGAGTTCGTCAAGGCGCTCGGAAAGGAGGTCAAGAAGGCGGGGATCACCAAGCCGCTGATCACCTTCGAGAAGTACGCCGACCGCTGGGCCCAGGACTTCGTCGAGCCGGCCTACGTCAGCATGACCGGACCGGGCGGCCGGCGGCATGTGATGCGCGTGATGCTGCGTTCCGCACAGCCGGACCGGGACGCGGGCCGGGAACTGTTCGAGCGGGTGCGCGGCCGGGACGTCGGCGTTGTGCAGGTGAACGACCCGGCGGAGCCCGACGACTGGTCGCTCAACTCCATGGGCAACCTGGAGACCGTCCCGCCCTACGCGCACGGCGATCGCTCCTTCCCGGCGGGGCGGATCATCATGGGCGAGCGCAAGGACAGCGGGGCGCGTCCGTCGAAGGTGATGCGGACCCTGCTCACGTCCCAGGGGATGCAGGACCCGCTGCTGCTGGACACCTCATGGCTGAGCGTGGGACATGTCGACGAGTTCGTGCAGTTCCTGCCCGCCGACACCCCGCGCGGCTGGCGCATCGGGGTCGCGGACCCGCAGGCGGGGCTGCGGCTGCTGCGCGACGCCAAGCGCGACGGACACGGCAACACGAAGATGTTCTCCGTCCCGGGCCACGGTGACACCCCGGCGCCCAAGGAGACCATCGACCAGGCGCTCGCCTCCCGTCACCTGGTGGCCGACAACGAGACGGCGGCCCGGCGCATCGCGGCCAACCTGGAGATTCTCAAGCGGGAGACCGGGGTCACCGACGAGGAGATCGTGCGGGTGCCGGCGCTGTACACCCGGGGCTCGGAGGCTCTGAGCGCCGAGGGGCAGGAGATTCCCGTGCCCCGCCTGACGCGCATGGGCGCCGGCTCCGACCTCGTGGACGGCCTCGGGGACCATGGCCAGCAGAAGTGGCTCGCCGGGAATCCGGCCCCGCGGGCGGCGGCTCCGGCGACGGTGACGACCGGTGCGTACGTTCCCGGTGCGGTCAACGGCCTGCTCCTGGGGCGCGACCGTTACCTCGCGCCACGCCAGTGGGGGCCCGTCGTCAACGGCAAGGACATCTTCACGGAGGCCGTCACCGCCGTCTACCGGCGGGTCGGCATGACGGTGTCGTACATCGACGACTGGTACACGTACCACCTCGGCATGGGCGAAGTGCACTGCGGCACCAACACCCTGCGCGACGCGAGTGCCGCGTGGTGGCAGAACCCGGTGGTGAACCTCAACCAGTCGTAGACTGCGCCTTCAGCCGGCACGGCGCGGGTTACCTGCTGCGGGTGCGGGGGCCGTCGTACCGCTCGTCGGTGACGGGCTCGGCCCACCGGGTCTTTTGGGGTGGCGTCGCCGGTGCCCTCCCACAGGGCGATGTGTTCCGTGAAGCGGTCGGGGGCGGCACCGTGCCAGTGCTCCTCTTCGGGCGGGCAAGCGTGATGAGGTCCGCGAGTTCCTGACCTCGCGGCGGGCCAAGATCAGCCCGTAGCGGGCGGGGCTGCCCGCGGGGTCCCGGCGCCGCGTGCCGGGGCTGCGCCGCAGTGAGGTCGCGGCCCTGGCCGGCATGAGCGTCGAGTACTACGCCAAGCTCGAACGGGGCAACCTCGCCGGCGTCTCCCCGGCCGTCCTCGAAACGGTCGCCCGCGTGCTGCAGCTGGACGACGCCGAACGCGCCCACCTGCTGAACCTGGCACAGGTCGCGGACGGGTCCGACGCCCTCACCCGCCCCCGGCGCCGGCGTACCAAGGAGCAGTGGAAACCGCACCGCAGTCTGCAGTGGCCCCTGGACACCATCACCGCCGGGCCCGCCTTCGTGCGCGCCGGCCGCATGGACATCGTCCCGACCAATCAGCTCGCCCGGCGCGTTCTACCGTGACATCTACGCCGCCCCCGGGAACAGGCGAATCTCGCGCGGTTCCAGTTCCTCGACCCCGCGTCGCGGCGCTTCTACCCCTACTGGGACCTGTTCGCCGGCATCGCCGTCGCCATCCTGCGCACCGAGGCCGGCCGCAATCCGTACGACAAGGATCTGCACGATCTCGGCGGTGAACTGTCCACCCGCAGCGAGGAGTTCCGCACCCGCTGGGGCGCCCACAACGTCCGCCGCCACGGCAGGGGGACCAAGCGCTTCCGGCACGAGGTGATCGGGGAGCTCACACTGGCCTTCGAGGGCCTGGAGCCGGCCGCCGACCCCGGCCTGACCCTGACCGTCTACGCCGCCGAGCCCGGCTCACCGTCCGAACACGCCTTGCACTGCTTGCGTCCTGGGCCGCCACCGACGCCTCTGCCGCTACGAACGAACGCCAGAGCCCTTCCTCGTCCATATCGGCCTGGCCCGGGCATCGGAGCATTCTCTCCCTTCCGAGGAAAGACGATGCTCAAGGGGAACAACCTGCTTCGTCGGTCCGTACCATCGCTACACCGAGGCAACTCGCGGCACATACGGCGTCCTACCGGGCCGCCGGGCCTGGCTCCCGGACAGGCAACCATCCGCAGTACGCCTCCCACGCCGAGGAAAGGCACGCAGCATGTCCGAGACGACAACTCCCGCCACCGAACTGGCATCTCAGTACATCGCCCAGGTGGCCGGCGACCTCGACGCTAACGTCAAGGAGCAGGAACGTGTCAGTGCGGAGATCGCGTCGCTGCAGGAGCAGCTTGCCGCTCTGCAGCGCGACCACGGCGTGCTGGTGAGCATGCACCAGGCACTCGGCATCACCGCGCCGCCGACCGAGTCCGCCTCCGACTCCGACTCCGACTCCGCGAGTGCCGTGCTGCCCTCTCCGCGGCGGAAGAAGGACGGTGCCGCGGCCGGCGGGAAGCAGAAGGCACGCAAGTCCACCGCCGCGCAGGCCAAGCGGGCAGCCGGGAAGTCCGCGGCCGGGACGACGAGCAGCGCCAAGTCAGCTGCCGCCGGCAAGTCAGCGGGTACGACCAAGGCGGCGGCCACCGCCAAGTCAGCAGGTAGCACCAGGACGGCCGGTTCCACCACGACAGCAGCGGGCGCCGCCAAGTCAGGCGAGCCCACCCTCGTCGAGCTCATTCGCCGCCACCTTGCGGTGCAGAAGGAACCGCGCTCCGCCGCGGAGATCTCCACCGCGCTCGGCCAGGCCCACCCCCACCGTGACATCGCGGCCAAGGTCGTACGCGTGACGCTCGAGGGACTCGTTGCCAAGAGTCAGGCCGAGCGTTCGAAGCAGGGCAGGTCGGTCTTCTACACCGCGCCCGCCGCGCAGTCGGCGGCCGCGCCGGAGGCCGGGGCACAGACCGAGGGCTCCGACAGCTGACGACGCGGGGGCATGCCCGAACCCCGCCGGCTACGACGTGCCGGGAAGCCGGACCGTGACGACGAGACCGCCGGCGGGGCGGGCGACAGGGCCGAGGGTCCTGTCAAGGGCACGGACGACGCTGTGCACGATGGCCAGGCCCAGCCCCGCGCCCGCGTGCTCGTCGGTGCGTACGCGTTCCGTGCCGCGCTGAAAGGGATCGGTGAGGGTCGGCACCAGGTCCGGTGGCACCGCCGGACCCGTGTTATGCGCAGGGCCGTTGCGGTGGCGTATGCGGCTTTCGATACGCCGGCGATACCCCACGACGAGGCAGAAGATGACCAACACGCTTCGATCGCGGCCGCACGGCGCTAGCGTGGGGTCCCGTGATCGTATGGCTGAACGGCACCCATGGCGCAGGCAAGACGACGACCAGTGCACTTGTGCAGCAACTCCTCCCGGATTCGCGGGTGTTCGACGCCGAGAAGGTCGGCGAGACACTCATGGACATCAAGCCGGGGCTGCCTTCGACGAACAACTTCCAGCACTGGCCGCCCTGGCGGCCACTCGTGGTCGAGACGGCCCGTCGCGTGCTCGACTACACCGGCGGCACTCTGGTGATGCCCATGACCGTCCTGGTCGAGCAGTACTGGCGCGAGATCATCGCGGGCCTCGCCGAGCATGCCATCGAGGTACGGCACTTCGTCCTCCACGCCGACCAGGCCACGCTCCGTCGGCGCATCGAGGGGGACACCGTTCTGGGCCCCTCCTCGTTCCGGCTCGAACACCTCGAGCCCTACGCCGAGGCTGCCCGCACATGGCTGCACGGCGAGGCCGAGGTCATCGACACCACGCACCTCACGGCCGCGCAGGCCGCCCTGCGGATCGCAGAGTCCGTCAAGAACGGCTGAGCACCGGGGATCCCGGCTCGTCGCGGGTGGGCGTGGACTCCAGGCGCAGCATGGCCGTCTCGTCCGGCGTGCCGGGCGCTGCCTGGTAGACCATCATGCGCTGGCCGCCCGTCCGGGCCAGCCGCATGACCTCGTAGGGCAGGGTCATCGGTCCGACCTTGGGATGCCGGAAGGACTTCTGCCCGCCGCCGCGTTCGCAGACGTCGTACCGCTCCCAGAGTCGTGCGAACTGCGTCGACTTCAGCATCAGTTCGCCGACCAGTGCGGTCAGTTCGGGGCTGTCCGGGTCGGCCCCGCCGACCGCCCGCAGATGCGCGACCGACAGGGCGACGGTTTCCTCCCACGGCTCGTAGAGCGTCCGGCCGGCCGGGTGGAGGAAGACGTAGCGAGTGAGGTTGCGCTGGTCCTCCGGCCAGTCCCAGAGCCCGGGCATGAGCCGTCGCCCGGGCGGGTTCGCGGCCAGCACGCGGTTGTACCGGCTCACCACATAGGCGGGCAGCGGGCGCACCGACTCCAGCATCCGCAGCACCGAGTCGCGCACGGTGTGGTCCGAGCAGGCCGGTAGCTCGGCAGGGCGGCCGGAGGCCAGTTCGGCGAGTTCGTGCAGGCGCTCGTATCCGTCGCCGCGCAGTCTGAGAGTGCGGCCGAGGGCGTCCACGACGGCGGGCGACGGGTTGGTCTCCCGGCCGCGCTCCAGACCGATGGAGTAGTCGACGCTCACTCCGGCCAGTGCGGCCACCTCTTCGCGGCACAGTCCGGGAGTGCGGCGCAGGCCCGCTCCGGCCGGAGACCGACGTCCTCCGGGCGTACCTGCGCTCTGCGGGCCTTCAGGTATCGCCCGAGCTCCGTGCCCCTCGCATCCGGTGCTGCTGTCATCCGGTCATTGTCTCAGGCGGTCAAGAGGCGTGGGGGGCCGTGTCAGGGCCTGGAACGCCGCACCCGGGGCAGAGCGCGGTCTGCCGCGGGGCAGCGCGCGAGTGCAGAGTCGATACCGGAGCGGGCGGCCCGGCCGCCGGGGCCCAGGGGGTGTAAGGGACGCCGATGTCTTCGGCATACAGCTACAAGGTCTCCCGCACCCCGAGCAGTTCTTCATAGGCAGCCGGTGACGAGCCGCCGTGCGGCCTCATCGGCTCGACCTCCAAAGCGTGGTCACCGTTTTGAACTGGATCTTCGTATCGACCTCGATGAGCTTCCGGTCCTCGGCGATGATCTCCTCGTACGGCGCGCGGGAACGCTCCCGGCCTTCGTGCTCGTGGGCATGGTGCCCACCACCCCTCGGCGCGGGACGCCGGCAATCTTCCGCCGGCGACAAGTCCCGGCCTCTGCGCGCAGCGTCCTGCCGCACGAGACCCACGGCAACCCGCAGCAAACGCTGTTGCGTACAAGCAGGTTCACAGACGGGTTCTGACGCGCGACGGGTCGCGGTCGTAGGAAGTCGCGGCGGTCAGAAATCGCGGCCGGGGCCGTCGGCCAAGGGGATGCGGGCGGTGATGCGTTTGCCCACCGCCTCCCGCTGCACCGCGAAGTCCTCGGCCACGGCCTTCACGATCTCCAAGCCGTGCTGCCCGATCCTGTTGGGGTCGGCGGCCCGGGCCGCGGGCATGGTGGGGTCGCTGTCCCAGACGGTGACTTCCACGACGCGGGCGGTGATACGCAGTTGCAGCAGGACGGGACCCGGAGCGTATTTGCGGGTGTTGGTGACGAGCTCGCTGACCACCAGCGCCGTGAGGTCCCTCGCACGGGCGGAGACGGGCAGATGCTGCTCGGCGCTCGCCCGGTCGAGGAAAGCGGCGGCGTGACGGCGGGCGTCCGCGATACAGCTGTCGTCTCCGTCCAAGGCATACCCGACGCGCATGAGATGCTCGTCAGGCGTCGTACAGCCGTCACCGTCGGCATCAGGTTTCACTGGCCTCGCCCTCACTCCCCGTTCATGCGCGCCGGTACCCGTTTCGCTGCCTTACATGCCGAAAGAGTGCTGTTCGGCACAGCCGCGCGGGTGCATCCGTCCGGGGCGGTGGGGCACAATCGACTTCGCACATTCTGACCGGGCAAGCCTAAGCACAATCGAGGAGACGGTGTCCCAGCTCGAGGAAGCGGACCGGCCGGGCCGGCTCCACGCCGAACACCACATGACCGGAGGCGTCCGTGTCGTGGCGCTGCGGGGCGAGATCGACCACGACGTTCGGCACGTGCTCAGCGAAGCCCTGCTGATCGAGGACGGGACGGTCCCGCCGCGGATAGTCGCTGATCTCAGCGGCGTGACGTTCATGGACTCCAGCGGCATCAACATCTTCGTCGCCGCCCACCAGCAGGTGAGTCAGGCAGACGGCTGGCTGCGCATCGCCGGAGCCCAGAAAAGCGTCATGCGCGTTCTCGAACTGGTCGGCGTCGACACCCTCATCCCCTGCCACCCCACCATGGAGCAGGCCCTGATCACCTGATGCGTACGAGCAGCCCGGTACCTCGCCAGGCTCCCCATGCCTCGGTCTGACGCGCATCAGACGGGTTCGGTGGCCCACAGCGCCTGCAGGGGACGGGCGATGCGTCGGCCAGCTCGTGGTCGGTGACGTCGTGCTCGCGGTCGACGCCGAGGCCGGCACCCTGGTCCTCGCACAGGGCGTGCACGGTGGCCGGATCGTGGATCGCGCGCCGCAAGTCCTCGTACGCTTCGGTGCCCATCCGCTCGCTCGTGGCCTTGTACCAGGCATCGGGCTCAGCGTCGATGACGCGTTCGGCGACCTTGTCGGTCTGCTCGAGGAAGAACCAGTGCCACCAGCTCGCCATGATCTGGATCACATCGACTGGACCTCGACTCCGCTTGAGGAAGCAGGCTCTTGGGCATCGCACAAGGCGTGCCGCGCCGAGGCAGCCCGACAGTCCTCAGGAGTACCGTCATGGCCACGCTGCTGCACATCGACACCTCCCTCCATGGCGACAGCTCCCATTTGGCCACCTACACACAGAAGCTGACGGTGCCGCGCCACCGGGCCGCCCTCGCTCCACCCCGGGCGCCCGCAACGGCCGGCGCACCGGCGACCGGCGCGGACAACGGTTCGGTCGAGGTGCTGCGTAGCGCCGGGCCCTGGCGCCGGTGCGAGGGCAGGACGCCGGCCCGTCGAGCACGTTCGGTCAGGACAGGATTTCGACGTACCCGTCGCTGCCGTGCACACGGATCCGCTGGCCGTCCCGGATCAGTCGGGTGGCCCGGTCGACGCCCACGACGGCCGGCAAGCCGTACTCGCGTGCGATCACCGCGCCATGGGTCATCAGGCCGCCCACCTCTGTCACGAGGCCCGCGATGCCGACGAAGAGAGGTGACCAACTGGGGTCCGTGAAGGCCGTGACCAGGATGTCGCCGGGCTCGAGATCGGCCTGCCCCATGTCGAGGATGACGCGGGCCCGCCCCTCGACGGTCCCGCCGGAAACCGGCAGGCCGATCAGGGCGCCGTCCGGCACGTCGTCGCGCCGGTACGCCCCGTTGACGGTCTCGCCCTCGGACGTGAGCACCCGGGGCGGGGTGAGCCCGTGGTACGTCTGGAACGTTTCCTTGCGCTGCCAAACGAGCCCGTCGTCCACCCGGTGCGAGCGTACGGCCTCGTGCAGCTCCTGGAACGTGAGGTAGAAGATGTCCTCCCTCTCCGGGAGCACCTCGGCCTGCACCAGGCGTTCGGCCTCCGCCAGCAGGGCCTGCTTGTAGACGAAGTAGCGGCTGACGATGTCGTACTTCGGGTACTCCCGGTAGCCGACGAAGGTGCGGACCCGCTCGATCATCCGCAGTGTCTCGTCGGCTTTGCTCTCCCCGTCGGGCAGGGCCCGCAGGCGGGTCAGCACGTCCTGTTCCTTCTTCCACGCCTCCTGCCGGCCTTGCTCGAAGCGCCGCTGGGCTGCGCCGGGTTCGAAGTTCCTGACGTTGTCGAGGATCGCCGGCACGAGTGTGCTGGGGCTCTCGCGCCATCGGGGCCTCGTGATGTCGATCTCGCCGGCGCAGCGCATGCCGTAGCGGTCGAGGTATCCCTCGATGGCGTCACGCGCTGTGGTCCCGCCCGCGTGTTTCGGCAGTTCGTCCAGGAAGCTGTCGTCCTCGACGCTCTGCAGGAACGTCACCACCTCCGGATGGGGGCGGATCACGTCCGCGACGTCGAGGAGCGCCAGGCCCATCTCCGACGTGACGTTGTCGGGGGCGGACAGGGTGAGCGCGTCAGCCGCGTTCTTCTCCCCCAGCCACTCGTGCAGCTTGTCGTTGAGCCACCACGTGGCCTCCATCCCCGCCATGATCGCCTGATGGCTGAGCGGATCGCTGAGGACTCGTTTGTGCTCCTGGAAGGCCTCCGTCAGGAAGTCGAACAGGGCGGGTCCGGTCTGTGTGGCGATGTCGCGCCGCAGTGCGGCGATGGACGCCTGGCTGCGCTCGATCAGCCCGTTGACGATGGCCGGATCGGTCTCGATCGGGGCGGGCGCGCCGCCGGCCGGGGGCCCGCCGGGAGCCGGGTCCGGGAGCAGGGGGAGGAAGTCGTCGCGGTCGAGGACGGTCTCCAGCGCGTCCCGGGTCAGTGGATCGCCCCTCCCCACCAGGTCCAGAAGGCCGGCGCGGCCCGTGGGTGTGGACAGGGCCCGCGTGGCGTCGACGAACAGTCTCCCACCGGCCTCGGTCATCGGCGCCATGGCCGTCAGCTTCCACATGGACAGCCCGAGTGGCTTCATGGGGTCGGTCATCATCTGCTGATGGCCGACGGAGACGTAGATGCGATTCCCCTGGTCGGGGGCCTCGGGGATGGGGAACAGGGTCGTGATGGGCCGGCTCTGCACGATCTCGAAGTCGTCGTCGACCAGGCACCATTCGATGTCCTGGGGATGGCCGAAGTGTTCCTCGATCCGCCGTCCGAGACGGACGAGCCGCACGACCTGCGCATCCGTCAGGGCCGGCTGCTCCTGCCGCCGCGCGTCAATCTCCACCTCCTGTGTTCCGCCGGTCGGCAGGGCGTGGACGGCGCGCTGTTTGGCGGCGATCGCCTTCGCGACGACTTCGCCCTGACGCACCTTGAAGACGTCCGGGTTCACCAGACCGGAGACCAGGGCCTCGCCGAGACCGAAGCCGGCGTCCACGGTGGCGACCTTCCGGTTGCCGGTGACGGGGTCGGCCGTGAAGAGGATGCCCGACGCGTCCGGGAAGACCATCCGCTGCACGACGACAGCCATGTCGACCGTACGGTGGTCGATGCCGTTGTGCTGACGGTAGGTCACGGCCCGTTCGGTGAACTGCGAGGCCCAGCACCGGCTGACATGCCGGAGGATCTCCGTCGGCCCCACGACGTTCAGGTAGGTGTCCTGCTGGCCGGCGAAGGAGGCCGTCGGCAGGTCCTCCGCCGTCGCGCTGGACCGGACGGCGCAGGGGGTCTGCTCGCCGAGCCGGGAGAGCGCACCGGTGACCGCCGCAGCGAGATCGCCGGGGATGCTGATCCCTTCGATGGTCCGGCGAATCTGCGCGCTGACGGTGCGCAGTGCCTCCCGGTCGTCGGGGTTCAGGCGTGACAGCCGATCCAGCAGTTCCCCTATCGACGGCGCTTGCGCCATGATCTGCCGGAAGGCGTGCGTCGTCACGCAGAAGCCGCCAGGTACGCGGATGCCGTCGATCCGCGCCAGCGCGCCCAGGTGCGCCCCCTTGCCGCCGACGAGCGCGAGCTGCGTCTCGTCCACCTCCTGAAGATCCAGCACGTACTGCTCGGTCATCGCGATACCTCCGGTTCTGCCGCACCGCTGGTCGAGCACGTCTCAATCTCCGACACACGCACCTCATGTCCCCGTTTCCGCAGGTCGTGGCTTCGGCTGATGATTCTGCGCCGAGACCCGGGCCTTGCCGCAAGCCCCCCGGTGCGCTATAAGTTAGGAGAGGCAAGGAGAGAACTCCTTGCCTTTGTGCTTTCCGGAGCACCGGACCAGAGCGCTCCACGGGACCACTGGACCGGTGCCGCTGGAACCGAGCAGCTTTTCCGGCGCGGCTGCTGTTGCGCTGCCGGTGACGTTGACCTTGTTTCGAGGAGTCACAGACGTGGTGGGTGACGACGACATCTCGGGGTGAGACCCGGATCTGACGGCCGCCGGACGCGCTGAGGAAGCGCCGCCGAGGTGGCCGGCTCGTCGTACTCCCTTTCCCGCGTCTGCCCAGGGCAGAGCTCTCTCTGTCCGTAGTACCCCGAGGTCATCTCCATGTCCGACGCCTCCGTCGTGTGCTCGAACCTGTCCTTCTCCTGGCCCGACGACACCCCTGTCTCAAGCGACCTGTCCTTCACCGTCACGACCGGCCGTACGGGCCTGGTCGCCCCGAACGGCGCGGGCAAGAGCACGCTGCCCAAGTTGGTCGCCGGTGAACTCCGGCCCTGCACCGGCTCGTTGTACGCGTTCGCTCCGCCGCCCGGCGTGACCTTGGCTCCTTCGACCGTGTCCTCGGGTCGGATGCGCTCGGGAAGCTTGCCGGACCGTGCGTGCCGCGCCGCCGCGGCGGTGTCCGTCGACAGTTCCATGCCCATGACGGGCCTCCCCTTCAACATCAGCCGTTGCCATGGACGGACACCAGCTTGCCCCTCGCCGCGTCACCCGTCAAACAGGTGACGATTCTCCGTCAGCGCATCAGACGGTGATGGTCTTGTACTCGGTGCAGGGTCCCGAGGCCTACCGCGCCGCGCTCCCGGCCGATGCCGCTCGCCTTGAAGCCGCCGAACGGGCCGTCGAGGGCGACCGGGGCGCCGTTGACGGTGACGGTGCCGGTGCGGACACGGCGGGCGACCGCAAGCGCGTGGGCCGCGTCGGCGGACCAGACGCCGCCGGAGAGCCCGTACTCGGAGACGTTGGCGATGCGGACGGCCTGGTCCTCGTCGTCGTAGGCGATGACGACCAGGACCGGGCCGAAGATCTCCTCCTGTGCGATGCGCATCGAGTGCGGACGTTCCGCCCAGTTCCAGGCTGACGCGCTTGAGTTGCTCCCCCGCGATCGAGGCGATGCGACGGCCGGTTCCGTCGGGCCGGTGAAGGCGATCTTGTCGACCTCCCGGTGGGACACGAGGTACTCACTGGTCTCCCGGTCCGCGGGCAGAACACTGATCACGCCCTCGGGCAGGCCCGCCTTCTCCAGCAGCTCGGCGAGGAAGCCCATGCCCAGCGAGTTCTCCGGGGACACCATGAGGACCACGGAGTTGCCCGCGAGCAGAGCCGGGATGATCTTCGCGGTGGCCGAGGAGAACGGCGAGTTCCACGCAATCACCGCGGCCACGACGCCGACGCCTCGCGGCGCACCACACTGCGCACCGGGGACGCCGGGTCGGAGGACACCAGGGTCCCCTCCCAGCCGAACTCCTCCGCCGCCTTCAGACAGGCGTCGGCCTGCCGGGTCAGGCCCGGCTGGCCGGCCGGGGTGAACCATCCCGCCGAGCCGTTCTCCTGGGAGATCAGGTGCGCGACCTTCTCGGCGTTCTCCTCGCACAGCGCGTTGCCCCGCCGCAGGACGGCGATCCGCTCCCCCGGCGGGGTCGTACGCCACACCCCCGCCTCGAACGAGGCCCGCGCCGCCGCGACCGCACGGTCCACATCGGCCGGCTGCGCCTGGGCCGCGCGCCCGATCACCGACCGGTCGTGCGGCGAGGCGATGTCGAGGAGCTCCGGGCCGCCGGGCGACACCGAGGACCCTCCGAGGAAGAGCCGGTCGTAGATGATCACGCACTGTCTCTCCTCCGGGACCAGGTCGAGCATTGCGACCAGCCATCTGTCACATCAATGCAGCACTTGCAGTCGACAGCGCCACATGAGTGTGTGATCGGCGGCACGGAAGGCAGCTGAAACGACACGTGGCCGGGGAGGGTGTCACCCTCCCCGGCCACGTCGGCGTTCAGGACTAGCCGCAAGGCCGTGAAGTTATGGCTCGGGCGGGGTTGTCCAGGGGGCCGTAGGCAGCGGTTTCGCCGGACATGAGGAGCGGAGCCCCGGTA
>NZ_JACHCX010000040.1:0-16832 GCF_014207295.1 Streptomyces sp. AK010
CCGCCTCAAGGCCATCGAGCGAGAGAACGACGTGGCCTGACACCTGGGGACGTTCGTCCGTACGCAACTGGGGAGAAAAGTCCGTACGCCGACACTCGCCTCGGCTCGGGCGGAAATCTGCCAGGCGATCGGCAGCTCACCCAGGTGGAACGGCTCGTCCGCCAAGCTCCACTGGGCCCAGCGCAAGGCATCGGGGCTGATGTGCAGGACGGTGCTGCGCAGGACCTGGCGGTCCTCCGGCGCCTCGTCCGGCTCGTGCCGTCCGCGGACGATCGTCAGGCTCGTCCAACCCAGGCCGGCAAGCGCGTCGGCGACGTCGTCGTAGAGGCGCCCATCGTCACCGGCCAGGTGCCGGGGGCCGACCCAAAAGGCGGGCTGTCCGCCACGCGGGGCGGACGAGTCGGGCGGGAAGTCGGGGTACAGGGGCGCCTCCAAGGCTCGGTTCGGGTCTAGTTGCCGCCGGCGCGGCGGCGAGGGCGGCGCGGGGGCGCCTGGACGGGGCCCTGCCACGTCAGGGCGATGGCGACCTCCGGCGGAAGGTGGCCGAGCTGTGCGTCCGGGTCCGGTCCTTCGGCGAGATAGACGACGGTCTGGCCGGTCTCGTCGACCGACTGCAGGACCTGCGCCAAGCGGTGCGCCATCGGGGCGAAGGGGTTCATGGCCTGGCGGACCGGAGCACTCCGGTCGCAGCCGGACAACAGGTCGATGAGATCGCCGACGGTCATCTCCGGGGACGTCACAGACAGCCTCCTGGGGTTCGGGGGAAACGGGGGCAGTGGAACGGGCCGGCCTTCGGTATGGCCAGCGCCCACAGGGCGGTCACTACGTGTCGGTGTCCACGCTGTCAGAGGCGGCGTGAGGTCTCCAGCACACTCGCTACGGTGGCGGCGACGATGTCGGCCGGCGTCTCGGTGTCGAACGACAGTTGGTAGCCGCGGACTTTGGCGGTTCCGGTGACAGCGATCTTCCATCCCTCGCTGTCCGTGCCGGGGCGGCCGAGCGGAAACCAGCCGAGGTAGAACCGGCCGTCCTTGGAGCTGACGTGCACGTCCGCGCGATCATCGACGATCACGTGGAAGTCCTCGGCGGAGAACTGGTCCATGACCAGGGTCGGCTGACCGGGGCCGAGCTGCCACTCCCGCGGTCGCAGGGCTTCGACGGTGGTGGAGAAACCGGGGCCCGCAGGGGCTACGGTCACGGGGCAATCACCTCTCTGACCTGGGGTTTCTTGCAAGGTCGTCTACGTTGACATGCCCTCGCGCCCGTTGGCCAGTCTTTCCGTGATCTTTCCCGTCTGCCTCCGGCGAACTGTCCGTTGACATCGAACTGTAGGATCTCAATTTCGGCTTCATAATCTCCGGCTCGACTGCACACGCGCAGCACATATGAAGCGGTCCCGAGACTCCCCGCTCAAGGCATTCACTCTTTCGAGTGACGGCCGTCGCTGCCCGGCCACTTCTCCGGCAGAGGCGAGCACCGTGGTGAGAAGGCCCTAACCCGTCCCGGGGAGGCCCCAATGGCCGACTCTGTTGTGACAGTCAGTCTCCGTCAGAGCGATGGTCCACCGCTTGAGGACCGGCCATGGGCTGCCGCCCCGCTCGGTCTGCTCTGCTCGGGCACCCCTTGGCGGACTTTCCGCTGGTACAGGGGGCAGAAGCACTACTCAGGTGCCTACTGGTCCGCGACCACAGGCAATCTGGTGGTCTACGAGTCGCGCCTGGAGCTGGCTCGGGTGCTGTTCGCCGACTTCGACCCCACGGTGCGCGGGATCATGGCCCAGCCGTTTCTGTTGAAGTCTCTCGACAAAGGCACGGTCCGCCGTCACATCCCGGACTATCTCCTGCTCACCGATCACGGCCCGATGGTGGTGGATGTCAAGCCGCGTCATCAGCAGTTGTCTCCGGTGGTGGCCACCGCCTTCACGTGGACACGGCGGGCGGTGGAGTCCCGCGGGTGGCGTTACGAGGTGTGGGGTGAGCCGCCGGAGGCTGAACTGGCGAACGTTCGCTTCCTGGCCGGCTTTCGCCGCGAGTGGTTGTTCGCGCCCGGACTCCTGGGCGAATTGCTTCTGGCCGGCCTCGACGGCGCGACGATCACAGAGGCGGCAGGGTGTCTGCCCCGGTGGCCTGAGCCCTGTGTGCGTGCCGCGATCCACCACCTGTTGTGGCGCCACGACCTGCACACGGACCTCACCCAACCCCTGCAGGCAACGGCAGTACCGGCCCAGACGTTGTGCCGCAGCCGAGTAGGGCAACGGCGTTTCGGATCCTGGCCGCGCTGGAGCGGCGTCATCCGTTGTTCCGGCTGAGCACGAAACGCAACCGGGATATCGCCGACCGGCCGGAGGGGCCGTACGGGAAGTTGCGGCCGACGCGGCCGGGCGAGTACCTGCTGATGGACACCACACGGCTGGACGTGTTCGCGTTCGACCCGCTCACCTTGCAGTGGGTGCAGGCGGAGCTGACGGTGGCGATGGACTGGTACACCCGCTGCATCACCGGCCTGCGCCTGAACCCCGTGTCGACGAAGTCGGTCGACGTCAGCGCTGTGCTGTACCAGTGCTTCCGGCCCCGCCCGGCTGGCCCGCACTGGCCGCGGCATGCAGTGTGGCCCGAGCACGGCATCCCCCGCACCGTCCTGATCGACACCGCCCGAACCGACGGTCCCGGTCATGCCTCACCACCAGTCGTCCCGGAGACACTGGTAGTCGACCACGGCAAGGTCTACGTCTCGGAGCATCTGACCAGCGTGTGCCGACGCATGGGGATCTCGATCCAGCCCGCCCGGCTGCGCACGGGCCGGGACAAGGGGCCGGTGGAGCGGTTCTTCCGCACCCTGCGCGAGAGCCTGCTGGAGGTGCTGCCCGGCTACAAGGGCCCCGACATCCACTCCCGCGGCGAACACCCGGAGGACGAGGCGTTCTTCTTCCTCGACGAGCTGGAGGCGATCATCCACGAGTGGACGGCCACGGTCTACCACTGCCGCCCGCACGCCGGTCTGGTCGATCCGGGGGTGCCCGGGCTGCGGATGTCTCCGGCGCAGATGTTCGAGCACGGCATCGCCCGCGCCGGCTACATCGAGGTCCCCCGGGACCCGGACCTGGCGTTCGAGTTCCTGTCGACGAAGTGGCGCACGATCCAGCACTACGGAGTCGAAATCGGACGTCGGCGCTATGGCGGCCCCGGGCTGCCGTCTGTCGGGATCCGCAGCCCGTACGACGGGCCGGGCAAGAACGTCTGGCCGTTCCAGGTCGACCCTGACGACATCACCCGGATCTACTTCCGCGACCCCACCACCCGCACGTGGCACACGCTGACCTGGGAGCACGCGCCGGCGGCGCGGATGCCGTTGAGTGAGGACGCCTTGGTCTTCGCCCGGAAGCTGGCCGCAGCGAAGTACCGCTATCCCGATGACCGGCTGGCCGTCGCGGACCTGCTGGAGCGCTGGAACCTCGGGCTGGGTACGACGCTGGCCGAACGGCGTATGGCCCTGCGCCTGTCCCGTGAACAGGCCGCCCTCGACCTGCCCGACACCGGCAAGCCGGAAGCTGCATCGCTGCCGTCCGTACGCCGTGCCCTGGGCGACGAACCAGAACCGCCGGCGTCTGAGAAGCCAGTGCCGGCCGCGGAGACGGGTGATGACGACGAGACCGACGTGGACGACTTCTACGCCGACGCCCTGGAGGACGTATGAACGCGCCCTCGCAGCAGCCGAGTTCGGCGGTTCTGACGCTGTCCAGGAAGGAGGACTTCAAGGTGTTCTGCGACGCACCGGCTCGCGCCCAGCCGCCGACGTTAAGCCGGGATGAGCTGGAGGTCCTGGCGACGGCCGACCGGCACGCCTACAACCGTGCCCGGCGGGAATGGCATGCCAACCTAGGCCCGATCCGTACTCCTCAGCTCGCCGCGCTGCACGAGGACCTGTGGGACATCGTGGACAGCAATCTGCAGGACGGGGACAGGGCCAAGGGGGCCGTGGCCGTCGACGCCTTCCCGGGCCTGGGCAAGACCACCGCCGTCCTCGCCTTCGCCCGGGAGTTCCATCGCCGGGAGATCGCCGAGCACGGCGCCTTCACCGCGCAGGGGCACGAGCGGTGGCCGGTGTGCCGGGTGGGCCTCACCGGCAACACCGGCATGAAGGACCTCAACCGGGCCATGCTCGAATTCTTCGGTCACCCCGGCCGCCAGACCTCCACCGCCGCCCAGCTCGGTCTCCAGGCCCTGGACTGCGTGCTGTCCTGCGATGTCCGCCTGCTTGTCCTGGACGACCTTCACTTCCTCAAATGGCGCAAGACCAGCGGCATCGAGGTCAGCAACCACCTCAAATGGATCGCCAACGAGTTCCCCGTCACCCTCCTCAAGGTCGGGGTGGGGCTGGCGACCAAGGGGTTGTTCAGCGAGGGCGAGACCGCCGGCGAAACAGTCCTGGCCCAGACCGGGCGGCGCACGACCCGCCTGGACATGCCGCCCTTCACCATCGACACCGGCCAGGGCCGCCATCACTGGCGCCAGCTGCTGCTGGCCCTGGAACAGCGCCTCGTCCTGGCCGACAAGTATCCCGGCATGCTCGCCGATGGCCTGTCGGACTACCTCTTCGCCCGCAGTACCGGGCACATCGGCTCGCTGATGACGTTGATCAACCGAGGCTGTCAGCGGGCCCAGCGCACCGGCGCCGAACGCCTCACCCTGGACCTGCTCGACCAGGTCAAGAATGACGAGGCCGCCGAACACGCCCGCCGCGAACTCGAATGCGCGCTCCAGTCGGGGAAAGCCACCAGCCGTCCCCGCCGGGCGCGGGCCACTCGTAGGTGAGTGCCGTGCGGCGGACCCTGCCGATCCGGTGCGCCCCGTATCCCGGCGAGGCCCTGGACTCCTGGCTGGAATTCACCGCCGCCCGCCTGAACTGCCCGTTCACGGACGTGCTCCACGCGCTCGGCCTGCCGAACCGAGACCCGGCCATGGCGGCACAGGTGCTGCCGCGCTGGGCCATCCTGACCACCCGCGACGAGCTGTCCTCCATCTCCGAGGTGACCGGAGTGGCCGAAGACGTACTCGCCGCGATGACCCTGCAACGCTTCGACGGGCATGCAGTGGTGATCCAGCCCGAACAACGACGGGTGCGCCCGCAGGTGCTGTGGGGCCGGGCAGGGTCCCGGTTCTGCCCCGCCTGCCTGACGGACAGCGGCGGACGCTGGCAGATCACCTGGCGTCTGGGCTGGTCCTTCGCCTGCACCCGGCATCATGTGCTGCTGGCCGACCGCCGCCCGGCCTGCCGGCGCATCCCCCGCATCCGCGCGCATCCTCGCACCCAAACCCCCCGTCCCGGATGGTGCTCAAGCCCCACCCCTGACGGCGGGCCACGACCGCCGCGCTGCCACCACCCCTTGACCGTCACCCCGGCAACCGCGATCGCTCCCGACGGGGCCCTGACACGGACGCAACGCCTCATCGACACCCTCCTCCAGGACCCCGACCGCACGGTGCGCTGGCCGCTGTACGGGCCGACCGGCGTGCCGTTGGGAGTGGTGCTGCGCGACGTGAAGACCCTGGCGACGCTCGTCCTCCACCACGCGACGCCCAAGGACCTGCGCCGCGTGGCCCCGCCCGACGTCCTGGACCGCCTGGAGCGCTACAGCACCACACCCCTGCCCGCGAGGGCCCAGCACCCGCACGACGCCCGGGATGTCGATCCGCCCCGTAGCCTAACCCCCGGCGACGCCGCTGCCGCGGCCGTGGCAGCCACGACAGCGATACACATCCTGCGCGCCAAGAGCATCCGCGATGCGGGCAGGGCCGTGCGGTGGCTGACCGGCCGTGTGATTGCCGATGGCCGCCGGCTCTACCCCGACAGCCTCGTCACCCGCAGCAGCACGCTCTCCCCGATACTCGAAGCGGCCCTGCGCTGCAGCCGGGAGACAACCCTGGTTCCGGTGGCCCGTCTGCGCCACCGCACCGTCCTCGGCTCGACCCGGCCCCCGGCCGCGCGCAGTTCCAGGGCGGACATGCTGCCGACGACTCTGTGGCCCGCGTGGGCCCTGCGCCTGTCTCCCCGGCACGCCGACGGCCGTCCCACCGCCCAACGCGCAGACGAACTCCTCACCGTCGCCTGCATGCTGGCCGGCAACACCACCTCGATCCAGGACACAGCCCGCCTGACCGGCACCACCTTCAGCCGGCACACCGTGTCCGCGTTCCTCGCCGAACTCACGTGCCGCAGCGACTGCGCGGGCGTCCTGCACGCGCTGACCTTGCTGGCCGATCACCTCGATGCGCACGGCTCCCCCATCGACTACACCCGCCGCCGCGCCCTGTTCACCACGCGCGCCCGCTACATCGAACCGCAGACGTGGCTGGACCTGCAGAAGCGATTGCGCGCGGCCCCGGCCCTCGACGCCCGGCATGCCCAGCGCTGGATCTTCCAGACCCTGACCGGATCACCCCCTCGTCTCGCGCACCCAGACATAGCGCCCGCCACCCGCTCACAACACGGGCAGTACCAGCGTTTTCGCTGGCGGATCCTGCCCGCCGAGCACGAACTGCTCCATCACACCGCACGCACCCTGCTGGACGAGCACGGCATCGACGAACCCCTCCAGTGGACGCCACAATTGCCCGCCCGTGCACTGCGCCATCTCGTGCTCCCCGGGCCCGACCCGGACAGCATCACCCCCGCCCAGCTCCGCCAGGCCGTGTCCGGCAGCGACTTCTCCATCGGCCAGCTCGCGCACACCCTGAACACCGCCCCCACCCACGTCTTCTACCTGCTGTCCCAGCACCCCGTCGACTGGAGCGGGCCACGCTTCCGGCGGACCCAGCGCACTGCCACCCGCGTAACACAATGGCGCACCTGGTACGAACAAGGCGACATCTCCCTGCAAGACATCGCCGACCGCGAAGGAACCAGCCTGGCCGCCGTCCGCCTCGCCCTCATCAAGGACGGCGTCGCCATGCGCTTCTCAAAGACTCAGGCGACTCGACAGTGAGCCCTCTGTCACCGATCGCTGAGTCGATGGCAGGGATCACGGTGCGCCAAGCGGCTCAACAGCAACGATTCTGCGGTTACCGGCCAGCGCCCACGGGCGGGGCGCCGCCGGATCAAGGGCTGGGCCGATTCATTCTGCAGCCATGCAAGATCCTTTCGACTCTGCCCTCGTTCTTCCGCCCCCGGCCTCCCACTGGCGGCGTCGGCGCGAGGGTCACGCGTCCAGTGACGTCATGACGTGCTTGATGCGGGTGTAGTCCTCGAAGCCGTACGCGGACAGATCCTTGCCGTAGCCGGATTGTTTGAAGCCGCCGTGGGGCATCTCGGCGACCAGTGGGATGTGGGTGTTGATCCACACGCAGCCGAAGTCCAGCTTCTTGGACATGCGCATCGCGCGTGCGTGGTCCTTGGTCCACACCGACGAGGCCAGGGCGTAGTCGATGCCGTTGGCGTATTCCAGGGCCTGTGCCTCGTCGCGGAAGGGCTGGACGGTGATGACCGGGCCGAACACCTCGTTTTGGATGATCTCGTCGTCCTGCTTGAGGCCGGAGACGACGGTGGGGGCGTAGAAGTAGCCCTTGTTGCCGACGCGGTGGCCGCCTGCCTCGATCTTGGCGTGAGCGGGCAGACGCTCGATGAAGCCGGAGACTTGCGTGAGCTGGCCTGCGTTGTTGAGCGGTCCGTACAGAACGTCCGGGTCGTCGGGTCGGCCGGTCTTCGTGCCGGTGGCGGCCCTCGCCAGCGCCGTCACGAACTCGTCGTGGACCGATTCCTGTACGAGGACGCGGGTCGCGGCCGTGCAGTCCTGGCCGGCGTTGAAGAAGCCGGCCACCGAGATGCCCTCGACGGCCTGGGTGATGTCGGCGTCGGCGAAGACGACGACAGGGGCCTTGCCGCCCAGCTCCAGGTGGACGCGCTTGACGTCCTTGGCCGCGGATTCGGCGACTTGCCTGCCGGCTCGTACGGAGCCGGTGATGGAGGCCATCGCCGGGGTGGGGTGTTCGACCATTAGGCGGCCGGTGTCGCGGTCACCGCAGACGACGTTGAAGACGCCCTTGGGCAGGATGGACCCGATGATCGCGGCCATCAGCAGGGTGGAGGCCGGGGTGGTGTCCGACGGCTTCAGGACCACGGTGTTGCCCGCGGCCAGCGCCGGGGCGAACTTCCAGACCGCCATCAGCATCGGGTAGTTCCACGGTGCGACCTGCGCGCAGACTCCGACGGGCTCACGCCGGATGATGGAGGTCATGCCGTCCATGTACTCACCGGCCGAGCGGCCCTCCAGCAGGCGCGCGGCGCCGGCGAAGAAGCGGATCTGGTCCACCATCGGTGGCACCTCTTCGCTCGCCGTCAGCCCCAGGGGCTTGCCGGTGTTCTCGGACTCGACGGCGACGAGTTCCCCGGTTCTCGCCTCGAAAGCGTCCGCGATCTTCAGCAGCAGGCGCTGTCGCTGGGCTGGGGTGGTGTCGCGCCAGGCCGGGAACGCGGCCGCGGCTGCGCCCATGGCTGCGTCGACGTCCGCCTGGCCGGACAGCGGCGAGGTGGCGTAGGGCTCGCCGGTCACCGGGTTGACGATCTCGATGGTCCGCCCGTCGGCGGCGTCCAGGGACTCGCCGCCGATGTAGTTTCGCAGCGTGCGCAGAACAGTTGTCACTGGGGCTCCAGTCGGCACATAGGTGGCTTCTCGCATGTTTCTTCGAATCCGGATCCGGCTCCACGTGGACGGGGACGAGGACCACAGCACCAGCACGGCGGCGACAATGATCGGCTGCCAGGACTCCCCGCTTACCCCCGCCTCCGGCCGGCACCGGCTCGGTGCCGGGTATGGGGCTCCGCAGAGCGTGGCCTGCGCCTCTGCGCGTTTCGGTTTGCGCAGCCGGATTTCGGAAAGCGACCCGCTTCCGTCGGCGGAAGCGGGTCGCACCCGGCAGCGGGGGCGGCCTATTCCAGCGGCTTCTCGTCGCGGAAGCGCCGCAGCACGTTGCCTGTGATCTTCGCGATGTTGTTGTCGTACCCGTTGTGGGACAGCGACCCCGTCCAGGCGATGGATCCGACCGAGAAAATTCCGCCGCCGCCCTCCAGCGCGCAGTAGACCATGTCCGAGCGGACCGCCGGCTGCTCGGTTCCGCCCATCCCCGGGAGCATCTCGAAGATCTCCTCGGTCACCAGCAGGTAGCTGTCGGAGAAGGGCCCGGAGGTGGCCAGGACCAGGGTTCCGGGCGGCGAGCCGAGCGCCGGGTTCCAGCAGTCGATCTCGGCGCCGGCCGCGCCGCCGCCGATGATGCCGAAGTCGCCCAGGAGCTCGTTCTCGCCGACGCCTTCGAAGATGAAGGCCGCCCGCGGATCCCGGCTGTCCGCGAGGCGCTCGTAGTAGGTGCAGCGGTCGAAACCCTGGGCCGCCATCCCGACTCCCACCAGACGCTGCGGGGCCTTGCCCTTGTTGCGCCACAGGCCGCTGGCCTCGCCCGAGGTGGTATGGCGACGCTCGGCGAAGGGGGACTGGTGGGGGCGGGTGCCGCCGTCGGCCCGGCGCAGCTCCATCAGGTGCGGGGCGTCGGGGTCGTAGGAGACGGTCGCGAAGAACCCGTTGCCGCCCAGGTACATCAGCCGGCCGCCGTTCGCGGTGAACTCCTCGAGGGCGTCGAGTTCGCGCCGCGTGACGTATTCGGGATGGCTTCCGGTGATCACGACGCGGTAGTCGCGCAGCAGGTCGTAGCCTTCCCGGTCGAGGTCCTCGTCGGTGAGGGCGTCGAACTCGCACTCCGCCGTCTCCAGCCAGTGCACCAGGGACAGGTCGGCGGGCAGGCCCCAGGGGCCTTCGCTCATGAACGAGGCCCGGTACCGCGGCTGCAGGCTGATCAGGGGGCGGCGGACGCTGCCGAACACCACGCCGGATCCGTCATTGTGGATTTCGTACAGGGAGCGGCCGAACTCGGGGTGGTCCTGCAGGACCAGGTCTTCCTTGTGGACGATGGGCGTGTGCCCGAGGAGCATCTCCATACCGTCCGCCTCGAAGGCGATCCGGTCGTTGGCGTAAGCCAGGTAGGTGGCCGTGGGGAACAGGACGGCGACGTCCTTGCGCTGGCGGCCAGGCCCGACGAGGAAGGGCACGTGCTGCTCGATGCCCTCGGCCCGCAGCCGCACCGCGTAGACGCCGCTGGGCAGGTCCTCGGGCACCTCGAAGGTGAAAGCCGCCGGCCACTGGGCGTCGGCGATGTCGTCGTCGTGGAAGTGGATGGCGTCGAACTCGTCCGGCGCCAGGCGGAAGTCCTCCACGACACCTTGGAACGCGGGTCCGGTGACGCCCCGGACGGGCGCGTTGACGCAGCGGCCGTGCAGCATGTGCGGGCCCTCGTCGACCACATCCCATAGCAGCAGCCCGTCGGCGCGCTCGCTGCGGCCGAAGTGCCAGGCGGCCACCGGCTCGCGTGTCCTGGAGGCATCGTCGGTGGCGCGTTCGACGCGGATGCCACCGATCTTCCCGTTGAACGCGGTTGCCGCGAGCAGCCGGTCGCTGTCCTCGCGAGCCAGCGCGCCGATACGGAACGGCATGGAGGAAGCCGTCCATGCCGCCGAGGCGGTTGCGTTCGCCTGCTCGGGTACGGAGGCTGTGGCGGCCGGTGCCACCCGGTCCGCGCAGTGGTCCAGCGGGGTCTGCCGCAGGGTGATCTGCCCCGCCGACCGTGGAAGTTCGACCTCGAGCCGGTACCACTGGTGGGCCGTCAGCTCCTGTTCCGAGGTGAGAGACCGCCGCTGACCGCCCTCGCTCCATACGAAAGACGGCTTGCCCTCGTCGAGCAGCAGGGCCCAGCCGGTCATGGTCACCGCGTCCCAGGTGCCCATGACCGCCTGGCGCTCGCCGGTGAAGCCGACCGAGCTCTGGCTCACCCGGTAGGCGCCCAGGTTCCCTGAGCGGTTGTCGCGCGGAAGCGTCGGGAAGACGGAGGCGCGGATGACCAGCGCGTCGGGGGTCGCCAGCAAACCGTTCGGGTCGGGGACTTCGACATAGGAGCCGGGCTGGCAGGCGTAGTACTGCCCCGGGTACGTTCCGTCGATGGTGGAGGGGACCTCGTCCTCCAGGAAGCCGGGCCCCGCCTGACCGTCGTAGCCGTGTCGCAGGCGCACCAGGGCGGCGTCGTAGGTCGCAGGGCCTTCACAGCTGATGTGGAACGACAGTTGCTCGCCAGGGCGGGCGGAGAAGCGATCGGTGTAGCCGAAGACGTTCTGGGTCGTCGTGCGGCCGCTCGCGAGTGCCATGACCTTCTCGTTTCTTTCTAGTTCTGCTGCAGTGCCGCGGCACGCGCGGTGAAGATGTACCGCATGGCGTCTTCGTAGTCCTCGAAGGACTGTTCGGTCAGGAGCAGGTTGCCCGGCATGCCCAGGGCGATCTTCGACACGCGCCAGGGCCCGTCGGGGCCTGCGGAGAAGATGATGTGCTTGCCCGAGACGGGCTGGCTGCGCAGCGCCCGCAGCACGCGTTGGGTGCGGTCGTCGTGCGGTCCCAGGGGAGCCGCTTCATGGGCAGCGGCGACCTCGTCGGTGCACTGCTTGCGCAGGCGTTCTTCGCTGCGCAGACGGAACACTTCGAGCAGTTCGGCCGAGCGGTCTGCACTGGTGCGCATTAGTTCACCTCCTGCTGCTGGAACACCTTCGCGGTGCGACGGGGCAAGGACGATGGGCTCACTGAGGATGCCTTTCATGCTTGAGGGGGCTCGCGGGCGCCGGGCCTCGACTGTGGCTTACGCCTCGGTGACGGTGCCTCGGACCGATGCCGAGTGCTGCCCGGCGGTGAGCGGGAGTGAGGTCAGGCGTCGGAGCCGCTGAGCGAGCGGCCGGTGAGCTTGAAGTACGCCGCCACGCCGAGGCCGATGACGAGCCAGCACGAGCCGACGATTTTGGCGTGGGGGTCCGCGTTCCACAGCGCGACCAGGAGGAGTGTGGCGCCGAGGATCGGGGAGATCCAGTGGACGAAGAAGCGGCGGCTGCGGCCTCGGACGACGAAGTGGGTGAAGACGCTGATGTGGAGGAGGATGTAGGCGGTGATCGCGCCGAAGGTCACCAGGGTGGTCAGCAGTCCCGACTGCTCCACGCCGAGGATGCCGACTCCCACCGACAGGAGCGCGATGAAGATCATCGCGTTGAGGGGGACCTGATGCCTGTCGCTGACCCGCGACAGGAACTTCGGCAGCTGCCCGTCGCGGGCCATGCTGAAGACCAGGCGGGAAGAGGTGGCGTTGGAGGCGATGGTGTTGGCGAAGATCGCGATCAGGGCGGCGGTCAGCAGGAGGACCGTTTTGAACCAGCCCGCCATGGCCGTGCCCACCACGTTGTAGAAGGCGTTGTTGACCGCGTCGCCGTCGGCGAACTCCGTCCCCCTCGGGACCAGGATGCCCGCCACGAAGACCTGCACGACGAACAGCGCGGTCACCTGGTAGAGGACGATCATGGTGGCCTTGGAGACGGTTCTGCCGCCGCCCTCGGCCTCCTCGTTCAAGGTCGAGATCGCGTCGAAGCCGATGTAGCTGAGCGCGGCGACGGGGACCGCACCGAGGACCAGGGACCAGGAGCCGCCGTCCGCGGGGATGAACGGGTTGAGCGACAGGTGGGCCTGGCCCTGGAGGATGAGCACGGCTGCCCAGACCAGGAACACGGCCAGTACGACCAGCTGGATGTAGAGGAAGATCTTGTTCATCGTCGCGGTGACGCTGATGCCCATGATGTTGATCAGGGCGGTCGCGGCGACGAAGATCACCACCCAGATCCATGCGGGCACCCAGGGGACCACTCCGGTCATCGCGCTGGCCGCGAAGACGCACAGCAGCGCGGGCAGCAGCAGGTAGTCGAGCAGGATGGCCCACCCGGAGACGAACCCGAGGAAGCGGTTGCTGCCCATCCGCACGTAGCTGTAGACCGAGCCGGCGACCGGGAACCGGACAGCCATCTCCTTGTAGCTGATGGCACTGAACAGCATCGCGATCGCAGCCACCACGTAGACCGCGGCGACGGCGCCGGCGGACATGTTGTAGACGATGCCGAACACCGCGACGGGTGCGAGCGGCACCATGTAGATCAGGCCGTAGATGACGACGTCGGCCAGGCTGAGTGTGCGGGCGAGCTCCTGCTCGTAACCGAGTTCGTGCAGCCGGTCGCGGGCGTCATCCGCGCCGCCGACTCTATCGGACATGGCTTGCGGAGCTTCTGGAGCGTTCAAGGCCGGGCCTCCTGAGGGATGAACGAGCCCCCGGCCGACTGTCGGCGCCATGAGCGGCGACAGCGGGGTAGGACACGGGGGTCGGCAACAGCCGGCTCGGCGGGTGGGGACCGCCTTCAGCGCGGGCTTCTCTTCACCTCGAATATGGTGCTAGGCCACCTTGTGGCTCAATACGCATTCCTACCGACAGCGGCGGTCAGCGGTCCAGGCGCAGAATGCCTTCGCGCAGCGCCGACGCCACCGCGCCGGCTCGCGACGGCTGCCCCATCTTGTGGAGGATCCGCTCCACGTGCGTGGTCACCGTGCGCAAGGAGACGTCTCGCTGCGAAGCCAGCTGCTGGTTCGAGAACCCTGCCGCCATCCCGTTCAGGATGTCGTACTCGCGCGGCGAGAGTGAATAGGGCAAGCCAGCCGTCGGAAGCTCCTGCACCAGTACAGCCGGCTCTGGCCGTCCCAGCGGATCGGCCACCTTCAGGACCTGCAGCGCGAGCCACCCTTCACTCGACGCCTGCAGCCCAGTGGCGGCGACCTGCCCCGAGGCCATGAAACGACGCAGAAAGCCGGTGAACTCGGGCTGCGTGGGCGCGAGCGCCGGGGCACACGACTCGACGGCCCAGGCACGGCCGGTATGGTCGATCAGGGTGGCGTTCGCTCCCGGCGGTATGGCGCATCCGGTGGTCTGCCGTCGAGCCACGTCGCACATCTGAGCAAGCGCGGGCACCAGGGCCTTGAGGAGTTCGGCCGCGTCATCACGGAACGCGCCGCGCGCCGCCGCGGAGAAATGCAGCATGCCCGTGTACACACCACTGTCCGAGAAGAGGCAGGCGGTCATGCCGTCTGCGAAGCCGGCAGGTCCGAGCACCTCTCGGTACATCGGGGACCGTCGGTAGTCGCCCGGCATGTCGTCGATCCGCAGCGGCAGGTGCCGCTCCCGGACCGGCCGGTTCTCGGCGCTCGCCGCATAGCGGTCACCCAGTGCGGCAACCGTCGCATCACCGTAGGTGACCACTCCGAGTGCGCGGTGCGCACGGGCCATCGGGTCCCAGAGCATGAGGGCGCCGGCGTCGTGATGAGTCACCGGCTCAAGCAGCCTCAGCACCGTCATCGCGGCCTCGCGCCGGTCGCCGGCTCCGGCCGCGTAGGCCGCCTCGACCAGGACCCGCGTGTGCAATGGCTTCATCAGTGAATCCCTCTCGAAGCCGGACTGCCCCACCCCACGATAGCAACGTCCTTCAAGGATCTGAGGGTGAGAGCCGCGGTTGCACATCGCGCTCGGGGTGACCGCCTGGGAGAAGAAGTCGGCCGGTCCTGCTTCTGACCGGAAAGGTAGGAGGCGTGGCCGGCGTTCGCCCTGCCGATCTGAACGAGCTGTTTGAGCGGCGACGGGTTCCGACAGGTACGCCGATTCTTCTGGACGAGGTGATGCGCCCGGTGGAGCCGCTGTCGAGATGGTTCCGGGTGACTTTCGAGCCATCGAGCGGGGACAAGCCCACTGTCATGCCCGGAGTCATCGGGCTCACCGATCCTACGATAGACCGGCGTGAACCTGCGCCAAAAGGTCGGACAACTGGTCTCTGGCTGCCGGCAAGCGAGCCCGGCTCTCCCACTACCGGGGCCGGGCCCTCTGCCGCGCCGCGCTCCCTCAGGACCGCCAGTGCTAGGATTTTTCCCAGTCGGACACTCCCTGAGCAGCTCCCATGACGACGTTGCGACCGCCGCTGGAGACCGGTCAGGCACCCCCCTTCGACGCGACGACGGCAGCGACCATCGTGATCGACCCACAGGGGATGGTGATCGGATGGGACCAAACGGCCGAAATCCTCTTCGGTTCCTCTGCCGCACATGTCCTCGGACGGTCGCTCGACCGAGTTCTCCAGGTCGCCGACACCGACTCGTCCCCCTTGCTCGCCGAGGCCGCCTCATCGCCCTGCCCTTGGTCGGAGACCCGTAAGATCCGCCGCGCGGACGGGACGTCGGTCAGCGTTGTCCTGCGCGTCAGCCCCCTGAACCATCGGACCACGGGGGCGGCGAGCGTCATTGTGGCTGCCACAGCCGATGAGACGCACAGATGGATGACCGACCAGTCCATGCTGCGAGGGCTGTCCACCCAGTCGCCCATCGCGCTCACCGTCTACGGCCCCGACCTGCGTGTGCGCTGGATCAACGACGTGCTCCAGGAGCAGATGGGCCTGACGCGCAGCCAGTGCATCGGCCGCTACAGCACCGAACTCCTCCCGCAGGGCATGATCCTCTCGCCGGGGTACACCGGCGTCCTGGAGGACGTCATGGCCGAGGTGCGCGACACCGGTGAACCCGTCTTCGACGTGCTCTACAGCAGTCCCACGCCGGCCGACCTGAGCCACCAGCGGATCTGGTCCTGTTCGTACTTCCGGCTGTCCGCCATGGACGGAAGCCCTCTCGGTGTGTGCGAGTCCGCCTTCGACATCACGAACCGCTACGAGGCACGACTGCGCGTCGAGCTTCTTGGCCGTGCCAGCCGGATCGGCACCAGTCTCGACGTCGTGCGCACAGCGCAGGACCTCGCGTCGGTGGCCGTTCCCGACTTCGCGGACCGCGTCGAAGTGGACCTCGTGAAACAGGTCGTGGCCGGCGACCAGCCTCCACCCGCCGACGGCGAGAGAGGCACCTCGGTACGACGCGTCGCCGAACGCAGCGCACAGGTGACGTCCGCCTCTGTGCCGAGCCTCGGGCTGCTCCTCTCGGCCGAGACCGACGGCCCCCGCCACCTGGTCCTCACCCTGTCCGCCCGTGACATCCTCCTCGGCGCGGTTGCCTTCACCCGCACGGTGCCGCGCCACCCGTTCACCGCTCAGGAGGTCACGCTCGCCAAGGAGTTGGTGTCCCGAGCGGCCGTTTGCATCGACAATGCCCGCCGCTACGCGCGCGAGCACACGACCGCTCTGACCCTGCAGCGCAGCCTGCTGCCGCAGGTCATGCCGCAACCCACGGCTGTCGAAGTAGCCCACAGGTATGTGCCGACCGCCGGTCCGCTCGGTGTCGGAGGCGACTGGTACGACGTCATCCCTCTCTCCGGGGCGCGGGTCGGTTTCGTCGTGGGGGACGTGGTGGGCCACGGCCTCAACGCCGCGGCCACGATGGGACGACTGCGCACTACGGTTCGCGCTCTTGCCGCACTGGACCTGGCCCCAGACGAATTGCTGGCCCGGCTCGACGACTTGGTGGGCCAGGCCCGGGTGGGAATTCACCGGACGAGCAGTGAAACTCCGGAGGACGAGGCACTCGGTGCGACCTGTCTCTACGCCGTCCACGATCCCGTCACCGGTACCTGTACCGTCGCGAGCGCCGGCCACCCGGCCCCGGTCGTCGCCATGCCTGGGCAGCCCCCGGATCTGCTGGATCTGTCAGTGGGACCACCGCTCGGAATCGGTGGTCTGCCCTTCGAGTGCGCCGAAGTCGGCGTACCCGAAGGGAGTGTGCTGGCTTTCTACACTGATGGGTTGATCGAGTCCCGGCGTGCCGGAATGGATAGTGGCATGGCGAGTGTCCGCCGCACTCTGGCGGATGGGGCTTCCCCCCGAGAAGTGGACACCGGTTCGTGCTGCTATGCGGCGAGTGTCATCGTATCCGACTGCAGTTCGTACTCCCGCTCCCGGGCGAT
>NZ_JACHCX010000041.1:0-15559 GCF_014207295.1 Streptomyces sp. AK010
ACCGCCGTCAACTATGGGCGTCTCACCCGGATACGCCTGGTAGACGACCTTGAACCCGTTGGAACCCGAGTCCGCCTCGGTCAGGTTGAAGGTGTTCGTCCGGGTATGTCGGCCCCCGCGCAGGCAGACGCGGAGGTCGGCCCGCATGTCCTTGTTCAGCTCGTGCTGTCGGATGTGGTCCCGCGCCCGTTCCAAGGTCGCCCAGGGGCGATCCGGTGAGGTTCCGGCGTTACCGTCGCTGCCCGACGCGGAAACGTGGAAGGTGCACGCTGCTGCCGCCTCCGCCCTACCACTGACCATCAGCCCAGCAGCCAGCGTGATCGCCGCCATGGCGCCCGCGGCCACTCTGTGTTTGCTCATCAACTCCACTTTCGACTTGTGTATGGGACAGGGTGCACGCAGATGGCGGCCGCGCAGTCCTGCCGATCATCAACTGGGTCAATAGAGGATTGTCCATGGGAAATGAACCAGAAACATTTCGGGAACAGGAGCGCACGATAGCCGGTGACCAAGCGCACATCAAGGGGGTTCACCCGGTGAACTTGAAGACGTTCTCGCCGCCGCTTTCGGGTGGGCGCTTGCCTCTTGACGTGGACCTTCTAGGCGCTACGGTGAGCCTGCCATGACGCGGCAGTCTGGTGAGGCTTCGCCTTAAGGCGTTCCACTTCTCCGGAATGAAACATACGCATCTGAGGTAACTAGGTGGCTGAGTATTCCGCCCGGATCACGGTGAACGGCCCGGTCAACTGGACCGGGTGCCCGGGACGCCTCCCGAGACGAGCCACTTCCAGGAGCTGCTCGCCCCACTCGACCTGACCGGGCAGGTGGTGACCTTCGACGCTCTGCACACCGGGTGCGCGAACCTGGACTGGCTCGTGACCACCAACCGCGGGACAGGCCGGCGACGCACCGGCGTTCACCGACGTCATGGCCCGCCTGCGCGTTCCCCGTCGGCGTGGACGGCCCCGGAGCAGGCCGGACGTGGTCCTGGCCGACAAGGCGTACTCCTCAAGCGCGATCCGTGAGCACTTCCGCAAGCGCGGCATCCGGGCAGTGATCCCCGTCCCGGCGGACCAGCGGAGCCACCGGCTGCGTCGCGGCAGTCGAGGCGGTCGGCCACCGGCCTTCGACCGGGAGACCTACAAGCAGCGCAACACCGTCGAGAGGTGCAAGCCGCAGTGCTGTCATACCTGCGGTTTGCTGTCATTAATTCCGTTTCCTTTCTCGTTGTCGATTATTGCCAGGCGCTGGTGGTACAGCCAGGCGTGCCGGTCGCCGCGCCCACGCGGCAACTGGTGCAGCTGGCGGAGCCGTTCGACCTCGGCCGCGCCGGCGTGGATGATCCAGGAGCGGCGCGCGTCGTCGCGTTGGTGGGCGGTGACCCAGCCTTTCTTGATCCAGCCGTGGAGGGTGATGCGGGGCATGCCGAGTTCGCGGGCGAAGTCGGTGGGCCACCACTCGTCGGGGCCCAGCGGGTCCGCAGCCTGGCGCTGGGTGTGTTCCTGGCGGCTGACGCAGCCAAGTTCCTGCAGGAGTTGGCACACCCCCTGGGGGCCGAAGTGGTCGCGGCGCTTGGGCGGCCGGAAGCCCTCGGCGTTGAGGATCTTCGCGATGGCCGCGGCGGTGTGGCCGGCCCGGGCGAGTTCGCGGGCGCGGGCTGCCAGCTGTGGAAAGTAGCTGAGCTGGACCAGGCGGCCGACGGGGCGGATGACCTCGCCGTGGCTGTGGTGCCCGCCTGCCCAGGTGATCTGCACGGTGACGCGCTCGCTGGTGCCGACGACGGTCACCTCGACTCGCTCGGTCAGGTGCCGCAGCAGCTGTTTGCGGTCGGCGTCGGTGGTGGTCGGCGCCCGCCGGATGGCGGGCAGGTCGCGGGCGAGCGCGGTGATGCTTGCGCTCCTCGGGTGTGAGAGGACGAGGCCGGGCGGCGAGGAAGCGGTCGTACTCCTCGCCCAGTTGCTGCCGCTGGCGCAGTGCGGCCTCCCAGCCGCGCTCCAGTTCCCGCACCACCAGGCGGTTCTCCGGCCCGGCGAGATGGTACTGGCGTCGGGCCCGCGCGACGGCGTAGTCCGCCCGCTCCAGACGCCTGCCAGATCTCCTCGACGGCTTGTCGCCGCTGCTCGGCTTCCTCCACGGCCTGCAGGGAGACTTCAAGGGCCGCGGGTGCCATCGCGGTGAGGAGGGCGTCGGTGACCTGGCGTTCCACGCAGGCGCCGGAGAGTTGCTGGCAGACCTCGCCGCCGTAGTCGGCCTTGAGGCGGTCGCATTCGTACTTGGGCCAGAGCTTGCCGCCCTGGCCGCGTTGGTAGTGCACGGTCATGATGGTGCCGCAGCGTCCGCACCAGATCACTCCGGCCAGCAGCGCCGGCCCGTCGCGCACCGCTCCCATGCGGGCCGTCGCCATACGGGCGCGACCGCCGCCGCCGACGGCCCCCGTGCCCAGGTCACCGCGCTGGCCCGTGCCTACCTCGCCTTCGCCGAACGCCATCCGGCGGTCTACGACGCCCTGTTCCAGCTCGACGGCGGCCTGGCGTACGCGCAGGAGGACACCCCCGAACCGTTGAAGGACGCCTTCGCCGCGCTGCTGGAGTGCCTCAGCGAGGTCGCCGGGGACGGCGTGCGCCCGGAGCTGTTCACCGAGACGTTCTTGGGCGTCCCTGCACGGACTGGCCACCCTGACCCGAGCGGGACGGCTCCCGCCGGAGGACACCGAGCGCAGGACGGAGCTGCTGGTGGACCGGCTCGCCATGCTCTGACGCACCGTCCCGGATGGCACACGGCCGGGGTCCTCGGGCCCCGCTGCCTGCCAGCGGCATCGCTTCCGGTCACTCGCGCCCACACGGCGCAGCCGCAGATCGCCGGCCCCGTACCCCCGACGGGGCACCCGGCCCGGAAGCTGCGGTGCTCATTGATCACGACTCGATACGCGCCCTAGTCGTAGCGCCAGCCGGCCGGACGGCGACCAGGTCGGTCGTCTCGGCGTCGTCGCGGTGCAGTTGCTCGTGCGGGAACTCGCCCGGCCGCGTCGGTGATCGGTTCACGCGTAGGTCACCGGGTATCGGAGCCGAAGACCCGGCGGCCGATTTCCTCCTGGTAGCCCCGGCGGGTGCGGTCAACGTGGGCGGCTGCGGCGGCGCCTGCGGCGGCGGCGTCGCCGCGGCGGATGGCGTTGAAGATCTCGGTGTGTTCCTCGAGCGCCCGCTCGACCGGGCCGCCGCTGTAGCCGCCGAAGGCCACGGCGACGACCTCGCGCTGCAAGGTGCTCGCGGCGTCGGCGGCGTCGAGCAGGAAGGGATTGTGGGAGGCGCGGTTGACCGAGGAGTGGAAGAGCGCGTCGCAGCGGGCCAGCTTGGGGTAGTCACGGGTCGGGACGTTCTCCTCGTACTCCGCCAGAGCCTTCTCGATCGTCATCAGCTCCGCGGGTGCAGCCCTGGTCGCGGCCAGCTCCGCGGCCGCCTTCTCCTGCACGGCGCGGAACTCGAAGAGCATCATGATGTCCTCGACGTTCGTCGGCTTGAAATGGCCGCGCAGCCCGGGGGAGAACATCTGCGACTCGGCGACGAAGATGCCCCGGCCGCGCTGGGTGCTGATCCGGCCGACGGCGGCGAGCGTCTTCACCGCGTCGCGGGCGATGCTGCGGCTGACCCCTAGCAGGGCGGCGAACTCGGCCTCGGTCGGCAGGCGGTCGCCTGGCCGGAGCCCGTTCTGCTCGATGTGCTCGATGATGCGTTCGGCCGCGACCGAGTACCCGGGTCGGTACGACTCGTCGTCGCGGTGTTCCTGTTCCGTCATGCTGGCACCCTCATGGCTCTACCCGCGTCCCGCGCTTCGAGACCATATGAGTATGGCTTATTGCTCGGGTGGAGTTGTCTCATTGTTGCATGCGCTGTAGCACAGCTCACCGGCGGGCCGTATCCATGGGCCCGCCGGCGAGCCGAGGTCACGGCTTGAACTTGCCTGTGACCGTGAACTCCTGCGCTGCGGCGATTCCACCGGCGTTGCCGTTTTTCACGTAGAGCCGGATCTTCGTGGTCGCCATGGTTGACGCCGGTGTGTAAACGACCTGGCCGGAGGTACTGATGGCCTGGTCCGGCATGACGTCGACCCACGCGTTCTGCGAACTGCCAGCGCTGGACCTTCCACGCCGTGGCCATGTAGGTGCCGCCGTTGTCATTCTGGAACCGGAACGTCAGGTTCTCGTAGTCGTGCGGGAAGTCGTACTGAACCTCGCGCTTTCATGAAGCGGGTTGTCCGGCAGGCGGTCAGGGAAGCAGAAAGTGCCTCTGACGCGTAAATAGGTCCAGGTCAGGGGTTGTTTGGGCAGGGCTGAGCGTCCGGTGGCCGCAGGGGCTGCCGGGGCTGCCGGGCGGTCGTGGGGTGGTCAGGCTGTGGTTCCCAGCGGGTTGAGGGTGACGGTGTAGCCGAGCTGGTTGAGGGCGTTGATCGCGCGGCGGGTGGCGCGTTCGGGGTCGCGCTGGGTGAAGTAGGCGCCGCCGGGCTCGCGGTAGGTGACGTGGTCGGTGAGCATGTGCCAGATCGCGGTGATGATCGAGTGCTCGACGGCGACCAGGGCCCTGAGCGGGCCGCGGCGGGCGGTGAGCCGCTTGTAACGGGCTTGCAGGTAGGTGTCTTTGGTTCTCACCGCGCCGAACGCCGCGAGCCCGAGTGCTCCCTTCAGGTAGGGATTGCCGGGGCGGACCTTGGTGTTCTTGGTGCGGCCGGCGGACTCGTGGTGGCCGGGGCAGACCCCGGCCCAGGAGGCGAGGTGCCGGGCGGAGGCGAAGCGGGCCATGTCGCCGCCGGTCTCCGCGACGATCACCTCGGCGACCGCGCGGTTGATCCCGGGGATGGTGTCGAGCAGGTCGAGGGCGCCTCGAAAGGGGGCCATCGCCTCCTCGATCCGCGCATCCAGCTGCCCGACCGCATCCGTGAGCTGGTCGTAGTGGTCCAGGTGCAGCCGGACCAGGAAGGCATGATGGTCGCGGAAGCAGCCGGTCAGGGCCTCGGTGAGTTCGGGAATCTTGTTGCGGAGCTTGCGTTTGGCCAGCTCCGCGAGGGTCTGTGGTTCGCGTTCGCCCGAGACGAGAGCCTCCAGCATGGCCCGGCCGGAGACGCCCATGATGTCGGAGGCAACCGCGGCAAGTTTGATCCCGGTGTCCTCCAGCAGCTTCTCCCGGCGCTGGACGATCTGGCCGCGCTCGCGGGTGAGCTGGGTGCGGGCGCGGGTCAGGTCCCGCAGTTCACGCACGGGCTGGTCGGGCACGAACGACGGCCTGACCAGGCCGTGGGCGCCGAGCTGGGCTAGCCAGGCCGCATCGGAGACGTCGGTCTTGCGGCCGGGCAGGTTCTTGACCTGCCGGGCGTTGACCAGGATCACGGCCAAGTCCTCGGACAGCAGGTAGTAGAACGGCTTCCAGTAGTCGCTGGTTGCCTCGATCACCACCAGGGTGACCTCGGCGGCGAGCAGGTGATCCCGCAGCGCAAGGACCGCGTTCGTCGTCGAACCCCACGTCGTGGTCTCGGTGGTGAACGACCCCCGCCGTTTCGCAGTCGGCGTGCGAACGCACACCTTGGCGTCCTTCTTGCTGATGTCCACACCAGCGCAGCGTTCGTGCAGCACGTCCACAGCTCTGCTCCCTCCCAGCCGGCAACCGGTACACCGTTCCGGGAGGGCCAGGGCGAAACAGGAATTCTGACGCACGTGCTCACAGCAACACTCCACGGTTCCCGTGGACGGCCCTCAGTGCCACGCTGACCTGCGAGCTCACCGGCATCACAGAGACATCGGCTTCGGCCGGAACGAACCCCTCCAGCGTCCCGGACCGGCATCACCCCACGTCAGGGCAGACGGAAGCACCTTCGGCGCACGCCACGGGATTTACCACGCCTCCGGCGCGCACCAAAGGTGCGCTGGTTCGCTGACCAGCAAGAATGAGGATTGTCGAGGTCCTTGTTCCTGCCACCGCCGGAGGCACTTCCCAGGTGAAGCACTCTATCGGGTCCTATCCCCGTGTCCGCGTCCGTGGCGACGGTCGCCAGGTCGTCTCCCAGGCCGGGGCGGTTCTGTTGGTCGAGACGGTCCACAAGACCGGTCTTGACCAGGCCATATCTCAGGCTCTGGCGCCGTGGCGCAAGCCGCGGGCCGTCCACGATCCCGGGAAGGTACTCCTGGATGTCGCCCTGGCGGTCGCGCTGGGCGGGGACTGCCTCGCGGATGTCGCCGTGCTGCGGGCCGAGCCGGCCGTCTTCGGTCCGGTCTCTTCCGATCCGACCGTCTCCCGCCTGATCGATACCCTCGCCGCCTCCGGTGAGAAGGCTTTGCAGGCGATCCGGTCCGCACGCTCCGAAGTCCGTGCCCGTGTCTGGTCGTTGGCCGGTGAGAATGCTCCGGACGCCGGTGGGCAGGTCGTCGTCGATCTTGACGGCGTCCTCGTGATCGCGCATTCCGACAAGGAGGACGCGGCCGCGACCTGGAAGAAGACCTACGGCCACCATCCGCTGACGGCCTTCGTCGACCACGGACCGGGCGGAACCGGCGAGCCGGTCGCCGCCCTCCTCAGGCCGGGGAACGCGGGCTCGAACACGGCAGCGGACCACATCACCACCGCCCAGCTCGCCCTGGCCCAGCTACCGAAGAAGTACCGGCGGGGGCGGCAGACGCTGATCCGCACGGACTCCGCCGGCGGCACTCACGACTTCGTGTCCTGGCTCGCCCAGCGAGGACGATGGCTGTCCTACTCGGTCGGCATGACGGTCACCGAGGCGATCCATGAGCACGTGCTGAAAGTCCCCGCATCGGCCTGGACAGCGGCCATCGAGACCAATGGTGAGGTCCGTGACGGGGCTTGGGTCGCCGAGCTCACCGGAAAGCTGCTGGACGGCTGGCCCAAGGGCATGCGACTGATCGTCCGGAAGGAACGGCCCCACCCTGGCGCCCAGTTGAGGATCACGGACGCGGACGGCATGCGGATCACATGCTTCGCGACCAACACCGCCGGCCGGCCGATCGCCGAACTCGAGCTCCGTCACCGGCTACGGGCCCGGGCGGAGGACAGGATCCGGGCCGCCCGGGCCACCGGCCTGCGCAACCTGCTCCTCCACACCACAGCCCAGAACAAGGTCTGGCTCGAGATCATCCAGATCGCCCTCGACCTGCTGGCCTGGATGCCCATGCTCGCGCTCACCGGCACCGCCCGGCTCTGGGAGCCCCGCCGCCTACGGCTCCGCCTGTTCACCGCGGCCGGACAACTCGTCACCACCGGCCGCCGGCGGACCCTCCGCCTGGCCCGGCACTGGCCCTGGACCAGCCACATCACCGCCGCCCTCGACCGGCTCGCACTCCTGCCGAACCCCGGATGACCAGCGGATTCACCCATCCCTACGACAGCCCCTCACCACCCGGAGCAGTGGAACCCGGCGCCACCCCGAGACGACACTCGGGCCCTCAGCCTGCCCACCCTCAGCCCACGGCACGAAAACGGGCCACCGACTCCGTCGGCGGCCCGTCACGAAACTTCGAGGCTGAACCCATCCCTCGCTCCCGGTCGCGGCGACCTCGTCGGTCTCCGTGACGCCGTCCCAGAGCTTGTCCGGGTTCGCGGGGAATCCGGACGTGCCGGCGACCGTGGCGTAGTCGGCGAGGTTCTGGCTCGGCACGGCGGTTTCCAGGTTCGCGTACGCCCCCGGAGGCCCGCTCCGTCGATGATGCTCTGTGCCCCGGGCGGGCCAGGCATTGTTCGACACCACGTGCGGCGGGCCGTCGACGTCGAAGATGAAGTTCGCGTAGTTGCCGCTGGCCGTGGCGTAGTTGCGCGCCGCGTAGACCGACTTTGGCGCCCGGACGGCCGTGGCGGCGCTGGACACCCCGCCATATCAAGGTGGAAACAGCGTCCGTCAGCCTTTGGTCGCCCCGGCGGTCATGCCCTCGACCAAGGAGCGCTGGGCGAACAGGAACACCACCAGCACAGGCACGCTCGTGACCAGCGCGGCGAGCGCTATCTCGGGGCGCAGGATGTGCGAGACGCCGGTGGCGGAGTTGAACAGCGGCGAGGTCATCAGCAGATTGCTCAGGCCGACTTGCGCCGGATACTGACCACTGGACGGCAGCATGACGTACGGCAGGAAGAACTGGTTCCAGCTGTGCACGAAGTTCAGGAACGCCACCAGCGCGGTCACCGGCTTGGCCAGGGGGAGTCCGATGTGGACGAACGCCTGCCATTCGTTGGCGCCGTCGATTCGCGCGGCGTCGAGCAGATTGTCCGGGACGGTCGCCACGTAGTACGTGTAGGCCAGATACGTGCCGAACGGATAGAGGGCGAACGGCAGGATCACCGACCACGCGCTTCCGTCGAGCCCGAACGCGTCCATCTCCAGGTAGAGCGGGAGCACCAGAGTCGCCGACGGCATGAGCATGACCAAAAGGGTGGCCGTCAGCAACGCCTTGCGCAGACGGAACCTGGTCATGGCCAGCGCATAGCCGGCGGGGATGCAGGTGATCACCGCGATGGCCATGCCCGCGAACGAGTACCAGGCGGAGTTGCCGATCCACGTGATGATCGCGCCGGACTGGAACTCCATCACGTGATCCCAGGTGGCCGCCAGGTCCGAGAACGACCCGAATGCCAGCGGTGCGCCGACGACGATGTCGTGGTCGGTACGGGTTGGGGCCAGCAGGAGCCACAGGATCGGCACCACGAAGAAGCACAGGAAGAAGCCGATCACGATCACCCAGGCGATCTTCGGCCACACGGACGCGACGTTCGGCGGTTCGCCCCCGCGAGCGGCGCCCGGGCGACGGCGGATGGACGGCTTCGGTGAGTCGAGTGTCGTGGTCACGGTGTCAGTCCTTGTCGAACGGGCGGGCCTTGAACACCACGAGCGCAGCGCACCCGAGGCTGATCACCAGAAGGTAGACAGAGATCGCGGCGGCCCCGTTGACGTCAGCGGCGGCGAACGCGAACTGGTAGGCGAGCTGGTTGGGCGACCAGGAGTCGGAGACCTGCCCGCCGCTGGCGGTGGACACCAGCTGCGGCTCGACGAACAGCTGCGTTCCCGCCGCGAAGGCGAGGATGAGCATGTACGCGATCCACCGACTCAGCATGGGGATCTGGATGCGCAGGGCAATCTGCCAGCCATTGGCACCGTCGATCTTCGCTTGCTCGATGACCTCGTTCGGGATGCCATTGAGCGCCCCGTACATGATCACGATCCAGGAGCCCGCCCCGGTCCAGAACGCGATCACCATGAAGATCGGCGGCAGATTGTCCGGGGCGATGACCTCATTGAAGGTCTCCCACCCGAAGAGCTCAAGGAGCGGGCCAATCGGGCTGGCGACGGGATCGAGCAGGATGAGCCAGAGCAGCACGCTCGCGGCACCGGCGAAGGCGCCGGGAAGGTAGTAGAGGAACCGCACCACCCGTGCCATGCGGCGCATGCGGTTGTGGAGCAGCAGCGCGAGCGCGATCACGAGCACCATCAGCGTCACCAGCCACTCCACGAGGAAGATGGCGACGTTGCCGAACGCGGAGAGGAAACGGTAGTCCTCGAAGACCCGGACGAAGTTGCCCAGGCCCACCAGCTGGCCCTTGTGATTGGTCACCGACATCCAAAGGGCGTAGCCCAGGGGGACAATGCCGAAGAGCACCAGGAGGACGGCGTAGCCCCCGACGAACCCGTAGGCCGCCTTGGTGCCGTGGTCTGCCCGCCACCGTCCGGGATTACGGCCGACCGGTGAACGTCCGGGGTGGCGATGCTCTGTTGCGCTTGCCATCGCTGTCAGTCCTCGACCTGGTAGCCGAGGGACTTGGCCCGGTTGGTGATCTCTGTTTCCCACTTGTCGAGCTGTGAGGTGATCGTCTCGCCCTTGGTGATGGCCGGGATGACGACCTCGCCGTAGATCTTCTCCTGGGAGAAGGCGGTGGACTGCTTCCACCCGGTCCAGATGCTGTCCGCCGCCGAGGTCAGCGCCGGGGCGATGTCCCCTGCGAAGTAGCCCGAGCTCTGCTGCGCGGTCAGCCACCCCTCGGCGGCGGGCTTGTACGCGGGGTAGGTGTCCGCGCTCGCGGTGTACGCGGGGTCCTGGGTCACCCACTGGACGAAGTCGGTTGCCAGTTTGAGGTTCTTGCTGTGCGAGGATACGAACCACATGCCGCCGCCGCCGGCACCGGTGTAGATCTTGTCGTCGTCGGCGAACTTCAGCGGCTTGGCCGCGGCGATCTGGCCATCAGGGATCTTGTAGGTGTTCTGGAAGAGCACCTTCCCGAACCACGAGGAGCCCGGCATCATCAGCACCTTGCTCGCCTGGTCCTTGACGAAGCCGGTATCGAACTTGTTCACCTTGCCCAGCGCGCCGGCGGCCAGCAGGTCGTCGAGCATCGTCGCCATGCGGGTGCACTTCGGGTCGTGCATGTCGACAGTAAGCTTCTTGTCGTCCGTCACCGAGCTCATCGGGCAACGGCTGCCCCAGAAGTAGGTGTTGACCGAGCCCGCGCTGCCGATCTCACCGACGAGGTAGCCGGGGTGCTCCTTGGCGACCTTCAGGCCCAGTTCGGACCACTCCTCCCAGGTGGTGGGGACGGCGTAGCCGAACTTGTCCATCAGTTTCTTGTTGTACCAGAGCATGTTCTGCGCCAAGTCGTTGCGCAGGCAGTAGACCTTGCCGTTGACCGTGCACAGGTCGTGTGCCCCGGTCGCGTACTTGTCCAGCGTCCCCTTGGGGAGCAGGTCGCTGATGGGCGCGGCGTAGGGCGTCTTGCCGGTGGTCGCCCAGCTCGGGTCCTGGATGCCGGGCCAGGCCACGTCCGGCCAGCCCTTGCCGGTGCGGTCGAACAGCTTGATCTTGGTCTGCAGGTCGGTCGAGCCGCCCGCGCCGCCGCTGTAGGTGACCACCTCGATCTTGGCGTCGGGGTGGGCCTTCTTGTAGGCGTCGACGGCGGGCTGGCGTGTGGCGTCCACCCACACCACGATGCCGCTGTTCTCGTCCTGTGCGACCGGGGTGAACGCCGTACCGGACTTGTTCGCCGTGGACTCCGGAGTCGCGTCCGCGCAGCCCGCCGCCAACAGCGCGGCCACGCCGAGCAGCACGGCGAGGGTCGTCCGACCACGGACGCGCTTGCCGTATCTCCGCCCGGACGTGGACTCGGTGGGTGTCATCTCGTGCTCCTTGCTGGTCGTCCTGCCGACGACTGTCAGACAGCGTGTATGAATTCCTGCAGTTCAGCTGGGTAGTCCGGGCCGGGCGCCAGGCCGATCCCGGGGTCGGGGGGAGCACTCACGACGCCGCTGCCGTCGATGCCCCACTCCCGCCGCACCGGGTTGCTCGTCACCAGAGACTCGTAGTACGTGGTGTTGGGGATGGCCATGCACAGGTGGCGGTTCGCGATCGTGTTGCCGTGCACCTCGGCGCGGATCCGGAAGGCGTCGGCGAGGTGAGCGATCCGCATGGCGCCCGTGATGCCGCCGCGCAGCCCAGCGCTGGTCCGCAGGTAGGTCGCGCATCCGGAGGCGAGGTAGTCGGCGGCGCTCATGTGCGCGCCGGGGACGGTCTCGGCCACGTTCAGCGGTACGTCGACCCGCTCGGCCAGCCACTTGTAAGAGGTGATGCTGTACTCCCGGATCGGCTCCTCATACCAGAGGTATCCGGCCTCGCTGAGGGCACGGCCGACGTACAGCGCGTCGGGCAGGTCGAAGCCCGCCGAACCGTCGAACATCAGCGGCACGTCGGGGCCGACGTGCTCGCGCAGCGCCAGCGACAGTTTGGCATCGGCGACCGGGTCACCCCAGGCGTGCAGCTTGATGGCCGGGTAGCCGAGTTCGAGGCACTGGTCGGCGACGTCGAGATACTCCTCGACGCTGGTGAAGGTGACTGTGGAGGCGTAGGCCGGGATCGCGGTGCGGTAGCCGCCGAGCAACTGCCACACCGGGACACCGGCGGCGCGGCCGGCGAGGTCCCACAGAGCGGTGTCGACCACGCCGAGGAGGTGGATCGGCAGGTACTCGGTGCGGTCGATGTTCCACAGCCGCTCCCACAGCCACTCGCGGCGCGTGGCGTCCTGACCGACCAGTTCGTCCCGCAGCACCCGGTCCACCAGGCCGCTCAGCACAGCGCCGGACCCCGGCTTGGCTGCGGAGGCGACTCCGCAAACGCCGTCGTCAGTTCGGATCCGGAGAATACCGACCTCGCCGCCGCCGGAACCGCGCAGGCCTTCGCGCCAGCGGTAGGCGGGGTCCGGGGCCGGTACCGAGACGGTGAACGCCTCGACGTCCTTGATGAGCAAACCGAGCACCTGCCGATCATCAACTGGGTCAATAGAGGATCATGCATGGGAAATGAACCAGAAACATTGCAGGAACAGGAGCGCACAGTAGCCGGTGACTAAGCGCACATCAAGGGGGTTCACTCGGGTAACTGGAAGACGTTCTCGCCGCCGCATTCGGTTGGGCGCTTGCCTCTTGACGTGGACCTTTTAGGCGCTACGGTGAGCCTGCCATGACGCGGCAGCCTGGTGAGGCTTCGTCTTAAGGCGTTCCACTCCTCCGAAATGAAACATATCCATCTGAGGTGACTAGGTGGCTGAGTATTCCGCCCAGATCACGGTGAACTGCCCGGTCCAGCTGGACCGGGTGCCCGGGACGCCTGTGGTCGACACCCACATCCATCTGTGGGACCGGGGCCGGCATGGGTACCCGTGGCTCAATCGGTGGACACAGTTCGGCGACCTCGTTGACGCCGCACTGCTCACCTGCACCGCCGCCGGCCTTGCGGGGGCCGTGTTCATCGAGGCAGCCGTGCGTCCAGAAGACGCGCGCGCGGAGCTGGCGTGGCTCGCCGACCAGGCGGCCTTGTGCCCGTTCCCGGTGCGTATCGTCGCCCAGCAGCTGCCGGCCTCGCCCAGCTGGTGGATGGACGCGCCGGGTGGGCAGCTGGTGGCGGGCGTGCGCCGCGTCATGCATCTAGCCGAGCCGGGAACGATCGCGGCGGCGGAGTTCGTGGACGAGGCGCGCGGGGCGGGCGAGGCGGGCGTCATCGTCGACCTCACTGTCCGGCACGAGCAACTCGACGAGGTCGAGTTCCTGGTGCGGCGGACACCTGGCACTCGGTTCGTACTCGACCACTTGGGCAAGCCAGCGCCGCAGGACGGCGGCTTCGCCGAGTGGGCCTCGGCCGTCGCGCGGGTCGCGGCGCACACCAACGTCGTGTGCAAGCTGTCGTCGATCGCGGTGCAACCCGGCAACCCGCCGTTCCGGCCGGAGCAGGCGGTCGACTACGTCGCACACGCGCTCGCCGAGTTCGGTGCCGACCGCTGCGCCTACGGCACCGACTGGCCCGTACTCACCCACGCCACGTCGTTCGGGACCTGGCTCGACGTCGTCTGCGCCGCGCTGGATGGTGCGACCACGAGCGAACGCGAGGCGGTCTTCGCCGGGACCGCGCGCCAGACCTACGGATTCATCACGCGGGCGGAAGGCTCGTCATGAAGTTCATCCATGTGGGACCAGCCGGGTGCGAGCGACCGGTACTGGTCGCCGAGAACGACCGCGCCTACGACCTGCGCCCGTTGACATCGGCTATCGATGGGCCCTTCCTCGAGGATGACGGCATCGAGCGGGCCAGGACGGCGTTCGCGGACGGACTGCTGCCGGAGATCGACATTGTCGATGAGCGCATCGGTGCTCCCATCGCACGGCCGGGCAAGATCGTGTGCATCGGCCTGAACTACCGCGACCACGCGGCCGAGACCGGGGCCGAGGTGCCGACCCGGCCCGTCGTCTTCCTGAAGGCTCCTTAGCCTCGCCGTTTCGGTTCGGGCGATGAGGCGTCGCTGAGGGCCAACTGTCGAGTGGCTGAGGCGATTTCGGTTTTCGGGCATGGCGGAGTCCCGGCGCACTGGTCGGGTTCTCCAAGGTCCTTCGGGTCGTGGCGGGCAGGGTCTGCCGGTCAGCTGGCGGGACGGGGCAGTGCGGCGAGGCGATGGAAGGCTGTGGCCAGTTCGTGTCTCCAGGGCCAGGTCGCTGATATTCGCAAGCGCAGGCGTCGGCCGCCGTGGGTGAGACGGGCGGCGACATGCAGCAGCCGGTAGCGGAGCTTCTTCGGCTCGGCAGCCGCAAGCTCGCCGTCCAGCAGCAGGACGCGCATCCAGGCCAGCAGGTCGATCGCCGTGAGGCTGAGTTCGAGCCAGACGGCGTTCACGGCGAAGTCGCGGGAGGGGAAACGGCCGAAGCCGGTGGTCTTGCCGCACCGGATGTGGTCCTCGACGCATGCATGCCCGCGGTGACGGACCTCCAGGAACTGTGCAGAGCCGCCGCCGGAGTACGGGGTGTCGGTGAGGAACACCTGATGCCGCAGGCCCTCATCCTGGTCGAACAGGGAGAGCTGGGCTCCGGGGTGAGGTCGCTCACGGCGCACGATGATGCGGGTGCCGGCCGGGTATCCGTCCAGATCGACCATGCCGGTCAGCTCGGCGATCTCGGCGCCATCACGCAGCGTCCCGTCCTGGTCCAGGGCGGGATGCCAGAGGAGCTCGGGCATGGCCCGAATGGCGCGGCGGACCGGCCCGGTGATGGCGTATCCGACGGAGAAGAAGGTACGGATTCCTCGTTTCCGCAGGTCGCGGACGTGGGCGAGGAAGGCTTTCGCGGATCCGGCGCTGTCGGTGCGCACGAGGATGTCGGTGCCGTGCCGGTGTGCGTCGGGGATCTGCGCGAGAGCCTGGTCGAGCACCGTGATGTGGTCGCTTGCGGTGTTGGCACCGGCGTTCCCGGGCCGCAGCCGGCCGGACAGTGCCTCGCCGGTGTTGGCCAGGAAGCACAGCAGCGGGTGGAAGCCGAAACCGCTCTTGTAGGTGGGTGCAGCCTGCTCCTTCTCGGAGTGGCAGGTGACCAGCGTGGCGTCGAGGTCCAGGACGAGGCCGGGCAGTACGCGTCCCGCGGCCCGGGCAGCAGGTATGCCCTTACCGATCTCGGCGGCCTGCAGCCAGGCGGTCTCCCGAGCCGAAGCGCGGGCCGAACGCAGAGAAGCCAGTGCCCGCCCGTCAACGTCGGCGAGCAGCCGCCAGGCCGTCGGTGTCGAGGCGACCGGGCCGAACACCCCTGCCTGGTCACGCAGTACGGCCAGGTCCGCGATGGCCTCGCCGCCGTCGGCGAGCATCACCGCCAGGTCGGCGGCGATCCGTCCTGGATCATGTCCGGTCCCGCGCGGCCGCAGCGGCCTGAGAGCAGCGGAGTACGCGGCCGTCAGCCCCGTGGCATCAGCGAGATCGGCCAGCAATCGTGCCCCGGCATGACCGACCACCCCCGAACCATCAGCACTGACATGGATCTTGGGACGCAACCCGATACCCTGCACGTAGAAAGTGCCCTCCGCCTGACCGACAGAACCCCTCAGCAAGGTTCATCGTCCCAGGTCAGGAAGGCACTTTCGCGTTTCGGCCCTGCCAGCCCCGGCATCCAAGCGAAACGGCGAGGTTAGAGGGCGTTTGATGTAGCCGAATTGCCCTTTAAGTTCTAGTAAGTTCCTCGCCAGGTTGGCGTGGTCTCGTCCGTTATGCGCTTGGCGAGGTTG
>NZ_JACHCX010000042.1:0-15460 GCF_014207295.1 Streptomyces sp. AK010
GGTGGTGCTGGTCATGAGGGGGTGGTTCTCCTGTCGTGCCCTCTCAGGCTAACCCGACGAAGCGGGACGTCTCACCCAAGGCTGACAGAGAGGGGTTGGGCAAGAACCCTGAGGCCGGTCACGGAGCGGTTCCCGCCGCGACCGACCGGTAGCGGAGGTCTGGCCGGCCGCGCAGGCCAGCGTCGACGACATCGTGACACTCGGCCGGGGGGTGTGGTGTGGAGCGGCTCGTCGAGGCTGCCGGGTGATGTTGCGGCGCGTCAGCAGGACCCCTGTACGCCGAGCAGAGTGAGGGCGTTGCGGGTGCCCTCGTCGAGGAGTTCGTCGGAGAGTCGCCGGTCGGCCAGGGCGCGGGAGAGTTGCAGCGTCCCGACCATCATGGCGTAGACACTGAGGGTTTTCGTCTGCACCGAGCGTGGATCGGCGGGCGCCAGACGAGCGGCGATACCGTCGATGACGGCGAGCACGCCGTCGGTGTACGCCTGCTTGGTCTCGTCCGCGCAGCGCCCGATCTCATCGAGGAGTGCCGCGGAGGGGCAGCCGTCGTCGGGACTGTCGCGGTGCTGGGGCGACAGGTACCACCGTACGATCTGCTCGACTCCGGCGATGCCTGGGGCTGCCTGCTCGATGACGTTCGCGTACTGGGTGTGCAACTGGTCCGCGACCGCGGTGGCCACGAGATCGTCCTTTGATGCGAAGTGGGCGTAGAAGGCGCCGTTGGTCAGTCCGGCGTCCGCCATCAGCGTCGAGATGCCCGAGCCGTCGATACCGTCGCGCTTGAACCGGCGGCCGGCGGTCTCGATGATCCGCTGCCTTGTCGCCTGCTTGTGTTCTTTCCCGTAACGCGCCACGCGCTTGCTCCTTCGTGCGCCGGAAGGGTCCCCCGCGCTTCGCCATCGTATTGGATTGCGAACGTGCTCCAATGGTGTGCCGACGGCGCAGGGGAGTACCGGCACACCATCAGTCGTGGTCGGGCGTCATCGAGATCACGACCTTCCCGGCCGCGGTGCGTCCCTGCTCGACGTGCGCCATCGCTTCGAGCGTGTGATCGAAGCGAAACGTTGCGTCGATGACCGGGCGGAGCTGTCCGTTGTCGTAGAGGGCGGCGAGCTCGCGCAGCTGGGTGCCGTTCGCCTGCATGAAGAAGAACTGGTAGCGCACACCCAGGGCCGTGGCCTGCTTGCGGATCTTGCGACTGAGCACGTTCATGACCAGGCCCAGAAAGGATGGGGCGCCGAGCTGCTCGGCGAACGCGGCGTCCGGCGGACCGACGACACTGACGGCGAGGCCGCCGGGCTTCAGCACGGTCAGCGACTTCTCGAGGTTGACTCCCCCCACCGAGTCCAGCACCAGGTCGTAGCCGGACAGCACCTGCGAGAAGTCCTCCTTGGTGTAGTCGACGACAATGTCGGCGCCGAGGCTGCGGACAAGCTCGTCGGAACCAGTGTTCGCGGTCGTCGCCACTGTGGCGCCGAGGTGCTTGGCGAGCTGGATGGCCGTCGATCCGAGGCCGCCGGCACCGGCATGGATGAGCACCTTCTGGCCCGGCTTCACGTGGGCGCGGTCGACGAGGATCTGCCAGGAGGCCAGAGCCACCAGCGGCACCGCGGCCGCCTCGCGGAGGGTGAGTGACTTCGGCTTGGGGGAGACGTCGTCCTGGTCGATCGCAATGAACTCGGCGAAGCCTCCAATCCGCAGGTCGCGGGGACGCGCGTAGACCTCGTCGCCGACCGCCAAGTCGTGCACTGCCGACCCGACCCGCGTCACGATGCCGGCGACGTCATGGCCGAGCACGAACGGAAGCTTGTACTTCAGGAGTCGTTTGAACTCCCCGTTGCGGACCATTTTGTCCAGCGGGTTGATGCTGGTGGCGCTCACTCGGACCAGGACGTCGCCGTCGCCGACGGTGGGCTCGGGAACATCTGCGGCGCGTAGGCCGTCCTTGCCGTACTTCTCGACGATGAATGCCTTCATGTCAGCCATCCTTCTGCGTGATCTTTTTGGTTGCCGTCCGGCGGACGATGCGCATGTCAGGCCAGCTTCCACATCAGCTGCCGAGATGCCGTCGAAGCCACTGACCCATCTGCTCGATCGCCCGGTCGGCCTCGGGTACGCGCCCCGCACCCAGAATGAACGAGTGCTGCCCCTCGGGCAGCGGGCGGACCTCGGAAAGGATCTTGAAGTCCACGAGTCGGCGGCCGAAGTCGGCGCCCTCGCCGGCAAGCGCCTCGTACTCTCCGTAGTGGAGGGCCGTGGGCGGCAGGCCGGTCAGGTCGGCGTTCAGGATGCTGATGTCGGGGTCGGCGAAGTCCACGCCGTGGTCCTGCAGCCAAGCCGCTCGGAACTGCTCGAGGATGTCCCGGCTGAGCATCTTGTCGAGTTCCTCGTTCTCGTCCACCTTCGGATTACTGATGGTGAGGTCTGTCCACGGCGAGATGCTGATGATCGCCCCGGGGGGCTGCCTCGCCCTTGGCGAGCAGGCGCAGCGGCAGCGCGACCGCGAGGGTGCCTCCGATGGAGTGGCCGGTGCTGCCGATGTTCCGCGGCTCGTAGCCCTGTGCGAGCAGCCACCGGAAGGCGGTCTCGGCGTCGTCGATCTGCGCCGGGTGAGGGTGCTCGGGCGCCAGGCGGAAGCCCACGACGAGCGAGCGGGCTCCCGCCGCCTTGGCGATGTGGTCGGCGGCCTTGCGGTCCGATGTGATCGAGGCGGCGACCGATCCGCCGACATGGAAGTGGGGCAGCGCCTTGTCGGGATCGGCACCCTCAGGGATGGCCCACAGAGCGGGGACGCCGCCCGCGTCCACGTCGGCGTAGGTGACGCCTTCCGGCTCGGTCGATGCCGAGGCATGTGTGTCGACGATGTCGCGGACGACGGCCAGGTCGAGGCCCGCTGTCGACGCCTTCGCGCGAACGCTTTCGAGGAACTGCGCGAACTGCTGCGCTTACGTGCTGATTCCCATGGTCTTGCTCCTTGTCAGGTCGGAGCTGAACGCGCCACTCGCGCGCACTGCAGGTCGATGGGTCGGGTGCGACGTCAGCCGGGCATCCGGTTGAATCTGCGGATCTGCTTGTCGAAGATCCCGGCGGGAACGAGGCGTCGCGCAGTGGTGATGCGTGAGGCGAGCGGTCCGACGGTGTAGCGCAGCTTCGGCCTCGAGGCGGTGGCTGCCGTGACGATCTCCTTGGCGACGACGGCCGGGTCGTCGCCGGTCCTCATTGCCGCAGCGACCACTGCGTCGAAGATGCGCCGCCGCTCCGCATACAGCGGCAGCGGGGTGTCGGGCTGTGCGGCATTGGCGTCGAAGGCGGTCCGGGTGTAACCGGGCTCGACGAGCAGGACGCGGACGCCGTGCTCGCGGACCTCGTGGTCCACGGACTCGGAGTAGCCCTCGATGGCGTGCTTCGCGGCGACGTAGAGGGACATGTAGGGCTGCGGGATGACACCGAGGACGGAACTGAGGTTGACGATGCGTCCACGGCCCTGGGTGCGCATGTGCGGCAGGACGGCCTTCGTCATGCGGACGAGGCCGAAGAAGTTGAGGTCGAAGAGGCTTAGGGCCTGGGCGACGGAGTTCTCCTCGGCGGCGCCGACCGAGCCGAGACCAGCGTTGTTGACGAGGACGTCGATCCGTCCGAACCGTTTGATCACGTCCTGAACGGCGGAGGTGACGGATTCGTCACTGGTCACGTCGAGGTCGAGGAAGGTCACACCGGTGGGCGGGGTGAGTCGCGAGGTGTTCCGTCCGGTTCCGATCACCTCGAACCCGGCTGTGACGAGGGCGCGAGCGGTTGTGTTGCCGATCCCCGATGAGGCCCCCGTTACGAGTGCTACCGGCCGATGTTTCACCATCACAGACTCCCTGAACATTGAATTACGATCGTTTACCTTACGATCATAAGGCTATGGTGGAATGGCGCGGATGGCAAGGAAAGGCTTCGGTGATCGCCGGGAGCCTGCGGCTTGGTGCGATAGGAGAGACCAGGGGGCGACGAATGTGGCAGGTCACGGATACGGCCCGGTACTCCCTGTCCGGGCACGCGGAGCACGTGCGTGCGGCACCGGGCCGGGGTGCCGCGCCGATAACGGGCGCCACCCGATGCGAGCCGGCTCATAGGCGTGCCGCGCACAGCTGCACATGCTGACACCGTCGCTCCGTATGCGACGCAGGGCCGACGCCGGCGGACGAGCGGTTCTGCAACTTGCGGGCGGTCCATGGCATCGAAGAACGGCTGCAACTCGTCCCGAGCCGTGGCACGTTTGTTGTGGAGCCGGGAACCAGCACGCCCTCGCGGCATAACGAACGAGTGTCCGAGATCACGGGGAAACTTCAGTTACACGAGCACGTCTCGTCGCGTGTCGGCGGCTGTGTGTCGGTTGACGGCCCAGATCATGAGTGCGCAGAGGGCGAAGGCGGCGCCGAGGAGGCTGGATCCGGCCCACCCTGCGGCGGAGTACACCGCGGTGGTGCCGGTTGCTCCGACGGCGGAGCCGAAGGAGTAGAAGAGCATGTAGCCGCCGATGACGCTGCTCGTCCGGTGTGAGTATGCGGCCGTGAGCAGGTGTTGATTGCTGACGTGTACGGCCTGCACCGCGAAGTCGAGGACGATCACGCCGACGACGACGGCCCAGAGCGACCAGGAGGCTTGTCCGGTCGCCAGCCATGAAGCGGCCAGGAGCACCAGTGCACCGCCTGTGATGACGTTGGCGCGGCCGGCGTCGGCCCCTCGCCCGGCTCGAGAGGCGCCCAGCGCCCCGGCGAGCCCGGCGATCCCGAAGAGGCCGATCTGGGCCGTGCTCAGGTGCCATGGCTCGGCTGCGAGCGGCAGAGCCAGGCCGCTCCACAACACGCCGAAGGAAGCAAACAGGAAGAATGCAATCAGCCCCCGCGAGACGAACAGGCGCTCACGGAACAGGCGACCCAGCGAGATCAGCACCGCGCCATACGTGGCCCGGACGTCGTGCGGGTCGGATGGCAGGAGCTTCAGCACGAAGCAGGCGAGCGCGATGAGGAGCACGGCGAATACCACGTAGATGCTTCGCCATCCCCAGAGTGCGGCGAGACTGCCCGCGAGCACGCGCGCTCCGAGAATCCCGATGATGACACCGGAGGTAACGGCGCCGAGTGTGCGGCCGCGTTCCGCTGCCGTGGACAGGTCGGCGGCGAAGGCCACAGTGGTCTGAACGACGACCGCGGACAAGCCTGCGATGGCCAGCCCGGCAAGCAGGAGCCATAGCCGGGCAGCGACTGCGGCCAGGGCCATGCCAACCGCGGCGAGGAAAAGATGCCCGGCAATGAGCTTGCGCCGGTCGAACAGGTCCCCCAGAGGGACAAGAAGGGCCAAGCCGATCAGGTAGCCGAGTTGTCCCGTGGTGACGATCCATCCCAAGTCGGCTTCCGGCAGGCCCAGGTCGTCGCCGATCTGGGCCAGTACGGGCTGCGCAACGTAGATCGTCGCGACCGCGACCGCGCAGATCACGGCGAACAGCATCCTCCGGCCAGACGTAAGACTCACCGACACACCTCCAATGAGTAGCAAATTGCAACCAAAATGAAGGTACGGCAGAATGGTTTCGATCCGCAACCCTTCTGGAGGAGTCATGGCTCGCACAGCGCCCCGCGCCGAGGGGATGTCCTGGACCGACCCCGCCTGCCCCGTCGCGCGCACCCTCGACCTGGTCGGAGATCGATGGAGCCTGCTGATCATTCGCGACGCGATGGACGGTGCGCGAGCATTCACCGACTTCCAACACCGCACCGGAATCGCGCGCAACATCCTCACCGACCGGCTGCGTCGCCTGGTCGAACGAGGGATCCTCGATCGGCAGACCGCCCCGACGGGGCGGCGACAGAACTACGTCCTCACAGAGGCGGGCCGAGACCTCTTCACCGTCATCGTGGCTGCGCGTCAGTGGGGCGAACGGCACGCCTTCGCGCCAGCTGAAACTCACTCAGTTCTCGTTGATGCACGCGGTCTCCCGATCCCAGAGCTGCGTCCCACCGACGCGCACGGCAGACCCGTGGATGTCGATACGACCTCTGTGCTGCACGATCCCTGACCACGAAGGAAGCCCACCTGCCACTCCCGGCGGCCGGCGACGTGTTCGGCCATCAACGCCGGGACAGCCGCGAGATGGCGGGTAACGCCTCTCGGTGGTCCACGGCGCCGTTGGCACAGAGCAAGCCCGACTGCTGCGGCCTCGTACGGCGTACGGCCAGCGTCAACAACCTCCTGGCCCGCAACATCTAGCGCTTCGATGTACTCCGCTGAGGTCAGCGTGAGGTCCGGCTTGGCATCGAGCAGGTTCGATACTGCCGTAGCAATCTGTATGCCCGATCTGACTTCTCCTTGACTGCCGGTGGCGCCTGGAGATTGATCTCGTAGCGTCGTGTCAGCACCGAAGAGTCACGGAAGTCATCCAAGGCTGCCTGATAGCGCACAGCCGGATCGTTGGGCCTTGTCCCCGTGGAGTGGACACCTGTTCGCGTCGTTATGCGGCGAGTGTCAGGGTAGCTGACTGCTGTTCGTGGGCGATCGGTGCCTGCTGTCCGTTCGCCGAGTGCCGTCGGCGGGTGTTGTAGCGGGTGGTCCAGCGGAAGACCGCCAGGCGGCAGGCGCGGGCCCCGTCGAAGCGGCGGGCGCCACGGAGCGTCTCGCGTTTGAGGGCTGCGATGAACGACTCGGCGAGTGCGTCGTCCGTGCTCGTGCCGACCGCGCCCATGGACTGCCTGACGCCCGACTCGGCGCAGTTATCGGCGAATTCACGGAAGGTGTACTGGGCGAGTTCAACCGGTCGTTGCAACCCACCGGGCTGCTGTAGTGAGCGTAGCTGCTCCTCGAAGACCTCGGCCGGGGTCTTCCAGCCGAGGATCTTGCGGGGTCGGTTATTGATCGCCAGGGCGACGGGATAAGCAGTCGATCACGGTCGCCAGATACAGGAACTCGCCGTCGCTCACCGGCAGGTAGGTGATGTCCCCGACGTACTTCATTTCGGCGCGCTCGCGGTGAAGTCGCGCCGCAGCAGGTCCGGCACCGGTGTGGCGGACGGTTCGGGCAGGGTGGTGACCCGGCGCTTGCGCAGCCGCAGCCCGGCGAACGTACTGAGCGACGGCGCCGGCGGCGTCCACGTCGAAGTGGGCCGAAGCCGGACGTACCTTCCCGACCTCGAGCACACCCTGGTGCGAAAGCCGGCCGGCGTTGTGGTGCAGCGTGACCGAGGTCTTGTTGTACGACGTGTGGGTGACGTGGCCCGTTGCGCTGAGCTGGCGATGAAGTTTGCGACGGGACGGTCGTAAGGGCTGGTCGCGGTCGCTCGTCCGGCGTCCGCGTCCACGGCGACGCCGACAAAGTCGCTCTCCGGAAGATCGTCAAGGTTGTCGGTGCCGGGTCCGTCGCCGGTGTCGGGCCTCTCGATGGCCGCCTTCTTGTCGCGTGCCGTCGGTGCCTGAGCGGCACCCCGCGACGGCGCCCTCGCAGCGCCTACGAGGGCTCACTCAACGCCGCTTGATCGCACACGAAGCCATGACGCACTCACCTCGGGGCACGCTCCCACCCGTTCCTCAGCGGACTTTGGCGGCTCTCTTAAGGCTTCTTGAAGATGACCTTCGAACGGAGGTCTGAGCCCCGGCCGGGTCCTAGGCTCTCGAACACCCCCCACAGGTCCGGTGGCCGCGATCGCGGCCACCGGACACGGGGCCGAGTCAGCCGACCGACCAACCGAGGTGTCCTGCATGGGTTCCCGCCGAGCCGCTCGCCCGTCCCGCTTCCACGCCCGCCCCCGCAGGGGGCCGAAGACGCGCGGTCCCGCACTGGCCATCGGAGCCGTCGCTGCGATCGCGGGCGTCGGGATCACCCTGGCAGTCGTCAGCGGCGAGGACGGCGACACGTCGAACCGGGTGGTGGCGAACAGCACGGACGGGAAGCCGGGCGCCGGGGACGCCGCCGGCAGTACGGCGCCGCTCGCCTCTGCTTCGGCGAGCCCGAGCACCACGGCGAGCAGCTCGCCGAGCGCGAAGCCGAAGCAGAAGCGGAAGCAGTCGGCGAGTCCCACCCCCCGTGCACGGAAGACGGCCGTCCCCGCGTCGAAGGCACCCGCGGGGACGGCGGCGAAGAGCAGCGGCGGCGGGTCGGCAAGCGGTTCCGGCGGCATCCGGCCGGGCGGCACCGGCTCGGACGCCGGGTCGGGTTCCCAGTCCGATGGCGGGACCGAGGCCCAGGTGCTCGCGCTGGTCAACAAGGAGCGGGCCGCGGCCGGCTGCTCGCCGGTCACGGCGAACGACCGGCTCACCCGGGCCGCCGACGACTACAGCGACGTCATGGCGAGCAGCGGCGTGATGTCCCACACCGGCCCCGACGGTTCGACGATGACGACCCGGGTCGAGGCCGCGGGGTACCAGTGGTCGACCCTGGGCGAGAACATAGCCCGGGGACAGGCGGACGCCGCCTCGGTGATGAAGTCCTGGATGAACAGCCCAGGACACCGCGCGAACATACTGAACTGCTCCTTCAAGGAGCTGGGCGTGGGCGTCCACTTCGGCGACGGCGGCCCCTGGTGGACGCAGAACTTCGGCGCCGGTCGCTGACCTCGCTCGCCACCCCCGGCCGCCGGCGCCGGTCACCGAGCCCGCTCACCACCCCCCGGCCGCCGACCCCGGTCATTTCACCCCGCCGCCGGCCCCTCCCGCGTCAGCCAGTACGAACGACACCCGCACCCGGGCGCCGCCCAACGGCGCCCGGGTGATCGTCAGTTCACCGTCCGCCGAGCGGGACGCCCGGGCCACGATGTCCAGGCCCAGCCCCGTCGAACCGCCGACGCTCACCCCCCGCGTGAGCGCTGCGTCCGGGTCCGCCACGCCCGGTCCCGCGTCGTCGACCGTGAGGAACACGTGCCGATCCGCCCGCTCCACGCGCACGGCGAAGGCGGTGCCCTCCGGGGTGTGCCGGAAGACATTGCCGATCAGGGCGTCGACGACGGCCGCGAGGTCGTCCTCGGGGAAGGCGACGGGCACCAGTCGCGGCGTGAGGGAACGCTCGTAGGGCCGTCCTTGCTTGGCGGCGAGGACCGACCAGAAGTCCAGCCGCATGGCGACCACCTCCGCGACATCGCACGCCTTCGCCGCGCCGGTCGCCGCACGGGCCGACCGCGCCGACGCGAGCGGTGTACGGGCCGCGGCGATGATCGAGTCCAGTTCGCTCTCCAGCTGGCCTGCCGCCTCCGCGACCCGCCGGGCGCTGGGCGTCGACCCCATCCGGTCGGCCTCCAGGTAGAGAGCGGTCAACGGGGTGCGCAGCCGGTGCGAGAGGTCGGCGACCAGCTCGCGTTCCACGGCGAGCAGGTCGAGGACGCGGTCGGCCATGGTGTTGAACGCCGCACCGGCCTCCTGCAGTTCGGGCGGGCCGTCGGGTTCGACCCGCACGTCCAGGTCTCCGGAGCCGAGAGCCAGTGAGGCACGCTTGAGAGTGCGCGAGGAGCGGACGACGCGGGCGCCGAGCCGGTCGGCCACGAGTACCGAACCGCCGACCAGACCCAGCGCGAGCAGCGCCATGACGCCCCAGGACGCTGCCACGCCCCGGGTGAGATCTGCGGACGGCACGAAGGCTTCCACCACCGCGACCCGGTCGCCCTGCAGGACGACGGGCTGGAGGTAGACCCAGCCGCCGGCGGTGTCCACGGCCAGCGTCTCGCGCCCGCGCACGGCCCGGTCGAGCGCGTCCCGGGGCGCGTGCGGCGTGCCGACGAAGTCACCGTCGGGCAGACGTACGACGAGCTGGTCGGAGGAGTCGAGCTCGGCGACGGCCTGCTGCACGTCGGCGCGCCGGGTGGTGAGGGCGAGCACCGGAGACAGGGCGGACGCCCGCTGCTCGGCGGCCGTGGTGGCCCGGTCCCGTACCTGTTCGCGCACGAGGAGGGCGAGGGGGATGAGGAAGGACAGGGCCACCATCGAGGTGACGGCCAGGGCGATCCCCGCGAGGGCACGTCTCATGGCGAGCTGACCAACTTGATGCCCAGGCCGCGAACCGTGCGCAGATAGCGGGGCTTTCGTGCTTTCTCGCCCATTTTGCGGCGGAGCGCGGAGAGGTGGACGTCGACCGTCTGGTCCTCGACGTACGGCTGCTGCCACACCTCGGTGAGTATGCGCTGCCGGGTGACGACCTGGTCGGCGTGGGCGGCGAGGTAGGCGAGCAGATCGAACTCGCGGCGGGTCAGGGGCAGTTCCCGGCCGGCCAGGTGGGCGGTGCGCGCCGTCGGGTCGATGCGCAGGTCTGCCACCTGCAGGACGGGCCGCCGGGCCGCGGTCACGTCGGCGGGCACGGACCGGCGCAGCACGGCGGCGAGGCGGGCGGCGAGCTGGCCGCCGGAGAACGGCTTGACCAGGTAGTCGTCGGCCCCCGAGTTGAGCAGCCGGATGATCTCGCTCTCGTCGTCACGGGCGGTGGCGACCAGGACCGGCACGCGGGAAATGCCCCGGATCATGCGCAGCACGTCCAGGCCGTCGAGATCGGGCAGCCCCAGGTCCAGCACCACGATGTCCGGCGGGCTCTGGGTGATCTCGCGCAGCGCCTCGAAACCCTGATGGGTGGTCCTGACCGCGTAGCCGTGCCCGGTCAGGACCTCGATCAGCGCGGCCCGGATGACGGGGTCGTCCTCGACGACAAGTACGGAGGCCATGAGCAGGCACGTTAGCCGGTCCGTCACTATGGTGTCGTGTCCCGCCTCCTGCGCTACCTGATCATATGGCTGGCCTGCACGGCAGCCAGTGTCACCGCTGTCATCCTCACGATTCACTTCGTAGTGGGGTCGACCCGGCCGACCGCGCCGGTCGCGCAGTCCGCGCCGAGCAAGCCCCTGAAGCCCCCGCGGTCCAGCCCCACCACCGCGAAACCCTCCCCGAGTCCGTCGGCGAGCAGCCGCAGGCCCGGCTCGCCGCCCCGGAGCAGCCAGGCGGCGACCGATCCCAGCCCGACGCGACGGCCCATACCCACCGGCCGCACCAGTACCCCGGCGCCGACCGGCGTGGACGACTCGGGGTGCCAGGAAGGCGGAGTCGGCGTCCACACGGTGCCGTCCGAGGGCGGCAAGGTCACCGTGCGGTTCGGCGACGACGCGGTCTGCCTGATCTCGGCCGTGCCGAACCAGGGGTTCACGGTGAGCACGAGCCGGCCCCAGGCACAGACACTCAAGGTGACGTTCTCGGCCAGCCGCCACCGGTCGGAAGTCACCGCCTCGACCCAGCCACAGAGCCGAGCCAGTGTCCGCGAGGTGTCGTGGTGACACCCCATTGCAGGAATTCTCCGCAATCCGAGCGTGAGCGATGAGTTTGGGCAGTCGGCCGGGTCTGCTCTGGTATGACTCGCATCATCGCTGACATCTCGGTCTCTCTGGACGGCTTCGTCACCGGGCCCGACCCCGGCCCGCGCAACGGTCTGGGCACTGGCGGCGAAGCCCTGCACACCTGGGCGTTCTCCGACGACCCCGACGACCGTCGGCTCCTGCGCGAGGCGACCGCCCGCTCTGGCGTCGTCATCCTCGGTCGCCGGCTCTTCGATGTGGTCGACGGGCCAGAAGGCTGGGACGGCTCAACCGGCTATGGTGCCGGTGAGGTCGGCAAGCCCGCATTCGTCGTCGTGACGAGCACGCCACCTCCGTCGGTGCGGCTCACCGACCTCGACTGGACGTTCGTCACCACCGGTCTGGCCGACGCCGTCGCCACCGCGCGCGAGCGAGCCGGGGCGGCGGCTTCGGCCGGTGGCAAGGACCTCGACGTGATCCTCATGGGCGGCGGAGCAACGGTCGGCTCGGCGCTGGAGGCCGGGCTGGTCGACGTGCTGTCGCTGCACCTCGCGCCCGTGGTGCTGGGCGCCGGGACACCACTGTTCACTGGTGGAGCGCCGCGCACGCTGGTGCAGCGGAGCGTGATCTCGACGTCGACCGCCACGCACCTGACCTACGACGTCTCCGGGTGATCCGATGACCACGGTCAACGCCCGGGGAATCACCCTGGGCATCGAATCGTTCGGTGAGGACAACGCGCCACTGGTCCTGCTCGCGGGCGGGACGACGATACTCTCCTGGCCCGACGCGCTGTGCGAGCGCCTGGCCGCCGGCGGGCGCCACGTGGTGCGCTACGACCTGCGCGACAGCGGGAAGTCCACGACGACGGATCCGCAGGCGCCCTCCTACACCCTGCGCGACCTCGCCGCCGACGCGGCGGCCCTTGCCGACGCGCTCGGCAGGGGGCCCGCCCATCTCGCCGGGATCGGCGTCGGTGGGATGGTCGCCCAGGTGGCCGTCCTCGACCACCCGAGCGCGTTCTCGGCGCTCACCCTGGTCGGCACCCGGCCGGTTGCCCCCGGTCCGCCCGACGACGACCTCCCCGACCATGACCAGGCGACGATGAGCCGGCTGTTCGCGCGCCCCATGCCCGACTGGGCCGACCGCGAGGCGGTTGCGGAGTTCGCCGCCGCCGGCGCTGAGATCCTCGGTGACGACCCCGGTGCAGCAACTGGGCCACTGCTCCGTGAAGTTGAGGCCCCTGGAAGGTGAGGTGGTGGGGTACGACCCGGTCGGCGGGGACGGGCACCCCCCTCCAGGCGGACGGTTCCGCTGGCCGTGGTGCGCTGCCCCATGCCGTCCCAGTCGTCGACGACCGTCAGGCCGGGGGCGTCGTGCGGTACGTACGCCACGTGCAGGGTGCCCTCGTCGGCACGGGCCAGGACGGGGATCCAGTGGGCGAACAACGCGCCCGTGGAGTAATGCTTGACGCCGTCGAGGACATACGAACCGTCCGGGCGGCGCGCGAGCCTGGTGCGGATGTCCTGCACATGCTTGGTGCCCGCCTCTGACTGGGCGTTGCCGAACCGCCGGCCGCGCAGCACCTCACCGAAGAAGAACTCCTGCTGGGCATGTGTCCCCTGGCGGCGCAGCACGTTGACGTAGACGAAGTGGCTCTGCGGGATCTGAGCGAGGCTGGCGTCGGCGGCGGCCAGCATCCGGAAGATCTCGGCGAGCGTCCCGGCCCCGACGTCGGCGCCGCCGAACTCGGCCGGCACGCTCACGGCCGGCAGACCCGAAGCGGACAGCCGGTCCAGCTCCGCGTGCGGGAGCCGGCGCCGCACGTCCCGTTCGGCGGCCTCCCTGCGGAACTCCACGGCCAGTTCGGCGGCGACGGCGAGAGCCTCGGCGTCGTCGGCGATCACATGGACCGCGCTCATCCGGTGGCTGCCAGCAGTGCCGGACGGCCCCCCAGCGCGGCGGAGAACTGGTCCGTGACCTGGGCCAGCGCCTCGGCCGAGCCGGGTGCGACGGTCAGGGAGCCGTCGTCACCCACGGTGATGTCCTTGTCGAGGGTGAACCAGCCCGGGACGATGTGTGCGGCACCCATGGAGCTCAGCACGGGCCGCAGGGCGTAGTCGATGGCCAGGACGTGGGCGGTGGAACCGCCGGTGGCCAGCGGCAGGACCGTCTTGCCGGCCAGCACGTACTGCGGGAGGAGATCCAGCAGGGACTTCAGCAGCCCCGAGTAGGCGGCCTTGTAGACGGGGGTGCCCACCACCACCCCGTCCGCCTGTTCGACCAGGGCGGTGGCCCGGACGATCTCCGGGTGCCGGAAGTCCGCCCCGAGGAGCTCCGCGGCGGGGATGGTGCGGACGTCCAGCGGGATCACTTCGTGTCCCTGCGCGGTGAGCCGGACGTCGAGGTGGCGCAGCAGTCGCTGGGTGCGGGAGGTGGCGGAGGGGCTGCCGGATACCGACAGGATGGTGGCCATGCGAGGACCTTCCCTTCGTGGACTGTTCGCGCGTGGGCGGCGTTCAGGCGTGGGCGGTGAGCGGCTCGGACTGCGGCTTGCGCGCCTCCAGTTCGCGCACGAGGGGCAGTACTCGCTTGCCGTAGTACTCGACCTCCTCGTGGTAGTGCAGGAAGCCGAGGAGGAAAAGGTCGACGCCGAGCCGCTTGTAGGCGACGATCCGTTCGGCGATCTGCTCGGGAGTGCCGATGAGCCCCGTACGGAACCCGTCGTTGTACTGCACGAGGTCGTCGAAACCGGAGTCCTGCCACATTCCCTTGCCGTCGGCGGTGGACTGTCCGGCCTGCCGGACGGCGTCGCGGAAGCCGTGCACGGCATCGGTGTCGGCGTGGGCGACGATCTCGCGGAGCGTCTCGCGTGCCTCGGCCTCGGTGTCGCGGGCGCTGAAAAAGCCGTTGAGACCGAACTTCGGTGGTGTACGGCCCGCTTGGGCTGCCGAGGCCCGGACGTCGTTGATCTGCTCGGTGACGCCGTCGAAGTCCTTGCCGTTGCTGAAGTACCAGTCGCAGACGCGGCCCGCCATGGCGCGGGCGGCGGTGGAGTTGCCGCCCTGGAAGATCTCCGGGTGCGGACGCTCGGGGGTGTTCAGCGGCTTGGGCTTGAGGGAGAAGTCGCGCACCCGGTAGAAGTCACCGGCGAGTTCGACGTGGTCCTCGGTCCAGATCTGGCGCAGGGCGGTGATGAAGTCCTCGGCGCGCCGGTAGCGCTCGTCGTGCTCCAGCCACGGCTCGCCGCGAGCGGTGAACTCGCCCCTGAACCAGCCGCTGACGACGTTGACGGCGAAGCGGCCGTTCGACAGGTGGTCGGCGGTGGCGCCGAGCTTGGCGAGGACGCCCGGGTGCCACAGGCCGGGGTGGACGGCGGCGATGACCTTCAGCCGCTCGGTGGCGAGCAGCAGGGCGAGGCTGAAGCTGGTCGACTCGTGCTGGTACTCGGCGCCGTAGCTGGACATGTAGCGGACCTGGCTGAGGGCGTAGTCGAAGCCGTTGTTCTCGGCCAGCACGGCCAGTTCGCGGTTGTAGTCGTAGCCCCAGTCGGTGCGCTGCTCGACGGTGCTGGTGACCAGGCCGCCGCTGACGCTCGGCACCCAGTAGGCGAAGCGGACGGGGTCGGATACGGGCGGTACGGACATGGAGGGACTCCTGGGGAGAGCAGAAAATGCGCGCGAAGAACGCAGGCGTCGGCACAGGAAGGTGCTCGCCGGAGGGAATTCAGGCGCGCCGGAGCAGCAGTGCCGGAAAGGCCGTCAGCGGGACGGAAGAGGTCCGAAACCGCAATTCATGATCGGAGGAGGCGCAGAAAGCGAGTGGGAGGGCTTCCCTCGGGTGCGCTGCGCTCAGACGCGGCAGCGACAGCAGGAGCTGCAGACACGCGCGAGGTCGACGTGGCGTCGTCGCGTGAGGTCCTGTCGCTTCATGCCAACAACCCAACCAAGCGTGAGTCCGTCCGGTCAAGCAGAGCCGGAGGTGAATCCGGATGGTGAGAGTCGGTATTCACGAGGTTGTGACAGGGATTCCCTTGAACCCGGACCGCGGTCGGCACAGTCTCCTGTCGTGCGCATATTGATCCGAAACTCAAAGGGTTCTATTCGAGGATGTAGCGGACGTGCGGGCCGCCGAAGTAGCCCCGGACGATGTGTGGCTGGCGTTGGCGTC
>NZ_JACHCX010000043.1:0-12541 GCF_014207295.1 Streptomyces sp. AK010
CCGCGCGGAACTCCGCGTCGAACTTCCGTCTCTTGCCCGCCATGACTCCCAACTTCCCCTGCAGTCACGGTCTCTACGCTACGAGGGGAAGGTCAATCCCGTTCCTTCTCGGCAAACCACTGCAGGTGGCGGCGGAGCTCCGGAAGCAGGAAATCGGGCAGATACACGGTGCGCTTGCCCGCGCGGGACTTGGGGTCGCCGGTGACCCGCCGTCCGTTCGTCAGCTCGGGGGACGCTTGCGTGACGCGCAGGGAGCATTCGTCGAGATCGACACTGTGCCGGCGTAGCTCGGCCAGTTCCTCCGGGCGGAGGGAGGCGAAGGCGCCCAGCAGGACCATCAGGCGCCAGCGCGGGCCCATGGCTTCGGCGAGGTCGAAGACCTGCTCGATGGTGGCGGTGGGGCGTTCGTCGGCCTCCTCCTTGCCCGCGCCTTTGATGCGGCACGGGTTGGTGCGCAGGAGGTCGTCGTCGACTGCCGTCTGGAGGATGGCCTTCAGCAGGCGGTACGACTTGGCGACGGTGGTGGCGCCGGTCGCCTTCAGGCGTTCGGCCCGCCAGGTGCGGATGGAGGGCGGGGTTATCTCGTCCAGGTCCTTGCCGCCGAAGGTCGGCAGGATGTGGAGGCGCAGCAGGCCGTCGTAGCGGTCGAGCGTGGTCGGGGCCAGTCCCCGCTCCTCCATCCAACGCAAGGCGTACTTCTCAAAGTTCACTGCACCGGCGTCCGGGTCCCGCCAGTGGTTGCGCTCGATGTCGGCGCGGGTGAGGTTGAGCCAGTCCTGGGCGTCAGACCTGGTCTCGAATGTCTCCGGTGCCTTGTGCCGCTGCCCGTCCGGGCCGAGGTAGCGGGCCTGCCAGCGGCCGGAGGCGAGCTTGCGTACCGTGCCGAACTCACGTCGCCGCTGGGGCTTGCGTCCTGCCATCAAGCTGCCCTTCCGTAGCGGACACGGGTGCGGCGGGCAGGCTCGACCGTGCGCGCCTCGACGTACTCGGTGATCGCGCTCTCGGGGATACGGACGGGGCGGCCGAGTTTGACGTATCGGATGCGGCGCTCGGCGATGAGGCGGCGGACGAAGCGTTCGCCGGTGCCGAGCATGTCGCCGGCCTCGGCCACGGTCAGGAGGCGGTCAGGCATTCGCTATCCCCTCCTGGGCGGCGACGCGGGCGATGTGCTGGGAGCCGGAAAGGGCAACGGTCGTTGCGGGTCGGTGCAAGGGCGACGGATCCTTACTCGGGGGCAAGATGGCAGGCCACTCAACGGGAGACTTCGCTATTCGGCGGGGGTCTCCAGGAGGAGAGCCAGGGGCGAGATTCGTAGGGCTTGCGCGAGGACGACGAGGTCGTCGATGTCGCAGCGGCGTTGGGCGCGTTCGATGCGGGACAGCATCGTGTTGGTCATCGGGCGGCCGATGGCGGTGACGCGGGCGGCCAGTTCGCGCTGAGCGAGGCCGCGTTCGGTGCGGAGTATTTCGATGGTGCGGGCGGCCCGCATTCCGGCCGGCCCTATTTCCAGGGATCGTGCTGCCATGGCTCCATTTGTAGCTTCCATTTGCCGGTTTGGTTAACCGGCGATCGTCGGCTATGTTCCGTCGCGCGGACGGACAGAAGTGCCTTCGCGGTGGGTCATGGGGCTCCGGTAGGCGTTGCCGCCACCACTCCACGGGTGGCGCTCTGACGTGGGGTGTTGTGTTGTAGCTTGCCGCCTCAGGAGGAGTCAACGGGGTCCTCATGTGATCCTTCTGGCTCCGTCTGACGGTGCATTATTTCTGCAACCGGCGATCTGGGTTTATCGTTTTGGTGATGCCACGCGGCACGCGTTCGCCGTCAGCTGTCTGAATTCCCGGCGGAATGCTGGACTCGTGCGGCATTGATGTGGCTGTCTTGGCTATACGCCACCGGCTCCCCCGTGCCCTCGGCACCGGGCTGTGAGCCCCCCTTCCCGTGCATCGCCCGACAGGGGCCGACCGCACCCCGTCCTGACCTAGGAGCCGCCACCCGATGAGCTACGACGCCCGCGAATGGGTGTGGGAGCACAGTCGCAGCAAGGGCACCGCCCGCATGGTTCTCGCCCTGATCGCCGACCGGTGCCGCGACCGGTACTGCGTCGCGTACGCGTCCGTGCCCGCCCTCATGAAACGCGCCAACGCCTCCCGCACTGCCGTGCGCGACGCGCTGGCCAAGTTGATCGCCAGCGGCGAGCTGGTGACGCTCGCCGACCGCAAGGGGCCGCGGGGAGAGACGTACTACTGCCTCCCGGTCGCCGCCCGGTTTCTCGCCGAACAGGCAACGGAGGGGGACCGGATCCCGGCCCTCGGGGGGTCGGAATCCGACCCTGCTGAGCCCTTCGAGGAGGGATCGGAATCCGACACCGGGGAACGGAATCCGGCCCCCAGGGGGGTCACATTCCGACCCTCTGGGGGTGCGGATTCCGACCCCCAGAACAGTAGAGAACCGAAGGTGAACGGTAAGAGCAGCAGCTCTGCCCCGCTCCTCTCCGCCACCGAGTGGCAGATCGACGACGACGCCCGCGCATGGCTCCGGCAGCACGGCCACCTCGACCGACTCGGCGAGCACGCCCTGCACACCGCCGACGGGAAGTGGCGCACCTACCGGAGCTCGTGGGCACCGCGCACCGCCGCCGCGTGGGCCGCTGACTGGCGCGCGTGGATCGCCCGGGAACACACCCCCTCCCCCGGCCGCCCCAACCTCTACGCCCTGCCCGGTGGAAACCCCACCGCCGCAGCCACCGGCATGACGCGCTCCGAGGCGCACATGGCCGCCCTGCTCGCCGCCCTCGACGAACCGACCGGAACGGAGTAACCCGTCTTTGGACCGACGTGAAGCCGCCGCTGTACTCGCCTTCATCGGGCGCCTCGATCCCCGCACCGTCCGCACCGGCACGGGCGAAGCCCGAGACCAGATCGACCAGTGGCAGGAGCTGCTCGACGACGTGCCCTTCGCCACCGGCCACGGCTGGGACGTCCGCGAGGCGATACGGTCCCATGTCCTCGACTCGCCGTACCCGATCCTGCCCGTGGACATCGCCCGCAGATGGCGCGCCCACCGACGCGACCGCCTCGACCGGCACACCGACCCCGCCCCAACCGCCGATCCCGACGATCCCGTCGCCTGGCGCGCCGAACTGCTTCGCTCTCGGGAGGCTGTCGCCGCCGGCATGGCCGCCTCTTCGACGCACCGGCAGATCTCCAACGGTGACCGACCTCGGGACGTCGAAGAGCGCGTACGCGAGGCCGGGTCGTGCATCCCGCCGGCCGTCCGCGCCGAGCTGGCCCGCTACCGTCCGACCCGCGCCGCACGCGAGGCCGCCGTCGCCGAGGGCATCCCCGATGCGCTCGATGTCCGGTGCGACTGGTGCCACGCACCCGTGGGCTCCCCATGCCGTCGACGCAAAGCGAGCCTTGATGGAGCCACGCGGGGCAATGCTGTACGTGTGACTCCCCACCCGTCGCGCGTCGAACGCGCCGCTGCCCGGCGGGACCGACGCCGAGCTGCGTGACGTCGAACGGCTTCGCTCCTCGCGGCAGTGTCGTGGGAAGTCGACCGTCGGTCCCGGACGACGTGTCGTTCACGGTCCCGAGGAACCCTTCAGCGACCGTGTCCCGGGGACCGTGCTGACCGCTTTCGGGGACCGGTCCTCACTGAAATCGCAGCTCAGGTGGCCTTTCGTGCCGGTCCCCAGAGCGGCCCCAAGACGGGACCGTCCCCCGCAGCGGCCTTCGGTCCCCAGGGGGACCGGGACCGTGCGGTGGCACCGGGACGGTCCCCGTGACGGCGTGTCAGCGGGACCGTCCCCGATGAGCGTCGCATCACGGTCCCCAAACGTCTGGGGACCGTGCAGCACAGCACTTAGGGGGCCGGCCGCCCTTGCTGTCCTCACAACGGCAGCCCCGGCCTGATGGCGCCTGCCGCAGCTCACACAACCGTTGAATCGCCCCGGCTACTGGCCTCATTTCATCGCTCGACGGCTCAGCCCCCTACCGACCACACGACCGGAGAAGCACACGTGCACGACCGACGCCACGAACACACCAACTGGCAGGAGACACCCATCACCCCAGACAACCGCGCAGCAAGTTGTCGGGTAAGGAGTCCTTACCCGGCCCCCGCCCCGGAGGGTGCGGAGGTGCCCGGCGCAGGGGCACCGGGGTCGGCCGGCCCAGGGGAGCCGGCCGAGGGAGGGGGTACCGAGCCGTCGTCGAACTTGCCGCAGCAGCGTGCGCCACGTCGCCGTCTGCGTGACAAGCAGCTGCGCGAGCACCGCGTCCATCCCCGCTACAACTACGCCGAGATCGCTCTCGTGAAGAAAGCCGCCGCCCTCAGCCGTATGAAGCCCGGAGGCTACGTCGCCGAGTGCGCGCTCGCTGCCGCCCGCGCCGATGACCCCACCGCAGCCGTAGCCGACTACCGCGCCATGGTGAAGACCCTGATGGCCGCCAACGGGCAGCTCGGCAAGGTCGGCAACAACCTCAATCAGCTCACCCGGCATCTCAACAGCGACGGCGCCTGGCCTCACCCCGACACAGTGCAACGGCTCCTGGACCGCGTCGAGGCGTCCATCGCTGATCTGGACACCGCCATCGCCCAGATCACAGAGGGGCGGTGAGCCATTGATCCCGAAGATCATCCTCGGTAAGGGGCCACAGGCCACGCGCCGCACCATCGGCTACCTCTTCGGAAAGGGCCGGGCGAACGAACATGTCGACCCGCACCTGATGGCCTCCTGGAACGGCTTCGCTCCGGACCCCGGCCGCAGCCCTCACCGCGCCCCCAAGAAAGTGGAGGCCCAGCTCGCCGTACAGCTCGACCAGCCCGTGAAGATGCTGGGCGACAAGGCACCCCAGTACACCGTGTGGCACTGCCCCGTCCGGGCCGCGCCCGAAGACCCGATCCTCACCGACGACCAGTGGGCCACCATCGCCCGCCGGATCGTGGCCGCCGCGGGCATCGCCCCCGACGGGGACGAGAACGCGTGCCGCTGGGTAGCTGTCCGCCACGCCGACGACCACATCCACATCGCCGCGACCCTCGTCCGCCAGGACGGTCGTCGCCCCCAGCGCGATTACGACCAGCGCGCCGTCCAGCGCGAAGCCCGCCAGATCGAAGTCGACTACGGGCTGAGGCGGTTGAAGCCAGGCGACGGAACCGCAGCCAAGCGCCACACCAGCAAGGAGCACTTCAAGGCCAAGCGCTTGGGCCAGGACGCCACCTCCCGCGACGTCCTGCGCCTGCGGGTCCGCCGCGCCGTCGCCGCTGCGGCCGGCGAGGACGAGTTCCTCGCCCTGCTGGACGCTATGGGTGTGAACGTGCGCCTCAAGCTGGGCCCGTCCGGCGACGCGCTCGGCTGCAACTTCGCCCTGGTCGGCGACACCAACGACGTGGACGAGCCGGTGTTCTACGCGGGCTCCACCCTCGCACCCGACCTCTCCCTGCCCCAGATCCGCCAGCGCCTCGCCACCACCAGCCCCGAGCCCGTGAGCGTCCGCGGGACCAGCCCCTGGCACCAGGCCGCCGCTGCCACCGAACGCATCCCTCACCACCTCGCCCGCAGCAACGCCGAAGCCGCCCAAGGCCAACTGGCCGCCCTTGGCGGAGCACTCGACCTGCTCCCACTCACCGCTCCCGCCGAAGCGCGGGCCGAACTCGAACGCGCCGCCGTAGCGTTCGAGCGCGCTACCCGCTCCCGCATCGCCGCCGACCACGCCAGCGCACGCGTCCTGCGGCGCAGTGTCCATGCCATCTGGAAGGACCCCGCAGGTCATGGGGACGGGGCGGGGGTGGCGATGCTGCTGGATGTCGCGCTCACCGCGGTCGCCTACGCGATGCACTGGCACCGCATCCGCCATCACGCCCAGCAGCAGGCAGCAGCCGAGCAGGCCATCATCCACCTGCAGGTTGCATACGCGCGGATCTCCGAACCGGTCTTGGCCGACCTCGCCAGCCGCACACCCACCCCGCAGACCAGACGCCGCTACGCCCACCACCTCCGAGAGGCAGTCCCGCAGCACGCCGAACGTGTCCTGTCCGACCCCGCTTGGGACGCCCTCGCCGCGGCGCTCGCCGAGGCCGAAGCAGCTGGGCACAACGCGACCACGCTCCTCGACCGGGCCCTCGGCCGCCGCTCGCTGGACGACGCCCACAGTCCCGCCCGCGCACTGACCTGGCGTATCCGCCGCCTCGGCGAAAGACACGCACCGGGCCCACGAGCCCAAGCAGCCAACGCGCGCCACATCGCCGTGTTCGCCACTGTTCCGCATCCACAGGAACCTCAGACACGGCGGCACTGATCGCCCCTACTCCGACCGCCACCATCACCGACGCTGGTCGCGCGACACCGCACAAGGAACGTCCATGCCCCCGGCCCTCTGATCCTCAGTGGATGGGGGCTGGATCAGCTCCGGTACCGGGCAACGGTGTATGCGCCCGGGCCGGTCAGGGTGCCACGTCCGGAACCGTCGGTCATCTCGACGACATCGAAGCCGGCAAGTGTGGTGTACAGATCCAATTCGCGCGGCGCCAAGACACGTCGGCGGATCACGTCGTGGGCTTCCTCGCCCGTACCCAGCACCCAGCGGCGACGCACTGTGTTGATCTGTGCCCGCAGGTCCCACTCGTAGTTGATGGTTACGCTGGCGGTGCCCAGTCGGGTCTCAACACTGACCTGCTGTGGTCCGGGACTCTCGGTGGGGGCTACCGGGCAGCAGAGGACGAGAAGCGTCCCTGGGCGGGCATGTGCAGCGAAAGTTCGGAACACCGACTGGATGCCTTGGTTGTCGTGCACGTAGGCGAGCGAGTTGCCCAGGCAGGCCAAGACGTCAGCGGTGCGGCCGAGCCGGACGGTGCGCATGTCGCCCGTCCGCACATCGAGCTCAGGCCGCGTCCGATGTGCGTAGTCGACCAGGCGGGGCTGGAGATCCACCCCGATGCAGTCGTAGTGCTGTGCCAGCAGTTCCAGGTCCCTGCCTGTGCCGCAGCCGAAGTCCAGCAAAGATCGCGCGTCCGGGCGGTGACGGTCGATGAGCTGTCGGCAAATGCGGACGCTGTCGCTGTCGGCCTGCACGGTGTCGTACAGCTCAGGGTCCCGGTAGAAGAGGTTCGATGCTTCCAAGTGATCCGGTTCTGAGGTGTGCAGGCTGCTCATGCAAGGCTCCGCAGTCCGACTTCCAGGGCCAGTGTGTCGCACAGCAGGTCGGGCACCACGGCGGCGCGTTCTGCGTGGTCGCGGGCCCGGACAAGGGCTTCGGGATCAACGTAGCCGAGGTCGACCAGCAGCGAGTCGTGGAGCATGTCGTCCAGGAGCGGAAGTCCGTAGGTGCGCAGGCCCGACTCCATGACCGCGAGGAAGTTCTCCGGCTCGGTGGGGGCCGCGACGGACTCCGGCAATCCCGCGCGCCGCAGCCGGTCGCGGAACATAGCCTTGCCGCGCTTGTGCTCGTGGGGCAGTTGTTCCATGAACCGGACCATCCGAGGGTGGGCCAGCGGGGCTACCGGCCAGATGCCGAGCTTCAGGTAGGCCGGGTTGTGCAGTCCGAAGGCCATGAGCGTGGGCACGGGGAGAACGGGGGCGGGGGCGAGGTTCTCGTTCACCTGGGCCAGGGCCTTGGTGGCCTCTTCCCCTAGCCATGGCACGGCTTCGACCGCGGGCAGTTCGGCGTTCGTACGCGAGTGGTGGGCGTTGACCTCGTCCCCACCGCCTCCCGTGAAGATCACTTCACTGCCGCAGGCGGCCACGTGCCCGCGGACGACGTCGAACGCCTCCTGGTAGAAGGCTCCTGCCGGGTCGTGCGGCAGTCTGCGCTCCCGTACTCCACCCGGCACGAACGGCGGATGCTGCATGGCCGGGACGGCGGTGTCCCGTAGTCCCAAGTGGTCCACCAGTGCACCGCGCCGATCACGCTGTAGCCGGCCTATCCGGCCGCCCATGAGCAGCCCGAAGGTGTGCACGGAGCCGAAGCCGACTACGGCAGTTGAGAGTGCGACGTTGCCCGAGTCGGCGCCGCCGGATACCTCGATGGCGACGCAGTCCGCCGTAGAACGCCACTCGGCCACGATCTCGGTCAGCAGCGCATCGAACATGTCTACGGGATCCACTCCGGCGCGCAGGCTTCGGGGTTCCAGCACGTGCCGGGCGGGCTCGGGGTGGGCGATGGTGAGCCCTCTGGTCGTGAAGACGGCTGTCGCCCGTTCCGTGAGCCGGTGTACCCCGTCGAAGAGGGTGTCGCTGCTGTATCGGTGCTGTCGGCTCAAGGTGCGTGCGACGACGCGTGGGTTGAGACGATCGGGCCGCAGGTGAGGCCGGAGATCGGCCAAATCCCAGGAGCCGTAGAGGTCTTGTCCTACCGATACGAGGTAGAGCGGCGCGGTCCCGAACACGCCGGCCGAGACCTGGATCTCGCCCGGGCGTACGAGCAGTGACGTGTAGTCCGCTTGCCCGCCCTTGTCTTCCCGTACCAGCACACAAACGCCGGCTCCCTGCCCCGGCACGAGTTCTGCATTGAGGACCCCCGCGTGAGCGGGCCTGATCCAGCTCTCACCCTGCATCCAACGGTCCGTGTCCCAACACCAGCCCATGCCCCGGGTGTCTGCCAGCCGCACACGAAACGAGAGCACGCCATTTCTCCATTTCCAATGGGGCGGCGGAGCAGGGCGCCAGCCTGCTCCGCCGCGTTCATGGGCAGATCAGCTGCAGTGGTCGCCGTTGTTGTCGCCGCCGCCCGGCATCTTGTCGAGCAGCGCCGCGTCCATGCTGGGGACGCCGGTAATCAGGTCGCCGGTGAACAGTTCGTCGATGTCCATGGCTGTTCCTCTCCTGCGGAGTGGGTGGAGGAGCCCCGCAAGCCGCGGAGCCCTGGACCCGTCCCGGCCGCCGGCAATCGGGCGACTGGGACGGGGGTTCATTGGTGGTGCTGCTGTCACGGCACCAGCAGGCCGGCGCGTGGTGGGGTCCCGCTCTGGCCGAGGGGGAGAACTCTGAGCCCCCGCCCCAGTGGGGAACCGGGTCTTCCTGGGGGCTCGCACAGCCAGAGCGGGGGTTGGTGAGTGCCCGTTGAACGGGCACGGGGGTGGTCAGTCGGGGGCGGAGTACCAGAAGGCCCAGGCCACGGGCGTCGTAGAGGCGATGATCAGGGCTGACAGCAGCCACTGCCGCCAGCCGTAGGGGGCACCGCGTCTGTTGCACATCCGGCTCACCATCCCCGCGAGACAGCCAAGGCGATCGAGCCACCGAGCGCGAGGACCGAGACGATGTAGACGGCTTGTGCCGTGAGCTGGTTCCTCACGGCTCGCTGCGGGCCTTCTTGGGTTGCGAGACGATGGGTGCGAGGCCGGGCGGGCTGATGAAGAGGCGCCGTGCCTGCTCCTGATCGGGCAGGGTCGCTCCAGGCCGGCGCACTGGCAGATCGGTAGGGGCTTCGCTAGCCATCGGCTTCCTCTTTTACTTGTGTCTCGCGGTAGACGTCAGCGAAGCGCCTGGTCAGCAGGCCGACTTCGCGCATGTACTGGTACGCGCTGAACTGGGTCGACTCCGCGGAGGGCCGACGCGTGAGGTCAAGGACCCGGTAGCCCTCCCGGAACAGCGCTTGTACCGCCGGGTCCACGTCGAATCCGAGATCCTCGGCCATCAGCACCCTCAGGTGACCGATCAAGTCCCGGGTCGTCGCGTCGATCACCGAACGCTCGGGCATAGCCAGTCCGACGGCGAGCGCCGTCTCCACGGACTCGTCGACCGCGTCCAGGGCTATCGGGGTCTCCGCCGACTCATTCGTCGTGGCGCTCTGCGTGCCCATGTCCGCACCCTTTTCCGATGTCGCCCGTTGTCGTGACTGACAACATCCAGGAAACCGGCAGGCGTTGGCGCAGACCACGGCATCCATGAGGCGGTCCTGGGACAGTCCTGGGACAGACGGGCGCCGCCAGGGTAGACACGAGTCGAAGCGTGGAAAGGGGGCGGTATGGGGCTTGCGGAGCGGCGCAGGGCGCTGGGCTACAGTCAAGAAGGGCTCGCGCACGCCCTCGGCGTGGACCGACGTACGGTCGGGCGCTGGGAGACTCGCGAAACCACGCCGCAGCCGCCACTTCGGCCGCGACTGGCCGAGCTGCTGCACCTCGACCTTGACGAACTCGACGCCCTGGTGGGACAGCCACAAGCAGCCCGTCCGGAGTCAACAGGGTCGCCGTCTCGCGACCACCACGGCTCAGGGGACCTCGACGACATGATCCGACGCCAGTTTCTGCGCGCCATAGCCGTCACCAGCGCCCTGGTGGCCCTGCCCGACGACGAGAGCGAATCACTCACCGAAGCTGCGCAACGGGGGACGTCCGGTGACTTCCTGCGCATGAACGGTCACCTCTGGCAGGTCTATCAACTCGCTCGCGCCAAAGGCTCCGTATATCCCATCGTCCGCGACCAGCTCACCGCACTCAACGACACCCTCGACGGCCAACCACAGGTCGAGACACAGGCCCTGTGCAGCGCGGCCGGCGACCTCTTCCAGCTCGCCGGCGAACTGGCCTTCGACGGCAACCGCTATACCGACGCTGCCGCCTCCTACACGCTCGCCGCTTCCGCCAGCAAGGAAGCCAAGTCCTATGACCTGTGGGCATGCTCGCTGGTGCGGCACGCATACGTCGACCTCTACGAGCAGCGCTTTGCCGACGCCGCCGGCACTCTCTCAGCCGCCGAGAGGGTGGCCCGGCGCGGGGACAGCTCGCTGTCCACCCGCTACTGGATTGCCTCCGTCCAGGCCGAGGCATACGCCGGCCTCGGTGACCTCCCCGCCTGCGAGCGCGCACTGGACGAAGCGGAGAAGGTGACCGATATGACCGGACCGATCCACAACGACGGCTGGCTGAGGTTCGACGGCTCCCGTCTCGCCGAGGAGCGCGGCGCCCGCTACCTCCAGCTCGAGCGCCTCGACCTTGCAGAGAAGGCCCTCGCCACCGCCCTCAGCCAGGACATCCTCGCGTCCGGCCACTCCTTCCGGCGCCGTGGCGCTGTACTCACCGACCTCGCATCCATCGGCGCCAAGCGCCACGATCCGGACCAGGTCCTCACCTACGGCCGCGAGGCACTCCAGCTCGCCCGAGAAACCTCCTCTGGCTACGTCACCCGTAGACTCCAGAGGCTGCTAAACGACCTCGGTCCCCTCGCCCGCGATGCTCGTGTGGTCGAGCTGGGCGCCGAGATCGACGCACTGAACACGACGTGACGAGAGGGAAGGCATGTCGCAGACCGAGGGCGCACGACTGTTCCGCGAGGCTTGGATCACCGGCGTACACAAGCACTTCCCCGGCGAGCCGAAGCCCGGCTACGTCACCCCCTGGGAAGACACCCCTGACTGGGAGCGCCAAGCCGCCGGCGCCGTCTACGACCAGGTGCGACAGTTCCTCGACCTCAGCGACCGCCACGCCACCCGCCTCTCCCGCGAGCAGAAGAGCCGCTTCGTCGCCACTTGCTGGACCGCCCAGATGTACCGGCACTTCGAGAACCCCAAGCCCGGCTACGTCGCCGACTGGCCCGACCTGCCCGACTGGCAGAAGGAGACCGACGCGGACATCTTCGAAGCGATCGAAGAAGCCACCAGCTGATCATTTCAGAGCACTGGTCAGCGGTCCGCTTCTCTCCTGCAGCCGCAAGCAACTGGTGCATAGCCGATGAGCCATGTCGGGCTTTGGCGCTGTTGAGGCGGTCTCGGGTTGACCATGGTTGTCGGTAGGGGATCTATGCAGGACGCGAGCAAAGTAGCGAATGCCAGTCCGGAGTGGTCCGCGCTTCTGGAGGCCGTCTTTGCCATGGGGAAACGGTTGGGTATGCGCTCCAGCGACGCACTCCGGCCCGTTGATGTGGTGGAGGTGAGTGTCGTCGCCTCGATCCGCCTGCCCAGTGGCCGGCTCATGGTGGACTCTCCCTGGCCGGAGGGTCGGCCCGGTCGCGAGTTGGCAGAGCGGATACCTCCGGGAACCTACGGCGTGGAAGCATCCTGGGTCGAGGCACCTTACGAATTCATGGGGGAGTCCTTCGACGGCCGGGAGTGCGCGGCATTGCGTCTGCTCGTACGGAACGAACCGGTATCCGTGTGGGAGATGACTCTCGGTGTGGACGAAGACGTTGAGCAGCTCGTCTCTGGCGATGAGATCGGGTTCGAGACGGACACAGCGATGGGGGCTTTCGCTGACGCTTGCAGTTGGCAGGCCCTCACCGAGCCCTTCCGACAGTTTTGGGAGAGACACGAGCAGCTTCCTGGGGTCGCCATCGACCGTGAGACCAAGAAGGTGCGCTCTGGCGAGTTTGAGATGGTCACCCACCATGCCAGTCAGGCGGATCTACTCACCTGCCCCGCCGAGGAAGGCGTGACGGCCGTATGGATGGGGCGCACGGCAGCCGGTGAGGTGGCGACCGTAGCCGTCGCCCCGTATCTGTCTTGGCTGGCGTAAGACGCCATCCGCTTTCCGAACGTGATCGTTTAGTTCGGGCTGGGTGGGCATGAACTCCGGTTGGCGGCGGGAGAGATGGGCGTGGTTCGTCCGT
>NZ_JACHCX010000044.1:0-11279 GCF_014207295.1 Streptomyces sp. AK010
AGGTTGACCCACTTCACCCCGTTGTCGACGACGTAGCGGACTGCGTCCAGCATCACGCGGTGGCAATAACCCTCCGGCCGCCCGCCCCGCCCCTGCAGCCATGCGGGGACCGGCAGCAGCGGCCGGATGACCTGCCACTCCGCCTCCGTCAGATCGGACCCGTAACACCGCACGCGGTCCGGCCCGTCCGCCGCGTTGCCGAACCTGTGCGCGAGACAGTCACACGCCGGAGACGACGCGTTGGACTCCAGGGACGCGGACGCGAAAGACTGCGGCAACAGGGCCTCCTGGGACTGCTCGGACGGGATCGCACCCCCGAACTACCAAGAGGCCCTGCCTTCATGCGCCGCTCCTGCCGCGATCACCCGATCAGGACCCCTGTTCGACCAGACAAGCCCGTTGAGCGGTAAGCGGAAGCCTTCTCAGAAGGACAGGTCACAGCGGGAGCGGGCCAGCCGCAACGAACTACTCCGGCGCGGGTCGCCTGACTCGCCTCCGCCCCTCTTAACACCCGCCCTCAACCCCTTCGGTGCACGCCGCCGAGAAGGAGAACGCTCGTGGATGACGTCCCCAGCACGACGACCGGGAACAACGACAGCACCCCGGTGTCCGACCAGCAACTGCGCGACGCGATGGTGCAGCGGCTGATCGAACTGGGCGCCGCACGCAGCCCCCGCGTGGTGGCCGCGTTCCGCTCGGTCCCCCGACACCTGGCCACTCCCGAGGTGGAGATGGCCAGGACCTACGACGCCGAGTACGCCGCCGTGACGAAGACGGACGCCACGGGCGTGGACATCAGCTCGGTGTCCGCTCCGCGCATCCAGGCCATGCAGATCGAGCAGGCCGATATCCAGCCGGGGATGAGTGTTCTGGAGATCGGCTCCGGCGGGGTGAACGCGGCCTATCTCGCCGAGCTGGTGGGAGAGCAAGGCCGCGTCATCACGATGGACATCGACCACGATGTCACGCAGCGTGCGAAGGACTTCCTCAAGGCGACCGGTCACCGGAACGTCACCGTGATCACCGCCGACGGTGAGCACGGCGTACCCGGCCATGCACCGTACGACCGCATCCTCGTCACCGTGCAGGCGGCCGACATCCCGCCGGCCTGGATCCATCAACTCAAGGAAGGCGGTCGGCTTGTCGTCCCGCTGCGGATGCGCGGCATGACCCGCACCATCGCCTTCACCCGCGACGGCAAGCGTCTGGTCAGCAACGGGTTCGAGCTGTGCGGCTTCGTGCCGATGCAGGGGGCTGGCGAGAACCGCGTGCGCTTGGCGGTCCTCCACGACACGGAGGGCGAGGAGATCGCCCTGCGCCTGGACAGCCACCCCGAACCCGACATCGAGGCCCTGCGTACCGCGCTGCGCACCACGCGCGCCGAGGCGTGGTCCGGCGTGACCCTCGCAGGCGATGAGTCCAACGAGCATGTGGACCTGTGGCTGACGACCGCCCTGGACAACCTCCCCCTGATGGCGGCGAAGCCCGCCGCCCGGCAACGCGGCCTGGTCGCTTCCGCCTCGCCGCTCGGCGTGCCGACCCTCGTGGATGGCGACAGCTTCGCCTACCGCACCGTCCGCGCCACCGACGACCCCGACCGGTTCGAGCTGGGCGCGGTCGGCCACGGGCCGCGCGGCAAGGCCGTCGCCGAGCGCCTCATCGAGGAAATCCAGACCTGGGACCGCGCCCATCGCGGTCACCGTGCGCACATCGAGGTCCACCCTGCCGGAACCCCGGACGACCAACTCCCCGCAGGCCGCGTCATCGACCGGCTGCACACGCGGATCACCGTCTCCTGGCCGTGACGCCGCCCGCGTCGCGACCAGGCCGTAAGACACATCCACCCACCTCTGCAGACGAGGAGAACGCGATGGCACCGCAGAACACAGGCACCACCTTGAAGACCGCCACGGACTTCGGGGCCGACGCAGCGTCGGACTTCGACCTCCGTATCGAGACCGTCGCCTCCGCCCCGGTCCTCGGCTCGCTGTTGAACGACACCAGCGACAACTGCGGCTCCACCTGCCAGTCCGCCTGCTCCAACAGCACCTGCATCGGCGGCTGACCCGCCGCGCGAGGGCCGGGCCGAGGCTCCTTGCCGGTCCGGCCCTCGCACCGTCGTGACGATGAAGGAGGCATGTCCCATGTATCGCGCTATTGATGCGGGCATGATCAGAGCTTCGGTGTTCCCGTTGGCGGCGACGCTGCCTCCGTGGCCAGATCTGTACGGCGACGCGTCCGCCGACGTGCACCGGTTGCAGGAGTGGATCGCTCAGGTCTGGACGGATGACACCGTGGCCGCTGCGATCGAGGTCGCCACCCCCCTCCTTGCCGACACCGTCCGCAAGGTGCTCAGCGGAGAACGTCGGCGCCCACGGCTCGTCAGGCGCACGGCTATCTCCCTGGCCCGCTACCTGCTGCGGATGCAGCACCGCGCCACGCCGTTCGGGCTGTTCGCCGGGCCCGCACCCATACGTGTCGGGGGTACAGCCCGAGTCCATTGGGGCGCCGAACACCGCGCCTTCGCACGCGCCGACGCGGTATGGCTGAAGGACGTCATCACCATTCTGGAACGCGACTTGGACGTGCTGCAGCACCTGCATGTCATCGCCGACCCCACCTGCACCGTGCGCGGGGGCAGCATCACTGTGCAGCACCAGCCGGGCGGCGCTGACGGCCCCACCGATACGCGGCTACGGCGCACCCCGGCCGTCGAAGCGGCACTGGCTCTCGCCCGTACCCCCATCACGGTCGGCGACCTCACGGCCAAGCTGTCCAGCAACTACCCCCAGACCTCGCCTGCGGTGATCGAGGACATGCTGCGCAACCTTGTCGCGCACCGAGTGCTGCTGAGCAGCCTGCAGGCCCCCATGACGTGCGACGACGCACTCGGTCACCTGATCGACCAGCTCGAAACAGCCGAAGCCGCCTCCGGCACGCCCGCGAAGCTTCGGCAGATTCACACACTCCTCACCGCCCACAACAACGGCCCACTGGACCACCAACACTCTCTCCGCGCACAGGCCGGCGCAAGGATGAACGCCCTCACCGGCATCACGGACCGCGCCCTGGTCGTCAACCTACGGCCCGACCTCGACATCGTCCTCCCGAAGATCGTGACCCGTGAGGCTGAGCTCGCTCTGGAGGTCATGGCCCGGATCACGCCGTACCCGAACGGCTCTCCGGCCTGGCATGACTACCGGGCGCGATTCCTGGAGCGCTACAGCATGGGCGCCATCGTCCCCTTGCGCGACCTCACCGACCCGGACACCGGCCTCGGCTTTCCAGTCGGCTATCGCGGCACGGTCCTGAAGCGCCCAGTGCTGGCCACGACCCGCCGCGACGAACACCTCCTCGCCCTCGCCCAACACGCCGCCCTCAACGACCAGCGCGAGATCGTCCTCAGCGAGGAGGACATCCAGGCACTGTCCCTCGGCGAGCCCGACCAGGTTCCCGCGCACGTCGAACTGTGCTTCACCGTGCTTTCGCCCTCCCTGAAGGACCTGGAGCGCGGCCGGTTCACACTGACCACGGCCGGGCTCTCCCTCGCGGCCGGCACCACCACCGGCCGCTTCCTGACCATGCTGGAGCGCCCCGACCGGGAGCGGATGACCGCCGCGTACGCCGGCCTGCCGACGCTCACTATCGGCGCCGCCCGAGGCCAGGTCTCCAGCCCGCCGCTGCGGCTGCCCACGTACAACGTCGCCCGCGCCCCGGCCGTCGTGCCGAATGTGCTGTCCGTCAGCGAGCACAACCCGCACGCCACCCTCGGCCTGGACGACGTCGGCGTCGTCGCCGACTCGCAACGCCTGTACCTGGTGCAGCTTGCCACCGGTCAGCCGATCGAACCGTCGGTCATGAACGCCGTGGAACTCGCCAACGCCACCCACCCACTGGTCCGTTTCGTATGCGAACTACACCGCTCACACACTGCGGTCCTCCTACCCTTCGCCTGGGGCGCAGCAGCCCAACTGCCGTTCCTGCCCGAAGTACGCGTCGGCCGCACCATCCTGTCCGCCGCGTGCTGGAGACTCCGCGCCCGAGACCTCGGCGGGGACAAATGGGCCTTCCGCTTCACCGACTGGCGCATCCGCTACGGCGTACCGCGCACCGTCTACGTCGGCAGCGACGACCAGCGGCTGCGCCTGGACCTCGACATCCCCGCCCACATCCAGCTCCTTCAGGCCGAACTGGACCGAAACGGAACGGTGGTGCTCCACGAGGCGCCCCCGGAGAGCGCGTTCGGCTGGGTGGGTCGCGCGCATGAGATCACCGTGCCCTTCGCCACCGACCAGCAGCCCGCCCTCGCGCCCATCTCCCGGACCGTGACCGTGGTGCGTCGCAATTCCGGGCGGATACCGGGCGCGAGCGAGTGGACGTACCTGAAGCTGTACGGCAGCGCCGACCGCGCGCCGGAGGTGCTGACCACCCACCTGCCGCGGTTGCTGAGCGACTGGGGAACCGAGGGGCCGAACTGGTGGTTCACCCGCTACGCCGACCCCGACAGCCACCTGCGACTGCGGCTCCGCATGCCGGACCCGCACGCCTTCGGCGACGCCGCACAGCGCGTCGCCGCCTGGGCAGCAGAGCTCCGCGCCGAGAGCCTGATCCAACGCGTGCAATGGGACACCGACGAGCCGGAGACCGGCCGCTATGGCACGGGCACCGTCCTGGATGCCGCCGAACGGTTCTTCGCCGCCGACTCCGCAGCCGCCCTCGCGCAGACGGCCCTTCCCATCCCCGATCACCTGCGGCGTGCCGTCACCGCCGCCAGTTTCGTGGACATCGCCGACGCCTTCCTCGGCTCACCCGCAGACAGCCGGGCATGGCTCACCACCAATCTCCTGAAGGACGACGGCGGCCCCGCACCCCGTGACGTGCTCACCACGGCGATCCGCCTCATCGCCCCGGACTACGACCGCGCCTTCCTGCTGTCCCTGCCGGGCGGCGCCTGCGTCGCCACGACGTGGGCCCGGCGCCAAGGCGCCCTGGCCGCGTACCGCCAAGCCCTCAACGCAAGCGGTGCCGACCCATCTGCCGTACTGCCATCCCTACTGCACATGCACCACAACCGCACCGCCGGTATTGACCCCGACGGCGAAGCCACCTGCCGCCGCCTCGCCCGCGCCGCCGCCCTGTCCTGGACCGCCCGCACCCAGGGAGTCCAGCGGTGACGACCGCCCCGCCCGCTCCCGAGTCCGACCTGGCCACCCGGCAGTCCCTCGCGCACGGCACCCTCGGCATCACCCTGCTCCACATCGAACGAGCCCGGCGCGGCCTCGCCCCATGGCAGGCCGTACACCGGCAACTCGCCGCCGTCCGCCCCCTGATCGACGGAGACAAAGCCAGCCTGTTCCTTGGCGCACCCGCGATGACGTACGTCCTCCACCTGGCCGCCGCCGACAGCGATCGCTACACCGGAGCCCTGCGCACCCTCGACCACGTCGTGGCCGCGCACACCCGTCGCCGCCTGGCCGCCGCCCACGCCCGCATCGACCAGGGTGACTACGCCAGCTTCACCGAGTACGACCTTTTCCGCGGCCTGACCGGGCTCGGCGCCCTTCTGCTGCGCCGTCGGCCGGACAGTGACGAGCTGAAGGCCGTCTTGGAGTACCTGGCCCGGCTCACCGAACCGGTCGCCGGGCCCAAGGGCAAGCCGTTCCCCGGCTGGTGGGTCGGACACGCCCCGGCCAGCCACACGGCGGCAACGCCGGGCGGTCATGCCAACGCCGGTCTCGCCCACGGCATCACCGGCCCACTCACCCTCCTCGCCCTCGCCAAGCGCCACGGCGTCACCGTGACCGACCACGACACCGCCATGACCCGCATCTGCCGCTGGCTCGATCGCATCCGCCACAGCGACCACCGCGGGACTCGCTGGCCGCGCTGGATCACTGAGACAGGCCACGCACCCGTACAGCCAATCGCACCGTCCTGGTGCTACGGCACCCCCGGCCTGGCTCGCGCACAGCAGCTCGCGGCAATGGCCCTTGCCGACGCCGAACGCAAGCGGATGGCCGAACGCGCCCTCCTCCACTGCCTGGCCGACCCGCCTCAGCTCGACCAACTCATCACCCGCGGCCTGTGCCACGGAGTCGGCGGCCTCCTGCGCACTGTCCAGCGCGTAGCCGAGGACGCCGAGACACCCACCGCGTTCACCGACCGAGTCCCCGAACTCCGCGAACGCTTCCTCGCCCTCAGCCCTCCGAAAGAGCCTGGCTTTCTCGAAGGGGCGGCAGGGGCAGCCCTGGCGTTCCAGAGCGCCGAACCGGGTTCCGAGCCCGCCACCGACTGGGACGCCTGCCTGCTCTTGTGCTGAGGAGATGAAGTGGACCACAAGTACGCCAGCGCGCTGGAGGACGCGGTGCTGTCCGTCCTCACCGGCACACCGGTCAACGATGCAGCTGCCAGCGCAAGCACGTCCCCTGCCCGACTGGCCAGCGCGGTCGAGCGCTACCGCGCCGCCGGCCAGGCCGCACTCGACACGCCGCCTGCGGACTGGCATCAGGTGAACATCGAGTTCGCCGATTATCCAACCGCGGACCGCGCCTTCCACGCCTACCTCCTGCCCGCCCTGCACACCAGGCCGGTCGGAGCATGGTGGTTCGTGCGCAAGTACCCCTGCTGGCGTCTACGCGTCCAGCAGAGCCCGGGCGCGCGGATGGACGACGTTGTCGAGCACCTCACCGATGCACTCGACTGCACCCTGTCCTGGGGCGTCGCCAAGCGGTGGTGGCCCTCGCAGTACGAGCCGGAAACCGTCGCCTTCGGCGGCCCGTGCGGCATGACGCTCTCCCACGCCCTGTTCCACACCGACAGCGTCGGAGTCCTCAACTACCACCACCACGCGACCGACAGCACCAGCAGGCTCCTCGGCCCCAAGGAGACCTCCCTCCTGGTCACCACCCTGCTCCTGCGTGCCGCCGGACTGGAGTGGGGCGAGCAGGGAGACGTCTGGGGGCAGGTTGAAGCCAGACGGCCACTGCCCGAAGACGAATCCCCCGACCAGGTCAGCGGCATGGTGGACCCGGTACGGCGACTCCTGACGCTCGACGCCGGCCCCGCACTCGCCGACGGCCCACTCGCGCCGCTCGGGAACTGGGCGACCGGGATGGAGCACGGGGGCCGATCCCTCGCGGACACGGCACACGCGGGCAACCTGTACCTCGGCCTGCGCGGCATCCTGGCCCGACACATCCTCTTCCACTGGAACCGCATGGGCTTCACCACCCGCCAGCAGGCCATCTACTCCAGAGCAGCCAGGGAGACGATTCTCGGCGGCTAACTTTGGCACAAGGCAAACCGCCCAGATCTTGAGCGAACTGTCCTGCGACTACTCATCACCGTTCCGGGCACCGCCATGCCCAGTCACCCAGGATTGAAGTGATGAACGAGCAGTCCACCAACCTGCGCGAAACCGTCCGTCGGCGCTACGCCGCCGCAGCCGTGAAGGTCACCGAGGGCGGCACCGCCTGTTGCGGGCCGCAGCCGGTCGAGGTCGCCCGCGCATGGATTGTGTGGTCAGCTCCGTGGTGGAGAAGCCTCTGGGCGCTCCGCAGTCGCCCACCTTTGATGGCCGACTCGGCGCCTGCCGTGCGGGTGAACTCGCCTTCGTCTTCGACATCTTGCGCTTCACCGGCCTGATCGGCCCCGTGCCCTCGGAGCGTTCGTCGACACCATGCACATTGCCTGGATCGACTTCGCCATCACCGGCGACCGCGGTTGGCCCGCCTACGACGCCCGGCTCCGTGCCACCAAGCGCTTCGACGAAACCTTACAACTGGTCCACGACCCGCGACCTGACTCCCGCGCCGCAGGGGGCAACCGGCTGACGCAGGTCGTCCACCGGCGTCAGCGCCAACACCACCAGGGCCGCTCGTGCCGGCATTGGGCCCAGTGCCGAGCGGGGTGGCGGGGCGTCGTCTCAGGTGGGGAGTGGGCGCACCTCGACGATCTGTTTCATGACGATGGTGGAGGTCAGTTTCTGTACACCTGGCAGCCTGGTCAGTTGCCCTTCGTAGAGCTTCCGGTAGTCGGCGAGGTCGACGGCCACGACGTGCAGGAGGCAATCGGGATCGCCGAAAAGGCGTTGTGCCTGCAGAACGTTGGGAATTGCGGCGACGGCCTCGTCGAAGGCCGCCAACGTCGACTGATCCTCCCGCTGCAGCGTCACGAAGACCAGCGCTTCGAAGCCGAGTCCCATCGCCTCCGGATCCAGCACTGCCTTGTATCCGCGAATCACGCCTGCGCGCTCGAGCTCGCGCAGCCGCCGCTGGCATCGCGAGATGCTCAGCCGGACCTTCTCCGACAGTTCCGTGATCGTCTGGCGACCGTCCTTCTGTAGCTCCGCAAGAATTTCGCGATCCAACCGGTCAATGGGCAACTCTCTCCCCAATCCGTCTGGCTGGTAGCAAAGGTGGCAAAAATATAGCGGTCGATCCCGCCTAGCCTCGTCTTAGAGAGTTAGCGCGGTCGACTGCTTCTTCAGGGGTGAAGTGTGCGCCGCGCCGCGACGCATTTCTCAGTCCTGAGTGGCGGTCCGATGGCCGCGGCCATCGCTCACCCTGACCGCCCCACGCCAATCGGAGGAACCAGTACTGATGTCCGTAGTCAACGAGATCGACGTAAAGGCTCTGCAGGAGACCATCGACGCCGTTCGGGCCACTCCCAAGCTCGGCCAGGTCACCTTCGTTGTCGACGGTGCGTGGCAGGGCGGTTTCCGGATCAAGGCGCAGACCGGCGCCCTGACGCAGGGCGGTGAGCGCGACGAGCAGCGTGTGGCGAAGTACACGATGACCAGCGACGAGCCGACCGCGCTGCTGGGCACCGACACCGCGGTCTCGCCCGCGGAGTACGTTCTGCAGGCGCTGGCAGGCTGCTACACCGTCACACTCACCGCCAACGCCGCCTCGCGCGGCATCGAGCTCAAGAGCTTCCGGCTGGAGCTCGAAGGCGACATCGACCTGCGCGGGTTCCTCGGTATCGACACCGCAATCCGTCCGGGCGTGCAGCAGCTGCGCGTTCGCGTCCACATCGAGGCCCCTGATGCCATCCGCGAGCAGCTCGAAGAGCTGATTTCCCTCGTCGAGAGCCGTTCGCCCATCCGCGACACCCTCGTTAACCCGGTCGACGTCGTCACCACGCTTGTCTGAGCACGCGACAGCCCGGACGCCCGAACTGTAAAGGACAGTCGCGGCGCACGACCCGCTGCCCGCATCCGCCCGAAAGCGGCATCGGACGGCGGGTCAGCCACGTGCGCCGGTGTCTTCCAGGGTGGGCATCCGCAGGAGGAGCCTGGAGACCCCGCACGGCGGTATCCGGGCTCAGGCGCGCCTGTTTCCCTCAATTGCGCATGGACTCATCGCTGAGATGCCAATGGGCTGAGTGACGCGCGGAACCGAATGCCCAGGCCCGCTTATCGCCCCGCCTGGATGGGACCCCCTCCTGGGGCATCGGGAGCTCGTCAGTGAGACCAAGAGTGGCCGAAGACGGATCGCATGGGCTGGCCTCTGAGACGCGGCACGGCTCTGCGGCGGCGCACAGGACGGGCGGCACCTACGCAGTCCTGCTGAGCGGACCGCAGAGGCTACCCATCACGTCCCTTTCGAGTCGACGAACTCACAGTACGGAGGCCATCCTGCGGACCCCTTCGGCGAGGATTTCCGGGGAGGTGGCCAGGTTTATACGGACAAACCCCGCTCCGCCCGGCCCGAAGGCCATCCCGGAGTTGAGGGCGATCCGGCCCCGTTCCAGGAAGACGGCCGCCGGGTCGTTGCCAAGGGCCAGTTTCCGGCAGTCCAGCCAGGCCAGGTAGGTGGCCTGGCCTGGGCGGCAGCGCACGGCGGGCAGGTGGGTGGACAGTAGATCGCCGAGCAGATGACGGTTTTCGTCCAGTCCGGCCAGCAGGCTGTCGAGCCAGGCACCGCCCTCCCGTAGGGCCGCGGCGTGGGCGATGACGCCGAGGTGGCTGGGGCCGTGACTGACTTCCTCGGGGAGGCGGGCCAGGTCGTCGGCGGCCTCGGGGCCGGCGATGGCGAGGGCGGCTTTGAGGCCGGCCAGGTTCCATGCCTTGGAGGCGGACATCACCGACAGGCTGTTCTCCGCGCCCGGCACGCTCAGGTAAGGAACGAAGGAGGTTCCGGCAGCCACGATGGGAGCGTGGATCTCGTCCGCCACGACGCGCACGGCGTACCTGCGCGCAAGCTCGGCAACATCGGTCAGTTCAGTGGCGGTGTGTACGGTGCCGGTCGGATTGTGCGGACTGCACAGCAGATACACCGGCCGCCCGCCGCGACCGGTGGCTTTCTGGAATGCGACCTCCAGAGTGGTCAGGTCGATCCGCCCTTCCTCGGTCAGCGGCGCCTCGACAACCGGCCGGCCGTCGTTGCGGATGAACTGATAGAAGGGCGGATACACAGGGCAGTTGACCACGACGGGGTCCCCGTGGCCGGAGACCAACTTGAGCATCTCGACGATGCCCAGCATCACGTCAGGGACGATCGCCGTCCGCTCAACAGCCAGGTCGTCCCAGTCCCAACGTCGCGCGGCGAAGTCCGCGAATGCCTCGCCATAGGCAGTTCCGGCCGGATACCCGGTATCTCCGCGCTCCACCGCACTGTGGATAGCTCGTGCTACGGGCTCGGCGACCGGCACGTCCATCTCCGCCACCCACAGTGGCAATACATCGTCCTGGTAGGTCGTCCACTTCATACTCGTGCGCTGCCGCAGCTGCTCCAGAGACAGCTGCCGCAGTGGGTTCACGCCGCGAGTTCCAGTGAGGTCCTTCAATGCGTCATCCATGAAGCGAAAATAGACCGCATGTCGCGCGTATTGTTTGCCTTTCTTGTGCTATCTGCCCTTCGGAGCGGCAAAGAGTCACCCAGTGTGGTCGCGATTCAGCAAGGAATTTGCGCCTGCCGGTTGCGACTCTTGCTCTGGGTCTCCCGCTCAACGCAGTGATCCTGCCGAGCATGGGCTGTCTCGATGCCGCCGTTCTCCAGTCGCAAGCCCAGGGTCACGTCACAAGGACGCCTCTGGCCTTGAGGCGGCCGAAGGACTTCGACCGGGTGTCTCCGTCCCGTTGGTCGGCGCGGAGAGAGGGCCCCCGCGGTTGAGGAGTGTGGCGAGGCGTCGACTACGTAATGCACTCCGCATCCTTCGACAGAAGGCGACTTGGTTGGTTGACTATTGATCCGAAACGGTAGGTGTTCTGGGTCGTTGATCCCTGCGTGAGTGAACTGGTGGGGGACGCGCGGCAGTTGTCGCCGTCGGCGCAGGAG
>NZ_JACHCX010000045.1:0-9200 GCF_014207295.1 Streptomyces sp. AK010
CGCCGGGCGATGTTCTTCACTCATCGGGGCATCCTCGACGAAATGGGACACTCGCATAAGGCATGTACGGGCCTTGACCTGCATAAACGCCCTCTAAGGACGGGTTGGGCGTTGTTGAGGGTGCTGAGACTGATGCCGAAAGCATCCGCCAGGACCTGCCGGGTGCCGAGCTTGCGCTGATAGAGGACGGCGGCCAGGAGGCGCTCGGCGTCGGTGATCCTCTGCCGGAAGACGCCTCCGCGGGTGCCTGGCTGGCGCGGTCCGCCGCGCTGCTGGTGGCGGCGCCGTTCGATCAAGGCGGCCTGTTGCAGCGACAACTGATCGATGAGGTTGGCGAGTTCGGTGCGGTCCATTCCGGTCAGGGAGGGGTCGGCCAGGTGGTGCGTGAGCTGGAGCCGGGCGGTGACCGGTGCCCCGGTGCGTACGAAGTCTTCGATCTCCTGACCACTTGAGAAACACAGCGTGGTGGGCGTGATGGAGATGCCGTTTCCCTGAAGGAGCCGTCGGACCTCCTTGATGGACGGGCCGATGGTGCGCTGGCACAGGCCCAACATCTCGGCCAGCAGGTTCTGTGAGCACACGTGCCGGAGGTAGATCACGCTGAGCAGGACCCGGTCTGCGGGGGCGAGGACCGGGCGCTTGTTGTCTCCGGCCCCGTGGCGGCGAGGTCCGCCACGCTTGCGGTGCAGGCGTTCCTCACGCAGGGAGCCCAGCTCGGGCGTGATTTTCCCGCACAGAGCCGCCAGTTCCTCGTGGCTCATCCCGGTCAGGGCCGGCTCGGACAGCAGGTCGAGCACCTGCCGGCGGGCCGTGTCCTGATCCGCGACCTGGGAGAGTTCGTCATCGACATGGTCAGCATCGGGGCGAACGGTGTAGTTCCAGGCGCCGTGCGTGACGTGGTACTCGATCGGCAGGCCCTTCAGCTGGGCCTTGCTGATGGCGATGCCCAAGGGGTAGCGGCGGGTGTCGAGTTCGGCTTCGACCCTCAGCCCACGGCGGGTGCGTGTCGCGGCGATGGACTGGACAACGACTTCATAGCTGGTCAGCGGTCGGCCCCGCCAGTTCATCGTGATGTGGGAAAACAGCCGGTGCTCGATCTTGTTCCATTTCGAGGTGCCAGGAGGGAAGTGACAGACAGTGATCGCCAGGCCCGTCTCGGAGGCGAGTCTGGCCAGCTCCGCCTTCCAGACGCGGAAGCGGTAGCCGTTGGAGCCACCCGCGTCCGCGGTGATCAGCAGACGGGTGGCCTGCGGGTAGTCGTGACAGCCCCGGGCCTGCCACCAACGGCGGATCGAAGCGGCTGCGAAGGCCGAGGTGTCGTGGTCGGTGCCGACATTGACCCAGCCGGTGTCCGCCGAAAGATCGTAGATGCCATACGGGATCGCCGCCTCGCCCGACGGCCCGGAGAAAAAACTGTGATCGTCGACCTGGACCGGGTCGCCCTTCGGCCGCCACTGCCGTCCGGAGTTGGGCAGTCGGCCGATCATCTCCTTCTTCTTCGTGTCCACGCTGATGACCGGCTCGTCGTCGGCTTGGTGCTGCTTCACCTGCTCGTTGAGGTAGCGGAACTGGGCATCCCGGTCCGGGTGCTGCTTGCCCTCCAGAGTCTTGGCCTGGGCCTGGAGGCTGAAGCCGCTGTCCTTCAGCAGCCGGCCCACCGTCATCGCGGAAACCGGATGCCCCTGACGCGTCAGCTCTTCGGCGAGGTTCCGCAGCGACTTCGTCGTCCACCCCAGCGGCGACATCGGATCGCCCCGCTCATCCGGCTCGACCAGCGCCATCAAAGCAGGCAGCAGAGCCGGATCGACCTCCTCGGCACGCTTGCGGCCCCCGCCGGACCTGCGAGTCCGGCCTGCAGGTGGTGGGGCCTGGCCCGCCTCCAACTCGAAGACACCCCTGCGGACCGTGGTCTCGCTCACCCCCGTGATCCGCGCGACGGCCCGGACACCGCCATGCCCCAGCAACCTCGCCTCGGCCGCCATCAGCAGACGCCGCTGACGCTCGTCCAGATGCGGCAGCAATATCCCGAACCGCACGGCGAGTTGACCGTGCTCCCCCTCCGAAAACGCCATACCAGGTCAACGAGGCGCGAGCGAGTACGGCACTGGGACGGTCCACGGGGGCCGCATCGATTCGCTCGGGCTGGACGAGAACGGATCGCCGGTCATCGTCGAGTACAAGCGCGGTGTCGACGCCGGCGTCATCAACCAGGGCCTGTTCTACCTGGCGTGGCTGATGGACCATCGCGCCGAGTTCGAGCAGCTGGTCCGCGACCGGCTCGGGGTGACGGCCGCGTCCCAGGTCCTGTGGAGCGGACCGCGCCTGATCTGCATCGCCGGCGACTTCACGCGCTACGACGTGCATGCCGTGCGCGAGCACCGGAGGTCGATCGATCTGGTGCGCTACCGACTCTTCGGCAGCGACCTGCTCAGCCTTGAGACCGTGGCGTCCGTGAGCGGCAGCATGCAGGTAGCACGCCGGCCGCGCCGCCAGGTGGTCGCCAGGGCGGCGGCCGGCGCCGGGGGCGCGTCGATGGTGGAGCTGGCGAACGCGGTCGACGAGGTACTGCTCGGGCTCGGGGACGGTGTGAACCGCGTCGAGCGCAAGATGTACCGGGCGTATCAGCGTCTGCGGAACTTCGCCTGCTTGTGTCCGCCGCAGCGGAGCAAGCTGCTGGTCTACCTGAAGGTCGACCCGAAGGACGTCGACCTTGTTCCGGGGTTCACCCGGGACGTGTCGGGTCTCGGTCACCATGGGACGGGTGATCTGGAGGTACAGCTTCGTACGGCGAAGGACGTGGAGCGGGCGCAGGATCTGTTCCGGGCCAGCTACGCGGCGGCATGATCGCCTGCCGCCCACTGACTGCTCTGTGGTCGTGGGGCGATGCCGTTCGACGTGCGAGTAGGGCGTGGCGGTGAATGATGCGCGGGATCGCCGGTTTGGCTACCGGTGATCCCGCACTATGCTGCCCCGCTCTTTTGCACCGATGATCAGCGCGAGCGGCTAGCAGCAGGGTTGGCTGCGTCCACGGGAGGGGCTGGCAGGCTGGTGATGAGGCTCGTTCTGCGTTCGGGGCCCGCGGTCTGCGGGCGGCGAAGGCCGGTTTCGTGGGCGAGGGTGTCGGAGAGATCGGCCAGCAGCGAACTCGGGTGTGCGGGGACGCGGTGACGGCCCAGGTGGGCCGGTCAAAGTGGGGACCGGCCCAGACGGTCCAGCTGGCCAGGTTCTGGGTCGGGTGCTGGGCGGTGAAGGCGTCGAACTGGACGCCCGCGTCTCCGCCGGGGGACGTCCAGCGGATCCATTGCCCGTCCACGGTGTGCTACATCCGACGTCGGTGAGGGGCTGTGTGGCCATCTTCTCGTCCACCGGGGCGCCCATGGCCGTGTCCCACCGTCGCCGCCGGCTAGGTGATGCAGAAGCTCCTCTATCACCGGGGCGGGGGTGGCGCCGGTCGCGGTGAGGACCCACATGCGGTCGGAGACGGGTGTCCCTTAGGCGGCCACGGTCAATGCTGTTTCGTGAGCGGGTGTTTCGTGGACGCGCTCGATGCGCAGGGTCTGGGACTCGTGGATGGCGTGGGTTGTCTCGTCCGACCAGGCCCGTTCCCTGTCAAGTGCAGCGTGTTGAAGTTAAGGCGGTCCCAGCGCGGGCGGTCGGCAACTTGAAGGCTTGGCAGGCCGTCCGCCGAAGACGGTGGCCTGCCAAGCCTTGGCGAACTGGGCGGGAGCTGACAGCGGTTGTGGTCAGAGGCTGATGTCGGCCAGCCACTGGCTTGTGGTCCGGGGGGTGACTCCCAGCAGCTTCTGGGCGGAGGTCTCCGGCGTGATCGAGCGGCCAGGCATGGCGCTCATCGCCTGGTAGGCGCCTGCGATGTCAACGGCGGCGCTCTCCCCGATCAGGGGAGCCATCGAGGTACGGAACTCCTCGGTGGTGATCTGGTCGAAGACCACGTCCCGTCCGAGCCTGGTGCCGAATGCTTCGGCCAGGTCCGGCCCGGTGATCGCCGGGTACTGGCCGACGGAGACCACGCCGGTGACGTCCGTGCGGTCGAGCAGGGCGACGGCGGCGTCGGCGATGTCCAGGTGGGAGGCCCAGGAGACGGGGAAGCCGGCTCGGATCGGGTAGGGCAGTACGCCGCGCTCGCGGACCGAGCCGATGACGTGCGGCATGAGCAGGTTCTCGAGGTAGAGCTCGGGTGCGATGACCGCGTGGGATACCCCGCTGTCGGCCAGGCCGGCGGCCAGGGTCGCGGCGGCACCGCCGATGGCGGGGTCGATGGGGAAGCCGCTGGTGGAGAACACGACGCGGTCCGGCCGGGCCTCGCGGACGGCGGTAAGGATGTTGTGCGCGTAGGTCTGGCGGTCCTCCTCCGAGGCCACCGGCAGGTGGACGAAGATTCCTTCGGCACCTCGGTAGGCGTCGGTCAGGTCGGCGACGGAGGAGTAGCCGGCGGCCACGACGTGCTGCGCGCCGGGCACGAGCGCGTCGGGGTTTCGGGTCAGAGCGGTGACGGTCCTGCCTGTGGCGGCGAGAGCGGCGACGACAGGGGCACCCTGGGCGCCGGTGGCGCCGTGAATCACGTAGGTCATGACGTCATTAGTGCATGAGGTGCACCGGTTACATCAACTGCACTAATGGGGTACGGTCAAAACTGTGACTGATCCCTGTCTTCCCGAGGTGTCGCGCGGTTCCTCACGCTGCTCAACGGGCCGTGGGCCACTCTGATCGTGCGCGAGCTGCTGCATGGCCCCCACCGGTTCAACCAGCTGCGCGAGGCCCTGCCGGGCATCAGCCCGCACACCCTGACCAGCCGACTGCGCCAGTTCGAGCGGCATGGCATCGTCACTCGCACGTCGTATGCGGAGATCCCGCCGCGTGTCGAGTACGCGCTGACCCCTCTTGGTGAGGGGCTGCGCGAGGTCCGGCACCGCCATGGGGGCGTGGGCCATGGCGGTGCCGGATCCCGAGTCCGGCGTCACCGCCTGAGGTACGTCTGGCCCGGCCCCCGGCCCCCGGACACGTTCATGGCCATGGTCACGCCGAGGATGCGAGCCTCTGCCGCAAGGTGTCGTTGTCGTCGTGGTGGACGACCTCCTCGAAGCGCAGCCGCAACCCGTGTTTGTCCAGCAGCTCCGCCACGATCGCGTCGAGCTGATCGCGGTGCTCCTTGGTCCGCGCCTGGAGGTATGCCTCGCGGACGTCTTCGGGCTCGTCGGCGAGGACCTGGTCCATGCGTTCGCGGATGTACTGCTTGAGGTTGATGTGCTCCATGAACACCTCGCTGACTCCTGCCTCGACGAGCCGGCCGAAGAGGTCGTCGAGGAGTTCGGGCTGGGTGGCGAAGTGGGGTAGGAGCGGGCCGACGAAGGCGTAGGTGGGGATGCCTGCCTCGTTGAGTTCGGCGAGGGTGCGCAGGCGGCGGGAGGCGAGTGGGGCGCGTACCTCCAGCCAGCGGCTGACCTTGTCGTCGGTGGTGGTCACGGTCATGCCGACCTCGGCGCGGGACAGGCTGGTGAGCAGGTCGATGTCGCGGGTGACCACAGGTGACTTGGTGAGGATGCGGACCAGGCCCGGATACTCGACCCTCTCCAGTTCGCGCAGGATGCCGCGGGTGAGCCGGTACTTCGTCTCGTGGCCCTGGTAGGGGTCGGTGACCGAGCTGAGCAGCATCGTGCCCCGGCGCTTGTCCTGCGGCATCTTCGCCAGTTCCTTGCGGGCGAGTTCGACCGCGTTCTTCTTCACGTACAGGTAGTCGCCCCACTCCTTGACCGACCGGCCGAACTGGCGCCCGGCGAAGCTGGCGAAGCAGTAGGCGCAGCCGATCACGCAGCCGGTGTAGGGGTTGATGACGTAGTCGTTCGAGGGGGTCTTCGACTTCTGGATCAGGGTTTTCGCCTCGATCTCGACCGGCTCCATGACGTGCTTCCTTCCTGAGGCCCGGCTGTCCGTGTCCGGCGCGCCGGGGTCCTGTGCTGTCCGAGGGCCGGTGGACCGCAGGCCGCCGAACCCATAGACAGGAACAATAATCTGCGGAAGTTGATTCCATGGAATGCAAATGGTTTGCTGGACCCCGGGCCGGTCCGGAGCCCGTCGTCCCCGCCGGACTCAGGCGAGCCCCGCGCGGAGCGATGGTCACCATCTGCATTTAGCCCGGCCCAGAGAGTCACATCCGTCCCCTTGTGGGGCGTAAGGAGTGCGTGTCATGACTGTTCCCGCCTTCAACTCGGTCGCCTGGTTCGAGTTCGGCACCGACCAGCCCGAGAAGGTCAAGGAGTTCTACGGCGAGCTTTTCGACTGGCAGTACGTCCTCAACACCAACACCCCCGGCGTGACCTATCACTCGGTGATGACGCCGGGCGCCGGGCAGCCGACCGGCGGCGTGTGGGAGTCGGAGGGCAACTTCCCCAACTACGCGATCTTCTACGTCCTGGTCCAGGACGTCGCAGCGACTGTCGAGCGCGGCCGGGAACTCGGCGCCGAGGTCCTCATGGAGCCGGTCTCCGACGCTGCGGGCTTCACCTTCGCCCGGCTGGAGGACACCGCCGGCAACCAGTTCGGCGTCTTCTCCGTACCCGCCCCGTAACCCTGCCCCTTCCGCCCTGCCTCCCGCCGGAGCGCGCCGCAGGGTCACGGGCCACCGTTCCCCGACCGAGAGGTTCCCCGATGTCCGGCGCCAGCGCCACCAGCGAAAAGATCCCTGTCCGCGTCTACGGCGGCCCCACCGCGCTCGTCGAGTACGGCGGGCTCAGGTTCGTCACCGACCCGACCTTCGACCCGCCCGGCGAGTACCCCATGCCCCTCCCCGGCGACCACAAGCTGGTCAAGACCGCCCCCTCGCCGGTCACCGCCGCCGACCTCGGCCGCGTCGACGCCGTCCTGCTCTCCCACGACACGCACGAAGACAACCTCGACAACGCCGGGCGTGCCCTCCTGGCAGAGGTGCCGGTCGTCTTCACCACCGAGAGCGGCGCCGGCCGCCTGGGCGGCAGCGCCCGCGGTCTCGCCTTCTGGCAGACCGCCGAGCTCAAGCGGCCCGACGGCGGGACCGTGACCGTCACCGGCGTGCCCGCCCGGCACGGCCCCGTGGGCTGCGAGCCGATCTCTGGTGATGTCATCGGCTTCATGCTCACCTCCGACGACCTGCCCTCGGTCTACGTCAGCGGCGACAACGCCGCCCTGGAGCATGTCAAGGAGATCGCCGAGAGGTTCGCCCCGGTGGACACCGCGATCCTCTTCCTCGGCGGTGCCCGCATGCCCTTCGCCTTCGACGGCGCCCTGCTCACCCTCGACAGCGCCCTGGGCGCCGAGGCCGCCAAGACGCTCGGCACCCGCCGCGTCGTCCCCGCGCACTACGACAGCTGGGCCCACTTCCAGGAAGGCCGCGCCGAGATCGAGGCCGCCTTCACCGAGGCCGGCCTGGCCGACCGCCTCGACTTCGCCCGATGACCCCGACCGAACCCGCACGAGAACCATGGAGAGCGCGATGACCACTGCGAACCTCGACCTGGCCCGCGCTTACTTCCAGGCCGTGCAGACCGGAGACATGGCCGCCCTCGGCGGCCTCCTCGACGAGCAGATCGTCTGGCACCAGCCCGGTGCCAACCAGTTCTCCGGCGACCACAAGGGACAGGACGCCGTCTTCCAGATGCTCGGCCGCATGATGGAGGCCAGCCAGGGCACCTTCGCCATCGACAAGATCCACTCCCTCATGGGCAACGGCGACCTGGTCGCCGCCCACATCCACTTCACCGGCCGCCACGGCGACACGTCCATGGCCATGGACGGCGTGGATCTCCTGCGCATCCAGAACGGCAAGATCACCGAGATGTGGCTCTTCTCCGGCGACCAAAACGCCGAAGACGCCTTCTGGGGCCGCTGAAACCCACTTCGCCACTCCGAGGCCGGCCCGGCCTCGGGATGGCGAACGGCCCCATCAGAGTGAAAGGCATCGCATGCGGAAGATGACCGACGAGGAGTGGCGGGCGTTCGTCACGCACGGCACCCGCACCGGCAAGCTGTCGACCGTCCGAGCCGACGGCAGCCCGCACGTCACACCGGTGTGGTTCCTTCTCGACGGCGACGACATCGTGATCACCACCGAGAAGGACGGCGTCAAGGGCCGCAACCTCACCCGCGACGGACGCTTCGCCCTCTGCGTCGACGACGACCACCCCCCATACGCGTTCGTCATCCTCCAAGGACACGCCGAGACCTCCGCGCACCCCGACGAAATGCTGCACTGGGGCGGCCTCCTCGGCGCCCGCTACATGGGCGAGGACCGCACCCAGGAGTACGCCGCCCGCAACGGCGGCCCCGGCAACCTCCTCGTCCGCGCCCACATCGACAAAGTCATCGCCTTCAACGGCATCGCCGACTGAACGGCAATGGGCGGCTGGTGCAGGACAGGCGAGCATTGTCGTCTGCCCCGCACCAGCCGCCCATTGGCGTGCCCGAGACGCCCCGGCTCACGAGGCCGACCGGCCGGGCTGCTTCGGCGCCCGCATCGCCGGAACCGGCTGCTGACCCGCGGCCTTGCGCTCTGCGTCCAGAGCACGTCCGGCCGCCCGCAGCGTACTGAGGACCGCGGTCACCTCGCGTACCGACTCCTCGGGGATCACCGACCCGATCCGCAGTTCCAGCTCCTCCTCGAAGACCTTCAGCGCCCCGTCCACCAGCTTCCGCCCCTCAGGGGTGAGCTCGACGATCGAGGAACGGCGGTCGTTCGGATTGGCCTTCCGACCACACAGCCCCGCCGCCTCCAGACGGTCGACGACCTTGCTCGTGCCGCCCACCGTGATCGAGAACTCCTCCGCGATGTCCTGGATCCGCCGCCCAGGCCGCCTCAACAGCAGGTGCAGCACCTCGAACGAGGTCAGCGCCAGGTCGTACTCCGCCCGCAGCCGCCCCTCGATGCCGTCCCACAACTCGATCTCCAGCGAGACCAGCTCCCGGTACAGCAGCTTCAGGTCAGCGTCAGCCATCACTCATCTTCCAAAGAATTATCTTCCACAGACAGTTAATTGTAGGTCACCAGTATCGGGACCCTCAGACGCCATCCCCTTTCCGAACGTGATCGTTTGGTTCGGGTGTGCCAAGGCGCTGGTGCTCAGACGCCATCCGCTTTCCGAACGTGATCGTTTAGTTCGGGCTGGGTGGGCATGAACTCCGGTTGGCGGCGGGAGAGATGGGCGTGGTTCGTC
>NZ_JACHCX010000046.1:0-8964 GCF_014207295.1 Streptomyces sp. AK010
CCTAGAGAAACGCCCTCCAGGCGGCCACACCCATATCTACGCAGGTCAGACCCCAGATTCTGAGCTCTAGGCCGTCGAATTATGTCGAACCCGGGTCGATCGTCTGGACCAGAACCGTCGCGGTGACACCGGCGGCTTGGGCCTCGGACTCCAGGTCGGCGAGCAGAAAGTCGCGGCGCAGCGGGGCGAGTTCCGGCCCGGTGATCCAATCCTGGTCGCGGACGGAGAGGTCCCACACATGGTGGTGCGCGTCGATGACGCCCTCAGCGGTGTTCCCCTCCATGGCGGTCACTTCCACGACTCGTCCACTCCTTCTTCCGCCGATTGGTTTCGTCGACCGGCATCGCAGCAGGGACGGGGACGTGCGGGGGGCAGCAGCCCCTCTGCGCGCAGTCCGTCCCAGACCGCGGCCGGTACCGTTCGCCCCAGCTGGTCCACCGTGTCGCGGACCTCCTCGGCGGAACGCGCACCGGACAGTACGCTCGCTACCGCCGGATGTCCGAACGGGAGGCGCAGCGCGGCTGCGCGCAGCGGTACGCCGTGGCGTTCGGTGACCGCCTTCATGCGCAGCGCCCGGTCGAGCACATGGGGTGGGGTGGGCGCGTAGTCGTACGTGGACCCGGGTTTCGGGTCGGTGAGCAGACCCGAGTTGAACACCCCGCCGACGATGACACTCCTGCCGCGGGCGGCGGCCTCCGGCAGTACCTCGGCGAGCCCCTCCTGCTCCAGCAGGGTGTAGCGGCCGGCGAGCAGCACCACGTCGATGTCGGTCTCGCGCAGGAAGCGGGTGGGGAGCGCGCACTGGTTCACTCCGATGCCGATCGCCTTGACGACGCCTTCACCGCGCAGCCGTTCCAGCGCCGGGTATGCCTCGGTGAGAGCCTGCTCGGCGTGGTGGTCTGGGTCGTGCAGCAAGGCGAAGTCCACGCGGTCCAGGCCGAGGCGGTGCAGGCTCGCTTCCAGGGAGCGCAGGACTCCGTCGGAGCTGAAGTCCCAGACGCGGCGGTGGGTGTCGGGCACGGCGAAGCCGTGGGCGAGATCGTCGCCGCGGCCGCCCTCCGGGTTGGGGTCGAGCAGCCGCCCGACCTTGGTGGAGACGGTGTACGTGTCGCGGTCGCGGCCTCGCAGCGCGGCGCCCAGGCGTCGCTCGGACAACCCGAGTCCGTAGTGCGGGGCGGTGTCGAAGGTGCATACGCCCGCGTCCCAGGCGGCCTCCACCGCGGCGGACGCGGCCTCGTCGGAGACCGGGCGGAAGAGGTTGCCGATGCCGGCGGCTCCGAACGACAGCTCGGTGACCCTGACACCGGAGCCGCCCAGCGTCGTCGCTCTCATGAGCCGACCGCCGGGCGCAGCCGGAGCCCCCGCATGCCACCGTCGACGGCCAGGGCAATGCCGGTGACGGACGCCGCGGCGGGGCTCGTCAGGTAGACCACGGCCGCCGCCACCTCGTCCGCGGTCACCAGGCGGCTCAGGGGCTGGCGTGCGTCGAGGGCGGCGCGTTCCGCCTTCGAGTCGTCGGCGGCGTCCAGGAGCCTGGTCACCCTTGGGTTGTCGGCGGTGCCGGGGTTGACGCAGTTGACGCGGATGCCCTCACGGACGTGGTCCGCGGCCATCGCCAGGGTCAGCGACAGCACCGCACCCTTGCTCGCGATGCACAGGGCGCGCTGAGGGAGGCCCGCAGTGGCCGCGATGGAGCATGTGTTGACCACCGCCGCGTGCGACGAGCACCGCAGATACGGCAGGGCGGCGCGGGTGGTGCGCACCGTTCCGAGGACGTTGACGTCGAGGACGCGGTGCCACTCATCGTCAGGGTTGTCCTCGACGGTACCGACGGCGCCGATCCCCGCGTTGTTGACCAGGATGTCCAGGCCACCGAGCTGCTCGGCAGCGCCGTCCACGGCGACACGTACCGAGGCGTCGTCGGCGAGATCGGCCTCGAGGGCGATCCGCCGCTCGGGAGCACCGGAGAGGTCGAGGTCCATGACGGCCACCGTGGCGCCGTGGTCGGCCGGCATCCGGGACGTGGCCAGCCCGACCCCGGACGCGCCGCCGGTGACGACGGCCTTGAGTCCCGACAGGCCGCTCATGCTGCTCAAAGGGGTGCCTTTCACGCTTGGGCGAAGGTCTGGGGTTTGGCGCCGAGGCCGTCGATGGCGAGCTCGACGTCGCCGGGGCGGAGGTGGGGGTGCCGGGGAGGCCAAGGGCCACGCCCGCGGAAGTACCGGTGTTGATCACGTCGCCCGGTTCAAGGACCAGCTCGGGCAGTTCCCCCGCCGTGACGGCCACCCGGGCCCGGTCGACTCCGCCCGAAGCCAGGAAAGCGCCGTCGATGTCCGGCGTCACGGACCACAGGTTCAGCAGCCGGCCGTCGTCGGTGCGGACGACGCACCGCTTTTCGCCGGGCGCGCCGACTCGTAGGAGTTTCCCCTTGCCATGGGTGGTTGTCAGATTGCTGTCGCCGAGGGGGTCAGGTGCCAGATCTCGGTCAGGTCGGACCAGTTGCCCCCGGTGCCGGTATCGGCCCAGGGCTCCTGACACGGGCCGGTGAGCTGCCACCAGGCTTGAGTGGCCGCGTCGGCGCCGATCGCGGCCATGTCGGCCTCGAAGTCGTCGCCGTGGTACTCGAAGTAGCCGAACAGCATGTCCTCGCGCAGAAAGATGCTGTAGTTGCGGATGTTCGCAGCCCGCAGCGCGGCCTCGACACCCGGCCATACCGCGGAGTGCAGGCGCAGATACAGGTCACGGTGCTCCGGCCGCAGGCGGATCGTCTGGGCAACGCGTTTCATCGGGGTCCTTCCGGTGAGTGTGGGCCGGGTTGCCGACCGACCCGGATCGGGCGTGCCTTGCGACGCACCGGCGAAAGTTGCCCGCACGACAAGCGGCTCGAGACGACGCGTGAGGCAATGTCGGTTCAGCACGACGGTGGGGCGGGCGTTCCGACGCACTGTCAGTACGCGGTACCGAGGGTGCGTCGAGCACGATCGACGGCTCCCGTCCGAGTCGGCGCGCCATGGGTGGACGGAGGGCGCCAGGAGGTGCGGCTGCCCCCTCACTCCTTCGTCGCCCCGGCGAGCATGCCGGACACAAGAGCGCGTTGGGAGAAGAGGAACACGATCAGAACAGGGACGATGGTCACCAGGGTGGCCAGGGGCAGTTCGGGCCGCAAGATCTGGTTGCCCGCGCCGCTGGAGGTGTTGAACAGCGGCGAGGCGGCGAGCAGGTTGTTCAGCCCCACCTGCGCCGGATATTGAGAGCTGTCGGGCAGCATCACGAACGGCAGGAAGAAGTTGTTCCAGTTGCCGACGAAGTTGAAGAAGCCGACCAGTGCGATCACGGGTTTGGCCAGCGGCATCGCGATGAGACGGAAGACCTGCCACTCCGAGCAGCCGTCGATCCGTGCGGCGGACAGCAGGTCGGAGGGGACGTTGGAGGAGAAGTAGATGTAGGTGAGGTAGACCCCGAACGGGAAGAAGGAGAAGGGCAGGATGACCGACCAGATCGTGCCGTCCAGGTGCACGGCGTTCATCCCGAGGTACAGGGGCAGCACCATCGCCGCTGTCGGCATGAGCATCACGAGCATGGTGATGGTCAGCAGCATCCGCCGCCCGATGAACTGGGTGAGGGCCAGGGCGTATCCGGCGGGGATCGACGTCACCAGGGTCACGGCCAGCGCGCCGAACGTGTAAAGCGCCGAGTTCAGCAGCCAGGTGAGGATGGCGCCGTCCTGAAACGCGTAGAGGTGGTGCCAGGTGTCGGCGACCGCGCCGAGAGAGCCGTAGGAGAACGGGTTGTCCCGCACGATCTGACTGTCGGTCTTGGTCGTGGCCAGCAGGAGCCACACCACCGGTACACAGAAGAACAGCGCGGCCAGGCCCATGACGATGAGCCAGGCCAGCCGGGCGGCCAGCGACCTTGGTCGGCGCTTGCGGCGCATGGGCTTCCTCGGGCTGGTGCGGGCGCCGGGGGTACGGGGCGGGCGGGTTCGGCGGGCTGTTGTGGTGGGAGCTGTGGTCATCCTTCGTTCCTGTCGAACAGGCCGGTACGGAAGACGACGAGCGCCGCGCAGGCGAGGCCCAGGATGAGGAGGTCGACGGAGAGCGCCGCCGCGCCGTTGAAGTCGCCTGCCTGGAAGGCGTACTGGTAGGAGAGCTGGTTCGGTGACCAGCTGTCGGGGATCATGCCCCAGCTGGCGAGGGAGACTAGTTGCGGCTCGACGAAGAGCTGGGTGCCTGCCGCGAAGGCCAGGATCAGCATGTACGCGATCCACTTGGTGATCATCGGGATCTGGATGCGCAGGGCGATCTGGAGCGTGCTGGCGCCGTCGATGCGAGCGGCCTCCAGGATTTCGTCGGGGATGCTGTTGAGCGCGCCGTACATGACCACGATCCAGCCGCCGGCCCCGGTCCAGAACGCGATGACGGTGAAGAGCACCGGCAGGTGTCCGGGAGCGTTGACCTGGGCGAGGGTGTTCCAGCCGAAGCTCTTCAGCAGCCAGCCGACGGGGCTGGCGGCTGGGTCGAGGAGGATCAGGAAGAGCAGTACGCTCGCCACTCCGGCGAGGGCTCCCGGCAGGTAGAACAGGAACCGCAAGGTGGTGGAGGCCCTGCGCATGCGGCCGTGCAGCATCAGGGAGAGCAGCACCACCAGGATCATCAGGCTGGCCAGCCACACCACCAGGTACAGGCCGATGTGGAGGAAGGCCGGTCCGAAGCGGTAGTCGGTGAACGTCCGGGTGAAGTTGCCGAGTCCGACGAGCTGGTTGCGGGAGTTGGACAGCGCCAGCCACACCGCGTAACCGGTAGGCAGGACGCCGAAGGCGAGAAGGAGGAGGACGTAGCCGGAGACGAAGACGTAGCCGGCTCGCCCGACGGGGTTGCGGGCGGAGCGGCCGCGTCGGCGGCCGCTGCGCTCCGTCGCCAGGTGAGTGGTCATGGGTCCGCTTCGCTAGTTGACGGTGTAGCCGAGGGACTTGGCCTTGTTGGTGATGGCCGTCTGCCAGGTGTCCAGGGTGTCGGTAAGGGTCTTGCCGGAGTTCAGGGCGGGGACCACCGTGGAGGAGTAGATGGCTTCCTGGCTGTACTGGGTGGCGGACCAGCCGGGCCAGATCAGTTCCGCGGATTCCTTGAAGACGGGACCGACGTCCTCTGCGAAGTAGCTGGTCTTCTTCTGGTTGGCGAGCCAGGTGACCGCGGCTTTCTTGTACGCGGGGTAGGTGCCCGCGGTGCCCTGGTAGGCGTCGGAGGTCGTCATCCAGGTGACCAGGTCGGAGGACGCCTTGAGGTTCTTGCTGTGGGAGGAGACGAACCACAGTCCGCCGCCGACGTTGCCGGTGTAGTTCCTGGCGTCGCCCTCGAACTTCAGCGGGGATGCGGCGGCGATCTGTCCCTTGGGGGTCTTGAAGGTGGAGTTGAAGAGCACCTGGCCGAACCAGGAGGGGCCGGGGAGCATCAAAACCTTACTCGCCTGGTGCTTGATGAAGCCGGCGCTGAAGACGGTGTCCTTGGAGACCGAGCCCTTGGCGATCAGGGTGTCGAGCAGCTTGGCCATCCGGGTGCACTTGGCGTCCTGCAGGTCCACCTGCACCTTCTTGGCACCGGTCGCCGTGCTGGCAGGGCACTGGCTCGCCCAGAAGTACACCTCAGGGCTCCAGGCGTCCCCGGCGGTGCCGACCAGGTAGCCGCGGTGCTCCTTGGCGACCTTCTCGCCGAGTGCCTGGTACTCCTCCCAGGTGGTCGGGACGGAGTACCCGAACTTCTCCATGAGGGACTTGTTGTACCAGAGCACGTTCTGGGCCAGGTCGTTCCGGAGGCAGTAGGTGTTGCCGTTGAAGGTGCAGGGATTCAGCGCGCCGTCCGCGAAGCCCTTCAACGTGGACTGGGCGACCACGCCCTGGTTGACGGGCGCGGCATACGGGCTCTTGCCCTGAGATGCCCAGGTGCCGTCGTTGACATTGGCGCTGAAGGCGACGTCGGGCCACCCGCTGCCGGCCCGGTCGAACAGCTGGACCTTGGTCTGCAGGTCGTTGGCACCGTTGGCGTCCCCGCTGTACGTGACGATCTTGATCTTCACGTTCGGGTGCGCCTTCTGGTACGCCTGCACGCCAGGCACGCGGGTGGCGTCCGCCCAGACCGTGATCTCGCTGCCTTCCTTCTGAGCGACAGGTTTGAAGACGGCCGGGGAGGAAGCCGTCGTCGGCGTGGGGTCCGCGCTGCCACAGGCAGCGAGCACGAGCAGGGAGACGGCGCCCAGGACAGCGACGGCCGTGCGCCTGAGCCGGCGGCGGGAGGAAACCGGAACGTCGTCGTTCATGACTGACCTCAGATCTTGGGAAATGACGCACAGCAGGAAGAGGCGCCGCGCTCGGGGTGTTCGAGACGGGCCGTCGGGCGGCCTGGGGCTCCCGTCATCAGGCCCGAGGCGGGGTGACGGTCTCCTTGTCGACAAATGCCTGAAGCGCAGGAGGGTAATCCAGGCCCGCCGGAAGGGCGACGCCCGGACCGGTGGGGGCATGAACGAGGCCGCGAGAGTCGATGCCGCTCTCACGGCTGATGGGATTGCCCATGACCAGCGACTCGTAGTAGGTGGTGTTCGAGATGGCCATGCACAGGTGCCGGTTGGGGATCTCCGGCCCGTGCACCTCGGCGCGCAGCCGGTAGGCGTCGGCGAGGTGGGCGGTGCGCATCGCGCCGGTGAAGCCGCCGCGCAGTTGGGTGGAGGCGCGGACTCCGAAGGTGGCGGCGCCCGCCTGGATGAAATCGGCCGAGTTCATGTGCGCCCCGTCGGAGGTCTCGGCCACGAGGAGGGGAACGGCCACCGCGTCGGCGAGGCGCTTGTACGCGGTGACACTGAACTCCCTCATCGGCTCCTCGTACCAGAGGTAGCCGGCGTCCGAGAGAGCGTGCCCGAGATGGATCGCGTCGGGGAGGTCGAAGCCCGCCGACCCGTCGAACATCAGCGGGACGTCATCCCCCACATGCTCGCGCAGCGCCACCGACAGACGGGCGTCGCGGCGGGCGTCACCCCAGGCGTGGAGCTTGATGGCGGGGTAGCCGAGTTCCAGGGCCTGGTCGGCGATGTCCAGGTACTCCTCGACCGAGGAATAGGTGACAGTGGAGGCGTAGGCGGGTATCGAGGTGCGGTAACCGCCGAGCATGTGCCAGGTGGGCCGGTCGGCGAGTCGTCCAGCCAGGTCCCACAGCGCGATGTCGACCAGCCCCAGCAGGTAGAGCGGTAGCTCCTCCGTGCGGTCCAGCTCCCACATGCGATGCCAGAGCCACTCCCGCTGCAGGGGATCCTGCCCCACCAACTCCTTGCGCAGTACGCGGTCCAGCAGGTCCGCCAGGATGACCCCACTGCCCCGCCGAGGGGACATCGCCACCCCCTCGACCCCTTCGTCCGTGCAGATGCGCAGCACCGCGGCCTCGCCCTCGGACGGGCTGCCCAGGAGTCCGTCCCGCCAGACGAAGGGCGGACTGACTCCCGGCACCCGCACCGGATGGCACTCGACTTCTGCAATGCGCACGGCTTGCACCCCTCGGAGCGGGAAGTACTGCTGCGAAATTTTCGTGTAACGTAAGTCGTCATACGAATGCTGTCAAGAAGTTTCCGCGCAGTAGACTCGCCGTCATCCGCATCAGCAAGGGGACAACGCATGGCCAAGGACAGCACCGGCAGGACAGGAGAGCCTCCCGTTCTCAAGCCCTGGCCCAAGCGTCCGGCCCGACTGGCACAGGCCGTCACGGAGAGCCTCACCGACTCGATCGTGTCGGGTGCCATTCCTCCAGGGTCGACCCTGCCGGTGGAACCCGAGCTCTGCGAGACGTTCGGCGTCAGCCGGATCACCGTCCGCGAGGCGGTCAAGTCCCTGGAGGCCAAGGGGCTGGTCCTGGCCCGGCAGGGCTACGGCACCACCGTCACCCCGCCCGAGGAATGGAACCTCCTCGACCCGGTCGTGCTCGCCGCCACTGTCCAGCATGACGACCAGCTCGTCGTCCTCGACCAGTTGGTCGACATCCGGTCGACGCTGGAAGCCCAGATGACAGCCCAGGCCGCGGAGCTGGCCACCGACGACGACCTGAGAGACGTCGAGCGGCTGCTCGTCCGGCTCGACGAGGAGACCGCCGTCCCGGCACGCTTCATCGAGACCGACGTGGCCTTCCACGACCGGATCATGCAGGCATCCCACAACAGGCTCGGGCGTTCCATCATCCGGATCCTCCACGCCCAGGCGCGCACGACGTACCTGTACAACGGAACTCCGGACGCGACCGCGTGCGAGCGTGCCAACGCGGAGCACCGAGCAGTCGCCGAGCGGCTGCTGGCCCGGGACTCCGAGGGGGCCGCGCAAGCCATGGCGGCACACATCACGACCGCTTGGAGCCGCCGCCGCGCGCCGAACGTCGGCTCGCCCGCCTCCTGAGAGCACTCCCACCGACACGCCCCCGAGCCAAACAGGCCGGGGGCGTTCGCATGTCCAGGTCCCGCCGAGCCGGCAGCGCGCGACCTATTGACGAAATTCATATGACGTCTAATGTTACATCGCTCTTACCCCTTCCCCCTCTTCCCGCTGGGCTGTCCCCTGCCCGCCCACACACACCACGGGCCCCCTGAACCTCCCGGAAGGTGTCACATGCGAACAACCCGCATACGTCCCACGGTTCCTGGCCGTCTCAGGTCATGGCTGGCCACGGCCGCCGTCCTCACCGCCTCGACCGCGGCAGTCCTCACCCAGGCCGGCCCCGCCTTCGCGGCCGGCACGACGCTCTACGCCGCACCCAACGGCTCCGGCACCGCCTGCTCCTCGAGCCGGCCGTGCTCCGTCACCCAGGCCAAGGCCAAGGTACGGGCGATCAACAACTCCATGACACGCGACATCACCGTCGAGCTCGCCGACGGCACCTACCGGCTCTCCGCGCCGCTCACCTTCACCTCGGCGGACTCCGGCACAGGCGGCCACACGGTGAA
>NZ_JACHCX010000047.1:0-8811 GCF_014207295.1 Streptomyces sp. AK010
GACGCCACCAGGCAACAGCCCGACGCAGCCACTACCAACGACGGTCCACCGACGAACCCGCTGGATAGATCACGAAACCGCACTGGAGTACTAGGAGGCAAGCATGACCGCCGTGCAGACGGATAGGCCGACCGCCCCCGCGCAGCCGGACCTCGCAACCACCGACGTGACCGACCCCTTCGGGCTCAACATCACCTTCATCGAGGGCACGCCGGCCACCGAGACGGTCCTGATGTGCAGCACGGGTGACACCTGCGGCAGCTCCTGCCCCAGCGCCTGCACCACCTCGTAAGCCGGTCCGATCCGGCAGCGCGGGCCGGACGGGGCTTCCCGTCCGGCCCGCCTCCCGCCCCGTCACGAAGGAAGAAGGGAGAGCGGTGATGACACGGGTACGTCCCAGCCTGTACCAGGGCGCGGGGCAGGCGATGCTGCGCGCCGCGGTGCACCTCACCGAGCCCGCCATGCCGCCCTGGCCGGCATCCACGGCACCGGTGGAACCGTGGCGCGCGTGGCTGAGCAGCGTCTGGTCCGACGATGCCTTTCGGCAGACGGTGACCGACGCCAGCCCCGACCTCGCCGGACAGGTGCAGGCCATCATCGACGGCCGCACGCCGAAGCCGCGCCGGGTTCGCCGTGCTGCTCTGGCCACGGCCCGCTACGCGATCCGGTACGCACACCGCTCCACCCCCTACGGCCTGTTCGCCGGCGTCGCCCTGCTCGGCTTCGACCACTCGACATCCGTGCGCTTCGGAGAAGACCACCAGGCCGTCGTGCGCCCCGATCCGGCCGGTCTCGACGAGATGCTCAGCGCCTGGGAGAGCGACAGCACTCGCATGGCCGACACGGCGGTCTGCGTCAACACGCTGGCCCGGCAACGTAACGAGCACATCCACGTGCCGTCCGAGGGCGACGCCGAGTTCCGCCTCGCCCTGAACCCTGCGCTGCGCCTCGTGCTCAACCTGGCCCGCTCCCCGATCGAATATCGCCAGCTGGCCGACAAACTCGCCGCGGAGTACCCGGCTGTGAGCGACGCAGCGCGCCACCGGCTCCTGGGCGAACTGCTGCGGGTACGGCTGTTGCGCTCCTCGCTACGCGCGCCAGCCACCGCCGTCGACCCCTCAGGCGCCCTACCGCACGCGGTCCGCGCCCAGGCAGACCGGCTGCGGCCAGCATGCGACCTGCGGCTGGATGCCGACGTGCGGCTGCCCGAACAAGTGCTGACCGAGGCAGGGACGACAGCGACCGTGCTGGCCCGCCTGGCCACTCATCCGAACGGGACACCGACCTGGCGTCGGTGGATCGAGCAATTCACCGAGCGCTACGGCGAGAACATCCCCGTTCCGGTGGAGGTGGCCACGGACTCCGACCGGGGCGTGGGCTTTCCGGAAGGGTTCGTCACCGTGAACGAACCGCCCCGGCCGATGTCCCGGCGCGACCGCCTGCTGCTGGAGCTGGCCGGCACCGCCGCCGCCGAGGGCAGGCGCACGGTGGCCCTGACGGGCGCGATGATCGAGGAGCTGGAAGCCGCAGCCGGCGAGAAGCCACACCATCCGGCGCCCCATCTCGAACTGGCCGCTCAAGTGCACGCCTCCTCCGTCCAGGCCCTCAACCGGGGGGACTTCCGGCTGCGGGTCCTGACCGTCTCCCGCTCGGCCGGTTCGATGACCGGACGGTTCTGGCACCTCTTCCCCGGCACCGAGGCAACGTACGCACACCTGCCCACCATCGATGCGGAGGCGGAGCTGGCACAGCTGTCCTTCCACGCAGGACGTGTGCCGGCCGACCTGCTCACCCGCGCGCCCCAGGCCCTGCCCCGCGTCGTCAGCGTCGGCGAATTCCGCCGCCCCGCCCCGCACGTCCTCTTCCCCCGCGACCTGTCGGTCACCGTCGCCGACGGCCGCCCCCAGCTCATGGAGTCCGCGACGGGCAAGCCGCTGGAGCTGCTGGCCCCCACCGCCATCAACTTCCTGTGGAACAACTACACCCCGCCGATGGCCCGCTTCCTCGGCGAGATCAGCCGGGCCGCATCCCCGCAGGTGACCTGGTTCGACTGGGGCGCCGCCTGGACCCTGCCCTTCACCCCGGCCCTCACCTACCGACGCACCATCCTCACCGCCGCCCGGTGGAAAATCCGCAGCCGCACACTGCCCGCCCGCACCGCACCACTCCAGCAGTGGGCAGACCAACTCCACGCCTGGCGTGCCCGGTTCCGGGTGCCGGAGCGGGTCCTGCTCGCCGAGGACGACCAGCAGCTGCCCCTCGACCTCACCCGCGACGTCGACCTGGACCTCCTGCGAGCGCACCTGGACGCCAGCCCCTTCGGCATCGCCACCCTGCACGACGCGCCCCCGCCGGACGCCGACGGGTGGATCGGCGGCCGGGCCCACAGCATCGTCGTCCCCCTGGCCAGGCGCTCATGACCACGACGACCGTGCCCCGTACGCAGGACCTGTCCGAAGGCGCCCTGGGGACGGCCCTGCTCGACATCGAGCGCCGTGACCTGGCCACCGCCCGCCGCCACCTCGCCCAGGCCACCGCCCGGGGGGTGAGCACCGGCAGCAATGCCAGCCTCTTCCACGGCGCACCCGCCCTGGAGTTCGTCCTCGCCCGCGCCCACGGGGCCGGCGACGACGTCCGCGCGGCCGTCGACCGCGTCGTGGACGCCCGGCTCGCCGCCGCCCACCGCCGTCAGGCGGCCGGCGCGCTGCCCCACCTCGCCGAATGGGACCTCATCCGCGGCCTGACCGGACTCGCCGCACTGCTGCTGTCCCGCCGCCCGATCGCGCCCCGGCTGCCCGACGTGCTCGCCTGCCTCGTCGCGCTCGCCCACCCTGCCCGCAGTGAAGGCCGGATCCTGCCCGGGTGGTGGTCGCCGGTCGGCCCCGACGGGAAGACGATGGCCGGCGGCCACGGCAACAACGGCATGGCCCACGGCATCGCGGGGCCACTGGCCGTGCTCTCCCTCGCCCTGCGCGCCGGAGTCAGCGTCCCCGGGCAGGAGGAGGCCGTCGGCACATTCGCCACCTGGCTCGACCGGCACGGCGCCCACTACTGGTCCACCGCAGCACACCTGGAGGCCGACCAGCCGCCCACAGCGGAACCGGCCCGCCAGTCCTGGTGCTACGGCCAGCCCGGCATCGCCCGCGCCCAGCAGCTCGCCGCGCTCGCCCTCGGCGACACCGCCCGGCGCCAAGCGGCCGAGGACATCGTCGAGACCATCCTGACCGACCCGCTGCGGCTCGCCCGCATCACCGACTCGACCCTCTGCCACGGCTGGGCCGGCCTGCTGACCCTCACCCGCGCGGTCGCCGCCGACAGCCCCGCACCCGCACGCTTCACCCCGATCGTCCAGGACCTGCACCGACGGCTGGCCGCCGACTGGGAGCGCCTGCCCAAACCCGGATTCATGGAAGGCCGCGCCGGAGCCCAACTCGCCCTGAACGCCACCGACACCACCGGCTGGACCCGCGTCCTCCTGCTCACCTGATCCTCTCCCCGCCACCTCGCAAGGAGTTTTCTGCCCATGACCTTCGACGACGAGAACCTGCCGATCCCCCCGGACACGTCCTGGTGGCACGCCTCCGTGGCCTTCCCCGACCAGCACGCGGACGCCGCCCGGGCCCTGGCGACCGCGCTGTCCGGGCGCCGCTTCCACTTCCTGCGCAAGGACGCCGGCGTGCGTCTGCGCACCGAACAGCCCGCCACCGGCCTGCTGGACCAGCTCGTCGCCGCCCGCGTGATCACCGGCTGGACGGGCGGGATCTACGAGCCGGAGATCCATGCCTTCGGCGGCCCCGAGGGCATGGAGGTCGCGCACGATGTGTTCTGCGCCGACAGCCCGGCCGCGCTCGCCGAGACTGGCACCCCCGGCGCCCGTGAGCGCAGCGTGATGCTGCTGTCCGCCATGATCCGCGAGGCGGGACTGGACCCGTTCGAAGCCGGAGATGCATGGGCCCGGTGGGCTGCCCTGCGGCCCCCCGTCACCCCGCCCCAGGGGCCCGCGCTGGAGAGAGCCGTCTCCGCGATGCGGCGGCTGATGAACGCGGACGCTTCCCTGCGCCCAGACGCGGAAGCGGGCTGGGTCGAGCGCGTCGCCGCGTTTGAGGACGCCGGCCGCCGCCTGCGCCGGCTCGCCGCTGACGGCCGACTGATACGCGGAATCCGGGGCGTCATCGCCCATCACGCGATCTTCGCGTTCAACCGCGCAGGCGTGCCTGCCGAAGCGCAGGCCGCCACCGCGTGGCTCGGCCGTCACGTCGCCTTCTCCACCGGAGAAGGAGCTGACGTGTCCACCCGCAAGTCCGCCCCGGCGGACCCTAGCCTCCCTCGAATGGAGACCACCATGACACCCGTCACCGACCCCAACCAGCTGCGCGAATCCCTCGCCCAGCGGCTCTTCGACAGCGGCCACCTGCGCAGCAAGGCGGCCATCGATGCCTTCCGCACCACCGACCGGCACGCCTTCCTGCCCCGCGTCGACCTGGAGAGCGCGTACAAAGAGGACGCGGTCCCGATCAAGCACGACGAGCACGGGGAGATGATCTCCTGCATCTCCGCGCCGTCCATCGTCGCCACCCAGCTCGAACAGCTCGGCGCCCAGCCCGGTCACAAGGTCCTGGAGGCTGGAGCCGCCACCGGCTACAACGCCGCCCTTCTCGGCAAGATCGTCTCCCCAGGCGGGCAGGTGTGGACCCTCGACGTCGACCAGGACCTCGTCTCCGGCGCGAGCAAGCACCTCGCCGAGGCCGGCGTCGACAACGCCACCGCGGTGATGGGCGACGGCGCGGCCGGGCTGCCCGAGCACGCCCCCTTCGACCGGATCATCTTCACCGTCGGCGCCGGTGACGTCCCCGTGAAGATCCTCGACCAGCTCGCCCCCGGCGGGCGCCTGGTCCTGCCGATGCGTATCCGCGGCAGCATCTCCCGCTCCTTCGCCTTCGAACGCGACGGCGACACGTGGAAGACCGTCTCCTGCGAGATGGCCACCTTCATCCCCCTGCGCAAGGGCGTCTGCGACGACGTGTACACCCTCGTGCCGATGGCCGGCGAGGGCAACGTGCGCCTGGAGACGTTCAGCGAGCAGGACGTCGACCGCGAGGCGCTGCGCTCCGTTCTCGACCAGCAGCAGACCAAGCTCTACACCGGGGTGAAGTTCCGGCAGGGCTCGGCGTGGGAGTGGCTGTACCTGTACCTGGCCTGCGTGCTGCCCAACGGCCTCTCCCGCCTGCCGGGCCAGCGCCCCGGATTCACCCCGCACTTCGGGTGGGGCTCCATGGCCGCCCTCGACGCCGGGTCGCTCGCGTACCTGACCATCCGCGAGGGCGAGGATGAGAAGGGCCGGTACTGGGAGGTCGGCGTGATCGGCCACGGCGAGGGCGGCGCCGACCTCGCCGAGCGCGTCGTGAGCGAGATCCGCGCCTGGGACGCGACCGGCGGCAACGACGCCCCCGAGCCGGGCTTCCGCATGGCCGTCGCGGACTCGCGTGACCGGCTGACGGCGGACGACGCCCGCTTCGTCGTCGACAAGCCCTACAGCCGACTGGTCGTCGACTGGGCGCGCAAGGGCTGAGCCGATGATTCCCGCGATAGCCAGCCGCATCCCCCTGGTCCGCCGCACCAAGGCGCCCGCGCTCCCCTTGGAGGAGCGCATCAAGCACCTCACCGGGCTGACCGTCGCGCCCGCAGGTGCGAGCCACCATGACCTGGTGGCCCGCGCCTGCGGGGTCCTCAACTACGCCGCGCTCATCGCCTCCGACGTCGGCCTGCCCGACCTGGCCGAGGATCTGTGCTGGCGCCAGCACCAGGTCTTCACCGACGCCGGACGCCTCAGCGGACGGGTCGCCGTCATGTCGCTGATGCCGCTCGTCAATCTCTCCCGATTGCAGACTCGCGCCGGCCACGGCGAACTCGCCTACGGCTTGTTGTGCTGCCTCAACGACGCTGCCCGACATCGGAACATGGCTGACATCGACGGCCGCACCGTCGACCTGTCTGCTCTGACCGGCACGGACGAGGACCACCGCACGGTGTGCCAGGAGCTGTACGTCACCCTGCTCGTGGACGGCGCCCGCGCCCTCGCCCAGATCGGGCGGTGGACCGACGCGGCCGACGCCATGGCCCGGCATCGCGGCATTGGCAACCGGCTCCTCGACGGTCGCCAGATCAAGATCATGGCCCTGATGGAGCAGGGCCTGGACCAGCAGGCCCGCGACCTGATCGACACCACCCAGCCCACGGAGCCTTGGGAGAGAGCCATCGCCCTCCTCCTGCACGCCCACTGCCGGCCCGAAGACACCCCCGTCCCTGAACCCGACCTCGACCGCACCGTTGATGCAGCCGTCCAGCTCCTCGACCATCCCGATCCGCCGACCGCCGCCTTCCAGACCCGGACGGGCCTGTCGGCCCTGGAACTGGACCGCACCGGACGCCATGTCGCCCGCGTACTCGACTCCCTCGTCAGCGTTGCCCGACTCGACGCCTACGCGGCACGAGACGCACTGCACCACCCCGTCGCCGCGGCCGCCCTGGACGACCGGGCGACAGACGCGCTGAACGCGGTGATCGCCGCGGCCGGACTGGGATCCGGCGTCCTGTCCGCCCACCACCATGAGGCTCTGACGGGCGCGGTCGGCCACGCCGAGACAGAGCTGGAAAGGCTGCTACAGGCCGAACCAGATCCCGGCTAGGAGAGGGCGACCGGGATGGGCCCGCCGTGCTGCCCACGCTGTTTGGCGGTGTCGGCGTTTCGGCCATTTCCTGCCCGCGGCCGCTCCAAGCCAGACCAGGGATCCCGCGCCCGCGGGGTTCCCTGACGCAGGAAATAGCAGGCTCCTCAGCACGACCGAATGACGTGTGTTCGATAGCGCAGCCGTGTCGTTAGACCTCACGACTCTGCCGCAGCGACCGTCCTAGGGGGAACGATGACCTCGGCCATTACGCAGGACCAGCCGCCGCAACCGCCAAAGGGGGCCGCGCCGGACGACGAACCGCAGGAGGCCGGTGTTCGAGAGGAGGAATACCTCTACCGCGACGAGTCGAGGCTCCAGGCCGGCTCCCTGCTGACCTCCCGCACCATGGCGCGGCGCCTGCCCTCGCTCGTGCGGCGCTCGGTGCAGATGGCCTGGCGCGTAGACCGCGGCGCGACCATCGGCCTGCTGGTGTGCCAGATCGGGACCGGCGTCCTCGCGGCCCTCGGCCTCCTGGCCGTCACGGGCACGATCACCGCGCTGATCTCCTCGGGCGGCATCACCGAGCGGCTGTGGGACGCAGCCCCGCAGCTGGCCGTGATCGCCGCCGCCACCGGCGTGCGCGCGCTGCTGGGCATCGCCGTCGTCTGGCTGACTGGCCGTCTGCGCCCGGTGCTCGGCCGGGCAGCGGAGCTGACGATGATCGAGGCCGCGCTCGGCGCGGAACTGGCCGCCAACAACAAGCCCGGCTACAACGACGCCTACGACATCGCCGACCGCGGCGCCCAGGTCACCCCCGACCTCGTCGAAGAAGCGCAGGACGTCCTCGCGGCGACCGCCACGCTCGCGGCCGGCGCCACCGTCCTGACCGTCCTGCATCCGCTGCTCCTTCCCCTGCTCTTCCTCGCCTGCCTGCCGCAGGCCGCCGCCTACGTCCGCTCCGCCCGCGTGATCTACCTCGCCGGGCTGGAGACCTCCGGGCGGCGCAGGATGCTGGGCAAGCTGCGCTGGCACATGGCCTATCAGGAGTCCAGTGAGGAGATGCGCGCCTGCCTGGCCGGGCCCTTCCTGATCGGCCGGTACCGGCGCCTGGCCGCCTCGGTCAACGCGGCCGAACGCAAGGCCACGAACACCGGTGCCTGGATGGGGCTGGCAGGAGCAGTGGCCGGCGGGATCGCCTCGACCGCGGTGTGGGCGGCGCTGCTGTGGCTCCTGGCCTCCGGGCGGTTGAGCCTGGCGGCCGGCGGCGGCGCCGTCTTCGCTCTCCAGACCGCCACCGGCTCGGTGCGCGGCATCATCAACGGTGGGGCACGCCTGGTGCGCACCGGCTGGTACGTGCAGGACTGGCAGAACTTCCTCGACAACGCCCACGGCCAGGCCATGACCGATTCCCGCGGCACCGCGCCCGTGACCGCGGCCCCGGAGCGTTTCGAGGTCCGCGACGTCACCTACCGCTACGACGGCGCCCCGAAGGACAGCCTGAGCAACGTCTCCCTGCACGTGCGGCGCGGGGAGATCGTGGCGCTGGTCGGGGAGAACGGCTCCGGCAAGACGACCCTCTCGCGCCTGCTGTGCGGGCTGCTGCAGCCCACCGAGGGCGACGTGGCCTGGGACCACGCCTCCACCACGGACCTGGACCCGTGGGGATCGTGGGAGCACGTCGCGTTGGTGCCGCAGAAGTTCACGTACCTGCCGCTGACGATGCGCGACAACATCACCTTCGGGCAGGGCGACACCAGCGACGCGGCCCTGCTCGCCGCATGCGAGGCGTCCGGCGCCGCGGAGATGCTGCCGGGCCTGCGCTCCGGCCTGAACACCCTGCTGACCAGCGAGTGGTTCGGCGGACAGCAGCTCTCCGGCGGGCAGTGGCAGCGCCTGGTCCTCACCCGCGCGTTCCACCGGCAGGCGGCGCTGCTGGTGATGGATGAACCCACGGCCGCCCTCGACGCCCGCGCGGAGCACCGGATCTTCGCCGGCCTGCGCGAACTGGCCAAGGACCGCGCCATCCTGCTGATCACGCACCGGCTCACCAACACCAATTCTCCGGGGGTTCGGCCTGTCGCGGTGGCGGGATGCTCAGGTTGATGCAGCTCAACGCCGGTGCGCTTCAGCTTATCCATCGCAA
>NZ_JACHCX010000048.1:0-8250 GCF_014207295.1 Streptomyces sp. AK010
AGGCCCTGCCTTCATGCACCTACCGGCCAAGATCACCCGTCAAGGGATCCTGTTCGATCAGAACCGCCCCCGTGATCGATAGGAATACGGCTTCTGATACCTCGCTCTTGGAAATCCCGCTGTTCGCTCCCAGCGCCTTGACCAGGGCGTCGACCGAGCGTGTGGACACCCCGTGAACGTACGCCTCCATGATGACGGCGAACAGGGCCTGGTCGATGCGGCGGCGACGCTCCAGCAGGCTCGGGAAGAAGCTGCCCGAGCGCAGCTTGGGTATGGCCAGGTCCAGGTCACCGGCCTGCGTAGTGAGCGTCTTGTCGCGGTGCCCGTTGCGCAGCGCGGTGCGTGTCTCGGTGCGCTCGTTCCACTCCGCGTCGATCCTCGACGTCGCCTCGGCCTCGATCAGCTCCTGCAGCATCCGCTCGGCCACGGACCGGACGAGTTCGAGTCCGTCCGCCGAACGCAGTGACTCCAGCAGCCGAAGTAAGTCATGCTGGGACAGGGCCATCATACGCCTCCTGGTTGAACTGGCCGTTCACCAGGGAGAGTTGCATGGTGGCCCGCCTGCCGGGCAGGGAGCGGAATCCCTGTCCACACACGCCCCGGGGCGTACGCCCCCACGTTGATCGGCTACACCACATAGCGGACGCCATCCCAAGCTGGATGGTTTCGTGGGTGGTGTGCACGCACCCAGTGAGTTGAGTACGGGGTCGCTCTCCAGCGAGCACCCACCATGTGGGAGCGGTGTCCATACAGAGGCCCGCCACGCCCAGCTCACGACGTCTGCGGCCACCAACTGTGGGAGGGACAGGCAAGGTTGGGAGAGTTCACCTTCGACGCCTGCACCCACCCCGCGGTGAGACGCAAAGGTCAAGAAGTTACGCCCGTGCACGTTAATGTGACTTCCAACACCATTGACCGTCGAGCTGGATCGTCACATGATCGCCACAGTGTGTTGTTAAGGAAAAATTAAGGGGCGGGTGGGGCGGGCGTGTTCACGCGAAGACGGCGGCACGGCTGGCGGAATGCGGCGGGCACCGGGGCGTTAGCCGTGGCGCTACTTGGGGGAGCGCTCCCAGGAGTCGCAGTGGCGAGCGTTCCTGCCGCAGTGGCGGAGGACCAAGCCGCCGCTGGGGCTGGGAAGACTGCGGAGTCGGTGGCAAGTGCCCTCGCAGCCGAATCTGGTGAGCGAGTAGCCGTGGAAGGGGCAACGACCGAGTCCTCTCAGGTCTTCGCCAACCCGGACGGCACCTTCACGCAGGAGATGAATGCGGCTCCGGTCCGCGCGCGCAAGGACGACGGTGCGTGGGGCGCCATCGACACCACTCTCGTGCGCGACGTTGACGGCGAGATCCGGGCAAAGAACACAACGGCCGCTGTCACCTTCACGGGCGGGGGCAACGGTGATGGCCTGGTCAGGCTGGAGGACGGGGGCCACTCGCTGAAGCTCGGCTGGCCGACCGCACTCCCTGAGCCTGAACTCAAGGGTGCCACGGCCACCTACCCTGACGTCTTTCGAGACGTCGATCTGCAATTGACCGCTCTGAGCACTGGTTACACCTCGGTCCTCGTGGTCAAAACTGCGGAGGCCGCGGATAACCCGGCGCTCGCCAGCATCAAGATGACTGCCTCCGGCGAGGGCCTGGACATCGCCCCTACGGCCGATGGCGGCTTCGTCGCCAGAGACCAGGACGGCACTCCGGTGTTCGAGAGTCCAGCCGGGCGAATGTGGGACTCAGCCGGCGACAGCGCGGCCAGCACACCCGCCGAAGTGACCTCAGGGGTCAGCACGCAACTCGCACGCACGGCAGCGGCAACCGGCACGAGGGCAGCGGAAGAACCGGAGCCCAGGGGAACGGCCCCTCTCCCCGAGGCCAAGGGTGAACCTTCACCTTCAGAGGGTCCTGGCAGCGGTGACGCGACGGCCGAACTGCCGCTCAAGGTGACGGACACGAGCCTGGAGATCACGCCGGATCCGGACCTACTGCGCGGCGAGGACACCGTCTTCCCGCTCTACATCGACCCGCCGACCAAGGGCATAGCGCTGGGTGACTGGACTGCTCTGGCTTCGAACGGGACCAAGTACTGGGAGTTCGACGGGGACAAGGGAGTGGGTCGCTGCTCGAACTACGGCGGTTACCTGTGCTCCAACAGCCCGTACACCCAGCGCATGTACTTCGAGTACCCGCTGTCGTCGATCCACGGCAAGAAGGTCCTGGACGCGACGATGGAGGTGTACCAGGAGTGGACGTTCACCTGTGAGCCGCGCTGGTACGACCTGAGCCGTGTGGACAAGGGCATCTCCTCCAGCACCACCTGGTCGTCCCGCCCCAACGCGGTGGACCTGATGGGTGACCGGAATGTGGCCTAGGCCGGGGAGGCTTGTGTACTCCGCCGCAGCCAGCGAATTGGGTGCGCTTCAGCGACAACGTGGGGGAGGAGAGCAACGAGAACCTCACCACCACCCTCGCGTCCTACGCCTCTAAGAAGGCGTCGCAGATCACCTTCTCCCTGGCGGCGCACGACGAGTCGAACGCGGCGGCCTGGGCACGGTTCCGCAACGACGCCAAGCTGTCGGTGACATACGTTTCTTACCCGTCCAAGCCGACTTCGTACGGGGTTCAGCAGGGCACCACCGGGCGGGCCTGCAACGCCTCGACGCAGTCCTTCGCCACCAGCGACACCACCCCGAAGATGCTCGCCACGGTGCAATCGGCCGACGGCTCCAACTCCCAGCTGCGTGCCGCGTTCGAGGTGTGGAAGGGGGACGGATCCAGCCGCGTCTGGTCCGACGCCTCACCGGACAGCGCCTGGGTGGCTGACAACGCTCCCCGCACCGCGACGTCCAGCACGCTCCCGGCTCAGACGGACTACCGGATGCGGGTCAAGACGCAGGCGTACTACAAGACGGACCGGGGCTCTACCGGTGTCCTGGACTCGTCCTGGTCGTCCTGGTGCTATTTCCGGATCGACACCGACTCGCCCCCTCCTCCGGTGGTGAGCAGCGCGGACGGCACCTACAAGCCCGCTGAGACCGACCCCGCGGCGGGCGGCGTGGGCACGCCGGGCAGGTTCACCTTCACCCCCGGAGATGCCAGCCCCACCACAGCCGGCATCCAGTCGGATGTGGTCACCTACAAGTTCAAGCTGAACAGCGGCGCGATGTCCCCGCCGATCCCCGTCGCCAAGGGCGCGGCCACCATCCAGACGATCACGCCGAACCAGGCCGGTGAGAACACCATCCAGGTCTGGGGCTACGACGCCGCCGGCCACAGCTCGCTCACCGGCTACTACAGCTTCCTGGTGAAGGGCGCAGAAAAGCCCTCCGGCATCTGGCACCTGGACAACTCCCTCACCGACGCCACCACCGCCACCCAGCATCCACTCGTCTCCTCGGGCGCCACCTGGGACACCCTGGCCCGCAGCGGCTCCGCCGCGGCGAAGTTCAATGGCACGACGGCGTACCTGTCCACTTCAGGCGCAGTGCTGGACACCACCAAGTCGTTCACCGTCTCAGCCTGGGCGCGCTTGGAGAAGAAGGACGTCAACTACACCGTTCTTTCGCAGGCGGGAACGAACGCCTCCGGATTCCAGTTGTACTACTCCACCGCCTACAACGCCTGGATCTTCAACCGCCACCAGGCCGACGTCACCAATCCGACGATCGTGCGGTCGATCGGCACCAAGCCGCCTGTTCTGAAGGCATGGACCCACCTGGCGGGCGTCTACGACGCCGCCGCGCAGAACCTTCAGCTCTACGTCAACGGCATTGCGCAGGGCAAGCCAGTACCGTTCACCGCCATACCCTGGAAAGCGTCCGGTGGTCTGCAGGTCGGACGGTTGTGGGACGACGCCGCAGGCAAAGAGAACTTCGCTGGAACCATCGACGAGGTGAAGGTCTGGTCCCGGGCGCTCGCGGACACCGAGGTCGCCCACGAGGCGTGGCTGGAGGACGAGGATCTCAGCGACGGCACCGCCGGCGACCCGGTCCCGGCGCTGGTCGCCAAGTGGGACGCCACGGACATGGCCAACGCGACCGGCACCACGGTCAAGGACACCAGCGGCTTCGGCCGTAACCTCACCCTCAACGGGGCCGCGCTCACCCGAATCACCACGGGTGATCCGGAGATCGGCGAAGAGGTCACGACCACGCAGACGATGTCCCTGAACGGGACCAGCGCGTATGCCAGTGCCACCGGCCCGATCGTTGACGACTCCGGTTCGTTCACCGCGACCGCCTGGGTAACGCTGGACCCGGCCAAGTTCGCCGACATCAGCAAGTCCTACGCGGTGCAGGTGTTCGGCCAGGCCGGGACAAGCCAATCGTCCTGGGGTGTCTGGTACGAGCAGCCCTCCGGCAGCACGCAGGGGCGATGGACGTTCGGCCGACCCGACAAGGACGGCACTGGGGCGGCCTGGACCGAAAACGAGTCCACCGCATTCACCACGGCCCAACTGGGCGTCTCGGTCATGCTGACGGTTGTCTACGACGCACAGGCCGCAGTGGACCCGGACGACACCTCCCAGCTCGGCGCGCTCAAGCTCTATGTAGACAGCGCGCAGATGGGCGCCGAGGACGGCGTTCCGTACTCCGCTCCGTGGCAGGGCAGCGGAGCGTTCGAGATCGGCCGGGCGAAGATCAACGGCGTTGCTGCCCGTTACTTCCCCGGAACGATCGACAGCGTGCGCGTCTGGGCCGGAGCCACCTCCACCGACATGATCGCCAACCGGCGCAACACCGAGCAGCAGTAGGAAGTGAGGTAGGGCGGGCAGCCCCGCCCTACCTCACCCCCCGCCCAGCTTCGGTGCTCGAACGGGCGCGCATCCCAGCGCGGACGCGCCGCGAGATCAAGCATCTGGGCACCGAGGCCGCTGCCAGGCGCCTCAATTCCTATTCCATTTCCTAGAACCGGGAAGTCACCGTGTCCTCAAGACCCTTCCGCAAGCGGTTGCCAGGGGCGGTCGTACGCCGCTGGCTTGGCCGTGGCGCGGTCGTCGCCTCCCTCTCTCTGCTGCCCCAGGTCGTGGTTCCCTCGGGATACGACTTCGCCGCGCAGGCCCAGTCCGTGGCTGCTCGCAAGAAGCTCGAGGACCGGCCTGAGGCGAAGATCGACAAGGTGGGGGTGCTCAGGCCCGGCACATCGAAAGCTCCGAAGGACAAGTCCGTCTCGGCGTCCCGCAAGACCCGCGAGAGGTTGAAGGAAGCTGCCTGGCCGAAGTCCGGGAAGGCAACCGCCGAGGTCACGGCGAGCTCCGAGGCCACTGTCGCCGTCGGCGGGCTCGGAATGGAGCTGGCGCAGGAGCCCGTCGCACCGGCAGCCAAGTCCGCGAAGGCCAGGGCAAAGAGGAAGGCGACGGGGCCGGCGGAGAAGGTGGCGCTTCGCGTCCATTCCCGGGCGGCAGCGAAGAAGGCGGGTGTCAACGGCGTCCTGCTCACCGTCGACCCGTCGCGAACCGAACCCAGGAAGGGAGCGGAGGACACCGACAAGCTCCGGGTCTCCCTGGACTACTCGTCGTTCTCCGACGTCTACGGCGGAAACTTCGGCCCCCGCCTGAGCCTCGTGGAGCTCCCGGCGTGTGCGCTGACCACGCCGGATAAGAAGTCCTGCCGCACCCAGACCCCCGTGGCCGGCGCGGACAACGATGCCCAGTCCCAGACCCTGACCGGCACTGTGACCGCCCGCAGCCTCAAAGCCGGCACGCCGATGCTGCTGGCCGCCGCGGCCGACAGCTCGGGCGGCGGGGGCGACTACAGCGCCACTCCGCTGTCCCCGACGGCGACCTGGGAGGCCGGCGGCAGCACGGGTGACTTCACCTGGAACTACCCCCTGCGAGTCCCCCCGGCCACGGCCGGTCCGGCGCCGGACCTGTCCATCTCCTATAACTCCGCATCCGTGGACGGTCGTACGGCCGGGGAGAACAACCAGACCTCGGTGATTGGTGAAGGTTTCTCGATCACTGAGTCCTACATCGAGCGCAAGTACAGCTCCTGCAAGGACGACGGCCAGTCCGGCAAGGGCGACCTGTGCTGGAAGTACGCCAACGCCACCCTGGTCCTCAACGGCAAGGCCGTCGAGCTGGTCAACGCCTGCGCCGACAAGTCGGCCTGTGACACCGCTGCGCTGTCCGAGGCATCCGGCGGCTCGTGGAAGGTGAAGAACGAGGACGGCACGCGCGTCGAGCACCTCACCGGAGCCAGCGGCAACGGCGATAACAACGGTGAGTACTGGAAGGTGACCGACGCTTCCGGCATCCAGTACTACTTCGGCAAGCACCGGATGCCCGGCTGGAGCGATAAGGGCACCTCCGACACCGCCGACGACGACCCGTCCACCTACTCCACCTGGGCTGTCCCTGTCTTCGGTGACGACTCCGGCGAGCCGTGCCACAAGTCCACTGGCTTCGCCGACTCCTCCTGCAACCAGGCGTGGCGCTGGAACCTCGACTACGTCGTGGACACCCACGACAACGCCAGCACCTACTGGTACAGCAAGGAGACCAACTACTACTCCAAGAACGCCGACACCACGGTCAACGGCACCGCCTACACCCGCGGCGGCTACCTCAACCGCATCGACTACGGTCTGCGCAGCGACCTGATCTACTCCAAGCCCGCTGCCCAGCAGGTCCGCTTCATCTACGGCCAGCGCTGCGTCGTCGCCAACGGCTGCTCCAGCCTTACCAAGGACACCAAAGCCAACTGGCCCGACGTGCCGTACGACATGATCTGTGCGGCCGACACCAAGTGCACCACCCAGGTCGGCCCCGCCTTCTTCACCCGCCAGCGCCTCATCGACATCACCACCTCGGTGTGGACCGGCACGGGCACCACTCGGCGGGACGTCGACACCTGGCATCTGTCCCACGACTTCCCCGACACCGGCGATGCCTCCTCGCCGAGCCTGTGGCTCAAGTCCATCCAGAACACAGGCAAGGCCAACACCACCACGGCCGAAATGCCGCCCGTCGTCTTCGGCGGCATCCAGATGCCGAACCACGTCGAAGGCAGCGGCCAGGACAACCTGCGCTACATCAAGTGGCGCCTGCGCACCATCAAGTCCGAGACCGGCTCAACCCTCACCGTCAACTACTCCGACCCCGAATGCATCTGGGGCAGCAGCATGCCCTCGGCGGTCGACAAGAACACACGGCGCTGCTTCCCCGTGAAGTGGTCCCAGTCCGGGACCACCCCGGTCACCGACTGGTTCCACAAGTACGTGGTCACTTCCGTCCTCCAGGACGACCCCTACGGCCACAGTGACACCGGTGAGACCTACTACGACTACCAGGGCGGCGCCGGTTGGGCCTACTCAGACGATGAGGGCCTGACCAAGCCGTCCAACCGCACCTGGTCGCAGTGGCGCGGCTACGGCAAGGTCGTGACGACTTTCGGTAACTCGGAGGGCCCGCGCTCCAAGAAGTCGACGCTCTTCATGCGCGGCCTGAACGGGGAGAAGGAACTCGACGGCACGGCCCGCGTGGCGAAGGTCACCGACTCCACCGGCACCGCCATCGACGACTCCCGCCAGTACGCCGGCTTCGTCCGCGAGACCATCGCATACAACGGCACCGAGGAACTCAGCGGCACCATCAACACCCCCTGGTCTCACAAGACCGGAGGTCATACGTACAGCTGGGGTACGACCGAGGCGTGGATCGTCCAGGCTGGTGAGACAACCACCCGCACCAAGATCTCCACCGGCACCCGCACGGTCAAGCAGAAGACCACGTACGACACCACGTACGGCATGCCGATCACCGTTGAGGACAGCGGTGACGCCGCTAAGACCGGTGACGAGTCGTGCGTGCGGACCAGCTACGCCCGCAACACCTCCGCATGGCTGGTGAACAAGGTCTCGCGCACCGAGACCTACTCGGTGCCGTGCGCGACCATCCCGTCGGTCCCCGCCGACGTCGTCTCCGACATCACCACGGCCTACGACGGCAAGGCGGTCGGCGCGGCGCCCACCAGGGGTGACATCACCGCCACCTACCGAGTAGCCAGCTACGAAGTGGCGGACAAGTCTCCCGTCTACCAGCAGGTTTCCAGCTCTACGTTCGACAAGCTGGGGCGCCCGGTCACCGAAACCAACGCCCTCAACCGCACGGTCAAGACCAGTTATGTGCCCGACGACACCGGCTACGGACCGCTGACGTCTAAGACGCCATCCGCTTTCCGAACGTGATCGTTTAGTTCGGGCTGGGTGGGCATGAACTCCGGTTGGCGGCGGGAGAGATGGGCGTGGTTCGTCC
>NZ_JACHCX010000049.1:0-5962 GCF_014207295.1 Streptomyces sp. AK010
CAACACCAATTCTCCGGGGGTTCGGCCTGTCGCGGTGGCGGGATGCTCAGGTTGATGCAGCTCAACGCCGGTGCGCTTCAGCTTATCCATCGCAACAGGTGTGGTGCTATCGCTGGATCGGGTGAGTGGCGCCTGGGAGTCCGTACAACCCCTCTGTGCGCCCGGCGGGACAGCGCGGATGCGCTGTCCCTATCCGCGTGCGTGCTCGGAGTTATCGGTTTGCAGGTCGTGCTCAGACCAGGGTGGAGATGCAGAACGGGTGGCCTGCGGGGTCCAGCAGGACCCGCCACCGGTCGGGGTCCGGCTGGAATTCGGGCTTGGCGGCCCCCAGGGCGAGGAGCCGGGACTGGGCGGCATCCAAGTCGTCGACGCCCAGTTCGATGTGGGCCTGCTTTTCCTGGGCCGGGTCCGGCCAGGTGGGTCGTCGGTAGTCGGACAGCCGGTTGAATCCCAGTCCGGCCGCGCCCTCCTGGCCGAGCAGGACGAAGTCCTCGGTGGAGAAGACGACAGGCAGGCCGAGGGCCTCGCCGTAGAAGCGGGCCAGTTCGGCGGGGTCCGGGCAGTCGAAGGTGACCGCGGAATAGCGGAACGTGGGTGCGGAGGTGTTTCCCGTGCTCATGGAGAAGACGCTACGGCGGGACCAGGACAGATTCGGTCCTGGTCATGTGGAACACTTCAACATGTGATCAGCGCATCCGCCCGCCTGCTGCGACTGGTCTCCTTTCTGGCCGCCCGTCCGTCGTGGACCTGCGGTGAGCTGGCCGACCGGATAGCGGTCACCGAGCGCACGGTGCGGCGGGACATCGTCAAGCTCCGTGAACTCGGCTACGCCATCGAGTCCGATCCCGGGCCATGGGGCGGTTATCGTCTCCGCGCCGGAACTCGGGTCCCGCCGCTGATCCTCGATGACGAAGAAGCACTCGCCGTGGCTGTCGGGTTGCGCGAGGCGGCGCTGAGTGGCGCTCTCGGCGGCGACCAGGCCGCGCTGTCGGCGCTGCTGAAACTGAGGCAGGTTCTGCCGCAGCGGATCGCGGACCGGCTGGGTGAGATAGACGCCGCCTTCGTGCACACCCCCAGACCCGACGAGCCGCAGATCACGCCCGGCATGCTGCTGGAGCTGGCCGCTGCATGCCGCCGGGGCGAGCGCGCCCGACTCTCGTACCGCGACTGGGAAGGAAAAGCCACGGTCCGGGACATCGACCCGTACCGCCTCGTCCACACAGGCCGCCGGTGGTACTTCGTCGCCCGGGACGTGACGCGCGGCCAATGGCGGACCTTCCGGGCCGACAGGGTCGACCGACTGCAGGCAACCGGGCACCCGGTGGAACTCATCGACCCACCCGACCCTGCGTTGCTCGTCTCCCGCTCCGTCGCGACCGGCCCCTACCCGCTCTCTGCGTCGATCCGCCTCCCTGTGTCCATGGATCAAGCGCTGCGGCTGATCCCGTCGACAGTCGGTTCCCACCGTCCCGAAGGCCCCGACGCCACGATCGTCGACATCGGCGGTCCCGACGCAGAGGGGCTCGCCAGGTACCTCCTCAGCCTGGCCACACCCCTGCGAGTCCTGTCACCGGAGGCCGTACGGCAGGCCCTACTGCGCCGTGCCCAGGAACTCTTCGAGGACAACGCGAACGGTCAGTCTGGGTAGTGCCATTCGGTGAATTCATGACCGCCCGGAAAGAGGCTGGTTCAGGGCCCGAGTCAGCTCTCTGTTGGCGGCCCGCGCAGCTTCGAGTTCCTCCGTCCTTTCCTCAAGCTCTCCGCGCTTCTCGACGAGTTCCTGTTCCAACATGACGACGCGTCGTTGCAGTTGGTCGATGTCCGGTGAGGCCCCGAGCCCGGACTCGCTCCATGCCTGATCGCCGAGCTGCGCGGAAAGCCGCTTCTCCAACTGGCGTACTCGCGCGGTAAGACGTGTGTTCCGCTCCAGCGCGTTGGCCAGGTCGGTCTGCAAGGAGGCTCGGCTGACGGCAGCCAGTCGGCCCTCTTCCATAGGCGTGTTGGCAGCAGCGTGAACGCGTTCGAGCAGGTCACGGTGACGGTAGAGGAAGCTGCGGTCGACTCGGGCGGCGCGGGCGAGGCCGGAGACAGTGATGTCGTCTCCGGTCCGCAGGGCCGCGTCAAGGGCCTTGATCACGCGATCGCGGCGCCGCGCCGACTCGGCTCGCTTGCCTTCGATCATGCCGGAGGTCATGCGGTCCTCTCGGGGCGGAGGTCGGGCAGTGGTTGCCTCACCTTCGGCATGCCGAGCGAGACGACGCCCGCCCGCGTTCTGCGGACGATGGTGATGGCCTGCTGGATCTGTGCCCGGTCCTCGTCGGTGAGGTCGTCGAGTTCTTCGCGGACGCGTTTGACCAGGCGGCGCACTCGAGTGATCTCGTCGTCCGAGGGCAGGGCCTCGCCCTTGGCCCAGTCGTCGGCGTCGGTGAACGCGGCCAGCCGCTCGCGGTTGCGCAGGAGATCTGCCAGATAGGCTTCCAGGTCGGGCAGGTAGGACACGTCGGTACGGAAGTGGCTGCAGCCGACGCAGCGGAACCGGACCGGGCAGTCATGTCCGCCGGCGGCGACGTTCGATGGTTCGGTGCAGGTGCCGTAGGGAACCTGGGTCTCGCCGATCGTCCGGCGGGCGTGCTCGGAGTCAAGGACGGCCTTGACCTGCCGCCAGACTCGTTTGCCGTGCCGGTCGAACTGCATTGCTGTGACGCGCTCGACCGCTTCTCGTTGGCGCTTCTCACTGACCCTGTAGTAACGCTGTGTAGTGTCGAGTTGGCGATGGTCCATCAAAAGCCTGAGGGCGTCGACGGGGATGCCGGCATCTGCGTGACGCTGTGCATAGGTGTGGCGGTAGGCGTAGGGGAAGATCTTCGCCTTGTCGAAGGGCAGCATCTTCGTCACGCGCTCGCCGGCGACCTCGACGACGGTGGGGACGAGGAAGTCCGGCAGGGAGACGACCCAAGCTCGGTGGCGGACGCCGAGCCAGCTGGCGGTCAGAGGCTTCGTGCCGTGAGGGTTCGCGACGGGTGTCGGCAGTAGTGCGAGGTCCTTGGCCTGGGTGTCGGGAAATCGGGCCCGGACTCGCTGCTGCTGCTCGATGATGAGGGCTGCGGTGACCTTGGCGATCGGCAGTCGTCGGCCGTTTCTGAGCGCCTTGCGGTTGTCGTAAACGAGGACGGGCTCGCCGTCGCCATCCTGTTCGAGGCAGTCGAGGGGGAGTTTGCAGATCTCGTCGGGACGGCGGCCGGTGTCCATCAGCAGCTCGACGGCAGTGCGGGCCTGCGGGCCGCCTGCGCCCAAGGCGTCGAGGTAGTCGCAGAGTTGGCGCATCACCTCCGGCGGGAGATCGCGGCCGGCCGCGGTGTCCTCGGGGTCGTCCGGGATGTCCTCGGGCCGGAGCGTGAACTGCTCGGGCAGGCCGTGCAGGGGCTGGTCAGGCTGGGTCAGCCCGAGGCTTCGCATGCGTAGGAGCATGCGCCGCAAGTGCCGGACATCGGTGACGTGGCGGGCGGCTGCGACCTTTCCCTGCTGCACCAGGTAGCGCATCCGGTTGAGGAAGGCCACGATGTCGTCGCGGCCCAAGAGCCGTGGGTCGATGCCCTTGTCCGGCCGGTTCAGCCGCAGGCTTTCGGAGAGCCTGACAATGCAGTTGATCTGCGTCTGCATCGCCCCGCGGGGGTTGGTGCCCCGGTGCCGGGGAACGTCGTCGACCGCCCAGTCCTGCGTGGCTCTGCGCAGCCACGGCTGACTGATCTTCTCGAAGTGGAGGTAGCCGGTCATGCCGAACGCGGCGCCGTTCCAAGTGTCCTTGTGCCGCTCGATCTCCGGTGACATGGCCCAGCGAAGAACGTGTTTGAGGAACCCCTTCGCCAGCGCGGCGTTCATCTTGCTCAGGCCGGAGACGTCGAGCTCGGCCAAAGAACCGACCTGCCGGGCTCGGACGAGATCGCAGAAGGGCCGGACATGGTGGTCCTTGTGCCTGATGCCGGCAGCGACGCGTTCCTGGAGCCCGTAGAGGATCTCGGCCACGACCCGGTCGGGCAGGCCGAGCAGACTCACCACGCCGGCCTGTGCGATGGCCGGGGTCGTCAGCCGCCAGGTCTCCTCATCGAGGGTGCTGCCCTTGTGCATCTCCAGCAGACGGCGCTGGTAGTGGGCCATGCAGTACCGGCGACTGTGCCCGTCGCGGGATCGGGGACACGAAGCGACCTCACAAGGGCCGAAGCCGGGCAGAGGCTTGACGGACGGGTGGCGGATGAACTCCTCCACCGACAGGCCGAGCGACTTCCTCTGGCCCAGGTGGGCACTGCACAACCCGACACGGGATGTCTTTGACGGGCGCCCGCACTCCGAGACCCGGCAGTTGCTGACGCCGATCGAGCGCCAGTGCCGTTTGACGGTGGACACAAACTCCTCGAAGCCCTGCCCGCTGGCCTTCAGACGCTTCGCGCAACCCACACAGAGCCCATGGTCCTTCGTGTGGAAGACGACCTTGTCGCAGCCCGTCACCAGGCACTCCGGGCCGCCGAGCAGAGGGTGATCACGGGGGAAGACCAGCTGACGCCCCTCTGCATCCCAGCCCATGAGCTGCTGGAATTCTGTGGTCACTGCCCCCATGAGAGCACTGGTGACGTCGTCCAGCTCTGCCGGCAGGTTCTCGACCAGAGCGATCGTCATCGATCGCCCTCCTTGGTGTTCACACGCGGAAGAGGCACCCGCTCAACGGCCTCGCGAAGACGCGATGGCTTGGGATGCAGGTAGGGTCGCGGCGATTCCGCGCTCTTCTGCCCGAGCAGTGCCTGGACCTCGTCCAGTTTGCCGCCGGCATCGGCGACATTGCTGGCCATCGCATGCCGACACATCCGGGGGCCGATCTTCCGACCCAACCCGGCACGCCGGGACAACGACTCACACAGTTCGCCGATCGCGTCGGTCATCATCGGCGCCCCAAAGGGCGGCCGGAACAGGTTGACCAGCAGGAAGTCGCTGCCGCCGGCACCCAGGCACTCGTGGCGTTCCAGCACGTACTGGTCGAATGCCTGCACCACGAGGAAGTCAACCGGCATGGCCCAGGACTTCCTCGACTTCGACCAGGCGCGGTTCTCGTTCTCACGCCGGACGACGTGCACATGGGCGCCCTCGACGTCGCAGCCCAGCGAGCGGGAGTCCATCAGCAGATGCGGATCGCAGCGACGCAGGCCCGCAACCTGCCCCGGGCGCAGTCCCACCCGCGACAACAGCAGCAGGATGAGCCGGTCGCGCGCGGAGCGACACTGCAGGAACATGGCGACGATCTCGTCGTCTCCAGCCCGGTCGATGGCGGTCTCGGGCTCCTGCAGCCGGTGGCGAGCCCGCATCCGATAACGCATGGCACCGCTCTCACCGCGAGCCTCCTGGGGCAGGTCACGGTCGTCGGCAACCTCGTAGATCTGCTCCAACACCCAGGCCGGGGCAGACTTGTTCACCACGGCATGCACCAGAAACATCCGCACGGCAGTGAGCACCTTGTTGATCCGGCTCTCGCCCCGGACCGGCTTCGTGCCCGGGCCGGGCACCACCACCCGCCGCTGACCGCCGCTTCCCGGGGTCCACTTCAGCCAGAGCATGAACAGCCCCATGTCCCGGGCAGCCGTCCGCCACTCCCGCTTGGTGGTCGCGCACCACGCCAGGAACAACACCACGGCCTCGGCGTACGCCTTCGTCGTCGTCTCCGCCCGTCCCCGGGCCAACCTCAGCTCCCGCAGGAAGCGATCGGCTTCCTCCACCACTTCCAACTCGTCGTCCACCACGGTCCAGTACCGGGTGCCTGACGGCAGCTGTACAGGGAATGCACGCACTGATGTACCTCTACTCCACGAGTCGATCACAACGATCCACCGCAGAGCCGCACCCCCTGAGAACCGTCGCAACCTCCCCAACGAGCAGGCTCCGTACGACGTCACGCCACAGCCGGGGAACCCCCAGAGAA
>NZ_JACHCX010000050.1:0-5668 GCF_014207295.1 Streptomyces sp. AK010
TCGCCCGGGAGCGGGAGTACGAACTGCAGTCGGATACGATGACACTCGCCGCATAGCAGCACGAACCGGTGTCCACTTCTCGGGGGGAAGCCCCGATGACAGGGCCTTCCTGCACAAGCGCTGGCATGAGTTGCGGGCTCAGTATGAGGAGTTGCAGTTCGAGAGCCCCAAGGGGCCGGTGCACGGTGATGCTCACGTGCAGAACCTGATGGTCGACACCCAGGGGCAGGTGATCCTGATTGACTTCGAGGCCTTCTGCTTCGATCATCCTGAGTGGGACCTGATGGTCACAGCCACCGAGCATCACAGCCTCGGATGGCAGACGGACGAGCAGTACGCGGACTTCGTGCGGGCGTACGGGCGCGACCTGCACGACTGGCACGGCTACGACACGCTGCGCAGGCTCCAAGAGTTCGGCATGACGACGTGGCTCATGCAGAACGTGCAGGAAGACGAGAGGACGGCGGCCGAGTACCAGCGGCGCATCACCGGGTTGCGCAACGACGAGGCGCCGCGTGATTGGCGGCCCTGGTAGCTGCTACTCGTCCTCTTCGTCGAAGCGGGCCATTGCGTCCTGCACCGTCTCGTTGAAGGCGGCCACGGCGGGGTTGCCGGCGTGCACGTTGACCTCCTGCTGGAAGTCGGTCACGTAGCGCTGGAAGCGGGAGGACTGTAGGGAGTCGCCGCCGTCGACCGCCAGGCTTGCGGTGGTGACGGCGGCTTCCAGCTCGCCGTTGAGTAGCTGACTCTGGGCAAGCACCATGCGGCAGAAGCCCAGAGTGCGTGCGTACATCGGGTCGGTGCTGTCGACGGCGCGCTGTGCGTGCACGACTGCCTCGCGACGCATCTTCAGATCACGGAAGCAGTGGCAGAACTCGCCCATGAGTTCTGCATCGTCGAAGTAGCTGAGCCACGCCGGGTCCTCGGCCGTGTCAGCGCGCTCGAAGTTTCGTTCAGCCTCGTTCATCGCGCGGCCGGCCTCGGTCCGGTTGCCCGCGTTGGAAAGGGCCCGGGCTTCCATCGCCCAGTAGTTGGCCATCGCCCGTGGGGTGGCTCGCCCTTTCGCTCCTTCGACGGCGGCACGGGCCAGCTTGATGGCCTGGGCATGGTTACCGAGGTAGTTGGCTTGGTGGCTGAGGTTACCGAGGACGCGAGAGCCGAACATGCGGTCGTCGGTGGCCTGGGAAAGCCGCAGCGTGGCGGTCAGGTAGCGGTAAGCCAGTCGGTGATTCCCAACGTCGTATGCCGTCCATGCCAGCAACTGGGAGACCTCGGCGGCGGCGCTGAACAGCGCGGTGCCCACCTTCTCGCTGTAGCTCGCGCTGAGCAGCGGCAGGACCTCGTGGCGGAAGTAGTGGCGCAAGGCGCGGTGGCCGTGACCCCCTCCGTACTTGAAGTCGAGTTGCATGAACGTGGCAGCCGCGTCTCTGATCGCCCGCACGTCGCGCATGCCTACACGTTGGTGGGCCGGATTGTCTGCTTGGACACCGTCGGGGCGCGCGATCATCCATGAGAGAACAGCAGCACTGAGATCGGTGTCGGCAACGACCAGGCGGTCTGTAACCGCGGCTTCGGCGCGCTCCTGGGCAAGGCCATCCAGCATCGACAGGACGTCGGGGACCGTGCTCGGGTAGCCGACTGGTTCCGGCGCAGTCGACTGAGTGTGGTCGAAGAAACCAAGGTCACCGGGTGTGACGCGGTGTCCGAGTTTCGAACTGAGCACGTCGGCCATGATTGCCGCAGTCTGGGGCTGGATGCCTGCGCCGTCGCGCCATCGCTGCACAGAGACGTGCGTGGTTCCTAGCCTGATGCCGCGCTGAGCGGCGGCGTCCTTCATCCGTTTCGCGAGGCCCTTGTTCGAAACACCGGCCTCGGTCATCACTGCGACTAACTGCGCGTTCGGCTCTCGGCTCATGCTCCCCTGCCAACCCGAGAATGACGGCGAGTGCTCATCCTGTCACAGCAGTATCGCGCTAAGGGGTTCATCCGCGAACCCCCTTTGGCTTTGCTGGTGTTCACGTGAACCCCCTGGTGAACGCTCCCGGTCGCGCCCCGAGAGCCGTGTACTGGCTTGCGTGAAGCAATCGGTGACGTGAGCCGCTGGCGAAGGCTGAGAAGGGGACGCGATGGACGCGGGGAAAGCCGAGTATGTGGCGAAGGAGCTGGAGGCATACGCCCACTGGTTCGCAGCGCCGGATCCGTCCGCCAACGGGCACTTCTCGGCGTTGACACTCTTCGCTGAGTGCGGTGACGTGGCGCGCATCGCACGCGACACCACATCGGCATTTCTGCGTGGTGTTGTCACGGGTGACGTCGTCTATGACACCCGACTTGCCGTCTCGGAGTTGGTCGGGAACGTGGTGAACCACGCGGTGCCGGATCGCTCTCGGTCCCGTCCTGGCGGATGCCGGCGCATCGACGTGATCTACAAGCTGTATCCGAAGTGGTTCTTCATCGGCGTCAGGGACGAGGACTCCACCCCGCCGCTTCTTCCCATGGGCGACGCCCTCTGCCCAGAGCTGGTGGGGGAGCTGACTGAGGCTGTTCTGCCGGACAGCGGGCGCGGGTTGATGATCACGCAGCGGATGGCGGATGCGGTGTGGTGGACGCCGGAAGAGGGCGGAGGCAAGACGGTCTGGTGCCGCTTCGACCTGGACGGTTATAGACCTCAGTGATCTCCGGGTCTCCACCTCCTTGTTACTCCCTCGCGATCGGGAGTGGGTGGCGGCCTGGAACCGGCCGGAGACTGACCCCTCCGGCCAACTGAGCGCGGTCTCTTGCGCGAGGAATCGCCGGGCTCTCCTGGCCCGTGCAGGAGACCGCGCTTCACAACCACATACCGAGACCGGGCCACCCCATCAGCCCTGGAAAGCGAAGGGTGGCCCGGCTGGGAACACGGCGGTCCCCGGTGCCTGATGGTACCGGGGCCGTCGTGCTGCTTTTGGCCCTGGGTTCAGGAAGTTGATGACCCGTTACATGATCAGGGCTGAGGTGGACAAGGTGACTGGCGCGAGTGGGAACTGGCTCGGCGATGGCCTCGACGGCATCGCGGGTCAGGACTCCGGCCTCTGGGTGCCGGGGATCGACTACATGGCGGGTTGGCGCGAAGCTCGTGAGTCCGCTGATCGTTTGAACAGGGCGCTCCTGAGGGTGGGCTTCGAGCTGTCCGCCGTGCGTGCCGTCGCCTCGACTGATGAGGACGGGCGCGGTGTCGTGCGCTTAACAGGCCGGCCTGCTGATCTGGACCGGCTCGCCGTGCTCCTGGAGGCGCGGGCCGAAAGTGACGGGGGTGCGACGTGAGGCGCTTCTTCGCTGGTGAGCGCGGCACGTGGGCACGTCGCCGGCCGCAGAGACTTTGGGCAGTAGCTGCCATGGGGCGAGAGAACAGGGGGCCTTACGGTCGCCCGCGAACCGGGCTGGCTGTTGGCCTGCCCGCAATGGCCCGGTCGGCCCCCTGTTCTTGGAGGCTCGCCCCATGGGAGCTGCCTAAAGTCTCGGAGGCCGTCGACCCCCAGCCCGCCACGCCACTGTCCGCGACGACCGCTCGACGCCCTAGCTTCATAGGTGTGCTGTGGTCGGGGGCGCATGGCGACCGGCCGGGACCGGCGTCCACGCCGCACGCCCGGCCGGGGCGGCCGGGCGGCTCGGCGCGCCGCAGGCGCGCCCTTGAGGAAGTGAAGGCTGTTTCGACCGATTGCTGTCGGCGCTCAGGCGCGTGCGCGGCGGGCCTGTCGCTTGTCGGCAGTCATCCGGTAGGCGAGTTCGGCACGGTCCGCGCCGACGCGGAGTTCTTCGAGGATCAGTGGGCGGTCCTCGGTGCCGTGCGTGACGCGGGCCATGTGCAGGATCGGGGTCGCGTCGGGGAGCTGGAGCGTGGTGCGCTCGTCAGGCAATGGCATTCGGGCGCGGACTGTCTCCGACCACCAGAGCTTGTGATCGCCGCTGGTGAGTACGCGGTAGATCTCTGCGGGGTGCTTGCACGGCTCGTCCGAGAGCAGCGGCGCGGCCTCGGCGACTTCGAAGGGGATCAACGTCCGATGCATCGCGCGCGTGCCTGTGCTCGGGTCGACGAGCAGGCGGTCACAGCCGAACAGAGCCTCTTCCGTGCCGACTCCGAGCAGCCGGCCGGTCTCCTTCGTGGTCCGGGTGCGGTACGTGTTGGGGTCCTCGGACTCGTCCCAGAGGTCGCCATTCGGCATGACGAACCGGCTGTCTGTGGTCCGGCTGATGCGGCGTTCGAGGGTGAGCACGGGCTGATCGTCGGAGCGTACGAAGCTGCCCTTGCCGTGGCGCACGTTGATCAACCCTTCCGCGCGCAACGCGGCGATGGCGTTGCGGACTGTCGGACGGGAGACCTGGTAGCGGGCCATGAGCTGAGCTTCCGACGGCAGCAGGGAATCGGGGGCGAACTCACCCGACAGGATCGCTGCGCGGATGGCGGCGGCGACTTGCTGGTAGAGGGCTCCGGGGCGCTGGATCTCAGTCATCTCGGCATCTCCAGGTTTGAGGTCGTAGGCACGTCGCACGCGCGACATCACTCGTCAGCATAAGTAGTTGCGCTCTCGCCGTACAGCACCACATAGTCGTAACTCGTAAGGACAAGTGACGTCAGCCGATTGCTGGCGTCCCGATGGCCAGGGAGGCCACAACCCATGCAGTCCATTCCCGTGGACACGGCGCGGCTCGGCGTACTGCGGTGTGCCAACGCCCCCGAAGTGAAGTTCAGCAACTCAGAAACACAGGAGGTGAAGAAGGACAGGGACGGCAATCCGGTGTACACCGTGGCCGTCACCGTGCGGCCCGATGGGCGGCGCATCTCTGTCATTGAGATCGCCGTGAGCGGTGAGCCGAAAGGGCTCGAAGCGGGCCAGGTCGTCAAGGTCACCGGCCTTACCGCGTTCGTCTGGTCGATGGGCGACCGGCAGGGCATCAGCTTCCGCGCTGACGCGATCACACCCGCGCACGGAGCGGCGGCACACGGTAAGAGCGGTGACGCCTGATGGAACCGACCATGCTCGCCCTCGCACTGGCCGTTCTGGCCTGGGTGCTCGTCATCGGTGACCTGGTGCACCGCCATCGGCCGGCCTGGCACTGGTACGCCGTCGGGTACGCGGTTACCGCCTCCCGGGTGGTGTTCACGTGGCGCAAGGTGGCCATGCTCAATGACCTTGCCGTTTCCCGGCGTCCACCCCGCGGCTTGCTCGGTGACCTGATGGTCAAGGGCGATCCGCTGCGGCCGGTGGCTCCCCGGATCTCGTTTCCCCGGGCTACTCGTATGGGGCTGACTGTGACCGTGCGGCTCCACGCGGGGCAGACGCCGGCGACGTACATGAAGGCAGCGGATGCCTTCGTGCACGCCTGGAAGGTTCACGCGGTTCGTGTGACATCGCCGGAACGTGGGCTCGTCCTGCTGACGGCAATGGCCAGCGACCCGCTGGAGCGGCCCGGCTTAGCCACGGCGCCGACTGAGCTGCTGTCTGCGCTCATCGGGGCCTTGGAGACCGGTGGGGCATGGGTGATGAACCTGCGCATGGTCCCGCACTGGCTCATCGTCGGGGCCACTCGGTCCGGTAAGAAGGCTTCCGCTTACCGCTCAACGGGCTTGTCTGGTCGAACAGGGGTCCTGATCGGGTGATCGCGGCAGGAGCGGCGCATGAAGGCAGGGCCT
>NZ_JACHCX010000051.1:0-5518 GCF_014207295.1 Streptomyces sp. AK010
TCAGGAGTCCACACAACCCCCGATGATCACGCGGTGGCCGTACCCGTTCCCAGCCGGACCCGACTCAAGATCGCGAAGTCAGACTGGAGTACTAGTGGCGATGGGTGGTGCGGGATCCCGGGCCCGGTCGGGACCCGGAACTTGGTGCCAGACGGTGGCGGCGCGACGATGTCGCCTGCTCCAGGGCGTCTGGGAGTCGGTGTGAGCCGTGTCGTCAGGCTGCTGCGAGCTGCGCCCGCGAGTGGGTCTTCGCAGCCTTGTCCAGGACCTCGGTGAAGTGCTCGGCGCGCTCGTCGCCCTCGGCCTCCTGGGCGCGGAGGTCTCCGAAACGGGCCCAGTACCGCCTGCAGACGTCGCTGTTCATGAGCATCGAGGCGTAGAAGGGCAGTTGTCCGTGGCGAACGAAGCCCAGCCGGTCACGCAGGCTGAGGGTGCAGATCTGCTGGTTGGCATGGAGCAGCTGCATGTACTCCTCGACGTCGATGTCCTCGGGCGTCCAGAGCTTGGCGAGGTCGGGGTTGGTGGACAACTGCGTCAGCCAGTCGAGCTGGTTCCGCGCGACGGCCACTTCGTTTCGCTCGGCCTGGTGCCGCGCGGTCTGCCTGAGCCGGGCGGCTCCGACCACGGCGGTGGTGAGGGAGACGGCGGCACCGGCAGCGAGGACGGCGGTAGTGAGCTTCATACTTCAACGGTCCTTTCAGGTAAGGGGGTCTGCGGAAGAGCGTTGTGTCTGTGCAGCCTGTGGGGCCCTCTGCGTCATGCGGCCTCCGCGAGCACGACGGTCGGGGAGTCGCCGGCATGGCGACCCGGGGCGTACCGGCGCCGCACCTTCTCCAGGGCGACGGCGATCGGCGGCAGCCCGACGGCGGCCCTTCGCTGGTCCAGGGACTCCGGTGCGCGCAGCGGGCACAGCTCAACCCCTGTTGCGTTGAGGACCAGTTGGGTCCCGAACTCTTGTGGTCGCCCGCTGTTGACCAGGGCACGGTCGTGAAGGTGGGCCCAGTGCTGGATGCGCGCGTCGTCGTCCTGGACTGCGCGCTTCAGAAGGGTGGTGGCCGCCCGTTGGAAGTCGGGCTCGCCGTCGGCGTGAAGAGCGATGGTCCAGGCGGCACGTGCCGCCTCGGGGCCGACGAGGCGGTGGCCGGGCCAGTCGTGTTCGGCCAGGATGCGGCGCATCACTTTGGTGTCGGCGTGGTCGGCGTGACGGTCCTGGCCGAATTGGACGGCGTCGAGGTAATTGCGCACGCGCTTGGCCCGGCGCGCTGCCGACTGTGCGGCTCGGACGAGGAGTTCGCGGGCGAGGTCCGGCCGCAGCGGTTCGGCGGTCCTCACGCGATGCCCCGCTGGTCTGCGGCGGAACGCGGCTCGTGGACCCGACAGCCGATGAGCGCGCTCAGTCCAGGCCGGCGCTCTGCGGTGAGTTCGAGGCGAGCGACTCGCTCATCGTGCTGCCCGGTGCCGGATCCTCGCAGGTCCCAGCCCATGTCGGTGAGCCGATGAAGGAATGCGGCGGTCGGAGCAACGTCGAGAGGATGGCGGGCCAAGACCTCGGCCCCCACGAGCGGTACACCGAGCCGGGCGGCGAAGTCGGAGCCCCACAGAGTGATCAGCCGGACGGTGTCGTCGGAGCGGTGGGGCAGGGTGTGGACGCAGCTCAGGAAGAGGCACGGGCCCTCGCCCCATCGGAGGTGGGGCCCGCGCTGCGGGATCATGCAGGCCAGCAGCAGCCCGTCCTCGAACAGTCCGGCCGGCTTTGCCTGCGGGGCGCGGAACAGAGCCGGGATGTCGGCTCGGGCCGGTACAGGCAGGCCGCGCGTGGTGAGCCAGCGTTGACGGTCCTGGACGAGTGCGGCGGCCTCGTCTCGTTCGGCGTCGGTGCACAGTGTCCGCATCTCATACACGGCCGGTAACGCTGTCGAGCGCCGGTGCAGGAAGGCGTGTAAGGGCTTGGTGGCGACAGAAACGGGTGACGCATTCACTGGCTCGCTCCGCTCTCCGTCGTGGCGGCTGGCCTGGTGCCCAGCAGGCCCCACGCGTGGGCAAGGACGACGAGCTGGGTGGTGGTGGCCGCCCCGGTCTTGTCGAGCAGTTCGTCGTGTGCTGCTCGGACGTCGGCGGGGGCGATCTTGGCGGCGATGGCGATGTCGTGGGGATTGCTGTGCTCAGCGACGGCCTGCAGCAGCAGTTGCTGCTCCGGGCTGAGCTTGGGCGTTGGCCTGTCCGTTGTGGGTGGGGCGACCTGTTGGGCAGCGAATAGGCGGTGCACGATCACCGGTGGTTTGCAGCGGGGCGGGCAGTGGAGGCTCGCCCGGATGTCGCGGACGTACTGGCGGACGGTTACGGCCGAGAGTTCGGTCTCGGTGGCGATCTCATGGGGGGTGAGGCCATCTGCGAGGTGCTGGGCGACGCGCTGCAATGTCGGCGTCAGGGGTGTGATGGGTGCGCTGGTCGTCACGGGCGGGGTCACGGTGTCTCTTTCTCGGCTGGGTGGATGGTCACTGGGAGGGGTGCCGTCGGTCCCCGCGGGGGACGGGGGCCGGCGGCAAGGGCCCGTGCGCGGCGGTCTGGATTCACGGGGGCCGCGCACGGGGGCTCATGCGGCGGTGGGGTCGGGTCGTGCCCAGGCCGCTTCGGCGGCGAGGCGTTCGGACCACTGGATGTGGTCCTCGTCGAAGGCGGCGTCGGCCAGACGTATGCGCTGAACTTCGCCGGTTCCGGCCGGTGGGTACGTGTGCTGGATGTCGCGCCACAGGCGCTGGAGGACGTAGTCGCGGTCGAGGGCGTGGGCGCCGTGCAGTTCCATGGCGTCCTGGGCTGACTTCATGGCCCACTGGTGGCCGAGATACTTGGCGTTGATCAGGTCGGCGTCGCAGGGCAGGCCCTGGTCGAGGAGGTGCACGGACTGGTAGGCCAGGATTCGTGCGGCGCGCAGGCGGGCCTCCATGTCACCGATGCGGTCCCGCAGGACCGGCAGATCGGACAGGGCGCCCCGGTAGCGGGCGCGCGCCTTGAGGCGGGCAGTCGTGGTGGCCACGACTGCCTCGTGGATACCGAGGCTGACTGCGGCCAGGTTGGGACGGCCGTACAGGATGCTGCTGCTCTGGGCCACGCTCAGCCCCTGGCCGATCTCTCCGACCAGGTTGTCCTCGGGGACGCGGACGTGGTCGAGGTCGAGGCGGCCGGCGGAGAAGCCGTGCAGGCCGAGGCCGGGACGGTGGTCGGAAATCGAGACCCCGGGTTGGTCGGATTCGACCATGAACGCGGTCAGCGCCTGGGAAGTACTTACGCTGGCCTCGGCGGTTCGGGCGACGACGAGGTGGGCTCCCGCGAGATGGCTGTTGCCGATGTGGACCTTGCTGCCGGTGATCACCCATTGCTTGGCGGCGCGTTCGGCGGTGGTTTCGATGCCGCCGATGTGTCCGCCGGCCCGCGGTTCGGTCACGGCGATCGACAAAAGAAGTGAACCGTCCGCCACTCGCGGCAGCCAGCGGCCCTTCTGTTCATAAGTGGCGAAGTGCAACAACCCGCCGACGGGGATGAGGGTGGCCTGCAGGATGGCCGCGGCAGCCGCCGAGACCCGCGCGATGCGGTGGACCAGGACCGTCTTGGCCACATGGCCGGCGCCAAGACCGCCGAAGGCGGCCGGGACGGTGACGGCGAACCAGCCCCGTGCGGCCATCAGGTCGGCGACCTTGCGCTCCACCCTGCCCGGAGCGGCCTCCATACGTGCGGCGCGCGGCGCGATGTGCTCTTCCGCGAAGGCGTCCGCCTCGTCCCACAGCAGTTCGTGGCGGGCGGTGAGGTAGGGACGCAGCGCCGGTGGCGGAGTGGTGGGTGTGGCGGGCATGGTCGTCTCCCTCTCCCTGGGTGAGAGTCGCACAGTGGAGCGGCCGGGGATCGCCTGCGGCTCCCGGGTGGGCGTGGTGGAACGGCCTAGTGGACGGGCGCGTGGGCGATGTGGTCCATCACCTGGGCGCCGGCGTTGATGACGATGTCTCTGAGCCGTCGGGCCTCGCTCAGGGGCCGCTTCTCGGGGTCGATGACGCACACCGTGCCCAGCACGGTGCCGCTGTCGTGGATGAGCGGTGCGCCGAAGTAGGAGCGGATCCCAACCGCGTCGACCACGTGGTTGCCGCTGAAGCGCGGGCTGGCGTGCACGTCGTGCAGCGGGAGGGCCTTCTTGCGGGCCATGACCTCCGGGCACCAGCCGTGGTCGCGGCTCATGGTGCGGCCGACGATGACGTACCCGCTGTCCGCGGGCGGCTGGTGCAGCCCGACGAAGGTCTGCTCCTCCAGGAAGAGATTGACGAACCCGTACAGGAATCCGGCCTGCGTGGCCATGTCGCGTGCCAGCTCGTCGAAGTCCTGGCTGGCAGCGGTGGGCACGCCCAGGCGCTCGAGCAGCTCATACCGCCGCGCCAGTTCGGTCGTCTGCTGGTCCTGCGGGCCGGTGATGGCAACGTCGGCTGAAACGGACGGCCCAAGGGCGATGTCTCGCATGTTGCGTCGCGGCAGTGACCGCGTTGCTGGGGCAGTCTGCGGTACGAGGTAGGGGTCGTTGGGCTGATATGACATCAGGCGTCCTGGAGGGTGGTAGTGGCTGTTGGGCGAGCGGGGCCTGTCGATGCGTTCTTCACGGCGTGGCCGACGAGGGTCAGCAGGACGCCGGCGACGTGGTTCGGGTCGCGGGCATCGCAGGTGACCACCGGCGCAGAGGTGGGGAGTTCGAGGGCGGTGCGGACCTGTTCGGGGTGGTAGCGGTGTGCTCCGTCGAATTGGTTGATGGCGACGACGAAGGGCAGGCCGATGTCTTCGAAGAAGCTGACGGGGGTGAAGCTGCTTTCCAGGCGGCGGGTGTCGACCAGGACGACCGCGCCGACGGCTCCGTGGGAGAGGTCGTACCAGAGGTCGACGAACCGGTCCTGGCCGGGCGTGCCGAACAGGAACAGTTCCAGGGGCACGGGCGCGTCCGGCAGGCTGAGGCGGCCGAAGTCGAAGGCGACCGTGGTGGTCTGCTTCGCCTCGATGCCTGCCAGGCTGTCCACGTCAGCGCTCGCCTCGGTCAGGTACTCCTCTGTGCTCAGCGGCGTGATCTCGCTGACGGCACCAACGGCGGTGGTCTTGCCCGCGCCGAAGCCCCCGGCAATCACGATTTTCAGCACAGTCGGTGCACCGGCCTGCGGGCGCGGCGGGCTCCGCAGCGCCACGGTCGAGTCATCCGGCCTGGGGGTAGGCGATGGCATCGGGCCACTTCCTCTTCAGGCCCACAGAGAGGGCCGCTAATAGGTGGGTGGTGGGACGCTCATCCGCGTCTGCGTCGGAGGCGGCATAGGCATCGGTGACGGAGACGACCAGGGCGTCGGCGTCCAAGAGGTCCGAGACGAGGATCTTGACGGCGGTGACGGGGCGGCGGAGTCGGCCCGCTAGATGAATGAGTCCGATGTCTTCAGTGGTCGTAGGCGATCAGTGATCGTTTGATTGCGGCGTTGGTGGTCCAGTTGTGCCAGATGCCGGCGGC
>NZ_JACHCX010000052.1:0-1195 GCF_014207295.1 Streptomyces sp. AK010
AACACAGTGGACGCGAGCAACTGAGGACAAGCCCTCGGCCTATTAGTACCGGTCAACTCCACACGTTACCGTGCTTCCATATCCGGCCTATCAACCCAGTCGTCTACTGGGAGCCTTACCCTCTCAAGGAGGTGGGAATACTCATCTCGAAGCAGGCTTCCCGCTTAGATGCTTTCAGCGGTTATCCCTCCCGAACGTAGCCAACCAGCCATGCCCTTGGCAGAACAACTGGCACACCAGAGGTTCGTCCGTCCCGGTCCTCTCGTACTAGGGACAGCCCTTCTCAATATTCCTACGCGCACAGCGGATAGGGACCGAACTGTCTCACGACGTTCTAAACCCAGCTCGCGTACCGCTTTAATGGGCGAACAGCCCAACCCTTGGGACCGACTCCAGCCCCAGGATGCGACGAGCCGACATCGAGGTGCCAAACCATCCCGTCGATATGGACTCTTGGGGAAGATCAGCCTGTTATCCCCGGGGTACCTTTTATCCGTTGAGCGACGGCGCTTCCACAAGCCACCGCCGGATCACTAGTCCCGACTTTCGTCCCTGCTCGACCCGTCGGTCTCACAGTCAAGCTCCCTTGTGCACTTACACTCAACACCTGATTGCCAACCAGGCTGAGGGAACCTTTGGGCGCCTCCGTTACTCTTTAGGAGGCAACCGCCCCAGTTAAACTACCCATCAGACACTGTCCCTGATCCGGATCACGGACCCAGGTTAGACATCCAGCACGACCAGACTGGTATTTCAACGACGACTCCCCCTGAACTGGCGTCCAGAGTTCACAGTCTCCCAGCTATCCTACACAAGCCGAACCGAACACCAATATCAAACTGTAGTAAAGGTCCCGGGGTCTTTCCGTCCTGCTGCGCGAAACGAGCATCTTTACTCGTAGTGCAATTTCACCGGGCCTATGGTTGAGACAGTCGAGAAGTCGTTACGCCATTCGTGCAGGTCGGAACTTACCCGACAAGGAATTTCGCTACCTTAGGATGGTTATAGTTACCACCGCCGTTTACTGGCGCTTAAGTTCTCAGCTTCGCCCCACCGAAATGGAGCTAACCGGTCCCCTTAACGTTCCAGCACCGGGCAGGCGTCAGTCCGTATACATCGCCTTACGGCTTCGCACGGACCTGTGTTTTTAGTAAACAGTCGCTTCTCGCTGGTCTCTGCGGCCACCCCCAGCTCG
>NZ_JACHCX010000052.1:1293-2795 GCF_014207295.1 Streptomyces sp. AK010
CTCACCAGATGTGGCCCCCCTTCTCCCGAAGTTACGGGGGCATTTTGCCGAGTTCCTTAACCATAGTTCACCCGAACGCCTCGGTATTCTCTACCTGACCACCTGAGTCGGTTTAGGGTACGGGCCGCCATGAAACTCGCTAGAGGCTTTTCTCGACAGCATAGGATCATCCACTTCACCACAATCGGCTCGGCATCAGGTCTCAGCCACAAGTGATCCGGATTTGCCTAGATCACGGCCTACACCCTTACCCCGGGACAACCACCGCCCGGGATGGACTACCTTCCTGCGTCACCCCATCACTCACCTACTAACCGCTTGGTCCGGCGGCTCCACCACTCCCCTTCACCCGAAGGCTCCAGGGCGGCTTCACGGCCTTAGCATCACGATGCTCGATGTTTGACGCTTCACAGCGGGTACCGGAATATCAACCGGTTATCCATCGACTACGCCTGTCGGCCTCGCCTTAGGTCCCGACTTACCCTGGGCAGATCAGCTTGACCCAGGAACCCTTAGTCAATCGGCGCACACGTTTCTCACGTGTGAATCGCTACTCATGCCTGCATTCTCACTCGTGAACCGTCCACAACTCGCTTCCACGGCTGCTTCACCCGGCACACGACGCTCCCCTACCCATCCACACAGGCGTTGGCCCTATTGTGTGAATGACACGACTTCGGCGGTACGCTTGAGCCCCGCTACATTGTCGGCGCGGAATCACTAGACCAGTGAGCTATTACGCACTCTTTCAAGGGTGGCTGCTTCTAAGCCAACCTCCTGGTTGTCTCTGCGACTCCACATCCTTTCCCACTTAGCGTACGCTTAGGGGCCTTAGTCGATGCTCTGGGCTGTTTCCCTCTCGACCATGGAGCTTATCCCCCACAGTCTCACTGCCGCGCTCTCACTTACCGGCATTCGGAGTTTGGCTAAGGTCAGTAACCCGGTAGGGCCCATCGCCTATCCAGTGCTCTACCTCCGGCAAGAAACACACGACGCTGCACCTAAATGCATTTCGGGGAGAACCAGCTATCACGGAGTTTGATTGGCCTTTCACCCCTAACCACAGGTCATCCCCCAGGTTTTCAACCCTGGTGGGTTCGGTCCTCCACGAAGTCTTACCTCCGCTTCAACCTGCCCATGGCTAGATCACTCCGCTTCGGGTCTTGAGCGTGCTACTGAAACGCCCTGTTCGGACTCGCTTTCGCTACGGCTTCCCCACACGGGTTAACCTCGCAACACACCGCAAACTCGCAGGCTCATTCTTCAAAAGGCACGCAGTCACGAGAATGAAGCAAGCTTCACTCCGACGCTCCCACGGCTTGTAGGCACACGGTTTCAGGTACTATTTCACTCCCCTCCCGGGGTACTTTTCACCATTCCCTCACGGTACTATCCGCTATCGGTCACCAGGGAATATTTAGGCTTAGCGGGTGGTCCCGCCAGATTCACACGGGATTTCTCGGGCCCCGTGCTACTTGGGTGTCTCTCAAACGAGCCGCTGA
>NZ_JACHCX010000053.1:0-4649 GCF_014207295.1 Streptomyces sp. AK010
ACGAGCAGCAGAGTGCCGAGCAGCAGGACTCACCGCATCAACAACTGTCCCTTTTCATCCGTACGCGGGTGGGGACGTTCACGTGTACGCCGACACAGCGGCCCGTGCACGGGCCGCAGGCAGGGAGCAGCCGTCCTGCCGGGCGAGAACTGTCACCAGATTGTCCTGACCGGCAGCCGCGTCGTCGGCCGCCGAGGCCAGATCATTCGCCCATCCCGCCACATCGGCCAACGCCTGCCGTAGCTCGCCCAGTCGGGCACTGACCTGCGGACACTCCACCAGCGGAGCATTGCCGGTGCGTTCCAGCACATCGAGAAGCGGAAGCAGGGTGATCGTTCGGCGGCGCAACCGCACATACGGCTCAAGGGACAGTCGGACACCGTGGCGGCGCAGGGCCACTTCCTCCTCGGTCGCATCCAAGAAGTCGGTGTAATCCGCGGTGAAACGCTCCCTCCACTGGGCGGACATCCCCTCGGCCGTGCGCTCCCACAGCCCTCTCAGCACTGCGGCATACGGGGCCGTTGCCGCGGACATCAGACCACCGCCGGCGGTCAGGATTTCACGCAAAGGAGCAGTCAACTCCTCCACCTCCCCGGTGACCACCCCCATGCCTCGCCGGTCGATCAGGTCGTCCACCCAGCAGATGAACACCGCCCACTGGGCCGTCAGCGCCACGTCCTGGGCGCCGGCCCGCGGCAGAGCCCATTCAGCGAGTGCCTCCAACCTCATCGCGGCAAGTCGCCGCTGCTCAACCTCATCCCCCACCAGTCCCACTGCCCGAGCCCACCGCAGCACCATCCCGGGCCTGGAACTGCCCGAACCTGTCTGCGGGGCGTCCATGCCTCCACGGTGACCGAACCGATTCCCGGGCGGCAGGCCAGGCGCCTGAATTAACCCATATGGATGATCACCGCCTACCCCTATCCCTTATTCGGGAGGCGACGGCAGAAGAACGGCACCCCAGGGCTCGGCAGAAAGACCGGTGCCTGTGACGTGGATGCTGCCGGAGCCGGTGCTGTGCATTCCGGTGCCCAGGCCGGCCCAGGCGGGAGAACCGCCGTGGACGGGTTGAGGCAGCCTCGTCTGTATCCCTCGGCGAGGGGGCTGTTGCTCATGACGCTCGTTGTACTGCGGGCCGTGAAATGGGCTCTGACCTGTGCCCCAACGAACTTCGCCGAAGCCGACATCTTCCCGATGACTCATCATGTGGAATCAGCAGCCACACCGGCCTTCGGGGGTGGCTGACTCCCGTGCCCGACCTCGGTGCTGGCAAGTCGCGGGCCGGAACGGGGACCGTGCTGCCGGGCTGTGGCTCGGGCGTCGATGATGCCGCGGACGATAAAGGGCTCCCGTTCCTGATGGGTCCGACGAGCTGAGCCCGGAGTGAGAGGCAGGGAGGAGGAGCCACATTGGGGGTTGAGGTTGGTGGCGATTCCGATGAGGGTGCCGTTCTGGTAGAGGGCCATTTTGCCGGGGCTGAGGTCTCCCAGACGGGCGCTCGGAAGGTGGCGACGAGGTAGGTCCCAGGTCTTGCCCCTGGCGACACCTGATCGTGCCGCTCGCCTTCGTGTGCTGTTGTGCTCGGCCGGGATCAGGTTCGGGGTGTTGCATGCAGGGGATTGAGCATGTCCTGCGGTTCCCGGGCGATAGCGAGATGGGGGCGGGAGGATGGGTGGGTGCTGTCCCGGGCCCATGGCCTGACTCATGATATTTCTGACCGAAGTGTCTCGATCACACGGTGTCGGCTGTTGGTCGGGGACGGTGCGTTGCCGGTGCCGGGCTGGCGGGGTGTGTCCCGATAGGGGCCTGTCGATAGCTGTGGCGTCCTCACGATTCTGACCGTCCAATGCGGCCCGGTACCGGTAACGCGATACGCCATCGGACGGGAAGGGGAACGGGCATGTGCAGTTCGACACTGCCCGGAACGACGCCTGTTGCGCGGGCTCGCCGTCGCCCTGTGGGGGAGGTGGTGCTGGGTGTGGACACGCACCGGGATGCCCATGTGGCTGCGGTGCTCTCCTTGGCGGGGGCGGTGCTCGCCACTGACGAGTTCCCGGCCACCGCGGCTGGATACCGCGATCTGCTGAAGTGGGCGAGGAAGTGGGGAAGCGTGGGGCGGGCCGGCGTGGAGGGGACCGGCTCCTATGGGGCGTCCCTGTCCCGCTATCTGCTGGCCCAGGCCCGCGTTCGACGTAATTCGTCTCACCTGGAGGCGGGAAGTGCCAGCTGACCTGCAGACTCTCCACCTGCGGCTTGAATCGCCCGTGTCTCTAGGCATAGAGACACGGGCAGGTTAGCGACCTGGCCGATCGGGCCGGCGGCCCGACAATGGGCCGAAGAATGGAGGGCGCAAACCATTCTGAAGCGGGGCAAGTTGACGACCTCAGGGCGAGGTCCGTGATCGACGCTCTATCGTCGATCACGGGGCGGCTTGGAGGCGACGGGCGGCCAGGCCCTCGGAGACCGCACCGGAGAGCCTCGCCACCTGCGGAAACGCGAGCGCCTAGAGCAACGACCTGCGGCAGCCGAGAAGGTGAAACCGCAGGCCAGAAGGCGTGCCGTGGCTCCAGGGGCTCCGAATTACGTCGAACCCCGGCCAGGGCGTGCACGTGTTCGACGTGAACTGGATGGACCGGGCGGATCGTCGGCGGCGCGGTAAATCGGATCCGCTCGATGCCCAGAACGCGGCGCGAGCCGTGTTGAGCGGGCGGGCCCGTGCCCGGGCCAAAGCGGGCGACGGGCCGGTGCAGATCGCGAGAATGTACAAACTCACGAAAGTGTCGGCCGTGAAAGCCCGCACGCAGGCCATCAATCAGCTCAAGGGCGTACTCGTCACTGCGGATCCCGTCTTGCGGGAGGAGCTGGCCTTACTGGGCAATGCCCAACTCTTCCGTACCTGCGCACAGTTCACCGATACGCATGGTCGCGAGGAGGTCGGCGCGGAGTCGGTGGTGCAGGCCACCCGGATCACGCTGGGCCTGCTGGCGCGCCGGATCGGCCAGCTCTCCGAGGAGATCCGGGACGTGGAGGCTCGTCTTGCCAGGCTCGTGAAATGCCACGCCCCGCAGCTGCTCGACGTGGTGGGGGTCGGTCCGGACACGGCCGTCGCCTTGCTGATCACGGTGGGGGACAACCCGGAACGCCTGGACAGTGAGGCGTCCTTCGCCGCCCTGTGCGGGGTCAGTCCTGTCGAGCGTTCCTCGGGACGCCGGCAGTTCCGTCGCCTCAATCGTGGTGGCGATCGTCAGGCAAATGCCGCGCTCCATCGCATCGTGTTCACCCGCCTGCGGGTCGACCCGCGCACTCAGGACTACTACGAGCGCCGGATCAAGGAGGGCAAGACCCGGCGCGAAATCGTCCGTTGCCTCAAACGCTACGCTGCTCGGGAGGTCTTCCACCTGGTCAAACAGCTATAGCCAAGACCCCGCTTATAGGGGCTGTCGTGACAGATGAGAGGCTCAGACGGGTGAGCGAGACACCACCGAACACCCTGCAATACCGCTTTGACGGGCCAGAAGACGCTCCCGTCCTGATCTTGGGTCCCTCACTGGGTACCACATGGCACATGTCGTAGAAGTCGTCCTGGGGCGTCCAGTTGGTCCAGTGCGAGCGCTTAAGTCCAGGTCAGAGCACTGTGACGTGGGAGCGTCCTTGGGGCTCGTGACAGCGGCGTGACAGAAGACGCGCTGCAGAACCCCGCTGGCCCCGGCGGGGGTTCTCTGTTCGGGTACCTGGCGGCCCATTGCGCTGGGGAGCGAATGCGGGCGGCGGGTACTGGGGGCGCTGCCGCTGGCGAGCGGACCGGAAGAGACGGGGGACGACGGCCGGGGCGGCCGAACGGTTCGCGGTGGACTGGACGCAGGCGGGCACGGCCTGTTGGCCCCAGGTCCCGCTGCCCTTCCTGGTGAAGGGCTCAAGGTCGGCGGGGCTGGGCTTGGGTGGCGTGTGGGTATCGGCACTGAGCTCGTTGTAGTCATCGGCGCTCAGCGCCTCGATGTCCATGGGCACAGCCTGCCAGCTGTTCCACGCCGGATGGATGTGTCGCTCAACAGGTGAAAGCACCGGGGCCAAGATGACGACCGGGCCGAGATGTAACAGCCCAGATCACAGCCGGTGGATGCAACCGGCCAAGAGACTGAGCGACCAATCGTCCATTTCCGTGGCGTCCTTCGGGATCACGCCGAAGACGTTGCGCAGGAAATGAACCCGGCAGCGCTGGTAGGCCGCGCCGATCATGACCTTGCGGATCGCCTTGACCAGGCCCGAGTGGTGGTCGCCGAGCACGAGCCGGACATCGTCCAGGCCGCGTTCGCGCAGGTGGCGCAGGAACTGGGTCCAGAACACCTCTCGCTGTCGCCGACCATCACTCCCAGCACCTCGCGGCCGCCGTCTCGGTGATGCCGGTGGCGATCGCCACGGTCCGCGAGACGATCTGGTGCGCGACCCGTGCCTTGCAGTAGGTCGCATCGAGGTAGACGTAGGGGAAGCGGGTGTGGTCCAGGGGCCGGCCGCGGAACGCGGTCAGCTGGGTGTCCAGGTCCGCGCAGATCCGTGAGAAGCCGTTGTCTTTCCGGACGCGATCGTTGAGTTTCCGCTGATCAGGCATGGTGTCGGTGTCGCCGAGGGAGGGTTCGGACGTTCAGTTCGTT
>NZ_JACHCX010000054.1:0-4139 GCF_014207295.1 Streptomyces sp. AK010
CCATGGACACCCGCCACCGACCGGCACGAGCACGGCAACTCGCCCGCACACCAGCGCACCTCACCTGCACGTTTCACGATGCACGGGTCTCACTGGGACGGGGGCTGCAACGTGCCAGTCAAAAGAGGTGCGGTAGACCGCTGCGGTCAGCCGGGCCTGTTGGCCTACGGCCGCGTCGAGGTGGGGGGTGAGGCTGGTCGGGACGGCGTGGACCAGGTATTCGGGTATGGCAAGCAGGTCGTCCACGCGGTGTGCGGCAGCAGAGTGGGTGGCGAGATGGTTCAGGGTGTAGGGGTGGGCGCGGGACCAGTCGCGGGTGGCGTCGCCGCGGTAGGGAACGTCCTCGATGAGGGTGTCGACGATCGCGGAATGGATTGCTGTGTCGTTGGCTTTTTCGCGGAGGCGTTCGGCGAGGGCCTGGTGGTAGAGGCGATAAGCGGAGCGGCCGTTTTCGGTGGCTTCAACGACGTAGGAGCCAGCATTCCGGCGTAGCCACAGCAGGTCTTCGTCGGTGTAGGTGCGGCCGGAGATAGCGGACGCGAGGGGGGCCCAGATGCCTTCCCAGGGCAGGCCCTGGCCTTCGGCGTACGCGAGCGGCCGCAAGAGGTCCGCGGCGCGTTGCGCCTCGGGGCCGAGGCGCCGGGTGAGGTCGTCATGCATGGCTTGCCCGGCATGGCGGGGCAGGCTCGCTCGCCAACCTGCACTGTCCGGGTCTGCGATGACCGATTCGGCGGAGGCGAGAGTGTAGGCGGCGAAGCGGGCGACGAGGAACGATGCGCCAGCAGCGTCTCCGACGGCCTGGGCGACCTGCCGGAGCAACTGGGGGTCGGCTGACCGGTAGGGGGAGGTGCGGCGGCTTTGCAGGAGGTTACGCATCGTGTAGGCCAGCAGCGCCTCGTGATCGGCGTAGCGGGGGCTGTCCAGGTCGATGACCACACTGTCGGGATGCTCTGGGTCGCTGCTGATGCCGAGTCGGTCGAGGAGGTAGGGGCGGGTGCCGAGGAGGAGGCGGACGCGCCCGCGGGAGTGCTCGATGAGGGGGCGCACAATGTGCGAGCACAGCGTGTCGGGGGTGGCGGCCTCGTCGAGGGCGTCGATCAGGACCGTAAAGGGCCTCCCTCGGCCGACGCTGCGCTGTTCGAGGGTGTTGAGGAACTCGCCGAGGGTCGCGCACTTGAACTGCGCCGCAGCCGCGAGGCCGGACAGCACTTGGGCATTGGTGAGGTTCTGGGCGTACATGACGACGTCGATGCTGTCCTCGTGTGGGATCCAATCGGGATCGAGGCCTAGCTGGTCGACCGGCACGGTGCGACGGCGTTCGGGCATGGCGAGCGCGGCGAGAAGGCCGAGTACTGCCGTCTTGCCGGAGCCCGGGCCTGCTGTGACCACTCGCAGACTCCCATCCGCCCCAGCAACGCGGGAAATGATCTCTGCCTGAGCGTCATCCTCCTGGTTGAGCCAGGCGGCAACCTCGGCGAGCGCTTGGTGACGGCCACAGAACCACCATCCCTGCGCGGCATCTCCGTGGTAGCCCATGGCGCGGACCAGGAGGCGGGAGGTGAACTCCGTTTCCCTTTGCAGGGCGTAGGCGTCGAACTCGGCGGCGTCCTGCAGGGCGAGGTCGACATCGGTGAGCCGGATGTCGTGGCGGGGGTTGGTGAGGAAGTCGGGCGGTTCGCCAGTGAGCCCGAGCAAGGAAAGGCTGATGTGCTGGTAGCCGGGTTTGTCGGCATGGTCGTTCATCTGCTGCACGACTGCGGACACCGACAGGTGGGTAGGGGCGTGGCCGGCCGTGGCCTGGCTGCGCACCGCCTCGCCGAGCAGACGGGGGAACAGCCCCGCCTGTGCCTGTTGCTGGGGTTGGGCGGAGGACATGATGACCAGCCCCGAGCTGCTCTTTCCCTGTCCCCACTGTGTGCCGAGCCGTTCGAGGGCGGCTGCGGCGAGTTCGTTGCCGCCCTGCCCGGAGTAGCAGGTGTCCAGGATGAGGAGGAGCCGACGGATACGGGTGCCGCGCAGCACCCGCACTAGATCGGCGGTCGGCAGCGCGGTGTAGGTGACGTCGGCTGGGTCCGTGTCGGCCATCAGCAACACGTGCTCGCTACCGTCCTCAAGGACCTCGCCGTGTCCGGAGAGGTAGACCACGACGAGATCGTCCTCGCGACGCTCGTCCGAGGTACAGAACGCGCGCAACTGATCAGTCAGTTGCACCCGCGTCGGGTCTACGCCGAGCGCGGTGTGAAGGCGGTAGCCGAGCTTCTCGGTGAACAACTCGACGATCTGTTCACGGGCCTGGACCAGTCCAGGACGGTCCCACTCCGCACACTTCGGGTAGCGGGAGACAGCGGTCGCGATCAGATAGCGGCGGGGTCCCTCTCCTTCCTGCGAGCCCGAGGTGGGCCCAGTCATACCAGGCCGTCCATGATGGCCTGCCCGCACAGGGCGTCCGTCAGGTACGCCGTCGCATCATGAGCGCGCGCTCCGTTGTGCAAGATTGCGCAGCGCACCTCCTCACCGAACGCCGGCCGCAGATCCTTCACCAGGGCAACGACGTCCCCGTCATCGGCGAGATTCGTCCACACCAGGCCCGCGTGGCCAGGCCACACTGCGCGTGGCGGACCATCCAGCGCGAGGGGCGGGGGCTGCAGGCGGTGCAGGATCAGGTTGGGGATGCCCAAGGGAGAGCCGATCGTCACCAGAGCGCCCACCCGGTGTCCGGGGCGCGCGCACAGGGCTTCGTAGGCGACGACCGAGCCGAGTGAGTGCGCGACAACGACCCGGGTGTCCTCGCGGATCTGGTCGGCTACCCGGGCCAGAGCCTGCGCGCGCAGGTCCGGATCGGTGAGATAGCCGTGAACTTGCTTCAGGTCGAAGACCATCGCCCGCAACGCGACACCGGCGAAGAACCGCGCGCCAGACAGGGCCCGCAGTGCCGCCTGCACCGAGCGCGGCGTGGACACCAGCGTGTCCGCGCCCGGCGGCACAACAGCCGGATCACTCGCGGCGGCCGCCGACCACCAGGCCAGCAGCAACTCCTGCTCGAATCCCTCGGCGACGTCGGCCGCGGTGTAGGGAGGGTCCCCGACTGCGAGGAACTCGCCCTGCGTGCGAAAGAGGTCGCCATAGAACGCCATCGCCACGTCTGGCTCGGCGAGCCGATCTGCACCGGCACGCGCGAGGCCGTCGTTGAGGGCCGGCAACCACTCCTTGCGGAGCGTGTCCTCGCCGAGCGTCTGCTTGCCGATCCCGTGCACTGCCACCACGCGCGCCATGCCCCGTGCCCCCGAACTCGCCCCTAACGTGCTTGTCGAGCACTGTAGGCCTTGCCGAGGCGATCAACAGCTGAAACGCGCGAGCCGTAATCAGGTCCCGTACAAGGCACGGACGTTGTCCGGAACAGGACGGCCCCGGGTAACGTCAGAAGTCGTTGTGGTACCGCCTGCGTCAGTCGGCGAGTTGGTGAGTGCCTCGTCCATGGTGATGTTCCGAAAGGCCGGAGCCAGGCGGGCGCGCAAGTCTGCGCCTCTGGAGATTTCGGCGTACAGGCCGTGGTCGTCTTCCCTCAGCGGTACGTACTTGTTGGTGATATAACTGATCCATGGTTATTTAATTCTCACCCTGACGACCGTGGTCACGGAATTCCCAACACCTCATCAGAAAATAGATAGGGTATGTACGCGAGCGGGTACACCAGGAAATGAAGCTTTCTTTCCGGTGAATTAAAGAACCCCTCTAGCAAGTGGCGAGGTTTCCTTAATCAGCCTTTCAGACATTGAATGCTTCTCAAGAGGTTCAGACCAGTACTTTAGTTACAGAGAGTATCCGTTACGCAAATTATGTACCGACCGTAAGCGTTACAAAATGGGTACACATTTAGACGAGGAGTGCGTGCCCCGGAGGGGCGCTTCAGTCGACCAAGTCTCTACAAAACACCTTCTGAGAGGAACGTACAGTTCAAAGGCGTAGGAGAGACAAGAATATTCCGCAGATTTATGTAACGGCAAGCGAGAGGCCGGCTAGGCTCTCCTAGTCAGCTAATGTAACGTCGCGGAGCGGCGTTACATATTTCGTCGCGAAGCGACCGGCAACGCTCCGTCACGTAGTGACGGCGCGTCATGTCTCCGGAGGAGACGGCGCGC
>NZ_JACHCX010000055.1:0-3828 GCF_014207295.1 Streptomyces sp. AK010
AGGCCCTGCCTTCATGCGCCGCTCCTGCCGCGATCACCCGATCAGGACCCCTGTTCGACCAGACAAGCCCGTTGAGCGGTAAGCGGAAGCCTTCTGAGGTAGAGTGAGCGAGCATTCGACACCGACCCCGGTCGGCGTCTTACGCGGGTGTAGTTTAATGGTAGAACATCAGCTTCCCAAGCTGAGAGCGCGAGTTCGATTCTCGTCACCCGCTCCACGATGAAACCCCAGGTCAGTGGCCTGGGGTTTGCTTGTTGTCTAGACCAATTTGAGGGTGGCGCGCCCTCCACGTGCCCTAAGTCGAGGTAGAGCAGTCACTTCGAGGGGACTCACGGGCCGCTACAGGCGACACCCCCTCCGCGTGTCTCGAATGTCGAGACGCATTTCGTGTGACCTGCACCACTCTCGCCTGCGGTGCCTGCGAAGTCGCATGAGCGAAGCGCCAGTTCGCAGTGGATCCTGTGCGCCCACTCTCCAGCAGCTCCCCGAACCCACGCCCTCGCATCACCCACGAGGGTGTCGAGTCCTCGCAGCGGCTGGGCCGCGACCGGTGAGTGGTCGAGCAAACCGTGTCCAGGCTGGCCGACTGTCGGAGGCTGCACGTCGCCACGAAGGCAAGGCCGAACAATTCGTCGTCTTCATCGACGCATCCGCCGCCCTCATCGGCCATCGGCGTCTTGTAGCGCGTTGACGCAGTCCGGCGCGTTCAGCCAGCGGCGATCACGGCCTGGATCAGGCCCGGGAATCGGCAGTCCAAGTCCTCCTTGCGGAGGCGCATGTACAGGCCGTTCCCGGCGTCCCGCTGATACACCAAGCCCGCTTCGCGCAGTACTCGCCAGTGACGGGTGCGACTGGACTTGCCCACCGGCAGATCGAAGGAAGCACACAGCCGCTCTTCATCCGGCCGTTCGGCCAGTTCGGCCACGACCCGACGCCGGTTCGCGTCAGCCAGCGCCAGAAGGATGGACCCCACCTGCAACTCCTCAATTCGAGGGTGCGCCAACTCGCCTGCCGTCATCACTTCACCCCTCGACAAGGTACGCCTAGTTGCGTACCTTCCCCATAGGTACGCAACTAGGCGTACCTTACCGCTACTGGGGGAGCCATGTCTGTACCCGCATCGCCGCGCCGCCGAGTCCTCTCGCGCATTTGCACGTCACTGCGCAAACTCCTGCTCATCGAGCACTCGCCCTTCATGACCCTCTGAACCGGAGCAGGGCCTCCGTCGTCGCGTACGGAGACGTGAAGACAGCCAACCAAGTGCCCCATACGAAACGTCGCCTCAGCAGCTACCAGGGCCCCTGGGGGCGCTGAGGTCGACGAGCAGGCCGGATCCGGTCCGCGATCTAGCCCGACTTCCCGTCAGCGAACCACGGACAGCTGCGGCCGGTTGTGCGCATCGCCGTGCCGTCGCCCCTCGCCCTCCTGCGCGGTGACGACGAGCCCGAAGATCAGGTCGTTGAGGTCGGCAGGCCGGAGATGAAGCTCGCGGGCCACGTCGGCAGGCCGTGTCCCCTCGCTGCGCAGGGCAGTGAACACCTTGCCCAGCACCTGCGAGGTCTCGCGGGCTACTCCGCTCCGAGGCTCCGACTTGCGGTAGCCGAGACGGCCGAGTTCCACGCAGTGAGTGCGGTACTGCCATTCGGTGGTCAGCCCCAGTTCGTGCAGCCGATGTGCGAGCGCCATGGCGGCGACCTTCCAGCGGCGCTTCGCCTGGAGGATCCAACTCGTGCTTGCGCCATGCGGCGCGTGGGCGAGTACGTCCGCCCTCGGCATGAGGAATGCGGCTGCGAACCTATGCGCTTCCGCCTCGGCCTGTGGGCCGTGTGGCATCTGCTCCTCACCGTGCAGTACGAGGTGTCCGAGTTCGTGAGCGGCGTCGAAGCGGCCGCGCTCCGCGGTCTTCTCGGTGCTCAGCAGGACGAACGGAAGTCCCCGGTCCCAGAAGGAAAACGCGTCGACTTCAGGACAGTCCCTGGAAAGGGAGAAGACGCGGACCCCATGCGCCTCCAACAGGTGCACGACGTTCGGGATCGGCGCGTGCCCGAGTCCCCATCGGGCGCGAACCAGGGAGGCTGCTTCCTCCGCTGGGACGTCGGTGCCGGCCGCCTCCCCTGGATGGGGAATCTGATCCTCGTCCGAGCCAAGGCGGCTGAATGAGGTCAGCGACGGGATCTCGGGTGCGGGCAGACGGAAGTGCGCGCTCATCCAGTCCTGCAGCCCGCGCGCCAGCCGTCCGGAGCTGAGGGCGATGTCCCGCTGGGAGGCCGTCATCTTGCTCAGCGCACGGAAACTGACCGAGTCGACCGTCAGCTCGGCGACCTCCTCAGCGCTGAAGAACGAAGGCGGGAACTCCAACGCTGTTGCGATCGCCTCTAGCGATGGAGGGCTGGGGGCGGCCCGTCCGTTCTCGAAGTCAGAAAGCCTGCGCGGCGTCAGACCGGCCATCTGGGCGAGTCGGGTGACGGTCAGCCCTCGGCGCTTGCGCGCCAGGACTAGCCGGGATGCGGTGGTCATGGGAGGAGCCAATTGGGGAGGTCGGGGGCAGGGCGGTCAAGACAGGCGCTCGATGGGGATGTCGATGCCGCCCTGATCGTCGCCATCGTCGACGAACGGAGTGAAGCCCTCGAAGTCGATCCAGGGGAGGATGATCCGCTCGTACCAGCTGCTGATCTTGCCACGGCTGCCGGTGTCGTTCGGCAACGACAGCTCCGCGTGGAGTCGGGTGCCCTGGTTGGTTTTCGAGTGGTGGTAGAGCAGAAACCAGGTCGGGATACCGTCTCCGGCATCCTCGTGTTCGGGTTCCGCCTCGAGCTCACCGAACAGCAACAGCTGCCGATTGGCCTCCACTCGCTTCATCACCGCGTTGCCCTTGGCGTAGCGAGTGGAGGGCGTGAGTGCCGCGTATCCGGTCTCCGGGCTGCCGCTGGAAGCCGTGATCGCGAAGTGGCCGGAGGGGGCGACGAGCAGTGGAACGTTACTGGGACTGGCACTGGTCCACCCGTCCGGGATGTACGTCTCCCGCAAGAAGCGGATCGTGCGACCCCAGAAGATGTTGCCGGGCAGGGACACCGGGTCCAACGGCGTGCAGAAGTTGCGCTCCGACTCGGCTCGGCGCAGGGCACCCTCGATTTGTTCGACGGACAACCCCAGCTCAGCGAGCCGATCACGGACCGGGAGGTCCTCTGCGTGCACGACAGTCATGTCCAGCCTCTCGACGCACCCACTCGACTTCCGGAAATCTTCCCTCAAATGAGGTGGGAAATCAAGAAATAGGGCTGGTCAATGGCAATGCAGTCCGTGCCGTGCGACGAGAGGGGACTCCTTCCCTCAGAGACCGGCAGTTCAGCCCCGTATGGGATCCGGCCGAGTTAGCCGGATCCCATGCGGGGCAGCTACGACTTACGCCTCGCGGGCACCCTGCTGGGCAGCCGCCGCTTCTCGGAGCTGCGCCCGCACCTCGGCATCAATGCCCTGCGCCAGCCTCCGCTGATGCTTGGCCGTCGAGTGCTGGTAGATCAGCTGGGCCCGCTCCGAGGACTGGCCGGCGCGGACCATGAGGTCCTTCAGCTTGGCGCCCGTGTCGGCGGCCAAGGTGTTGCCGGTGTGGCGGAGGTCGTAGAAGCGGAAGTGGCCCGGCATGCCGACCTTGGCCCTCGCCTTGCGCCACTTGCGGCCGAAGGTCGAGCGGCGGAAGGGGGCGCCCTTCTCCCCGACGAAGATCAGGCCATCCTGTCAATCCCCAGTTTTCGTAGAGACGTTGGTTATGCGGCCCGGCCTTCCTGATCGGTCAGGGCTCGCGCTTCCTGGATGATCCGTTCGAACTCG
>NZ_JACHCX010000056.1:0-2902 GCF_014207295.1 Streptomyces sp. AK010
GCCGGCTGGCCGAGGGTGAGGATCTGCGGTCTGCGGACTACTGGGTGACCCAGGTCCGCCAGGCCGTCCGCTACGCCGACGCCGTCACCACCCTGGAGTCCGAGGGCGTCACCACACTCCTGGAGATCGGCCCCGGCGGCGTCCTCGCCGCCCTCGCCTCCCAGGCCGTCCGCGACCCCGACGCCCTGACCGCCACCGTCGCCACCCGCCCGGGACGCCCCGAGCCGGAAACCCTGGTCGAGGCACTCGGCACGCTGCACGCCCGAGGCGTGCCCGTCGACTGGGAGTCGTACTTCACCGGCTCGGGAGCGCTCCGGGTCCCGCTGCCCACCTACGCCTTCCAGCGCCGGCGGTACTGGCTCGACGAAGTCACCCCCGGCAGCCGTGACATGGACCCGGTCTCACGCGTCACGCCCGACATCCCGGAGGAGGCGACACTCAGGGCGGTGCCCCTGGCCGAGCGGCTCGCGCCGCTGGGCGACGCACAGCGGGAGCAGTACCTCCTGACCCTCGTCACAGAGCTGGTCGCGAAGGTGCTCAAGCATCCCGACACCTCGGCCGTCGTGCCTCACCGCCCCTTCCAGGAACTGGGCTTCGACTCCCTGACCGGCGTCGAACTGCGCAACCGTCTCGGTGCCGAGACCGGTCTCTCCCTGCCCGCCACCGTCGTCTTCGACCATCCGAACCCCGCCGCGCTCGCAACCTACGTACAGGCACAGGCGGCAGCGGCCACACATGGTACCGAGGCCGGATCGGTTCGCTCCGCGGCCGAGGAACTGGACCGCCTGGAGGCGTCCGTGGACGCCCTGTCGGCGGACGGCTCGCATTCCGGCACCGACCGCGTCGCGCTGTCCGAGCGGCTGCGGGCGCTGGCCGACCGTCTCGCCGGACCGGCGTACACACCGCCGCCGTCCGTCGCCGGCGCCGATGCCGCCGCCCTCGGGGACGCGTCCGCCGACGAGATCTTCGACTTCATCGACACCCAGCTCGGCCGGGCCGCGGACTGACGCCGCCCGCAGTCCCGCACCACCACCCTTCCGGTACCGAGGAGAGACTGATTCCGCATGTCCGCTGACATGTCCCGCGCGCAGGAGCAGGCCCAGACCAGGGAACAGAAGCTCGTCGACTACCTGAAGTGGGTCACCGCCGACCTGCAGAAGGCGCGCGAGCGCATCGAGACGCTCGAGTCGGCCGCCACCGAACCGGTCGCCATCGTCGGCATGGCGTGCCGCTTCCCAGGCGGCGTCACGTCACCGGACGACCTGTGGCGCCTGGCCGCCGAAGGCCGGGACGCCATCAGCCCGTTCCCCGCGGACCGCGGCTGGGACCTCGACGCGCTGTACAGCGCGGACCGCGACGAGCCCGGCACGTCGTACACCCGTGAGGGCGGCTTCCTCGACGGCGCCGCCCTGTTCGACGCGGACTTCTTCGGCATCTCGCCCCGCGAGGCCCGCGCGATGGACCCCCAGCAGCGCGTCCTCCTGGAGACCGCGTGGGAGGCGTTCGAGGACGCCGGGATCGACCCCGCCACGCTGCGCGGCAGCCGTACCGCCGTGTTCGCCGGCGTGATCGAGCAGAGCTACCTCGGACTCGAAGGGCCCGCCGAACTCGAGGGCCACCTCATGACCGGCAAGCTCAGCAGCGTGGCCTCCGGCCGTATCTCCTACACCTTCGGTCTCGAAGGCCCGGCCGTCTCGATCGACACGGCGTGCTCGTCCTCGCTGGTCGCCCTGCACCTCGCGGTGGAGTCCGTCCGCCGGGGGGAGTCCACCCTCGCGCTCGCCGGAGGCGCGACGATCACCGCCACCCCCGGCGGATTCATCGACTTCTCACGCCAGGGCGGACTCGCCCCCGACGGGCGGATCAAGTCGTTCGCGGCCGCCGCCGACGGCACCTCCTGGTCGGAGGGCGTCGGCCTGCTGGTCGTGGAGCGGCTGTCGGACGCGGTGCGCAACGGGCACCGGGTGCTGGCGGTGGTGCGGGGCAGCGCGGTGAACCAGGACGGTGCCTCGAACGGTCTGACGGCGCCGAACGGCCCGTCGCAGGAGCGTGTCATCCGTCAGGCCCTCGAGAACGCCCGTCTCACGCCCGCCGAGGTGGACGCCGTGGAGGCGCACGGCACGGGCACACGGCTCGGCGACCCGATCGAGGCACAGGCCCTGCTGGCCACCTACGGCCGGGACCGGGACCGTCCCCTCTGGCTGGGCTCGCTGAAGTCCAACATCGGCCACACCGTCGCCGCGGCCGGTGTCGGCGGCGTCATCAAGATGGTGCAGGCCATGCGGCACGGCCTGCTGCCCCGGACCCTGCACGTCGACCGGCCCACACCCATGGTCGACTGGAACTCCGGCGCCGTCGAACTGCTCACCGAGGCCCGCGAGTGGCCCCCTCGGGCAACGGCCCCGCGCCGCGCCGCCGTCTCGGCTTTCGGCGTGAGCGGCACCAACGCCCACGTCATCCTGGAGGAGGCCCCGGAAGCGGAGGACACCGCCCCGGACCAGCCGCACACCCTTCCGGACCGGTCGCGGACCCTTCCGGACCAGCCGCGCGCGCTCCCGGCCGTCCCCTGGTTGCTCTCCGCACCGGACGAGGACGCCCTGCGCGCCCAGGCCCGACGGCTCCACGACCACGTCGCCGCCCACCCCGAGCAGTCCGCCACCGACCTCGCCTACTCCCTCGCCACGACACGCACCCTGCACGACCGCCGCGCCGTCCTGACCGGAACCGACCGCGACGACCTGTCCGACGCCCTCCATCACCTCGCCGAGACCCCCACGAGCTCCGAGGCGCCTGTCCGTTCCGGAGGACTGGCGGTGGTGTTCTCGGGTCAGGGTGCGCAGCGGGCTGGTATGGGGCGGGAGTTGTATGCCTCGTTCCCGGTGTTCGCGGGGGCGTTGGATGA
>NZ_JACHCX010000057.1:0-2898 GCF_014207295.1 Streptomyces sp. AK010
CGAGCAGCAGAGTGCCGAGCAGCAGGACTCACCGCATCAACAACTGTCCCTTTTCATCCGTACGCGGGTGGGGACGTTCACGTGTACGCCGACAGCGAGCAGCCCGCTCGCCCAGTGGTCGGCCTACTTCACCCGTGACGTCCCCGGCGAGGCGGTGGTCGACTTCCTCCTCGCGCTCGACGCTAGCGACCAGCCTGCCGTGCCGCTCGCCGGATCCGAGCTGGTCCTTGACGCTGTCGCCGCCCACGGATGGTTCCGCGACATCGACCAACCCGAGGCGGCGGCGACGGACCCGACGTTCACCTCGCACATCAGCCTCGGCGAGGTCCCGCCCCTCATCCAGGACGCCGACCCGCGGGCCCTGTCCGCCGAGGACGACGAGACGGGACCGGCCGGATGGCAGGCGTGGGCCGAGCCCGCGCTCGGCGCACCGTGTCTGTGGGCGGCATCGTTCGCCGCCAGTGTCCCGCACGATCTCGTCGCCGCCTTCGCCGCCTCCCTCAGCTCGACCGCACCGGTCCTGCGGCGGGTACTGCCCGAGGCCACCCAGGAGCGCCTCCTGCGCGCGCCGGCCATCTAACGTCCCGCGCACAACTCTCGACGATCGCAGTCCGGCACCCTCCCAGTTGGGGGGCCGGACTTTCTTGCTTCTCGGGTGAAGTGGCCCGGTCTTCGATGCCCAGGAAGAATTGCCGCCCGTTGATGGAACGATGTAGAAGGCGGCGGTGCACCCCAGCCCCGGCGCCTTTATGGTCATCGCTCTCATCGTCGCCGCAGTGGCAGGCATTTCAGCAGCACTGAAGCTCCGGGCAGGGGCAACTCCTCCAGGTGACGCGGGTCTACCAGCACGGCCGCCGTGGCTCCAAAGCTGTCGTGACCTGGTGCGACACCGGGCGGCAGCAGGACGCCTGGTTCTGGAACTGGCACGTTCCCGCAGGCGTGTACCTGCTCGTGAACGCCTGCAGTGGCTACGGGCCGCACAGTCACAACCCGAACGTGCTCTGCTTCCAGCCCGGCCAGGTCCGAGCCTGGGTACCAGGCCAAGCCGCTAGCGCCGCTCAACGCGTCAGCCAGTAAGGCACTGCTGCCCCCGACCTGCGGTGGTCGGAGGCAGCAGCGTGACGTGCACGCAGGTCAGCTCGTTGCCGTGGCCTTGGCGAGGGCCTTGCCGAGGTGGCGGTCGACGAGGGCCGGGGAGCCGGAGAAAACCAGCAGCAGGCTGCCGTCGCGGACCGCGGTCTGCTTGACCACGGTGCTCCGCCCTCCGGTGGAGAACGTCAGGAGCTGGCTCCACTGCTCGTCACCGCTGGCGTGGGGTGCGGGCAGCTTCTGCGAGGTCACGTCGACCGGGGTGCCGCCCGCGACGACCTGATAGGTCGGGCAGCCGGTCATGGCGTCGAAGATCCGGTGGATGCCGTCGGAGAGCTTCTTCACGCTATCGCTGTACAGCTCCTCGGAGATCTCCGAGGAACTGCCGCCGTAGGTGAAGTCCGCCTTCGCCTTGTGCGGGAAGGCGAGCGTGCCGCCAGTCGCCGCATCGCCGCCCAGCTCGCTCAGGGCGGGGCAGCCGATGACGCTGACGTCGTCGTGCTGGGCCGGACGCTCCGGCTTGGCAAGGTAGCCGCTGCCGAGGTCGCGCGGGTCGAGCAGGCGGGACTCGAGCGCGGCCGAGGAGAGCGCGGCCGGCTTCTGGACGGCGTCGGCCGGCTTTACGGTGCGGGAGGAGGGGGTCTGGTGCTTGGACCCGGTGGTGTCGGTGGAGCAGGCGGGCACGGCGAGGAGGGCGGCGGTGATGCCGAGTACGGTGGTGGCGACGCGAACGCGCATGACGGAACTGACCCCTTGGTGCTAGGCGACGGGTGGTCAGTGCGGGCCCGCGGGCCCGGTGGGGTCGTAGGAGCGGTGGTCAGTGCCCGAGGTGGCGCAGGCAGTCCTCGAACGTGGCGTGCGTCGCGTCCGCCGGCCCGGAGTGCCGGTTGTACCAGGCGGTGTCGATGCGGGTCTCCTGCTGCTGGTGTCCGGCCCTGCAGCGCAGCCAGATCTCACCGCGGGTGGAGAGGATGAGCCAGTCCCGGTATGCGCCGCACTCGATGCAGGCGGCCATCTCGCCGTCGAGGACGAGGGGCTGCTTCCACGGCATCATCTTGCCTTCAACCTGGTCGTGGCTCGGCACCCGCAGTTCCGGCGGGAGGAAGTCGTCCACGATGGCGGCTGGCTCGGCGGACTCCGGCTCAGGCGCCGGCACTCCGAAGCCGGGCGGGACTTGGCCCTGCAGCTGCACGTACAGCTCGGCGAACTGTCTCTGAGCTTCGCTCGGCTCCTTGGCCCTGCGGCGTATCCGGTGAAACACCTTGGCGTCCTCCTCTACCTCAGCACCTCGTCCTGCGCGTTTCATGATCGTGCCCCACGCCCCCGGCGGTTTCAATTCACAAAGTCCACAGTCACCTCCGGCCAGGTCAGCAGAGGTCTTCGGCTTCTCGGCTGCCCAGATGACGAGTTGGCCACGATGCGTGTCTCCGTGCGCCGGGGTGGCCATGCCAGGGTGTGCCCGATCACACGCCATCGTCTCCCTCGACCGCTCAACTTCGCGACGCCTACTGGCTCGACTCGCCCCACCTGCGCCACGCCCGTCCGTCCTGCGGGTGCACGGATGCCGACAGCCCCCACATCGGACCTGGTCGCCACCGAGGTTCGATGTGGCGCACGACCATGCTCTGGATTGCGGGCGAAGCGGTGGCGCTGCCCCTTTTCTCGGTGGTGCACTGAGTCCGAGTGCAGGCACCCGGCGGGCTCACAGGGTCTTAGAAGCCGTTGTCTTTCCGGACGCGATCGTTGAGTTTCCGCTGATCAGGCATGGTGTCGGTGTCGCCGAGGGAGGGTTCGGACGTTCAGTTCGTT
>NZ_JACHCX010000058.1:0-2541 GCF_014207295.1 Streptomyces sp. AK010
GGCACTTTCGCACCCTGCAAGCCCCTGCAGCCCTATGACCTGCACGTTCAGCCCGGCCGGACCTCTAGACCCCCCGAATTACGTCGAACCCGGGCATGAGGTCACGGACGGTGGCTGCAGAGATCCGTTTGCCGCCCTTGCCCGGCCGGAGGCCCTCGGCTTCCAGCCGGTCGGCAATCCCGCTGGCGCCTATGCCCTGGCCTGCGAGTTCGCGGATCCGGTCGGTCAACTGCGGGTAGTAGCTGAGCTGTTCCAACCGCTGAACCGGGCGGACGACCTCTCCCGCCGTGGTGGTCCCGCCGGCCCAGACGATCGTGGTCTTCACCCGCTCGCTGGTGCCGAGCACGGTGACGACGACCCTGTCGACGACCGCGCGGACGATCTCCTTGCGGTCCGCTGTCGTGGTGCTGTCCGCACGCCACAAACCCTCGATGTCGCCGGCCAGGGCCGTGAGGGTCTGCCGCTCGGCGGGCGTGAGGATGTGCGGGCTGCTGCGGGTGAACCGGTCGTAGTCCTCGCGGAGTTGCTGCTGGACGGCGAGTGCGTCCTCCCATTCCTTCTCCAACTGGCGCACGACCAGGCGGTTCTCCGGCTCGGCGAGGTGGTGGCTGCGGCGGGCCCGGTCGGCGTCCTGCGCGGCGCGTTCCAGCCGCTGCGACCACAGCCGTTCCAGCTCGGCCCGCTCGGCCAGAACCTGGTCGGCCGCGCGCAGGGACACCTCGACGGCGGCGGGCGTCAGTGCCGCGAGGACCTGCTCTTCGACGAAGGCGTCCACGCAGGCGGAGTTGAGCAGCTGACAGTCCTTCTCCGCGCCGTAGTTGGTCTTGTCCCGGGCGCACACGTATTCGGGCAGGGCCATGCTGTGCTGGGTGTGGTAGCGCACGCTCATGCGCCGGTTGCAGCGTCCGCAGTGCACCAGCCCGGCCGCGAGGGCGGGGCCGCCCCGGACCGTGCCCATGGCCTCGGCGCGGGCGCGGTTGGCCGCCAGTTTCGCCTCGTTCGCCTCGAACCGGGCGACGGTGATGTAGGCGGGCAGGACGTTCGGGATCATCACATGCCATCCGTCCCGGGAGCGGACGACCCGTCCGGTGCTCGGCCGGGCCGGGTCCTGGCGGCGCGGGTCGACCCGGCGCCGCCCATAGGCGTAGATGCCGGCATAGGCGGGATTGTGCAGCAGGTTCTGCAGCGTCATCCGGTTCGGCCTTCGCCATTCCAGGGTGCCCTTGTCCGGCCCCTCACGCAGCCGGATGCCCAACTGGACGTCATGGTCGACGAGATAGCGCAGCACACCGTGTAACGTGCCGAGCCGCTCGAACTGTGCGAAGACCAGACGGATCACGGTCTGCACCTGCTCGTCCGGATCAAACGCGACCTCCCCCGACGGGCGGCGGACGTAACCGCTGGGCAGGGGGAAGGCCAGCTCACCGCGGCGGGCCTTGTTCAGCCGCCCGCTCCACATCCGCTGCCTGATCAGGTGGAGTTCGGCCTCGCTCATCGTGCCCTTGAGCCCCAGCAGCAGCCGGTCGTTGTACTCGGCCGGGTCGTAGACCCCGTCGGTGTCCGCCAGGACCGCACCCGACAGGGCGCACAGCTCGATCAGCTGGTACCAGTCCCTGCCGGAGCGGGCCAGACGGGACATCTCGATCCCCAGCACGAGACCGACATGGTCCAGCCCGATCTCGGTGACCAGACGCTGGAAACCGGTGCGGGCCACCGCACTCGACCCCGACTTGCCCAGGTCCTCGTCGATCACCACAACCCGGTCCGCCTGCCAGCCCAGCGCGACCGCCCGGTCCACCAGGGCGTACTGCAACCGGGTCGACTCCTGGTGGTCGACAAGCTGCTGACGGGTGGACTGGCGAACATAGATCACCGCGAGCCGCTGCAGATGACGGTCGTCGATCTTGCTGCCGGGCCGCTCCCATGGCATCACCGACGTCATCGCCGGCCCCGCTCACTCACCGTCGCTGCGGCCGACAACGCGCGGCTCGCCAGCCGCACCAACTGCCCCACCACCGCCCGACGGTTCACCTCCGGCAGCGCCGCCCACACCTGCCCGTCCGCAACCACCGGAATCGTTTTCTGGGGCCGACGTCACTGTCGTCTCGCATGACGACCCGTTCCCCTCATCGCCCAGCCGGCCCCGCAACCGTCGGGCCACAGCGACCAACCGCTGCAAGCCCTCCCGGCCGATTATGGGTGCCTGCTCATTGCTTTGACTATCCATAAGCGCAGTGTGCTTGGGCGATGGAACGCACCCTCGGCTGGCTCATGCACCACCGCCGCCTCGCCCGCGACTACGAAACCCACCCACACCGATCAGCCGCCATGATCCAACTGGCTGCCATCAACCTCATTGACCCGCCGCCTCACCCACGAAGCCACCACCAACTGGCGCGACAGCCAAACCAAATGAAACAGACAACCGAGAATCAAACGCTCACTAAGAGGGCGTTTATGCAGGTCAAGGCCCGTACATGCCTTATGCGAGTGTCCCATTTCGTCGAGGATGCCCCGATGAGTGAAGAACATCGCCCGGCG
>NZ_JACHCX010000059.1:0-2528 GCF_014207295.1 Streptomyces sp. AK010
TCACCGAAGTCATCCACCCGCGACCGGCACGAGTATCGAGAACCCCACGCACACCAGACCCGTGACCTGCAACTTCACGATGCACACTGCCCAGTACGCCGCAGCATCCTCGCGCTCAACGCCGCCCGTGCCCAAGCAACCTGGCTGCTCAGACAACTCAACTCCGGCACGCAAGCCGAATGGGTCCCCGCCTGGGCCACAAGCAACGACTTCAGTCCCGCACTCCGCCACACCCTCACCGGATTCGATGCTCAAGTGGCCGCCGTGGCATGCACGGTCCTCGACGGCCACCCTGTTGCGGTCATCGGCACAGCCGAGGGCCGCGTGCACGTGCGGGACGTAGCCAGCGGCCATCCCATCGGCGAATCCCTCACCGGATTCGGCGGCCGGGTGTCCGCTGTGGCCTGTACCGTCCTCGACGGCCGCCCCGTCGCCGTCATCAGCAGTGACGCCCGAGACGGCAGCCGCGTGCACGTGCGGGACGTGGCAACCGGGCGTCCGATCTGCGAACCCCTCACCGGATTCAACCGCCAAGTGACCACAGTCGCGTGCACCGTCCTCGACGGCCGCCCCGTCGCCGTCATCAGCAGCGGCACTGGCACCGGCCGCCGACAGAGTCGTAATGGCGGCCGGCTACTTGTTCGCGACGTGGCCACCGGGCAGCCCGTCGGCAAACCCCTCACTGCATTCGCCGGCCCGGTCACCACGCTGGCGTGCACCGTCCTCGATGGCCGCCCCGTCGCCGTCATCGGCACTGGTGGATCCGGCGGCCGTGTGTATGTGCGAGACGTGGCAACTGGCCACCACATTGGTTCGCCACTCACCGGATTCGGCAGCAGAGTGAGTGCCTTGGCGTGCACTGTTCTTGGCAACCGCCCCGTCGCCGTCATCAGCACTGGTACGGGAACCAACGCTCGGGTGTATGTGCGGGATCTAGAATCCGGCCAGCTGGTGGGCGACCCCCTGCCCGGATTTAACAGCCGCTTCGCCGCACTGGCGTGCACCGCCCTCGATGGGCACCCCCTCGCCGTCACCGCGGGCAGTGACCGCACTGTACGCGTCTGGAATCTGCTGGAGAACGCTCAGCCATCTGCAATGACCGCAATCCCCGCCAGTCCACTGGTATCGACCCTGGCTTGTACGGTCCTCGACGACCGCCCCATCGCCGTCATCGGCACCAACACCGGCCGCGACAGCGGTCGCGTGGACGTACGAGACGTGGCAACGGGCCACCTCATCGGCGAGCATCAGTTTGAATTCGGCAGACGGGTCACGGCTGTGGCGTGCACCATCCTTGACGACCGCCCTATCGCTGTCGTAGGTGCCGGCGGCCGAGTGTATTCGCAGGACGTAGCCACCGGCCGCCCTATCCGCGACCCCCTCATCAGACTCCAAGGACTGGTGACCGCCCTGACATGCACGGTATTCAAGGGGCGCCCCATCACCGTCATCGGCACCAGTCAACCTCGCGACGGCGTTGGCCAGGTGCACGTATACGACGTGACAACCGGCAAACCCGTGATCGAGCCCTTTAGGGGTCCTTGCAGAAAGATCGTGTTGTGGCACGGTGGAGATGTACGTGATCCCGTCTTCTGTGGGGTGTGACCATGGCGCGGCGGAAGCCGTGGGAGGTCAGTGACGAGTTGTGGGCGGTGATCGAGCCGCTGTTGCCGAAGCATGAACGGCGGTTCCGGCACCCGGGGCGCAAGCGGATCGATGACCGCAAGACGCTCCAGGGTGTGCTGTTCGTTCTCTACACAGGTGTCCAGTGGGAGTTCCTGCCGCAGGAGTTGGGGTTCGGTTCCGGTCCCACGTGCTGGCGGCGGCTGGCCGAGTGGCAGAAGGCCGGGGTCTGGGAGGAACTCCAGCGGGTTCTGCTGGACGGGTTGCGGGCGGCGGACCGTCTCGACTTCTCCCGCGCCACCATCGATGCCTCTCATGTGCAGGCCAAGCGGGGGCGAGGCAGCCCAAAAGTCGGCCCGAGTCCGGTTGACCGCGCACGGCCGGGCTCGAAACACCACGTCCTGACCGACGCCCGCGGCACTCCACTGCGGGTGTCACTGACCGGCGGACATCGCCACGATGTCACCCAACTCTTGCCGCTCGTCGACGGACTGCCGCCGGTGCGGGGCAAGCGGGGCCGGCCCCGGCGCAAGCCCCGGACGTTATACGCCGACCGCGGCTACGACTACGACATCTACCGCCGCCGCCTGCGCGAGCGTGGCATCACCCCGAAGATCGCCCGACGCGGCCAGCCACACGGCTCGGGCCTGGGCAAAGTCCGCTGGGTCGCCGAGTCCGCCATCGCCTGGCTCCACGGCCCCCGCCGCCTACGAACCCGCTGGGAAGCACGCGACGACATGCACGACGCCTTCCTCCAACTCGCCCACTGCATGGTCCTCGCCCGCAAGAACCCGGCTTTCTGAAAGCACCCCTTAGGGGTCCTTTCACTATGAGCGTCCGATCAGGGCGCGTGGTCTGGTGCCGTGCGTCGCAAGGCGCCGGGAAGCCCTCGTAGCGGAGCTACT
>NZ_JACHCX010000060.1:0-2364 GCF_014207295.1 Streptomyces sp. AK010
TGTCGGCGTACGGACTTTTCTCCCCAGTTGCGTACGGACGAACGTCCCCAGGTGTCAGGCCACGTCGTTCTCTCGCTCGATGGCCTTGAGGCGGTTCTTGAGCCGGTAGCTGGGGCCGTTGATGGAGATTACTTCGCAGTGGTGCAGGAGGCGGTCGAGGATGGCGGTGGCGAGGACCTCGTCGCCGAAGACCTGGCCCCATTCGCTGAAGGTCTTGTTCGAGGTCAGGATGATCGAGCCCTTCTCGTAGCGCTTCGAGATGACCTGGAAGACCAGGTTCGCCTCGGCTCGTTCGAGGGGCTGGTAGCCGACCTCGTCGACCACGAGGACACTGGGCCGCAGGTAGGTGCCGAGCTTGTTCGTCAGACGGCCGGCGGTCTCGGCGGCTTTGAGGTTGCGGACCATGTCGTCGAGGCTGGTGAAGTAGATCGAGTAGCCGGCCCGGCAGGCCGCGACCGCGAGAGCGACGGCGATGTGCGTCTTGCCGACCCCGGGCGGCCCGAGCAGGGCGGCGTTCGCCTTGCCGTCGACGAACGAGAGGGTGGCGAGGTCCTTGACCTTGCGCGGTTCGAGGTCGGGCTGGAAGGAGAAGTCGTACTCGTCGAGCGTCTTGTGGTGCGGCAGCCGGGAGAGCCGCAGGCCCTGGCGGAAGCGGCGGTCGTCGCGGACGGCGAGTTCCTCGGACAGGACCAGGTCGAGGAAGTCGAGGTAGCCCATCTTCCCTTCGTCGGCCCGCCGGGTGTACTCGTTGATCGTTTCGGCCAGGTGGGGCAGGCCGAGCTTGCCGGCCGTGTTGCGGATGCGGGTGGAGACCAGCTCGCTCAAGACGTTTCCCTCGTGGTCGGACGGGTGGTGAAGGGACGGGTGCCGGTCAGCTCGTCATAGACCGACAGCGGACGCCGACCGACCTCGATGCGGGTGGCCGAGGCCCGGTCCAGCAGGGCCTGCAAGGGTCCGGCCTCCTCGCCCGGAGGACGCTCCCGGCGGGGCCGGGGCAGGACATCGCCGGTGGTGGTGCGGCGGCCCTTGCCGGTGGGCAGGCCGTCCCAGTGGGCTTCTTCGACGACGCGGGTCCCGCGGCCGATCGCCCGCGGGTGGGTGGCCAGCAGCGTCTCGCCGCTGGAGTCGGCGACGGTGGAATGCAGCATGACCTGCGATTTCGTGACCCTGATCTCGACCAGCTGACGCGGTCGGACCCTGCGGGCCGGCACTGAGTAGAGGTTGCCGCCGAAGGCGACCAGGCAGTCCTTGCCGACCGGCCGCAGATGCCGTTCGGCCACCAGATACGGAGTCTCCGGCAGAGGCTTGAGGGCCATGTGATCACGGGCCGCCCGCTCTCCGATGATCTGCTGGTGGGTCCTGTGGGCCTGGGCCCGCCGCTGCGGCACCCAGGTAGTGAAGGCGGCGTCCATCTCCTCGACGGAGGAGAAGGACCGGCCGGAAAGGACGTGGTCGCGGACGATGAGGACCTGCCGTTCGACGCGTCCCTTGCCGGTGGGGCGGTAGGCGGCCAGGACGTCGATGTCGAAGTCGTAGTGACCGGCGAACCCGACCGCTTCCGGATGCAGCGGGACCGCCTCACCCGGGGCGACGTGACGTCGCACGACGGTCTTCGTGCGGTCGTAGACGATCGTCATCGGCACCCCGCCGAAGTGGGCGAAGGCCCGGCGGTGGCAGTCGAAGAACGTCTGCAGGTCCTGGCTGGTGGTGAAGCAGCAGAACGGGTCGCGCGAGTACGACAGCGTCATGTGGAAGGAGTAGACCTTCGGAATGCCCATGTGGGCGAGGATCTTGCCCTCGTCGCCCCAGTCCACCTGAGCCTGGGCGCCGGGGATCACCTCGAACCGGCGGTGCATGCCGGCGAGTTCCTTCGGCGTGATGCCGAGTTCCTCGGCGATGCGGGGCCGGGCTTCCTGGACGTAGAGCTTGACGCGCTGGTAGTTGCCGGTGAACCCGTACTCCGCGGCCAGCCGCCCGTGGATCACCGCGGCCTTCATCAGGATCTCGGCCCGCAGCATCGAGTCGACCAGCGGCGCGAACTCGTCGATGACCCTCGCCTTCGACCGCCCGTTCGGCGACCGGCGCGGCGGGGTCGCCGGCCCCGGCGCCGACAGATACTTGCGGACCGTCTTGCGGTCCAGCCCGGTCTCCCGGGCAACCTCCGACAGGCTGATCGCCCCGGATTCCAACAGACTCCGGAAGCGCCGCAGCTCCAACCAACGTTGCGGATCCAGGACCACCGTCGACCGCCTTCCGCCGCCCCTCACCGACGAGCAGCAGAGTGCCGAGCAGCAGGACTCACCGCATCAACAACTGTCCCTTTTCATCCGTACGCGGGTGGGGACGTTCACGTGTACGCCGACA
>NZ_JACHCX010000061.1:0-2252 GCF_014207295.1 Streptomyces sp. AK010
CGCCAACGCCAGCCACACATCGTCCGGGGCTACTTCGGCGGCCCGCACGTCCGCTACATCCTCGAATAGAACCCTTTGAGTTTCGGATCAATAGATCGAATGACTAAGTCAATACCCTACTTTCGTGGCATACGTCTCAGCGGCCGAGCGCCGCCCTCAACTGACCAAAGCGGCCATCGACCTCTGAGCAGGGGAGGTGTCGCGGCGGGAAGCGCACGCGCGATCGCTGCCGGGGTGGGCTTCGCCCATCTCGTCCAGGTCCTTGCCGCCGAAGGTCGGCAGGAGGTGCAGGCGCAGCAGGCCAGGGGCCGTGCAGCGGAAGGGGGACGGTCCCCGTGACGAGCTGTCAGGGGGACCGTCCCCGATGAGCGTCGCATCCCCGTCCCAAACGTCTGGGAACCGTGCACCACGGCGTCTCGGGGACCGGTCCCCGTCGCTCTCCCTGCAGCCACAGCGGCGGTCTCGACCGCGCCAGTGCCCTTCCAGATCTCATGCCAGATCCGCCGAATTGTTCCGGCCGCTGCCCTCATCTGCCATCGCTCGGCGCCCGGCGGCTCAGCTCCCCCTCCGAACACCCCGGAGGGGCCTTGACCCAATGTGATGGTCGCCCAACGCGGGGTTCCACAGAAGGCGGCCGGGCAGGCGCACGACCCGGTGCGCCTGCCCGCCGCGTGACGTCGAGGCCGCTACTTCCGCACGCCGGTCGCGTTGAACTCCTGTACGCCGACCTTTCCGTTCTGGTTGCTGTTGCGCACGTAGAGCCGGATGTTGGTGGTGGCGACGTTGGCCGACGGTCGGTAGACAACCGGCGCCGCCGTGTTGATCGCCTGGTAGGGCATGATGTCGATCCAGGCGTTCTGTCCGGCACTCCACCGCTGCACCTTCCAGTGGGTGGACATCCAGGTGCAGCAGTTGTCCTGCTGGATGGTGAAGGCGAACCGCTCGTAGTCGGCGCCGAGATCGAACTGCACCCAGGACTCGTTCACGTTGGAGCTGGCCTCGCCGGTCTCGGTGACGCCGTCCCAAAGCTTGCCGAGGCCGCTGTCCCAGGCACTGCGCTGCGACAGGGTGGAGTGGTCGGCCAGGTTCTCCCTGGGCACCTTCCGCCGCAGCCCGGCGTACGCCGGTTCCAGGCCCGCCTGGTTCATGATGGTCCGCGCCTCGGCCGGCCACGCACCATCTGTCACCACGTGCGGTGGCCCGTCGCCGTCGTAGATGGCCCCGTTGAGCCAGTTGTCGGCGAAGTCGGTGTAGTTGTGTGACGCGTACACCGACAGGGGCTTGCGGTAACGCGGGGAGAAGTCGAACCGCCCGTCCTTTCCGACGTTGTAGTCCCAGCGGGTCTGGTGACTCTGGTTGTCGCTGTAGTAGTTCGCGGTCGACGTCGAGTGGTGCACGTAGTTGTGGCTGATCACGCTGCCCGGCCACGACCCGAACGAGTAGACGGCCCCCGAGTCGTGCACCCCCCAGGACGTCTTGGACGTGGCGTTGTACACCTCGTTGTGGCTGAACGTCGTCTTGCCGATCCCGTCCACCCCGTCGAGGAGGCTGGTCTCCTCCGCCTTGCGCTGATGGAAGCCGCTGTATGCGGTGTCGTAGACGAGGTTGTGGGTGACTGCCACGTTGTAGGTGTTCATCAGGCTGATCCCGGTCGCCGGGAAGAAGTCGTCACCGGTGTCGGTCACGACGTTGTTGCTGATCGTCACGTTCTTGGTGCGCTGGGCGCCGTTGACGTGCACGTCCATCCACCGGCCGGCGATGACCCCGGCGGCGGTCAGGTTGTGGAAGAGGTTGCCGGTGACGGTGACATCCTCTGCTCCGGTCAGCAGCTGCAGTCCGCCGCTGCCCATCTTGCGCACGGTGTTGTCGGTGAAGGTGATGTCGCGGGCGTTGGTCAGCTTGATCTGACCGGGCACCTCGCCGCCGTAGCCGTCGTGGTTCGGATCCTTGAAGGGGTCATCCGCGTACTGCGCCTCCGCTTGCGTGCCGCCGATGAACCGGTCGCGAGGCATCAGCCAATTGCCGTGCTCGAACGTGATGCCGTCGAACGCGATCGCGCTCGCCTTCGCGGACGGGCTGGACCCGGCCACGTTCACCAGCGTCTCCACCGTCGGCACGTACGCCCCGGCCTGGTTGACGTCCTCTCCCGCCCGCGGGTAGTAGTACACCTTGTTCGTCGCCCGGTTCAGGTACCACTCGCCGGGGGAGTCCAGCTCCTCGAACGCGTTGAGCACGTAGAACGTGTCGTCGTA
>NZ_JACHCX010000062.1:0-2020 GCF_014207295.1 Streptomyces sp. AK010
CGAGCCCCTTCCGGGCCGGCCCCCTCTACATCGAGAACGCCTACGAGTTCCTCGACACGGCCGGCGAGTGGTACCTCGACACCGCTACCGGCACCCTCTACTACAAGCCGCTCACCGGGCAGGACATGAGTGAGGCCGACGTCGAGGTGCCGAGGCTGGAGTCGCTCATCAGCGTCGGGGGGACGTACTCATCCCCCGCCACCCACATCGCCTTCTCAGGGCTGCAGTTCTCGGGCACCAGTTGGCTGGACCCCACCGACCACGGCTACGCCAGCCAGCAGACCGGCGCGTACCTCTCCGGTACCTGGGACCGCCCGTCGGACGCGCTGACCTCGTGCCAGAGCGGCTGCCGGCTCTTCGAGGCGGCACGCCCGCACTGGAAGCAGATGCCCTCCGCCGTCCAGGTCTCGGCCGCCGACCACATCACATTCACCGGCAACCGGTTCACCCAGCTCGGACAGAACAGCCTCGGCATCGGCAACGACGCCAACGCCCACACCACCGGCGTCGGACTCAGCGCCCGCAGCATCACAGTGACCGGCAACGTCTTCACCCAGGACGCGGGCGGCGGCATCGCCGTCGGCGGCGTCCGGGCGGACGCCCACCACCCCAGTGACCGGCGGATGACCAACCGGGACATCACGCTGACCAACAACCTCATCCATGACGTGGCGCTGGAATACCGAGACATGTCGGCCATCCTCGTCACCTACGTGACCGGCGCGACCATCTCGCACAACGAGGTGTACAACCTGCCCTACTCCGGCCTCACCATCGGCTACGGCTGGGGCGCCAACGACATCGGCGGCAGCCAGGACTACACCAACCGGGGCCTGTACAACTACCAGCCCGTCTACACGACCGCGACCACCGCCGCGAACAACCACGTCACCGACAACTACATCCACGACCTCATGCAGCAGATGACCGACGGCGGCTGCCTGTACACCCTGTCGGCGTCACCGGGCAGCACCTTCGAACGCAACTACTGCCACAGCAACAATGGCTGGTTCGGCTTCTACCACGACGAGGGCTCCCGGGACTTCACGGACACCAACAACGTCTTCCGGAACACCGGCGAATGGGGCCATGAGAACAGCAATGCGACCAACAACACCGGCGGCCTGACCCTGATCGACAACTGGACGAACAACAGTCACGCGAACATCACCAACACCAACGGCCGCGGTGACGTAGTCAGCGGCACCGTCGTCGTCACCGACGGCAACTGGCCGTCAGCGGCCAAGACGGTCATGAACAAGGCCGGCATACAACCCCTCTTCCGTCCGCTGACCACCGCCCCCGTCAGCTCCACGTACAGCGCCTACTCCTCCATCCCCGCCAACACCGGCCAACATGGCGGCCACTTCACGATCACTGACGCGGGCAAGGACATCTGGGGTGCCGGCGGACAGCGCGACGACGAGTACGGCACCGTCTTCCGAAACGGGGCAGCCGTCGACGGCACGTGGGTGACCGCCCGGGTCGACAGCCTGGACAAGACCAGCGGCTGGGCCAAGGCCGGCGTCGTCCTGCGCAACGACCTCACGGACGACGGCTCCTCCGCCGGATACGCGGCGGTGGTGGTGACCCCGAACAACGGCGTCAGCTTCCAGCGGGACTCCGACGCCGACGGCTACCTCGACCGGCTCACGAACACCGCCGCCACCGTCAAGGCGCCGGTCTGGTTGCGGCTCACCCGCACGGCCACCCAGGTGTCCGCCTACTACTCCACCGACGGATCCACCTTCACCCAGGTCGGCTCGAAGGTGACCCTGCCGTCCATGGCGAACACCCAGGACGCCGGTGTCATCCACAGCGCCCACAGCACCACCGCCGGCAGCGCGACATTCAGCAACCTGCGCATCGTCACCTCCCCCTACAAGGCGTACAGTTCGATTCCGGCCGCCGTCAGCCAGAGCGGCGGAGTGACCTCCCTGACCGGCGCGGGCATCGATGTATGGCGCTCCGGCACGGCATACGACGACGAGTATTCCGCCGCCTACCGGACAGGGGCCGC
>NZ_JACHCX010000063.1:0-2012 GCF_014207295.1 Streptomyces sp. AK010
CAAGGAACGGTCGCTTCCTTTGTACTCACCCTCTCGGGCTTTCCTCCGGGCTTCCCTTCGGTCTTGCGTTTCCGACTCTATCAGATCCTTTTCGATCCGATTCCCTGTCGGCGGGATTTGCCGTTCGGCCCCGGGCTTTCGCTCGTTGGCCTTTCGACATTCACTACGTTAGCGGATTCCCCGTCCAACTCATAATCGAGTCTATCGGCGTCGAATTCAGGCATGCGGGCACGCCGAATTCGCCCCTGCTGAGGGGAGTCGCTGGGTAGTGGTTTGGCCGCCTCCGGCTGCAGGGCGAGTGCCCTACCCGGAACAGCGGCTCGGGCTACATTACGCACCCCGGCAGGGCGCGTCAACTTCGGCGGCGCCTCGGGGCATGGGCGCGATAGGGGCTCACCGTCGGGTCGTTGGCGACCCAGAAGCGCCAGGGGTGCACGGCTCCGTCGCCGCCCACGCCGGTGCGGGGACCGTTGAGTACCTGGCCGGAGGGCACGGGAGTGCCCGTCAGCATGCGGAGCGGGGTGTCCTGCGAAGTGCACGCGTCCGTGCCGTCCAGGGAGCGGTCCACGTTCAGGGCCGTAGCCAGCCGGGCCGGGCCTTTGGCCAGTTCCTTGTCGTTGCGGGCCGAGAGCCGACGGGTCCGGGCCAGTTCGGCGCCCTCGATGATCTCCCCGGCGCGGAGCAGGACCGCGCTTGCCTTTCCCTCGGGGCCGCAGACCAGGTTCATGCAGAACCACATGCCATAGGTGAAGTAGACGTACACATGACCGGGCGGACCGAACATCACCTCGTTGCGGGCCGTGCGTCCGCGATAGGCGTGCGAGCCGGGGTCGTCGGCGCCGTCGTAGGCCTCGACCTCGGTGAGGCGCAGGGCGATCGGACCGTCCGGGGTGCTGCGTACCAGGATGCGGCCGAGCAGGTCGGGGGCGACATCGAGGACGGGCCGGTCGAAGAACTCCCTGGACAGGGGCGTACGGTCGGGGGTCGCGATCATGCCGTCCGAGGGTACTGGAGACGAGTGGTGCCGGGGGGTGGCCGTCGGGCACCCGCCTTGCCAGGGTGGGGCATGGAACCGGCCACGGCCGGATTGCGTTTGTACGGATCAAGGATCCACCCGTAGTGGGCGAGAGGGAGAGACATGGCGTTCAAGAAGCTGCTCGCGAGCCTGGGGGCCGGCGGGGCTTCGGTAGAGACGGTGCTGCACGAGGTCAACGTCGTCCCGGGCGGTGTCGTCCAGGGCGAGGTGCGTATCCAGGGCGGGTCCGTCAACCAGCAGATCGAGGGGCTCTCGGTCGGGCTGCAGGCCAAGGTCGAGGTGGAGAGCGGCGACCAGGAGTACAAGCAGGACATCGAGTTCACGAAGTCGCGGCTGGGTGGGGCGTTCGAGCTGCAGGCGAACGCGGTGCACGCGGTGCAGTTCGGGCTGGAGATCCCGTGGGAGACGCCGATCACGATGATCGACGGTCAGGCCCTGCGCGGCATGAACATCGGGGTGTCGACCGAGTTGGAGATCGCGCGTGCGGTGGACTCCGGTGACCTGGACCCGGTCAACGTGCACCCGCTGCCGGCACAGAAGGCGATCCTCGACGCCTTCATCCAGCTGGGCTTCCGGTTCAAGAACGCGGACATGGAGCGCGGTGTCATCCGGGGTACGCGGCAGAAGCTGCCGTTCTACCAGGAGATCGAGTTCTACCCGCCGCAGCAGTACCGCGGGCTGAACCAGGTCGAGCTGAGCTTCGTCGCCGACCAGAACGCCATGGACGTGGTGCTGGAGATGGACAAGAAGCCGGGGCTGTTCAGCGAGGGCAGCGACACCTTCCGCTCCTTCCAGGTGGGTCTGAACGACTACCAGGGGACGGACTGGACCGCGGACCTGAACCAGTGGCTGTCCGAGGTCGGCAGCAAGCGCAACTGGTTCTAGTACTCCAGTCTGACTTCGCGATCTTGAGTCGGGTCCGGCTGGGAACGGGTACGGCCACCGCGTGATCATCGGGGGTTGTGTGGACTCCTGA
>NZ_JACHCX010000064.1:0-1984 GCF_014207295.1 Streptomyces sp. AK010
GCCCGGGTTCGACGTAATTCGGGGGGTCTAGAGGTCCGGCCGGGCTGAACGTGCAGGTCATAGGGCTGCAGGGGCTTGCAGGGTGCGAAAGTGCCTAGAGACGCGATTTTCTGGATTCGCCTGCGCTGGCCTGGGCATCGCTCGTATGGTCTGGAGCCGTGTACGTGAAGACGACGAAGCGGGAGAACAAGTCCGGCACGGTCCGGTACCTGCACCTGGCCCACAACGAGTGGGACCCGGCGAAGGGGCGGGCGGTGCCCAAGGTGTTGTTCACCTTCGGCCGCGAGGACCAACTCGACCGCGACGCGGTCAAACGCCTGGTCGTGTCTCTATCACGGCTGCTGGAGCCAGGTGACGCGCTGGCTGCGACGGCCGCATCGGACCTGGAGTTCGTCTCCTCGGTGCCGTTCGGCGGCACCCACGTGCTCGACCATCTGTGGCGCCAGTTGAAGATCGACCAGATCGTGGCCCGGGTCGGGCAGCCCAAGCGCGGCCGCCGCCGGGACATGACCGCCACCGAGCGAGTTCTGTTCGCCCTGGTCGCCAACCGGGCCCTGGCGCCCTCCTCGAAGCTCGCCGCCGCCGACTGGATCACCCACGACGCGCACATCGACCAACTGCCCGCCACCGCCGAACAGCCCTGCTACCGGGCGATGGACTGGCTCCACGAAGTCAGGGACGACCTGGAGAAGCAGGTCTTCGACGAGGTCGCCAACCTGCTGAACCTCGAAGTCGACCTGCTGTTCTTCGATACCACCAGCACCTACTTCGAACTGGAGGAACAAGACGAGCCCGTCGCCCGCGACGACGCCGGCAACCGGACGGGCACCGATGCGGACGACACCGGCACGACCCAGACCGGGTTCCGCACCTACGGCAAGTCCAAGGACTCCCGCGACGACCTGCCACAGATCGTGATCGGCATGGCCGTCACCCGCGACGGCATCCCGGTCCGCTGCTGGTGCTGGCCGGGCAACGCCTCCGACCAGAAACTGATCCGCCAGGTCAAGGACGACATGCGCGACTGGACCCTCTCCAAGATCGTGTGGGTCACCGACCGCGGCTTCTCCTCCGAGACCAACCGCCGCTACCTGCGGCAAGGCGACCACGCCTACATCATCGGCGAGAAACTCCGCTCCGGATCACCCGAGGTCAAGGCCGCCCTCTCCCGTCAGGGCCGCTACACCGAGATCGCCGAGAACATGCGCGTCAAGGAAGTACGCATCAGCGACACCGACCGGTTCGTGATCTGCCACAACCCCGAGGCCGCGACCCGGGACCAGCACATGCGCACCCAACTCGTCGCCCACCTCGAAGAGTTGATCACCGACACCGACAGGCTCAGCGACTTCAAACGCGGCGAACTCCGAGGGAAGATCGCCGACAAGCCCGGCCTCAACCGCTACCTGCGCACAACCCCCGCCGGCAAGCTCCGCGTCGACCAAGCGAAGATCAAGGCCGAGGAGAACCTCGACGGCAAGTACCTCCTGCGCTGCTCGGACCCCCATCTCAGCGCCGAAGACATCGCGCTCGGCTACAAGCAACTCCTCGAAGTCGAGCGCGGCTGGCGCGACATGAAGCAGATCATCGACCTTCGGCCCGTCTATCACCGCCTCGAAGAACGCATACGCGCCCACGTCATCCTCTGCTGGCTCGCCCTCCTCCTCATCCGCATCGTCGAGACCCGGACCGGCGGGACCTGGCCCCAGGCCCGCCGCGACCTCCAACGCCTCCACGTCGGAACCTTCACCGGCCCCACCGGCACATTCCAGCAGGTCACCGGCCTGACCAAGCCACAGACCGACCTGCTGGCCAAGCTCGGCGTCCCCCACCCCAAGCAGGTCCTCGACCTTCAGCCCGCACCCCGCTGACCAGGCACAACACCACCGCCTAGAGAAACGCCCTCCAGGCGGCCACACCCATATCTACGCAGGTCAGACCCCAGATTCTGAGCTCTAGGCCGTCGAATTATGTCGAACCCGGG
>NZ_JACHCX010000065.1:0-1832 GCF_014207295.1 Streptomyces sp. AK010
AGGCCCTGCCTTCATGCACCTACCGGCCAAGATCACCCGTCAAGGGATCCTGTTCGATCAGAACCGCCCCCGTGATCGATAGGAATACGGCTTCTCAGGTCCGCAAGACCGCTGGCGGTGACTCCGACGTCGCCCCGCCCACGCAACCGCGCCGGACGGTCGTCCGCCGCCCGGGCACGTGAGCGCCCCAGTGAGCCGGCCCAGCCGGGCCAACTCTCGGGTGCGTCGCAGCCGAGCCGAACTGGCAGGCTACAGAGCCGACTTGGTACGATACGTCCAGGCCGTTGCCGGATCACAACTCACCTCCAGCGACGCTCAGCGCATCCTGGAAGCAGCCAACGCCTGGGAGCCTCGGCCCGCCCGAGCTCTGGTCGCCCACCTGGCCGAACACCCTGACGCGCTCACCGCACCGATATCTCACAGCCCGGCAGCTCTTCCCAGGCTCCTGCTGGAACTGGCCGCGGCAGGCTTCGCCGTCACCAGGCTCGCCTGCGCACGCTGCGGACGCACCGATGACCCGTTGCCTCGCAACTCGCCCGTCGGGCGTCTCTGCAACTGGTGCGTCGAACGTGACCGCCTTCAGCAGTGCACCCGATGCGAACGTCAAACGCGCATCCACAGCCGTACGGCAGACGGCCCGGTCTGCCGCTCCTGCTTCCAGAAGGACCCCGCCAACCACCGTCAGTGCGACCGCTGCCAGCGACTTCGCCCCACCAGCCGACGCCCGGACGGCACGAACCTCTGTTCCTCCTGCAGCCCCCGCCCCAAACGCTCCTGCATCCACTGCGGCACCGTCGCCCGCGCCAGCACCATCACAGACGCCGGCCCGATCTGCCCCCGCTGCTACGAACGGCCGACGCGACCATGCGGCATCTGCGGACAGACCACCACCATCAAGATCCGCGCCACGGACACGAGCCCCGACATTTGCGAGCCGTGCTCGCGCCACCACATCGCGACATGTGAGGCGTGCGGCCATCAACGCCGAGGCGCTGTTCGCAGAGGCGGCACCTTCCTCTGTCACAGCTGCCAGCCACGGACGCCAAGGACCTGCGCTGACTGCGGCAAGTCCAAGCCTGTGACCGCGACCTACCCGGTCGGCGCCCTCTGCAGCACCTGCTACCACCACCGCCGACGCAACCCCCGAACCTGCGTCGAATGCGGCAACACCCGTATAGCCGCGGGACACACCTCGGAGGGCGGGGACCTCTGCGGCCCCTGCAGCGGACGCCCTGACCTGCACACGACCTGCAGACAATGTGACTACCCCGGAGACATCTACGCCAACGGCCGATGCACCCGTTGTGCCATCACCGACCGAGTCACCCACCTTCTCGCCGGACCCGATGGCACGATCGCCCCACCGTTCCAGCCCCTTGCCGACGCGCTCACCCAGGCGGAGAAGCCCTGGTCGGTCATGAGCTGGCTGCGGACCAGCGCCGCGGCTGGACTCCTCGACGAACTCACCACGGAGTACACCGAGATCAGTCATGGGCTCCTCGACCGGCTGCCTCAGACCACGGTCACACGCAACGTCCGGCACCACCTCGTCATGACCGGAGCCCTCCCCGAACGCCACGAGACCTTCGCCCGGCTCGAGCTCTGGGCGAAAACCACCCTCGAAGCCCTGCCCCCACACCAGTCCCGGATCGTCAGCCCCTTCGCGGAATGGCACGTCATAAAGGACGCACGCCGCCGAGCGGAGCGCGGACGCTACACTCCCGGCGCCGCGAAGGCCGGAAGATTTCAAGTCCAGTGAGACGGTCGTGACGCTATGAGGTTTGTGGTGCGGGTTCCCTGCGCTTGGCCGGGTCGTTGATCCATGCCTGCTG
>NZ_JACHCX010000066.1:0-1694 GCF_014207295.1 Streptomyces sp. AK010
AGAAGCCGTTGTCTTTCCGGACGCGATCGTTGAGTTTCCGCTGATCAGGCATGGTGTCGGTGTCGCCGAGGGAGGGTTCGGACGTTCAGTTCGTTCTCGGTGGTGCGGAGGTGGCGCCGGTGGCGTCGGTGATGGGCTTGCTGGAGGAACGGGAGAGTGCTGCCCGGGCGGCTGTGGAGGAGCTTCAGGCGGAAGCGGACCGGGTCCTGGCCGAACTCGCTGTGGCGGAGGGAGTGTTGGAGCGCCGGGTGATCGCGCGGGTGGAGCTCGCCGAGGCCCTTGCCGCGCCGGCCGAGGAGGCGGCTGTGGTGGTTCCCGGCCCGCGGGAGGCGTCGGCGGAGGCGGTGAAGGTCCCGGTCACGGGCTCGGTCGTGCCGCGGTGGCACCAGGCAGGGACCCTTCAGGCGCTCGCGCCGGAGTACCGGCGGATCGTGGAGCTGGTGGAGTCCGCAGAAGGCGACGGTGCGGGGATGTCAGCGAAGGAGCTGGCGGCCCGGCTGGGTCTGGAGTTGGTGCCGGCGAAGATCGAGGGGGTGCGCTCCCGGGCGAAGCGGCTGGTCGAGCGGGAGTGGCTGGCGGCGTCGCCGTCCGGCCGGTTCACGCCGCGGCGGCCCACCGCGACTGCTCGGGCCGCGGCCGGGACGCCGGACGGCGGGCGAGGCGGCGGCTCATGAGCATGGCCTGCGAGAAGTAGACGAACGCCTCGCTGGAAGCGGGCAGCGTCTCGAAGTCCCGCACCAGACGGCGCGAACGCATCAGCCACCCCAGCGTGCGCTCCACCACCCACCTTCTCGGCAGCACCGCGAATCCCTTCACGTCGTCACTGCGTTTGACGATCTGCAGGGTGAGCTGGAGTTTTTCCTCCGCCCAGGTGACCAGGCGGCCGGAGTAGCCGCCGTCGGCCCACACCAGTGTGATCGTGGTGAACTTCGTCCGCAGGTGGGGCAGCATGCCGCGAGCGGCCTGACGGTCGGTGACATCGGCGGCACACACCAGCACCATCAGAACGAGGCCGAGGCAGTCCGTGATGACGTGCCGGCGCCTGCCGTTGATCTTCTTGCCGCCGTCGTAGCCGCGTGACACGGCGGGCACCGAGGCCGCCGCCTTGACGGACTGCGAGTCGATGATGGCCGCGGTCGGCTCCACCTCGCGTCCCTCGGCCGTGCGGACCTCGCCACGCAGCCGGTCATGGAACTCCTTGACCAGGCCCTTCTTCCGCCACCTGCGGAAGAACGCATACACGCGGTCCCAGCTGGGGAAATCGCACGGCATCGCGCGCCACTTGATGCCGTTGTCGGTGACATAGCGGATCGCGTCCAACATCACGCGGTGGCAGTAGCCCTCCGGCTGCCCGCCCCGGCCCTCCAGCCATGCCGGAACCGGCAGCGCGTCCCGCACCACCGCCCACTCCTCATCCGTCATGTCCGACGGATACACCGGCACCCTCTCCGGACGGTCGGCCGCGTTCCCGAACCGGTGAGCGAGACAATCGCACGGCGACACGCGGAAGTTGGACGCGGCGGGCACGATCACGCAAGACTGGAACAACAGGGCCTCCTTGGTGCACGAGTCGGTGTCGCAACCCTCGTGCTGCACCGGAGGCCCTGCCTTCATGCACCTACCGGCCAAGATCACCCGTCAAGGGATCCTGTTCGATCAGAACCGCCCCCGTGATCGATAGGAATACGGCTTCT
>NZ_JACHCX010000067.1:0-1679 GCF_014207295.1 Streptomyces sp. AK010
ACTGGGCAGTGTGCATCGTGAAGTTGCAGGTCACGGGTCTGGTGTGCGTGGGGTTCTCGATACTCGTGCCGGTCGCGGGTGGATGACTTCGGTGAAGATCGTCGGTCACCGGGAGACTTCGCGGTTCGTCAGGACCAGCAGGGCCCTGACGAGGGCGGTCGCCCACTTCGGGTCGGTGCGGACCTTGCCGAGGATCCGCCAGTTCTTGAGATGGGCGAAGCCGTGCTCGACCGGCGCCCGGACGGCGGCCAGTGCCTTGTTGGACAGTTTCTGCCCTCGGGTCAGGGGCCGGTTGCGGGCGGCCTTGTAGCCGGTGATCACCGCCGAGTCGGCGTCCGGGCCGCTGTCGTCGAGGCCGACGAAGCCGAGGTCGGTGATGGCGCCGAGCCCGGCCGCCCGCAGTTTCGCGGTGAGCTTGTCGTGGCGGCAGGCGGTGATCTCCGAGGATCGTCCGGGGCGGGCCGCGGAGACCCACAGCAGGCGGCCCCGGTCGTCGGTGAGCGCGATCACCAGCAGGCCATGGCATTTGTGCTTGCCGGAGTAGTTCTTCCGGTTCGCGGTGCCGGTGCGCCGCCGGGTGCGTATCAAGGTGCCGTCGAGCAGGACCACCCCGCCACCCGTTCGGGCGATCTTCTTGAGTGCGCGGTCCAGGCGCGGGGCGCGGGCGGCGAGCAGGCTGACGGCCTCCCGCACCCACCGGGTGACGGTGGTGCGGTGGACTCCGTTCCCGCCGGCCAGGTCGCCGGGCCGCTGGTCACAGCGCAGCACCGCCAGCACGATGCCGGCGATCTTCCCCGCGGGCAGGGCCCGCCACCGCGAGCCGATCTTCTTCAAGTGGCCGCGTATCAGGGTGGCGAGGTAGTTCAGGGTGGCGCTCGACAGTGGCAGGCGGGCGGTGTAGACAAGGCCGTCAGGGCCCTCGACGGGGCTGGTGTTGTTCTTCACAAAACACGTCAACTGCCGTCGGGGGCCCGCTGGTTACGCTCCGACTTCCCGTCCTGGTGTGGCTACCGGCGTGCGGTAAACCGTCCGTCGGGCCGTTTGTGCAGCCAGCCGCGATCGGCGAGCTTGGTCATCTTCGCCCGCAGCGGTTCCAGCTTCCCGCGCACCGCCACCTCAAGTCCCAGCTCCTCGCCCACCGTCCTGACCTGCACCGGGCCGTCCGCGGCCCGTACGATCGCCAGGATCTTGCGGTAATCGCCGGGCAGCGCGGCCTCGTCAAGGCCCTCGCTGCGGTGCGGGATCAGCAGGACCGCCCTTCCCGCCACCCGGGCGGGCGCCGGGGAGGCGGCCACGGCGCTTTCCGCTTCGGCCCGGTCCTGCTCGGCCAGCCGGTTCAGGACCCGCTCGGCGACCAGCAGTTCCTCCCGCTCGGCCTGGACCTCCTGCAGCTGCTTGGCCAACTCCTCGGCGAGCACGTCCAGTTCGCTCCGGCGAGCGGTGATCCGCTCCAGGTCTCCCATACCCTGCACCCTCCCGCGATCTCACCGTGTACCGCCCCGGTCACGGATCGTAGGAGCGGTCCCGAGACGAGCGCAGCGGAACCCGAGAACCGCCTCAGCCGACAGGGGCAGACGATCTTCACCATGGACACCCGCCACCGACCGGCACGAGCACGGCAACTCGCCCGCACACCAGCGCACCTCACCTGCACGTTTCACGATGCACGGGTCTCACTG
>NZ_JACHCX010000068.1:0-1665 GCF_014207295.1 Streptomyces sp. AK010
CCACCGCAGAGCCGCACCCCCTGAGAACCGTCGCAACCTCCCCAACGAGCAGGCTCCGTACGACGTCACGCCACAGCCGGGGAACCCCCAGAGAACGTGGCCGTCGCCGACCGGATCGTGGTCCTGGACCAAGGGCGGATCGTCCAGGAAGGCACATACGCCCAGCTCACCCAGCAGCCAGGTCTCTTCCGGACCCTGTGGGAGCTGCAGCGCCGGATGAGCGGCGACACCCCCTGATCACCCGGCCCGTGCGAGGCCACCGTTCTGCCAGGCAGAGACACAGGGCCGCTCCCGATTCTCCCTCCGCTCCACGTCCGAACCCGCCCAACTAGCCCCCGAAGGAATGCCGTGACGACTCCACCGGCTACGGAAGTCAGTGACGTGAGCGAGCTTCGCCACCAGCTCGTCGAGCAGCTCCACACCGACAACCACATCCGCACCGCCGCTGTCGAGCGCGCCTTCCGCACCTTGCCCCGGCACGTCTTCGCTCCCGACGTCGCTGTGGAAGAGGCGTACGCCAACGACATCATCCCCACCCGCCACGCGCCCGATGGCCGGGTGATCAGCTCCGTGTCCGCACCGTGGCTACAGGCCGACACGCATCTGAGGTAGCCCCATGCCGCTGTCGCACCACCACATCCGCACCACCGTCGAGACCTACGTTGCTCGCCACCCTCACGAGCGAGAACAGCTCGGCGGCCTCCTGGACGCCCTCGACCGTCCCACCGACATCACCAGCCGGACCACCTTCACCGGACACGTCACCTGCGGCGCGATCGTCGTCGACCCCCTCGGCCGCGTCCTGCACGTGCTGCACCTGGCGAGCGGGAAGGTCCTCGCCCCTGGCGGACACACCGAGCCCGTCGCCGAGTCCCTGGCAGCAGCAGCGCTGCGGGAGCTGCACGAGGAGACCGGGATCCCGCCCCAGGCCGTGGCACCGTGGCCCGGCTACGAGGCCGTGCCGGACTGGGGAAGAGCCGGTGTTCCAACCCTGCAGTATTCGAGGGGCGAGGTGACGTGATCGACTCTGTAGTCCTGTCCGGCTTCCGCAGGCAAGTGAGGGAGGCCATCGGGAAGGGGCGCCGATGCATGGAGCTAGGCCAAGACGTCGATGCGTCCAGCACACGCTTTCAGGATGGCGTGCAGGTTCTTACGCGTCGAGGCAGCGTCCGTGGGACCGGCGGCTTCGATCTCAGCCAGCACCTCTCTCTCCAACTCGTCCACCTCACCCTGGGTAAGGAGCGGCAGCCCGAACAGGCGGTAGCCGCTGTCTACGGTGGTACAGAGGTCGAGCTTGAGAGTGTGCCAACTCTGGTGAGCCGCCATCTGCTTATCAGCGTGCTTTGCGCCCGTCGCCTGACGGCTGCGTCGCCAGCGCCGCCAATCCGTCAGTCCGCTCGCCGGCTTGTCCCGCCTTTTCGCATCATCGAGCTCGTCCATTGCCCAAAGCAGAGCCTGCACGTCAATACAAGTCTGCGTGCAGAGCTTCCGCGCCCGCGCAAAAGTCTTATGCGTGACCACAACCATGGTGACCATGAGAGTCAAGACCGTAGAAATAAGCGGCGCCGGATATTGATCCGAAACGGTAGGTGTTCTGGGTCGTTGATCCCTGCGTGAGTGAACTGGTGGGGGACGCGCGGCAGTTGTCGCCGTCGGCGCAGGAGG
>NZ_JACHCX010000069.1:0-1574 GCF_014207295.1 Streptomyces sp. AK010
CGCCAACGCCAGCCACACATCGTCCGGGGCTACTTCGGCGGCCCGCACGTCCGCTACATCCTCGAATAGAACCCTTTGAGTTTCGGATCAATAGGTAGCGATAAAGCGTGCACCAAGGAACGCCCCGACTGCGCCAATACCAGCCGCGTTGGCGACGGTGCGAAAGAATGTGGCTCGCCCAATACGACTGGGGAGCCGCGCAAAGGTGTAGTCCTTCGGCTCAGCCCACCGCACGATCAATGGAAGCATGAGGTAGATCAGGCCCAGCGATGTTGCGGCAGTGCGGTAGTTGCCCGCATGGGCCGCTCCGACGGCAGCCTTGAAAACAACATGAGCAGGTCCCGCCAGGAATAGGATCAGGAAGAAGACCACCCAGACATATCTCTCATACCCCGCGCGAAGTGGGTCCTCATCCACAAACCGCTTCCAGGCTGGCATACCGCTGACTGTGATAACCCAGCCAGCGAGAAATAGAACCCAACCGAGACGCCGATTTGAGCCGCCATAAAGAGAGTTCCCATACACGATCATCGAGAAGCCCACAGGAACTAGAGCAAGTTTCCAGCGGGCAAGCACGCGACCGACACTCCATTGTGAAGATGCCATAGACCAGATCATGCAGGCACACGCTGAACGCTGGGCGCGATTTGAGGAAGACCTGAGACTGCAACGCCACACTCGCACACGCACTCGGAATAGTTCGTTTGGCTGGAGAAGGGACCAGATGCCTGCACTAATCGTGGAGCGCGAGGTAGTCGGTCCAGTTCTGTTGGGCGAACTTGGCCCACTGGAAGGTCGTGGCGGCCGAGAGGCCGAAGAGGTCGCTGACCACGATTGGCGGCAGCTCGGTGATGGCGGTGATCATTGCCGTGTTGCGTGCCGCACGGGTGGGGAGATCGTGGTTCCGCAGCCGTTTGATGAGGTGGCCGGCGCTCAGGGGGCGACCTGCGTGTCGACCAGGGAGAAGGTAATCGGGTTCGGAGGACGCGCGGGGCTTGAGCATCGAGCTGGCCTGCGGGCTGGCTATGTGGGCCTTGATGAGCCGGGCCAGCGTCGGAGGCAGCAGTACAGGGTGGCGATTGATGGTGAGGAAGGCGCCGGCGTCGTTCAGTTGGAACTGGGAGGTGGTGATCTCTTTGATGCGCGAGATGGGGAGTGCGTAGAGGCGGATCAGGGCTCCCACGATGCGGAGTTCTCGGGGCACAGCCTCGTCTGTGAGGCATCTCCGCAGCTGTTGCTGGTGCTCGTCGTCCGTCTGGAAGTTCGCAGGGAATCCCTTGCGGGCGAGTTGTGTATCGAGCGGTCGGGTCAGTTTTCGCTTCGTGAGCCATCGGACGAAGGAGTGGACGGCTTGCCGTCGGGTGGGGTTCTGCGTGAGCCACAGATCCAGATCCTCTTGGTGCAGGTCCGGGAGGGTGAGCTGGTGCTGGTCGAGCCAGTTCAGCAAGCAGATTGCGGCTCGGATGTTGCCACGGTCGGCCCCCTCTCTGTCAGCCTTGGGTGAGACGTCCCGCTTCGTCGGGTTAGCCTGAGAGGGCACGACAGGAGAACCACCCCCTCATGACCAGCACCAC
>NZ_JACHCX010000070.1:0-1538 GCF_014207295.1 Streptomyces sp. AK010
CCCTGCCTTCATGCGCCGCTCCTGCCGCGATCACCCGATCAGGACCCCTGTTCGACCAGACAAGCCCGTTGAGCGGTAAGCGGAAGCCTTCTCAGGGGTCTACGCGGCTGGCGATGTAGTCCAGCCAGTCCCGCTTGGCGTATCCGGTCCAGCGGGTGGAGTTGCTGATGCTGGTGCCGGTGAAGTCGGCGAGGACAGATGCTGGTAGATCGGTGGCAAGCGCGAGACGAGCACTGTTCCGGCTGGCGAGGGGTGCGATGCCGTGTCGGCGGAGCTTCAAGTAGAGGTAGGTGGCTCCGAGAGCGCGGGCGGGCTCCTGCCCGGGGAACAGCCATGGTGTTGTGCTGGCCGTCTGGTCGAGGTGCCAGCGTTTCTGGCGCTGGTCGCGCAGTGCGCGGACTAGTTGGGCGACTTCGGGTGGCAGCGGAAGACGATGACCGTTGAGGTTGAGCGCCAGCAGCGTGTCGTCGTCGATGATGTCGTGCACGGTGAGTTCGAGCAGTCTGGTGTGCTGCAGCCCGAAGAGGAGCGTCAGGGCGCCAGCCGTACGGACATCAAGAGGCAGCGCATCGTCACCGAGACACCGGTGCAGCTGTTCGGCCTGGTCCTCGTCCGTGCTGAAGACACTGGGTGCGGCGACGGGGGCCCTGGGGACTACGAGCTCGCCGGCCAGACCCCGGTCTCTAGCCCAGACGACGAAGGCACGCACCTCACGACGTTTCTCAGGCCCTTCCTCCAGCCACGTCTCGAGTTCCGGCTGTGTGAGCTCCCCGAGAGAAATGCCGTGCTCGTCGAGCCAGTCGAGCAGTTCCAGGGCTCGGCGCAGCCGCAATCGCGTCTGGTGCTGCGTGCTGGCGCGTAGCGGGCGGTGCCGGTGGGCCCGGCGGATGCGGTGCAGCAGATACCAATGGGTGAAGGGAGTGAGGAACTTGCGCTGGGGGACCGGTGCCTGGGCCAAGAGGGCGTCTGCCCAGCGGCAAGGCCTCCAATCGGTCGTCCCGCGGCGGCAGCACCGCGGCGGCGACGAGGACGTCGCGGATATAGCGGGTGGTCGGCGTGTTGGGCAGGTCGTCGAGCAGTTGGTGAGTGAACTCCGCATGAGAGGCGCCAAGTTGCGACATGAGAGCTGGCACTCCGTCGCAAGTCAGCCAATACGCCACTCGGCGGGGGTGTCCGGCGGCCGAAAGAGCCGAATGGAAGTCTTGCCGCTGTCCGGGGACCGTTGTGTCATCTCCACCGAGCGCCTCGGCCAGTTGCTTCGTGGCGAAGCAGCGGGTGCACAATCGCTCGCGGAAGATCCTGTCGCTCGTGCCGCAACGCCGGCACGCGTAGGTGAGATCGACGCCGGCGCAGGGTCCGCAGATCCCGTTCCCCGCATCGGTGAAACCGATGAGCGGACGACGCTGTTCGCACTGAGCACAGGCACCAGGGTGTTCACGCACTTGTCAATCCCCAGTTTTCGTAGAGACGTTGGTTATGCGGCCCGGCCTTCCTGATCGGTCAGGGCTCGCGCTTCCTGGATGATCCGTTCGAACTCG
>NZ_JACHCX010000071.1:0-1524 GCF_014207295.1 Streptomyces sp. AK010
CCCCTCTCTGTCAGCCTTGGGTGAGACGTCCCGCTTCGTCGGGTTAGCCTGAGAGGGCACGACAGGAGAACCACCCCCTCATGACCAGCACCACCCCCGCCGGGTCCGACCCGGCTCCCCGGCCGAAGCGCCGCACCTTCAGCCCGGAGTACAAGCTGCGGATCGTTGCCGAGTACGACGCCGCCCCGAAGAACGAGAAGGGCGCGGTCCTGCGCCGCGAGCGTCTGTACCACTCGCACGTGAAGGAGTGGCGGGCCGCGCGGGATGCCGGGGCCCTGGAGAAGCTGGTCGATAAGCGCACCAGCCCGGCCCGGCCGAAGAAGTCGGCAGCCGAGGCCGAGAACGAGAAGCTGCGCCACCAGGTGGAACGGCTGGAGAAGGAACTGGCCCGGAACAAGGCCGCGTTGGACGTCATGGGAAAAGCTTCCACGCTCTTGGAAATGATCTCCGAGGGCGCGGACTGAACGCTGCCGCCGACCCGGTGGTCGACGACGCGTTCACCGGCGTCCAAGGCGAACTGGGCATCACGGCCGCGTGCCGGCTGACCGGCCGCTCCCGGGCCACCCACTACCGCCGGCTGCGGCCCCCGCCCGAGCGGAAACCCAGAAAACCGCAGGTCCAGCCCTCAGCCCTCACACCCGAGGAGCGGGCGGCAGTCCTGGAGATGATGAACTCGGGCGAGTACGCCGAACTGCCGCCCGCGCAGATCTGGGCCCGTGAGCTGGATGCCGGGCGCTACCACTGTTCCGTCTCCACGATGTACCGGATCCTGCGCGCCAAGGGGCAGTCCGGCGAGCGCCGCCGTCAGGCCACCCACCCGGCGAAGACGGTGCCCGAGCTGGTCGCCACCGCACCCTCGCAAGTGTTCACCTGGGACATCACCAAGGCAGCCGGACCGGTCAAGGGCGTCTGGTATCACGCCTACGTCATCATCGACATCTTCAGCCGCTACATCGTCGGCCATACCGTCGAGCGGGCCGAATCAGCGGCGCGGGCCGAGGAGTTGATCCGCGAGACCATCGCCCGCAACGGCATCGTGCCCCAGACCGTGCACGCCGACCGCGGCACGTCGATGACCTCCAAGAAGGTCTCGCAGTTGCTGATCGACCTCGGCGTCACCCGGTCGCACTCACGGCCGAAGACCTCCAACGACAACCCTTACAGCGAGGCCCACTTCAAGACCACGAAGTACATGTCCGACTACCCCGAACGGTTCGACTCGCTGGCCCATGCCCGCGAGTGGTTCGACGCGTTCATCGCGTACTACAACCACGAGCACCGGCATTCGGGCATCGGCTGGCACACACCGGCCAGCGTGCACTTCGGCACCGCCGAGGAGGTCCGCGACCAGCGTGCCGTCACCCTCGCCGAGGCATACGCCCGCCACCCCGAACGCTTCGGCCGCCGCCCCCGACCACCCCGGATACCCCAGCAGGCATGGATCAACGACCCGGCCAAGCGCAGGGAACCCGCACCACAAACCTCATAGCGTCACGACCGTCTCACTGGACTTGAAATCTTCCG
>NZ_JACHCX010000072.1:0-1473 GCF_014207295.1 Streptomyces sp. AK010
TTCGATGCCGGTGGTGGCTTTGTAGCTGGTCCGGTCGATGTGGGGGCCTCGGGCCTGGTACTTGGAGATGGCGCGTTTGACGATGCGGGGGCTGACGCGTAATCGCCGCTTGGGCAGCAGGTCGGCCAGGACGTGTCGGCCGATGGTGCCGACGAGGTCGACGACCGTGTCGGCGATGACGCCCGCGGCCTGGACCACCAGGTCGCGGGCGCTCTGCCAGGCGATGCTGAAGCTGGCGCGGTCGGGATCGGTGCCGCATTGGGTGCTGGTGGCGTCCGCCATGGCGGTCCGCAGCAGTTGGTAGACGACCAGCAGGGCGTAGATCTCCTGGTCGATGCCGTCGGGAGTGCGGGCCCGCAGGACCCGGCCGTCGAGGATGGTCGACTTCAGCTCCAGGTAGGCCGTTTCGATCTCCCAGCGCTGGTGATACAGCGTGGCGAGTCCGGCTGCCGGGTGGCGGTGGTGGTCGAGCAGGGTGGTGGCGAGCCGGTAGAGGCCGGTGTGTTTCCCGGCGGTGGTGGTGACGGTGATCTCGCAGTCGATGACGCGGACGTGCAGGTCGCCCAGCGCCGAGAGGTAGGAGCCGTCCCGGTAGCGGGCCAGGACGGGCATGCGACGGCCGTTCTTGAGCCGGACCAGGACCTCGGCTCCGGTGGCCGCGATGTCGGCCACGAGCTTTTGGGCGCCGAAGTTGCGGTCGGCCAGCAGGATCATCCCGGGCCGCAGGCTGGGCAGCAGGCGCGGGGCGTAGGTGGTCTCGCCCGCGGTGGTGGGTCCGAAGACCGCGTCGATGAGGGTGCGGGTGCCGCAGGCGACCAGGGCGAGCAGACGGACCTGCGGGTATCCGGTCCCGCCGTGGTTGCCCGCCTGCTTGGTGAACCGGGTCAGGACGGCGGTCGTGTCGGGGACCGTCAAAGTGGTGCCGTCGAGCGCGACCACCAGCAGACCGTGCCAGCGAATCCCCGGGCCGTGCCCTGTCGCAGCCGGGCCCCGCAGCAGGTCGAACAGCCACCGCAGCGGTTTGCTGCCGATGCGGCGGCGGGCCTGGGCCAGCGCGCTCGCCGTCGGCGCGGCCACCGGCAGGCCGGTCAGCGCCCCGGTGAGCTTGCGCCAGACGCCGGGGTATCCCGTCTCCGGGAACAGGCACCCGGCCAGCAGCAGATAGATCACGACCCGGGAGGGCAGATCCCTCAGCCGACACTGCACGGTCCTGGTCGCGCTCAGCGCGGCATCGACCATCTCGAAGGGCACCAGCTGAGTGAGTTCACCGAGATGACCGGGCGCAAACCGGCCTCCGGCCACCGTGACGGTACGCGTGATGGCACACTGTTCGGACAGCGGAGCCTCCGGTCTTGTGAACGGCTTGTCTTGGTCGACTGCCAGTTCTACCGGGGCTCCGCTCCTCATGTCCGGCGAAACCGCTGCCTACGGCCCCCTGGACAACCCCGCCCGAGCCATAACTTCACGGCCTTG
>NZ_JACHCX010000073.1:0-1449 GCF_014207295.1 Streptomyces sp. AK010
TACTCCAGTCTGACTTCGCGATCTTGAGTCGGGTCCGGCTGGGAACGGGTACGGCCACCGCGTGATCATCGGGGGTTGTGTGGACTCCTGAAGATCGTGCGGTGGCCGCGGGCCATAGCGTAGACCCTGTCCGTTGGCGCTCGATGTTCGACCTGGTCATGGCCCGGATCGCGGGCCGGTTCGGGCGGGTGGAGCCCCGGGCGACTGCCCGCGCCTACCTGCTTGGGCTGCTGTCGAGCGTCGAGCGGAAGAACTGCTGGCAGCTGGCCGAACTGGCCGGACACGCCCGGCCCGGGCCGATGCAGCGCCTGTTGCGCTACGCCCGTTGGGACGCGGATGCCGTCCGCGACGACGTCCGCACCTATGCCATCGAACATCTGGGCAGCGACGGCGGGGTTCTCGTCGTCGACGAGACCGGCTTTCTGAAGAAGGGCCGGGCCTCGGCGGGGGTGCAGCGGCAGTACACCGGCACCGCAGGACGCATCGAGAACAGCCAGGTCGGCGTGTTCCTCGCCTACGCCACCGACCGGGGACGGGCTTTGATCGACCGTCGGCTCTACCTTCCCGAGCACTCCTGGTGCTGCGATCCGGAGCGCCGCCGCGCTGCCGGGATACCCGACGAGGTGCAGTTCGCGACCAAGCCCCGCCTGGCCGGGGAGATGATCGCCGCCGCGCTGGAAGCGGGCATCACCGCTTCCTGGGTGACCGGCGACGAAGCCTACGGCCAGGACCCGCACCTGCGCGCCCGTCTGGAGGAGAGGGGCATCGGCTACGTCCTGGCCGTGGCCTGCTCCACCAAGGTCCCAATCAACCAAGGACGCACCCCCGTCCGTGCGGACACCCTCGCCGGCCAGCTCCCCAGCACCGCCTGGCAGCGGCACAGCGCCGGCAGCGGTGCAAAGGGCCCGCGCTACTACGACTGGGCCTGGGTCCACATCGGCACCGGCGGCCACCGCCACCTGCTGATCCGCCGCAACCGGAGCACCGGTGAACTCGCCTTCTACCTGTGCTGGTCACCCACCGACGTGCCCCTGTCCGAGCTGGTCCGCGTCGCCGGTGTCCGCTGGAGCGTCGAGGAGTGCTTCCAGGCCGCCAAGGGCCAGGTCGGACTCGACCACTACCAGGTCCGCAACTGGACCTCCTGGCACCGGCACATCACGCTCGCCATGCTCGCCCTGGCCTTCCTCGCTGCCCTCGCAGCCGACGCGGCTCCCGACCGGCCCGCCGATCCGCACCACCCCACCCGCAGCCGCGAGCCGATCGCGTTGACCGTTCCGGAAATCCGCCGCCTGTTCACCGTCTTCCTGATCCCACCGGCCATGTCCATGGACAGGCCGCTGCACTGGTCCGCCTGGCGCAGACGCCACCAGGCAACAGCCCGACGCAGCCACTACCAACGACGGTCCACCGACGAACCCGCTGGATAGATCACGAAACCGCACTGGAGTA
>NZ_JACHCX010000074.1:0-1372 GCF_014207295.1 Streptomyces sp. AK010
CAACCTCGCCAAGCGCATAACGGACGAGACCACGCCAACCTGGCGAGGAACTTACTAGAACTTAAAGGGCAATTCGGCTACATCAAACGCCCTCTTAGACGTCGTCTCATTTGGCGAGTCGGCGGTAGCAGATGAGGCTGCAGGCGATGGCGGTGAAGGCCAGGAAGTGTTCGGCCTTGCGTTCGTAGCGGCGGTGCAAACGGCGGCAGCCGCCCAGCCAGGACATCGTGCGCTCGATGATCCAGCGGTGCCGGCCCAGCCGGGTGGAGGACTCGATGCCCTTGCGGGCGATGCGGTGGCGGATGCGACGCTCACGAAGCCATTTCCGCAGGTGGTCATAGTCGTAGCCCTTGTCGGCATGGAGCTTGGCCGGACGCCGACGGCGCGGGCCGCGCCGGGAGCGGATGGGCGGGATCCCGCGCACGAGCGGCTTGAGGCCGAGGCTGTCGTGCATGTTGGCACCGGAGATGCCCAGCGACAGCGGCACGCCGTTTCGGTCGGTGATGAGGTCGATTTTCGATCCCGGCTTGCCACGGTCGGTCGGATTCGGTCCGGTCAGTGACCCCCTTTTGCCGCCCGGACGCTGACAGAGTCGATCGCGCACCGCGACCAGTCCAACGCGCCCCGAGCGCCGAGTTCGTCGAGGATCACCCGGTGCAGCTGGGCCCACACCCGCTCCCTGCTCCACTGGGCGAAGCGCCGGTAGACCGTGGGCCAGGCCGGCCCGAATACCGGCGGCAGCTGCCGCCAGGTGCAGCCCGAAGTGGCCACGAAGACTCGAACGGGCGAGGTCTGCAGCGCATCCTGCCGGAGCCGGACCTGCCCGATGATCTACGCCATGGTCATCGTCCGCCGACCGGCACGAGTACCCAACTCGCCATTCACCCGTGACCTGCGACTTCACGATGCACACCGCTCAATGTGGGGATTCCACAGAAGGCGGCTGGGCAGGCGCACGACCCGGTGCACCCGCCCGCTGCGCCACGCCCGCCGCGTGATGTTGAGGCCGCTACTTGCGCACGCCGGTCGCGTTGAACTCCTGTACGCCGACCTTTCCGTTCTCATTGCTGTTGCGCACGTAGAGCCGGATGTTGGTGGTGGCGACGTTGGCCGACGGTCGGTAGACGACCGGCGCCGCCGTGTTGATCGCCTGGTAGGGCATGATGTCGATCCAGGCGTTCTGGCTGGCGCTCCACCGCTGCACCTTCCAGTGGGTGGTCATCCAGGTGCAGCAGTTGTCCTGCTGGATGGTGAAGGCGAACCGCTCGTAGTCGGCACCGAGATCGAACTGCACCCAGGACTCGTTCACGTTGGAGCTGGCCTCGCCGGTCTCGGTGACGCCGTCCCAAAGCTTGCCGAGGCCGCTGTCCCA
>NZ_JACHCX010000075.1:0-1357 GCF_014207295.1 Streptomyces sp. AK010
GGGGCTTCCCCCTTGTAGGTGGACACCTTCGATCCGGCCCCGCAGGGGACCGGCCAGAAGGAGTCATTTATGGTGATGAGGGTTTACTCGCCCGAGTTCAAGGCCGACGCTGTCGCGCTGTACCTCTCGGACCCGAGCCATACCTACACCCAGATCGGCGATGACCTCGGCGTCAGCCGCGAGACCCTGCGGAACTGGGTGAGCGCCCACCGCGCACGCACCGAAGCCACCGGCACCACCAGGAAGAACGTGACCAGCACCACCCCGGCCGGCCAAGGCGGCCCCGACGAGCTGCGCGAGCGCATCGCAGCCCTGGAGGCCGAGCTGAAGGCGGTCCGCAAGGACAACCAGAAGCTCGCCCAGGAACGCGACATCCTGCGCAAGGCGACGAAGTTTTTCGCCTCGGAGATGAACTGGTGAGCCGCTTCGCGTTCATCTCCGCCCACCGGGAGGACTTCCCCGTCAAGCGGCTGTGCCAGGTCATGGACGTGCAGCGCTCCAGCTACTACAAGTGGCGCGCCTCCGCCCCGGGCCGCGCCGCCCGCGAGCAGGCCGACGCAGCCCTCGCCGCCAGGATCAAGGCCATTCACGCCGAGTTCGACGGCGCCTACGGCGCCCCGCGCATCACCGCCGAGCTCCGGGAGACCGACCAGGTGCCGGTCAACGAAAAGAAGGTGGCCCGGGTCATGCGTGCCTTCGGCATCGTCGGCACCCACCTGCGCAGGAGGGTCCGCACCACGGTGCCCGAGCCGTCCGCCACCCCCGTTCCGGACCTGTTCCGGCGCGACTTCTCCGCCGCCGCGCCGAACACCAAGTACATGGGCGACATCACGTATCTGCCCGTCGGCGACGGGGAGTTCCTCTATCTGGCGACCGTGCTGGACTGCTTCAGCCGCAGGGTGGTCGGCTGGTCGATCGCCGACCACATGCGCACTGCTCTGGTCGCCGACGCGCTCACGATGGCCGCCGCCACCCGCGGCAGCCTCGACGGAGCGGTCTTCCATACCGATCACGGCGCGCAGTACACCAGCCGCGAATTCGCCGCGCTGTGCGGGCAGTTGGGCGTCACCCAGTCCATGGGCGCGGTCGGGACCTCCGCGGACAACGCCGCCTGCGAGAGCTTCCATGCCTCGCTGAAGCGGGAGATCCTCAAGGGCGCCCGCCGCTTCCCGGGGGCCACCGCATGCCGCCGGCAGGTCTTCCACTGGCTGACCCGCTACAACACCCAGCGCCGGCACTCGGCCAACGGCCAACTCAGCCCCATCGCCCGGGAGCGGGAGTACGAACTGCAGTCGGATACGATGACACTCGCCGCATAGCAGCACGAACCGGTGTCCACTTCTCGGGGGGAAGCCCC
>NZ_JACHCX010000076.1:0-1303 GCF_014207295.1 Streptomyces sp. AK010
TGTCAATCCCCAGTTTTCGTAGAGACGTTGGTTATGCGGCCCGGCCTTCCTGATCGGTCAGGGCTCGCGCTTCCTGGATGATCCGTTCGAACTCGACGGGTGGTTTCCCGCCGGCCGCGCTGTGACGCCGCTTCGTGTTGTAGAAGTCCGCGATCCACGTCGCGATCTTCAGCCTCGCCTCGGCCCGCGTGGCGAAGGTGTGCCGGTGGACGTACTCGACCTTGAGGACCGAGTGGAACGACTCCGCGGCGGCGTTGTCCAGCGCCGACCCGACCCGCCCCATCGACTGCATCACGCCCCAGCGGCCGCAGAGCTGCTGGAACGCCTGGGATGTGTATTCGCTGCCGCGGTCCGTGTGGAAAATGACGCCGTCGACCTGGCCGCCCCGGGTCGCGATCGCCATCTGCAGGGCGGCGCTGACCAGCGCGGCATCGTGCCGCGCGCCCATCGCATAGCCAAGGGCCCGGCGGGAGAAGGCGTCGTGGACGGATGCGAGGTAGAGCGTGCCCTCGCCGGTGTCGATCTCCGTCATGTCGCCCCACCACAGCACGTCGGGCGCAATCGCGTCGAACTTGCGCCGCACCAGGTCAGGGGCCGTCTTCCGCTTGCCGGGGCGGGTCAGCGAGCGGCGCCGGCGCGGCGGCCTGCGGCCCTGCAGGCCGAGCTCGGCCATGATCTCGGCGACGGTGTTCTGCGACACCTGCCAGCCCTCCTCCCACAGATCCAGCGTGATCCTCGGCGAGCCGTAGGTCCGGCCGGAGCGATCGAAGAAGTAACGGATCCGCTCGGCCAGGGCAGCCCTTCTGGCCTCGCGCTTCGTCGGCTCGGCCGGACGGCGCCGCCACTTGTAGAACCACGCCTCCGACACCCCCAGCGCCCGGCAGGCAATGCGATGCGGAATGTTCTCCTCGGTCTTGCAGTCGCTGATCGCCCCGACCACGGCGGCCGGGTCCGCCCCAGCTACTTCACCCACAAGACCATGCAGCGTTTGAGCACATCACGCTCCATGGCCAGCTCCTTGTTGTCCTTCTTCAGCTGCGCGTTCTCCCGCCGCAGCCGCGCGAGCTCCTCGCTCTCACCGGCCGTCTCGGCCCCGCCCGCCCTGCGGGCCCGGGACACCCAACTGGCCAGCGTGGTCTCGTTAATCCCAAGGTCATTCGCGACCTGCGCGATCGGCTTGCCGGTCTCGGTCACGATCCGCACAGCCCCCGCGCGGAACTCCGCGTCGAACTTCCGTCTCTTGCCCGCCATGACTCCCAACTTCCCCTGCAGTCACGGTCTCTACGCTACGAGGGGAAGGTCA
>NZ_JACHCX010000077.1:0-1286 GCF_014207295.1 Streptomyces sp. AK010
TCACCGAAGTCATCCACCCGCGACCGGCACGAGTATCGAGAACCCCACGCACACCAGACCCGTGACCTGCAACTTCACGATGCACACTGCCCAGTTCTGCTGGCAGGTTCTCGATCAGAGCGATCGTCATCGATGGCCATCCTTGGCGTTCACACGCGGAAGAGGCACCCGCTCAACGGCCTCGCGAAGGCGCGATGGTTTGGGATGCAGGTAGGGTCGCGGCGATTCCGCGCTCTTCTGCCCGAGCAGTGCCTGGACCTCGTCCAGTTTGCCGCCGGCATCGGCGACGTTGCTGGCCATCGCATGTCGACACATCCGTGGTCCGATCTTCCGGCCCAGCCCGGCCCGCCGGGACAACGACTCACACAGTTCGCCGATCGCGTCGGTCGTCATCGGCGCCCCGTAGGGCGGCCGGAACAGGTTGACCAGCAGGAAGTCGCTACCTCCGGCACCCAGACGTTCGTGGCGTTCCAGCGCGTACTGGTCGAATGCCTGGACCACGAGGAAGTCGACCTGAGGCTCCCCCTGTGACCTGGACAGCCTGATACCGGATGGTCCCGGAGGAAGCAGTCACAGGTAGTGAGCAAGAAGAGCAACATGAGTAAGCGGTACACGGCCGAGTTCAAGCGGGATGCGGTCGCGCTGGCGCTGTCGTCGGACAAGACCGTCACGGAGGTTGCCCGGGACCTGGGCGTGAGCCCGGAGGGCCTGCGGAACTGGGTCAAGCAGGCGAAGATCGACCGGGGTGAGGGGCCTGCCGGGGCGCTGACCACGGCCGAGCGCGAGGAGCTGGCCCGGCTGCGGCGGAAGGTCCGGGAGCAGGAGGCGACGATCGAGGTGCTGGGAAAAGCGACCGCCTTCTTCGCGCAGCAGAAGACGAAGTAGCCGCGCGCTACGCGTTCATTGATGCGGAGAAGGCTTCCGAGAGCAATCCCGGCGGCCGTCCGGTGGCGTTCCTGTGCCGGGTGTTGAAGGTGTCCCGCTCGGCGTACTACGCCTGGATGGCCTCCCGGTCGGCCCGACGGCTGCGGCGGCGCGCGGAGGCCGAACTCGTGGCGGAGATCCGGGTGTTGCACGCCGCCTCGCGCGGCGCTTACGGCGCCCCGCGGATCCATGCCGCCCTGCGCCGGGCCGGGCGGGTGGTCAATGAGAAGAGGGTTGAGCGGCTGATGCGCGAGCACCGCATCATCGCCCGGGTTCGACATAATTCGACGGCCTAGAGCTCAGAATCTGGGGTCTGACCTGCGTAGATATGGGTGTGGCCGCCTGGAGGGCGTTTCTCTAGG
>NZ_JACHCX010000078.1:0-1257 GCF_014207295.1 Streptomyces sp. AK010
CTAGTAGATCGTCGCGGCTAAGTGTCGTTCTGGTTGCTGGAGTTGGGCAGAATCTCCCTGTCGCTTCCTTTCGGCCGTCAGGGGTGCTGTGTCTTCGCAGAAGAAGTATCCGGTTGCGTTGAGCGTCGAAGATCGTCAGGCGTTGGTGCGGGTGACGACGACGGGGGTCCGCAGCGCGTCGATGATCAGGCGGGCGAGGGTGCTGCTCGCGCTGGACACGTTGGCCGGCGAGGTCGCTCCGCGGGCGGTGATCGCGGAGCGGGTCGGGGTCTCGTGCGATTCGGTCCGCCTGATCTCGAAGCGGTACGCGGAGACCGGCGGCGATGTGTGGGCCACGGTCGGCCGGAAGGAACGCGCCCTGCCGCCGGTGCCTTCCCCGGTGACCGGTGAGGTCGAGGCCAGGCTGATTGCGCTGGCCTGCTCGACTCCGCCCAAGGGACACGCCCGGTGGTCGCTGCGCCTGCTGGAGAAGCAGGTCGCGCTGATCGAGGACATCCCGGATCTGGACCACTCCACGATCGGCCGGGTGTTAAAAAAACGGAACTGCGTCCTCACGTGAAGAAGTGCTGGGCCATCCCGCCCGCGGCGAACGCGGCCTTCGCAGCGGCGATGGAGGACGTCCTGGCGGTCTACCGCCGCCCCTTCGATCCGGCGCGCCCGGTGGTGTGCATGGACGAGAAGCCCTACCAGCTGCTCGGCCACGTCCGCGATCCGCTTCCCGCGCAGCCGGGCCGCGACCGGCGCGAGGACAACGAGTACGTCCGCTCGGGGACCTGCTCGATCTTCTGCTGGGTCGAGCCGCTGCGCGGATGGCGGCGCGTGGACGCCCAGTCCCGCCGGACCAGGGTCGACTGGGCGCACCAGGTCGAGCACCTGCTGACCGTGGACTATCCCGACGCCGCCACGGTCGTGCTGGTGATGGACAACCTCAACACCCACACCACCGCCTCGCTCTACGAGGCGTTCGACCCGGCAAAGGCCTTCGCGCTGGCCCAGCGCCTGGAGATCCACCACACCCCCAAGCACGGGTCCTGGCTCAACATCGCCGAGATCGAGCTCTCCGCGCTCACCCGCCAGTGCCTGGACCGCCGCATCGACGACCTCACCGTGCTCAACGCCGAACTCGCTGCCTGGCAGCAGCACACCAACAGCAACCAGCGCCAAGTCGACTGGCACTTCACCACCGACGACGCCCGCGTGAAACTGCGCCACCTCTACCCAACCACAAAGCGAAATTAAGCCGCGACGGTCTACTAG
>NZ_JACHCX010000079.1:0-1247 GCF_014207295.1 Streptomyces sp. AK010
AGGCCCTGCCTTCATGCGCCGCTCCTGCCGCGATCACCCGATCAGGACCCCTGTTCGACCAGACAAGCCCGTTGAGCGGTAAGCGGAAGCCTTCTAAGCGGACGGGTAGTGGGCGAGCTGAGCAGGCTGCTCGCTGAGCTTCGCCGGAACCCCAACCGGCTACCGTGCTCACCAGTTGAGACGACTTCTTAGTAGAAACGGAGAAGCGGGCCCCGGAAGCCGGGCACCACGACTCTGTCGGGGAACCTCAGCAAGCCTTATCGCTTACGGAGGCCCTGCTCGAACTTTCGCGCTCGGCTCGACCGGTCAGGTGAAGAAGTCATGAGTGTTGGTGGCCGCCTCCCACATGCCGTCTGCCACGCCTTCAGCGTCATCGTTTCGCAGGGCCTCGACAGCCGCTGCCGTTCCACCTGCGGCGGCGAGGTAGTAGCCGGCGTGAGTGGCGATATGCGCGGTTTGACGGGCCGCTTCGATGACCCCGGCACTGTGTGCCGTTGCCGCCGCATGCGTGGCTGTGAGGGGGGTAAGACCACCGTGCGAGGCGATGGCCTTGCCCCCGATCAGGGCGGCCTTCGCCGCTCCGACCGTGCCTAGCTTCGCCGCTATCGCCTTGAGGGCCAGTGCGGCCAGGATTTCGAGTCCAGTCACGATTGTTGCCTACTCTCTCTGATCGCGTACTCGGTGTCTGGCTCCTGGCTTTCAGTCTGCGTTCGGAATTTCGTCTGCGAGCCAGACGGGTGGGGGCGTGGAGAAGCCCGACGGCGCACAGGCGTCGGGGCGAGCGCCCGCCTGGACGGATTGTGCGGAGAGCCGGTAGGAACGCACGACGGCGACCACACACGCTGCCACGAGCCCGGCCACCCAGCCGGCGAGTCCGCTCAGGGCGTCCAGGGCGGACCCCCCTCCCTCCGCCCCGCGCGGCGGCACCCGTCCCTCCACGTCGTACACGACGGTGATCGCGTCACCAGGCCGGGTGGTCCGCTCACAGCCGCGCCAGATTCGGACCTTCACGGGTATGCCGTCCCGGTCGATCACCGAGCAGAGGTAGCGGCCACCTCCTTGGGCATTCATGGAGCCGTCTTCGACCGAGGTCACCACCCCGGACTCCGTGCGCCCCCGCTCCGCCAGCACGATTCCCCCCGCGGCCTGGGGGGGGCTTCCCCCTTGTAGGTGGACACCTTCGATCCGGCCCCGCAGGGGACCGGCCAGAAGGAGTCATTTATGGTGATGAGGGTTTACTCGCCCGA
>NZ_JACHCX010000080.1:0-1152 GCF_014207295.1 Streptomyces sp. AK010
TCATGAGCATGGTCATGGACCACAGCACCATGGCCTCGTGCATGGCGGGCAGCGTCTCGTAGTCGCGCACCAGGCGGCGCGAGCGCATCAGCCAGATCAGTGTTCTCTCCAACACCCACCTGCGTGGCAGCACCACGAACCCGCTGGTGTCGTCGGTGCGTTTGACGATCTCCATGGTGAGTTGGAGCTTCTCGGCCGCCCAGTCGACGAGTCGGCCCGCATAGCCACCGTCCGCCCAGACGAGGCGGATGGAGAAGTACATGGTGCGCAGCTGCTGCAGCAAGGGCATTGCGGCGTCGCGGTCCTGCACGCTCGCCGCACTCACTACGACGGCCAGGACCAGGCCGAGGCAGTCCACCACCAGGTGCCGCTTGCGTCCGCCCACCTTCTTCCCGCCGTCCCACCCGGACGTCGAGCGCGGAATGTTCGCCGCTGCCCGCAGTGACTGCGAGTCCACGATGGCGGCCGTCGGGTCCGGCGAACGGCCTTCCTTCTGACGCACCTTGTCGCGCAGCCGGTCGTGGAGCTCGGCAAGCAAGCCCGTCACCTGCCAGCGGCGGGCGAACGCGTGCACCCGCCGGTACGGCGGGAAGTCACAGGGCAGGTTGACCCACTTGACGCCGTTGTCGACTACATAGCGGACCGCATCCAACATCACGCGGTGGCAATAGCCCTCCGGCCGCCCGCCTCGCCCCTGAAGCCACGCGGAAACTGGCAGCAGCGGCCGGATGACCTGCCACTCCGTCTCCGTCAGGTCGGATCCGTAACACGGCATGCGGTCCGGCCCGTCCGCCGCGTTGCCGAACCTGTGCGCGAGACAGTCACACGCCGGAGATGGCGCGTTGGACTCCACAGAGGCGGGCACGAAAGACTGCGACACAGGGCCTCCTGGTGCTGCTCGGTTGGGATCGCAACCCCGAGCGACCAGGAGGCCCTGCCGTTATGCCCCGACCGCCGAGAGGTCACCCGAACAGGAACCCTGTTCGACTGATCAAGCCTGCCGAGCGGTAAGCGGATGGCTTCTGAGTCCTGGTACTTCAGCTCATCTGGCGGGATGGGCGCGAACCCGTGGTCCTCCCACAGTTCGGCGACAATCCGGACGGTCAGGTCCGTGGCCAGAGAGCGGAAGGCGTTGCGGGTCGCCGGGCTCAC
>NZ_JACHCX010000081.1:0-1111 GCF_014207295.1 Streptomyces sp. AK010
TATTGATCCGAAACGGTAGGTGTTCTGGGTCGTTGATCCCTGCGTGAGTGAACTGGTGGGGGACGCGCGGCAGTTGTCGCCGTCGGCGCAGGAGGCTCTTCGGTTGCGGGCGGTGGCCGCGTTGGTGGCGGGCCGGACTCGCGAGGATGTCGCGGCGGTGTTCCAGGTCTCGCTCAAGGCCGTGGACAACTGGTGGGCGAAGTGGCTGGCTGGTGGGCGCGAGGCGCTCGTGGCCCAGCCACGCGGGCGTCGGGTCGGCGAGCATCAGCTCCTGGGCGAGGTGGAGCAGCAGGCGCTCCGGCAGGCCGTGCTGGATCACCGCCCCTGTGACCTGGGCCTTGCGGGTCAGCTGTGGACGCGGGCCGGGGTGGGGGACCTGATCGCGAAGCTGTACCGGGTGCGGCTGACCGAGCAGGGTGTGGGCAAGTACCTGCGCCGGTGGGGGCTGTCGTTCCAGCGCCCGGACAAGCGGGCCGTCGAGCAGAACCCGGAAGCGGTACGCGTCTGGCGGGAGGAGACCTGGCCGGCGATCCGCGCGAAGGCGAAAGCCGAGAGCGGCGAGGTGCTCTTCGCCGACCAGGTCGGCATCCGCTCCGACCAGGTCACCGGCCGCACCTGGGGCGCCAGGGGATGCACACCGATCGTGCGCCGCTCGGGCAACCGGTTCTCGGTGAACGCGATGTCCGCGATCAGCACCAAGGGCCGCATGCACTTCATGGTGTTCACCGAGACCTTCGACGCCGACGTGATGTGCCGCTTCCTCGACCGGCTCGCAGGCCACTTCGACCACAAGGTCCACCTCGTCGTGGACGGCCACTCCGCCCACCGCTCCCGCAAGGTCCGCACCTGGCTCGCCGACCACCCCGACCGCATCGAACTGCACTTCCTGCCGCCGTACTCGCCGGAGCTGAACCCCGACGAGCTGGTCAACGCCGACCTCAAACGGAGCCTTCCGATGCACAGCCGGGCCCGCGACCAGGCCCAACTCGCCGCCGAGACCCGACGGTTCTTCCACCGACGCCAACGCCAGCCACACATCGTCCGGGGCTACTTCGGCGGCCCGCACGTCCGCTACATCCTCGAATAGAACCCTTTGAGTTTCGGATCAATA